>CAVPCB010000092.1:0-17803 GCA_963702285.1 uncultured Acidobacteriaceae bacterium | reverse complement strand
TACTAGTGGCCAGCCTTAGTATCAGGGCACGCCTTGGTCGTGCCGAAAAACGCCGCAAAAAAACAAGGGCTTTAGCCCCTGCGGCTTTTTTCTGCAGCCGGCCGGCCTTTTTTTGCAAGCTGTTCAGTCGTGCCGCAAAAGCATGCAAAATCAGATGCGCTTTAGCCCCTGAGGCACCCGCTTTGGTACGCTCGGATTTGTTGCATTGTTCAAGAAATTTCAGAAACACCACACTAGGCAACTACGGGTTCGGCAAGGAACCGCTCAACACGTAGTTGGACAGCAGCCGCCCGCGTGCCGTCAGCGCGACCCGGTCTCCATCCAGGAAGCTGACCAGACCTTCGTCTTCCAGTTCGCCAATCGTCGCGAGAAATTCCCGCACGGCAGACGCAGAGAAGTCCTGCCGCAGCGCTCCGAGACTAACGCCGTCGTTGAGACGTAACCCGAGGAACCATGCTTCTTCCATCTCCTCCTCGCGATCCAGGCGGCGCGGCGCTTCCCATCCCGACTCCTTCAGCCAGGTGTCCAGATCATCCGCCGTTAAAAATGGCGACGCAGAACCCGCGTTCATCCGCAGCATCGAGTGGGCATCGACTGCAAAGCCGAGAATTAAGGCTGGCGTCGCCAGTACTTCAGGTTGTGGCGCGACTCGCAGCCATTGCGGGCGAAGTTCGAAATCTCGTACTGCGCCAGCCCGTGGCCGGCCAGAGAACCGATCGCTTCCGATAAAACTCGGCGATCAGATCGTCGACCGGAACCTCCTTCGCACGGTAGCGTCCACCGTTCAGAAGCATCCCGCGCCCCAGTCTCGACTCGTCGTCGACCTCCAGCATGTAGATGCTCGCGTGATCGACGCCTGAATCGGCAAGAACGCGGAGCGACTCGTACCACGAATTCGGCGTCTGCCCCGGCAATCCAGCGATCAGATCCACGCTCACGTCCGCAATGCCGGCGGCCTGCACACGGCGGATGTCCTCCAGAGCCGTCGCGCGATTGTGCAGGCGGCCGATGGCTTTCGCCTCGCTGTCCACGAACGACTGCACGCCGAAGCTCACGCGCGTGACACCGCATTCCACAAGGGCATCAAGCACGGCGGAGTCGATCTGCCCTGGAGCGCACTCGCAAGTGATCTCCGCGGTGGGCAGCACGGCGAATTCACGCCGCAGCGCAGTAAACAGTCGGCGCAATAAAGCCGGAGACAAAAGTGACGGGGTTCCTCCGCCGAGGTAGATGCTGTCCACGGCCTGGGGAAGCCGCGCGCCCCACTGCTTCGCATGCGCGCGGATGCGAGTCAGGTCCTTCTCGATGCAGGAAATGTAGCGATCGTGATAACTGGCCGGAAAGACTCCTGAAGAAAAATTGCAGTACGTGCATTTGGAACGGCAAAAAGGAATCGACAGATAAATCCCAAGCATTTCCATAGGCTTCCATTGTCCCACTGCGATGCCTTCTCGCCTATAGAGTGACGATTGCGTCATCTTGACAGGCGTCGCCGGTCGTGCGCGCAACAATTCGCTCGAGCGGCGTTCACTTCCTGCACAGACGATCCGGAGCAACAGGCCGCATGAGAGGTTCACAACTTCGAGAGCAATTCGAAGCGAACCCGAGGAGGTCTCCAGATGAAAAGCATTCTTCGCGCACTTGCACTCACCGGCATCGTTGGTTTTGGCGCAGCCGCCGGAGCACAGGCCCAAACCCGAGTCTACGTTGGCATCGGAGCCCCCGTTGTCGCGGCTATTCGCCCTGCCCGGGCGTCGGCTACGAATGGTCGGCGGGCTACTACGATGGCGCCTATTGGGTGCCGGGCCGCTGGATCTATCGCGGATACGATCGCGATGACTACTTCCGGGCTCGCGTCGATGTGGGCCGCCAGTACTACACTGATCGGGATCGCGACCGCTATCGTAGCGACCGTAACGACCGCAACGACCGCAACGACCACTCCCGGGGTCATGACCGTCACTGAGCCGGCAAGATGAGGGCCGCGTCCCCAAAAACCGGCCCATGCGCACCCGTCGAAGCTCCCCGCTTCCGGGTGGGTTCCGTTTTCAGCCCCCCCGGGCGCAGTTACGAATAACAATTCAAAATAGATATCCACAACTATTTTGTTATAAGATTCATAGCGGCCGCCCGATTTCTCCCTCCCGAGGATCAAATACATACGCGGCAACAGGGGGGTCAACCCCCCGGCGGCGCGGGGGTTCCGCTGGAAACCTGAACCACAGCGGTCCCTCCTGCGTATCCTCTCCCGGAAAGCTACGGAGGCACCCATCACCGAGTTCCTCGGTGTCGCAATCTACTTCCTGCGCTTCACTAGTCGCAGCGGCCCGTCAGACCCACAACGTTACAGGCATCTTCCTCCTCAACCTCTTCCTGGGCTGGACCGGCATCGGCTGGATCATCGCTCTGCTGCTGGCCATCTGTTCCACGCCCCGGTATTGCTACCATCCTTACTGGTGTTACCCGCCGCCGCCCCGCCGCTGGTATTAGGCACTGTGGCGCGCAACCCCCTTCCGCTGCCTTCTCAAGGGTTTATCCTCCGGGTGTACGGCGAGAGTCGCCGCAACATTCTGCGGCGTCTAACGTTAGTAGAAGTAGCCAGCCTGCCCAGTCCCGCGAGAGCCTGGAGGGCGGCGTCAGATCCACAGGAAAACACCCAGAGCGGTCTGACAGGAGGTTGATCATGCGCGCTCTGCGCTATGCTTTGTTCCTTGGATTGCTGGCCTTGCCCCTCGCACTGGCGAAGCCGGCTCAGGCCCAGGTTGCCGTTGGAATCGGCATCGGCCCGGACGTAGGTTATCCGGGCTACTACGACGCCGGTGGCCCCCCGGTCTGCGACTGGGGCTACTACCCCTATTACCCCTATCAATGCGCACCTTACGGCTACTGGGGACCGGACTGGTTCGCCGGCGGCGTCTTCATCGGCGCTGGCCCGTGGTACCGCGGCTGTACGGTCGTCCGTGGGGCTACGGCTACGGCCACGCTGGCTACTACGGCGGCTGGGGACGCGGCGGTTATGGCTACCGCGGCGGCTACGGATATCACGGCTATGCCGGCGGATACCACGGATACGCGGGTGGCTACCGTGGTGGATATGCGGGCCGCGGTTACGGCGGCGCCTATCACGGCCCCTATACGAATGGATCCGCGGTGGAGCGGGTGCCGGTGCTTACCATGGCTACGCGGGCGGATCCCGCGGCTACGCTGGCGGATTCCACGGCGGCGCGGCGGGTGGCTTCCGCGGCGGAGCAGCCGGTGGATTCCACGGTGGCATGGGTGGCGGCTTCCACGGTGGTGGTGGTGGCGGCTTCCACGGTGGTGGCGGATTTCATGGCGGCGGGGGCGGCGGCTCCCACGGCGGTGGCGGTCACCGGTAATCCCTTCGCTGCCCAACACTCAAAGGCCTGCTCTTCGGAGCAGGCCTTCGTGTTTGTCCTCGCCCCTCGACCGGCCTAAATAGGCTGCTTCCGAAAGTCCCCTCGCGCCAGTGCGATCGCCATTGCAGCAATCCGCTCCGCCGCGTCCGGATGCGCCAGCGTTCGCGCGTTCTCCGCCATCTGGCGCAGTTCATCCGGCGCGGCCAGCAGATCGCTGAGCGTTCCTTCCAGCTGTGCCGTTGTCAGATCGGGCTCAAGCAGCACGCGCGCTGCTCCCACCTCCGCCATCACCTCGGCGTTCTTTCTCTGATGATCGTCGGCCGCGGTCGGCAGCGGGATCAGCACTGCGGGCTTCCCAGCCGCAGCGAGTTCGGCGACCGTCGAGGCCCCGCTCCGGGCGAGAACCAGATCGGCAGCTTCAAACCTGCGCGGCATGTCGTCGAGAAAAGGCTGAACTGCCATCGATCCGGCGGAGCTCCGCTTTCCCTGTAGGCTGCCAGCGTCGTTTCGGCGTGCCGCGCTCCCGCCTGATGAAGAATGGTCAGCCCTAACCTTGTTCAGGAGTGAACCGGCGATCTTCGGCATCATCGCGTTGAGGGTGCGCGCTCCCTGGCGCCCGCCGAATACCAGCAGATGCGGCGCGGCCCCCGCCGGCCGCGCCGCGAGATGAAAGAACTCGTTCCGGACAGGGATCCCCGTGACATGCGCCTTGCGAAAATACCGGGCCGCAGGCTCGAAATTATGCGGCCGCCCTGACCCGGCTCCCGATCAGCCGATTCGCAAGGCCCGGCACCGCGTTGGGCTCAAAGGCCAGCGTTGGGATCTCCCAGCAGGATCGCCGCTCCCATGACCGGGCCCGATGCGTAGCCGCCGACCCCAATTACCGCATTCGGGCGGCGAACTGCCGCAGAAGACGGGACAGCTCGCTGCCAGAATCCCAACGGGAGATCCACGCGGCGTCCGCAGCCGCGTGGTCAAAGAGACCACGGTTCAGCTGGCCTTACGCGAATTAGCTCCAGCCGATAGCCCGCCTGCGGCACCAGCCGCGACTCCAGCCCGCGCGCCGTGCCCACGAACAGGAGCTCGGCCCCATGCCGGACCTTCAGCTCATCGGCAATCGCGAGCGCCGGGATGATGTGCCCGCCCGTGCCACCACCGGCGATCAGGATGCGCGCAGGCCGACTCTGTGTGGAAGGCGCTTCCTGCACCCTGTGCCCTGTGCCCTGCACCCTGTTCCTTCAGTCCACTTCCCGGGTGACGTTCAGCAGCACGCCCACCAGCACCAGCATGATGAACAGTGACGTCCCGCCGTAGAGATAAAGGGCAGCGTGATGCCTTTGGTGGGCACCAGCGCCAGCACCACGCTGATGTTGAAGAAGGCCTGGATCAGGATCGTCGCCGTGATGCCGAAAGCCACCAAGCGCGCAAAAGGATCTTTGGACAGGATCGCTGCGCGCATCCCGCGCCACCCGATAAAGACGAACAGCCCCACCACGATCAGCGCCCCGATCAGCCCCAGTTCTTCGGCAACGTTCGCGAAAATATAATCCGTGTGCGGCTCCGGCAGATAGAACAGCTTTTGCCGTCCATCCATATAGCCCACACCGCGAAATCCGCCCGAGCCCACAGCAATGAGCGACTGGATGATGTGGAATCCCTTGCCCAGCGGATCGGACTCAGGATTCACGAAACGCCAGCATGCGATCGCGCCGCCACTTGACCGCAAACAGCATGAAGTAAAGCACCGGCGCCGCCACCCCGGCAGCATAGCCCAGATACTTCGGGTGCATTCCGGCCAGCCACAGCATCAGCGCGGTCACGCCCGCGCACACCAGCGCCGTTCCCAGGTCCGGCTCTTTCAGGATCAGTGCGATAAAGATCAGGCTGGGCAGCGCCGCCGGAATCAGGGTGCCGCGCCAGTCATCCATCAGATGCATGCGGTTCTGCAGAAACCACGCCAGGAACAGTACCAGCGCCGGTTTCGCGATCTCCGAAGGCTGAAAGGAGAGAATGCCGAAGCGAATCCAGCGGTGCGTGTTGTGCGAGTCGTGCATGAAGAATGCGGCGAGCAGCAGGATGATCGTGACGCCGACCACCGGGAACACGACGGTGGGCTTGTTGTACTTGCTGTAGGGCACCTGCATGAGCAGCGTCATCGCCACCAGCCCGAAAACCGCCCACAGCGACTGGCGAACCACGAAATAGTACGGCGATCCGAAGCGCTCTCCGGCCATCACCGCCGAGGCGCTGAAGACCATCGCCAGGCCGATCACGACCAGCACGATCGCTGCAAAGTACAGCCACTTGTCGACGCCGACTCGTTTCGCCATAGACTCTTTCTTTCTACGTTGCCGTCAACGCTGCCAAACCGCTCCGCGCCAGAACCGTCTCCTTGAACACTCTTCCCCGATGCTCGTAGTTCTCGAACTGATCGAAGCTGGAACACGCGGGCGCCAGCAGCACGATCTCGCCCGGCTGCGCCGCTGCACCGGCCTTCGCGATCGCCGCATCCAGCGTTACCGCGCTCACGATCGGTACCGCGCCCTCGATGTGCGTGTGAATCTTCTCCGCCGCCGCGCCAATGGTGTACACCGCCTTTACCCGCTCCTGCAGCAACGCGCGCATCTGCCGATAGTCGGAGTTCTTGTCCTTGCCGCCGAGGATCAAATGAATCCCTCCTGGAAAAGCGGCAATCGCCTTCATCGACGCATCGACATTGGTCGCCTTCGAATCGTTGTAATAGTCGACGCCGTTGATTTTCGCCACAAACTCCAGCCGATGCTCGACCGCGTGAAACTCCGTCACCGCCTTGCGAATCGCGGCCGACTCCACTCCGGCGAGGCGCGCCGCGCACACCGCCGCCAGCACATTCTCGACGTTGTGCGCACCCTTGAGCGAAATCTCGCTGACCTTTAGAACCGGCTCCGGCGCCGCCTGCTCCGATGCGCGCCAGGTGATTACGCCCTCATGAACAAACGCCCCCTGCCGCACCATTTTCTTCTGGCTGAACCAGAACACCTGCGACTTCGCCCGCGCCGCCGCGCGTGAGGCAACGTCGTCATCCGCATTCAATACCAGCGCGTCCTGTGGAGTCTGGCGCGCGAAGATCTTCTCCTTCGCCGCAACGTAGTTCTCAAACGTCCCATGACGGTCGAGATGATCCGGCGTGATGTTCAAAATCACAGCAATCTGCGGATGAAACTCCTAGGTCGTCTCCAGCTGGAAGCTCGACATCTCCAGCACCGACCATCCGTCATCCTGTGACGACTCCACCAGCGCGATCACCGGAACGCCGATATTCCCTCCCACCTGAACCGGCAATCCCCCAGTCTCGAGAATTTCGCCGCACAGAGTCGTTGTCGTTGTTTTGCCGTTGGATCCGGTAATGGCCAGCACTTTGCCGCGAAAATAATGCGCCGCCAGCTCGACTTCGCCAATGATCGGCAGCCCGAATTTCCGCACCTGGGTCAGTTCCGGCGTATCCATCGGGACACCAGGGCTCACGACGATCAGGTCCTGCCGCCGGAAGGTCAGCAGCCCATGCCCGCCCGCCTCGACCGCGATGCCCTCTTCGATCAGCGCCGGAATTTCCTTTGTCAGCTCTTCGGCGCTGCGCACATCTGAAACCGTAACCTGCGCGCCCTGGCGGCGCAAAAACAGCGCCGCAGCCAGGCCCGACTTGCCCAGGCCGACAACCAATACCTTTTTCCCTTTGATTTCCATCCGCAACTCGCGAGCGCCGGCTTCATTGTGTCACGCCGGCTCTACTCTTTATCGCAGCTTCAGGGTGGTGAGTGCAAAGAGTGCAAACACCAGCGCAAGAATCCAGAAGCGCGCGATCACTTTTGACTCCGACCATCCCATCAGTTCGAAGTGATGGTGCAGGGGCGCCATCCGGAAAATGCGCTTCCCTCCCCGCAGTTTGTAGCTGCCCACCTGCAGAATCACCGAAAGCGCCTCGATGACGAACACGCCCCCGATAAACGGCAGCAGCAGCTCCTGTTTGATCACCACCGCGACCGTGGCAATTGCTCCGCCCAGCGCCAGCGAGCCGACATCGCCCATGAATATCTCCGCCGGATGCGCGTTGTACCAGAGGAAGCCGATACTGGCCCCGGTCATGGCCCCGCAAAAGACGGTCACCTCGCTGACCATGGGCATGCGCTGCAGTTCCAGATAATCAGCGAAGATGACGTGGCCGCTCACGTAGGTGAGCACCGTGAGGGCGCCGGCGGCGATGATGGTGCAGCCGATGGCCAGCCCGTCCAGGCCGTCGGTCAGATTCACGGCGTTGCTGGACCCAACGATGACCAGCATCACGAACACGATAAAGGGAAGGAACGCCAGAGCGCCGAGGTGTGGAATGTGCAGCAGACGCCGGAATGGAGAGCTCGCGGACGGAAGAACTTGACGAACGGAACCACCAGCCGTGTGTCGATAGCCGCCCTCCAGGTCCATAAAGACCAGGACGATGGCCACCGCTGCGGCCACCAGCAGCTGGTACATCATCTTGGACCGCGCCGTCAGGCCCAGGTTGCGCCGGTGGATCACCTTAATATAGTCATCCGCAAAACCGATGGCCCCAAAGGCCGCGGTCGAGAACATTACCACCCAGACGAAGGGATTCGAAAGGTCCGCCCACAGCAAAGTGGGCAGCAGAATGGCGATACAGATCAGCACTCCGCCCATGGTCGGCGTACCGGCCTTCTTCTGATGCGCCTTCGGGCCTTCCTCGCGGATGTACTGGCCGATCTGAAATTCGCGCAGCCTTTCGATCACATAAGGCCCGATGATCAGCGTGATCAGCAGCGCCGTCAGCGAAGCGAAAACCGTGCGGAACGTGAGATACCGGAAGATCCGAAACGGACTGAAGTAGAGGTAAAGCTTCCGATAGAGCAGCCAGTAAAGCAAACTTCCTCCGTGGTGAAGGCCGGGCGGGATTCACGCTGATTTTACCGGCATCCCTGTACTAACCACAGTGAAATGCAGTGTCTTGCAAGATGCCTGGCACAGCCCGAGTTTTGTCTTGCCTTTCCACGCCACCGGGAGTCTCATTTGGGCATGCGAACCAGCGGTGCTCAGCGTATCGCGGAAGGATTTCTCCTTCTGATGGTCGCCCTTTGCTCCGGAACAGCTGAGGCCAGTGGCAAAAACAGCGAAGGGATCGCCCCCCAGCCCCTGGTGCTGCTCGACTCGGTCGTTACCCGTGAATGGCCGGCCTCGCTCTCCGTGGTCAACCTTCCCTCCAGCCTCGAGTATGTCAGCCCCGGGCAATGCGTCCGCATTGGAGTGGTTGTCACCGGCCCGAATCAACAGCAACTGCTCGGAACGCTGAAGATTGGCTTCGAGGTTCGGTTTTCCGGCCAGCAAAGAACGCTTGATCCGCAGGTCCCGGGCCACCCATCCGCAAGATCAAACCGGAGGGATATGACTTCGTGGCCGGTGCGCTTCGTTCCGCGAATGTCCCGGTGCCGGAACTGGAAATGGTCTCCCTGGCAGCCTCAGCAGGCCAATGGTGTCTTCCTGCCGATGCTCCCTCTGGCAAAA
Source organism: uncultured Acidobacteriaceae bacterium (assembly GCA_963702285.1). Lineage (GTDB taxonomy): Bacteria > Acidobacteriota > Terriglobia > Terriglobales > Acidobacteriaceae > Palsa-343. Next base: position 8,879 of record CAVPCB010000092.1, on the reverse strand, counting down.
TCGAATTCGACGTCTCCGCTGTGACACGCGAGAAGCCGACGACCCTAAGAACAGTACCAGCGAACGTCGACTCCTTCAGCGCACCCAATGTCCCGTTTAAAACCGCCGATGAAGCCACGCAGTTCATCATGAAGTATCACTTCACTCCCCGGCCGGCACTACTGGTGCCTGCAATCCGGCTCATTCCCGCAGAGCACCAGGCCGATCCGAACCTGCAGCAGTTCTTCGTGTCGGCCTTCCGCGACAATCCTCAGGCGGCTGCTCTGATTGGACCGCAGATCGCGGCGTGCCCGACCCCCACGAAGTTGCTGCTTCTTTCGCTATTGGCAAAAGCCGATGTCTCGCTTTCTTACTCCGCCTGCGCTCAGTCGGCAGGAGGAAGATGTTGTGGCTCACGCGCCTCTGCTCTCCGATCCCTACGACGAAACGCCGAATCGCGAGCTTTGGTCGAGGCTGGATCTGTTGTGGGCGGAGTTTTTTGCAACCGGCCGGGTCGAGCCGGTGCGAGCCGTCGCACGGTCTCTTGCCTGGCGAAAGGATTACGACGCCTTCATGGTGATGCGCAACGCGGGACAACCAGTCACGGAATTGACGGAATCCATCGCGCACAGTCTCACTTTTTCAGCCGCTGGCTGGTCCCTCGGTTCATTCCAGCGAAGTGACGGCTTAGCGGCGGATTACATCGACGCGATTGCTGCATCGCCAGATATCTCACCCCAGATAAAGGAGACTAGCGGTTCTGCAAACGGATACGGCCTTTCAGTCAGTCCACGTACGACCACAATGAATTTCTAGCTTGAGCTACCTGCAACGCATCGAGAGCGCGCTCCAGCCGCACTCCTCGCGATGCCTTCAGCAGAACCGCATCGCCGGGTTTGAGATTTTCCCGACCAACCATTCGCCCGCGGCCTCCGGCGTCTCCAGAAACAGGCCTCTGCCCCGTTTTGTTTCGCCGCATCCACGATGTGATGTGCATTTCCGCGCACCCCGATCACAATCTGGATACCGGCCTGGGCGGCAGCCTTCCCGCATGCCGCATGCAGCGCCGCAGCCTCCTTGCCAAGCTCAAGCATCTCGCCGGCAACCAGAATCCGCCGCTCGGCCGGCATCGCCGCCAGCGTCCGGATCATCGACTTCAGCGCCTCAGGATTGGAGTTGTAGGCGTCGTTGATGATCGTGGCTCCGCGAATCGTCAGCACCTGGCCGCGCTTGTCTTCGGGTCGCATCCTCTCCAGCGCTGCACAGCACTCGGCCAGAGGGATGCCTGCCTCGACGCCGACAGCGATCGCCGCCAGCGCGTTCGCCGCATTGTGCTCGCCCGGCAGGTGCAGATGCAACTTCGCAACGCTGCTCGCCGGCGCGAAGCCTGGATCCTCAGACCCTCGGCTCCCAGCGACTGGATGCTCTCTGTATGCGGATCGCCGCAGGGCCCGCGTCCGAAGTAAACCACCTTGCCTTCAAAGCCGCGGCCGAACTGCGAAACGTACGCGTCATCGCAATTCAGAAAGGCGACGCCATGCCGCGGCAGCGACGCCACCAGCTCGTATTTGGCCCGCGCCACGCCGGCGATGCCGTCGGGAAAAATTCGGTGTGAGCGTGGCCGACATTCGTCACCACTCCCCAGTCCGGCGCGGCGATGCGGCACAGTGCGGCGATCTCGCCCGCCGCCGACATCCCCATCTCGATCACCGCAACGTCGTGCTCGGGCTCCAGACGCAGCAACTGCAGGGGCAGCCCGTATCCATTATTCAGATTGCCCTGCGACTTCAGAACGCTGAACCGCGCGCCCAGCACCGCAGCAATGGCTTCTTTCGTCGTCGTCTTTCCTGCCGAGCCGGTGATGCCGACGACCCGCTTGCCCCAGTGCCGCCGCACCGCCGCCGCAAGCCTCTGCAGTGCAGCCAGCACATCGTCGGTCGCAAGCAGTGGATGCGCACCGGCGGCTCCCAGCCATCCGGCGATTCGATCGCGTGCTATGACCGCAGCACATGCGCCGCGCTCCAGTGCGGCTGCAACGAAATCGTGCCCATCAAATCGTTCGCCACGAATGGCGAAGAAAAGGTCCCCGGGCTTCAGCGTCCGCGAATCGATGGAGTACCCCGTGGCTGCAATCGACTCCACTGTCGCTCCGCCTGCGGGAACTGCCGCCGACCAGCGTGCGATCTGCTCCAGCGTCAGTTTCACGCGCGCGCTCCCACGACGTCGCGAATCGCCGCCGCTGCAACTTCCGCATCGTCGAAGGGAATCGTCCCATGCCGCAGAACCTGCTCCTTCTCGTGACCCTTTCCCGCAAGCAGGACGATATCCCCCGGATACGCGCCTTCGACGGCCAGGCGAATGGCTCGGGCGCGATCCGGTTCGACAACAAATTTGGTCCCTGTTTCGATCAACCCCGGCAGTACGTCTGCGATGATCGCCTCCGGATCTTCGCTGCGCGGATTGTCCGACGTCACCACCACCCAATCGCTTCCTTCTCCCGCCGCGCGCCCCATCTTCGGACGCTTGGCTCGGTCGCGATCCCCTCCGCACCCGAAAAGCGTGATCACCCGCCCGGATCCGCCAACGAATTCCCGCGCCAGGGACGTCAGATTCCGCAGCGCGTCGTCGGTGTGCGCGTAATCGACCACGACGGTAAATGCCTGGCCCTCATCCACCGTCTGAAAGCGCCCCGGCACGTGGGCCAGTGCTCCGGCGCCCCTTGCAATTGCCTCCAGGCTCAGGCCGCGTGCCGATGCGGCAGCCGCCGCAGCCAGCAAATTGTAGAGATTCACTTTTCCGTTCAGCCGCGTGCGTACCTCGGCTTGCCCTCCTGGCGCTGTGAGCCGGAATTTCATCCCCGCCGCGCTCATCGTGGCGTTTTCCGTGCGAAAGTCGCCGGCGCCAAGCCCGTAGGAACACACCTGCGCGCCCGCCTTTCGCGCGACCTCAGCCAGCTTCACGCCGTACGCATCCTCTATATTGATGACCGCAATCCGCGGCGGCGCGCCCAGCTCTCCGTTGAAGAGCATCTGCTTCGCCGCGAAGTAGTTCTCCATCGTGCCGTGATAATCGAGGTGATCCTGCGTGAGGTTCGTGAAGATCGCCACATCGTAGGGCATTCCGTAAACTCGGCCCTGGGCGAGCGCGTGCGAGGAAACCTCCATCACCGCCTCGGTCGCCCCGGCATCCGCGCCCTCGCGGAACAGCGCCAGCAGATCGCGCGATTCCGGCGTCGTATGGGGAGACGGCACGCACCATTCCGGCGACGTGATTCTCAATCGTTCCCACCAGCACCGTCTTCCGTCCGGCCGAGTTCAGCATCGCTTCGACGAGAAACGCCGTCGTCGTTTTGCCATTGGTGCCTGTAACTCCGCTGAGGGCGAGTTGCCTCTCGGGATGGCCGAAGAAATTCGCCGCTACCGCCGCCATCGCGCGCCGGCCGCCTCCGGCCGGCACTTCGGCAATGGCAATCTCCGCATGCTCTTTTGCTGTAGCCGCGAAGACCAAAGCCGAATCCGTAACGATTCCCGCTGCGCCCTGCTCAATGGCCTTGCCGATGTACCGATTGCCGTCGGTTGTCTCGCCCTGCATGGCGATGAACAGCGAACCGGGCCGCACCCGTCGCGAGTCGTACTCGACACCCCGAATCACGGGGCCGTCCTCCGCGTTCGGACCGGCTCTGCGCACCACTTCGGCCCCGCTCAGCAGTTCGTCAAAACGCATATCAAGCTGATTGTAAGCGCCGCCGACTTACAGGAATCTGCGCCACGACGCCGGCCTCACTGCGCAAACCGCACCACGATCTCCGTCCCCGCGGGCACCAGAGTTCCTGCCGCCGGAGCCTGATCGCGCGCGATCCCTGAGCCGACAATCTGAACACCCAGTCCGGCGTTGTTCGCCTGCTCCACCACTTCGCGCACCGATTTGCCGGCGAAGGCCGGCACTGCGACTCGCTGAGTCGCTACCGTCACCGAGTGCGGACTCGTGTTCGTACTGACCGGCTGCTGGAGAGGTGCCATATCTGCGTGTGCGGCTGGCTTGGATTCGCCGGCTGACTCGGACTGCATGGCCGACGCTGCGCCCTGAGGAACCACGGCGTCTGTCGCCGCAGGCGCTGCGGGATTGCGCAGCGGATCGTCAGCCGGAAGATTGTTCACCTCCGCGAAGAGCGACTGCAAATCCTCTGCATGCTCCTCGGGATCGGCTTCCTTTACCGGCTTGCTCTTCTTCGCCAGCTCCTTCACCGGCTTCAGATCCTGATCGTGCGGCACGCCCAGATACTCGAGAACCCGCTGTGCCAGATCCTGGAATACCGGCGCGCTGGCCTCATGGCCGAAATGCCCGCCCTTCATCGGCGAATCCATGATGACCGCAATCGTGACAGCGGGATCGCTGACCGGTGCGAATCCCACAAACGACGCCACGTATTTCGTCTTCGAATAGGTGCGCGTTGCCGGGTCGATCTTCTGCGCCGTGCCGGTTTTGCCTGCAGCGCTGTATCCATTCAGCTGGGCGGTGCTTCCGGTGCCATAGAGCACCACGCCCTCCATCATTTTGCGCATCTGGGCCGAGGTCATCTCGGAGATCACGCGATGCGCTCCCGGCGGCAAAGGATCGGGCAGCTCGCCTTCCGGATGGAAGCTTGCCGGACGCAGGTTCGGGTTGCCGCGCATCTGGCTGGTGCTCTCGAGCACAATGTGCGGCGGCAGATAGACGCCGCCGTTGGCGATGGCCGAAGCCATCGTGACCAGCTGGATCGGCGTGACCGCGATTTCCTGCCCCATCGGGATGGAGCCGATGGTGGTCGGTTGCCAGCGCGATGGCGGCTTCACCAGGCCGCGCGTTTCTCCTGGCAACTCGATGCCGGAGCGCACACCGAATCCGTAACCGTGAATGTACTGATAGAAACGCTCCGGGCCCATGCGCTGGGCGAGTTCGACGGCCGCGACGTCGCTGGACTCCCACAACGCCTGATTGGCGCTGAGCAAATTCTGGTGATGACTCTCGTAGATCACCGCATCACGGTCATCGTGGACCAGACGGCCGGCTACATTGATCACGCCCCCCAGCGTCGGAATCATCGAGTCCGGCGTGATGACCTTTTCTTCCAGGGCAGCCGAGTACGTCACCAGCTTGAAGGTCGAGCCCGGCTCGTACACGTCGCTCACCGCATGATCCTTCAGCAGAGAAGGCTCGGTGTGGCGGAAATTGTTGGGGTCGAACGTCGGCCGGATCGCCAGCGCCAGAATCTGTCCGGTGTGCGGATCCTGAACCACCACCGTGCCGTTGGCCGAGCCCGTGCGCTCCATATTGCGATCCAGCGCCTGCTCCGCCATGAACTGAATATTCGAGTCGATGGTCAACAGCAGGTTCTCGCCGGGCTGAGGATCGCGTTCCTCGCTGTCCAGAACATGCCGCCGCGCGTCAATCGCGGTCAGCATGCGGCCCGGTGTTCCGTGCAGTTCCTTGTCGCGCTCTTCCTCGATCCCCGCCAGACCGTTGTCGTCCATGCCCACATAGCCCAGCATCTGCGCCGCCAGCGCCTGGTCCGGATAAAAACGCTTGAACTCCTTCTGGAAATAGATCCCCTTGAGCTTCAGCGCCTGCACCTTCGCGATCACCGCCGGAGGCTCCTTGCGCGCCACCCATGCGAAGTTGCGTGAGTCCATCAACCGCGCCAGGATCTGTTTCTCCGACGTGAAACGGTCTTCCGGATCGGTGTGGACGATCTTCGCCAGCGTCGCGGCATCGGCGGCTCTCTGGTCGCCAATCTCCGACGGAACTGCGTAGATGGACTGCGCCACGACCGTCATGGCCAGCTCATGCAGGTTGCGGTCGTAGAGTATCCCGCGCCGCGGAGCCACGGTGAACGTCCGTTCCTGCTGCCGCTCTGCACGCTCCGCCCATTCGCTGTGCTGGATCAGCTGAACCCAGACCAGCCGGCCAACGATCAGCAGCGTCCAGACGAAAAAGAAACCCAGCATGGCCAGGATGCGGGTCTGCCGCATCGGCGTAACCAGGAACGGTTTGCTTTTGAATGGGCAGCACAGAAGAAATCCCACCACGTCGCTTTCCGGCGTGGTGGGCTCCTGTGGGCGTTACATTGTCACCGTCTTCCGGTGACGGTTCAGAGGAGAACGCAGGCAGATTCACAACGACACCTCTCCTCTCCGGGGGAAACTCAATGCATGGCGGGAACGGATGGATGCGACGCTGCCATCTACAGCTCCGCCGGCCACGTCCGGATTCGCACTTCGGCTGAACCACCTGCCCAGGCTGCGGCGCGCTCAGTCCGAGATTCTTTGCCATGGTATCGATGCGGGAAGGATCGGCCAACTGCGCTTCCGTCAGGCGCAGCTCGCGGTTCTGCTCCTCAAGCGACTGCATCTGCTGCCGCGCGGTCTCGAGGCGGTAGCCGCATTCGATGGCGCTGAAGTGCTGCCATCCGTAAACCATCACCAGGGAGAGCAGGAACGCCATGGCGTAAGCGAAGCTGCGCATCTCCCGGCCGCACGACGGATCGTTGGCCTTCACCAGGCGCGAATTGTCGATGCGCTTGGCGAACAGCGCCTCGGGCGTCGGTCCCCGCCGGCCCCGCCGCTGCGCTGCCAGCAGCATCGCGTTGTGCTCCTCCACCCACCGCATGTCGCGGCCGAATCCACCGATTACCGGTGCCGCCATCGCCTGTGTCGCCATCGTTCTTCTCCTTCGCTTCTCCCGTTTCTCCGCCCGTGTTCCCTATTCCCTGTTCCCTGTTCTTCTCTCCGCTGCCCGCAACTTCGCGCTGCGTGCTCGCGGATTGCGATCCGTCTCCTCCGCGTCCGCCGTCATCGGCTTTCGCGTCAGCACTTCCCAAATCCCCTGCCGCGCTCCCTCGCGCAGCGCATCCTTTACGCGCCGGTCTTCCAGAGAGTGGAAGCTGATCGTGACCAGCCTTCCTCCCGGCTTCAGCACCTCCGGCGCAACAGCAAGCAGCGCATCGATCTCGCTCAGCTCGCTGTTCACGTAAATTCGAAGAGCCTGAAAGGTCCTGGTCGCCGGATGGATGAAATGCCGGCCTCGCTCCGATTTCATTGCTCCGGCCGCGCCTGCAACGATTCGGGCCAACTGCGCCGTCGTCGTCACCGGTCGCGACCGGACAATGGCTCTGGCGATTCTCCGCGACCTCCTTTCCTCTCCGAATTCGTAAATCAGATCGGCGAGTTCCTTTTCCCCGGCCTGATTTACCACTTGTTCGGCGGTCACTCCCTCGCGCGGATTCATCCGCATATCAAGGTTGGCTTCCGCCTGAAAACTAAATCCTCTGTGCGCCTGGTCGAACTGCATCGAGCTGACCCCGAAATCCGCCAGCAGACCATCGACCTTCTCTCCGGCCAGCACCTCGGCCATCCGCGAGAACTCCACATCGTGCAGGACCACCTGCGGCATCTCGGCCCCCGAGCTCTTTCCCGCAGCGCATCCAGCCTTTGCCTTGCCAGCGCCATCGCTTCCGGATCCCGGTCGAAGCCGATCAGCTTTCCCTCCGGCCCCAGCCGCCTGGCGATTTCGCTCGCATGCCCTGCATTGCCGAGCGTCGCGTCTACCACCACGCCGCCCCTGCGCACATTCAGCATTCGGATCGCAAGTTGTAAAAGAACCGGCACATGCCTGGGGTTGCTTTCTGCCCGCTCCGTCATGTGCTCCCCCTGAGGGGTCTTGTTACCGCTAAACTCCGTACTTCTCCAGCTCGGCCGAGTCCGCCATCGTCATCGGATTGCTCGCCAGATCCTGCTCGTAATCCTCGTGGTTCGAAACCATCAAGTGCGTCTCGTTGCCGTACACCACCACTTCCGCCATCAGCTTTGCCTTCTCCCGCAGCGTCTGCGGCAACAGAACCCTGCCCTGCCCATCCATCTCTGCCTGCTGCCCGAAGTAGTTAATCCACTTCAGCAACTTCTGCTTTGCGAGACTGGAAGTTGGTACCGCCGCCAGCTTCTTCTCGAACGCTTCCCATTCCCGCATCGGGTAAATCTCCGCCGTCTTGCCGTCCCGGCTGGTGATATAAAACTGCCCGCCGTACTCCTCGTCGATCTGCCGCTTGAAGTCGGCCGGGAGCTTGAGCCGGCCTTTCTCATCGACCCGCGTAATGTGGCTGCTGCGAAACATCGAATCCCGTGCCTGAGGCGGAACCCCCGCAAAATCAGTGCGTCATCGCCCTAGAAACGGTGCTAATGTGGGCGCTGGGACGCCATCTTCTGGAACCTTCTGGGTTTGGGAATCTTGACCACTTCAGTCCAGAATTGTCCACTTGAGGCAGCGTAACCGATGTGGTTCTCCCCGTGAAGTGGAAAATCGCCCCCTCCAAAAATAAGGTCCTGCCGTAAATCCCACGGTTCCCGCGACTTACAAGCTAAAACCTCACCACTTGGGCGTTTTTCCATTCCAAACCACAATATGTAGTGGTTATCCAGAATGATTCCCACCTTCAAAATTTGAGTCCCAGCCTCTTGTCAGGGAGCGGCGTTCGCGGTAAATATTCGCCAAATATTCGCCTCACGCTTTTCCCACTTTTTTCCCCTCTTCTTCTGGCGAGCACGAATCGCTTTTCGCTCGTCTCCGCCCGCAGTACGCTGCTTGCATGACCGGCACACGTCTCGATAAATGGCTGTGGGCAGCGCGCTTCTTCAAGACGCGCACGCTCGCTGCAAAAGCCTGCGACCTGGGCCGCGTGGAGGCCAATCATCAGCCGGCTCGCTCGTCACGCGAAGTTCGGGTCGGCGATCGGCTCTCGATCAAAACCGAAGGAGCCGATTTCGAAGTCGAGGTTCTGGGTCTCAGTGATTCGCGTGACCAGCCGCCTCGCCCAGCAGCTTTACCGCGAAACCGAGGCCAGCCGCGAAGCGCGACGCAAATTTGCAGAA
>CAVPCB010000091.1:0-74753 GCA_963702285.1 uncultured Acidobacteriaceae bacterium | reverse complement strand
GGCCGGTACAACTCTGGCGCGGTCAGGCAGGATGCTGCTGCCGGCCGCGCTCTCGATCTTCCGGTTCTTACTTCTGCAACGTACGGATGTAAGTGACGACGTCAGTAATCTGAGCGTCGGTCAGCTTACCGGCATATCCCTGCATCTTGCCGACTCCGCTCTTTGGTCTGTTTGAAGAGCTCGGCATCGGTTGCCTTGATGTCTTCAGGAGACTTGAAGCGCACCCGAACCTTCATGTTTTTGCCACCGGAGTATTGCCGGTGCCGTCGGCGCCGTGGCACATGGCGCACTTCGCTTTATAGGTGGCCTCGCCGCTTTGCTGCGCGACGGCAGGAAGAGCCAGAGCGCACTCAGCAGAGCCAATACAGCAATACGTACGTTGTGTTTCACCTTTCGCTCCTTCGTGCTGCAGGCCGGAGGGTTGAGCCTCCGGCCATGGTTCACGGTTTCGGCCTCAGAATTCGTAGTGAAATCCGAGGGTGACGTTGTTGGCGTGGAAGTTGCGTGGCGCGGTCTTCCCCGCGGGTGAGATGGTCATGCCGGTTTGCGGTAGGGCAATGCACGGGACAACCGTCACCGGCGTTGTCGGCGTGGGGTTCGTCGTCGCGCAATACGCAGCACCCGGAAGGTCCGCCTTCGCCGTAACCGTAGAAGTTGTACTCCGCCTTCCAGATGAATCCGGGATGAAGGTCCACGCAACATTCACGAATGGCGACTGATACGTGGAGACCAGCGTTCCGGCCACATCGCGGGGCTCGTTATAGAACCGGCTGCCGTTCACTGAGTTGATCCGGTAGCCGATATTCGAGGCGAACTTCGCATTCGGCGACACACGGACGGCCACCGATCCGGACTGCGTCGGGCATCCATGAAGTCCTTCGCCGGACCGAAGTCATAGCTTCCATCGCGGTTGGCCGCCGGGGAAGGGCAGGCCGTCCCGCTTGGAGTCGCGGCCACCGGCAGCCCGGTCAGGGAGTTGCCCTTTCCGAGATAGCAGATATTGGTCGCCGTGTAGACGTCGCTGTAGGCGTAGTCGAAATCGAAGCCGTAGTGCTCGTTGGGGAAGATTTGCGTCCCAGACTCGCAACGCGGCTGTGGTCGACATGATCGAGCGGGCCATCGAGCGGCGCGGATTCCCGTGTTGTTGGTGTTGTTTTGGCGTTCGAGGTCGTTGTAGGCGCCCCGAGAGCGTCGCCCACGACTGCGCCCGGTAGAGGGTGTGCATCCGGTAGTGCTGCAGCTGTACGCGGGGCCACCGGGTGAATCGTTGTCGGCGTACACCATTTCGGCCGTGCCGTTCCATCCCACTTGCTGGTGGGCCGCAGAGCCAGGTTCAGGATCCCGCCGTCTTCGTTGATGGTGACCGTCCCGATCGGTGGTGGCGCCGGAGCCAGCGCGGTATTGTGCGGGATGCCCTCGGCGATCACGTGATTCCGGTGCCGGTAGGTGAGCGACACGGTGGCGCGCGACCAGCCATCCCAGGTTCCCGTGACATCGTTGGTGATGAACCGCTGCCCAAAGAAGTCCGGCAGGGGGACCCCGATCGAACCGCTGCCCCCGAGGGTCGATGCGCCGGCGGCTGCATTTGTGGTGATCAGCGCCGGGTTGTTCATCGTCTCGCTTCCCGCGGTGGTCGGCGTGGCCACCGTAGTCAGGCTCGTCATGGTGGTGGAGCCCGGCTCCTGCACGTTCGAGAAGCCGAACTGATCGGAGACGCTGAACTTCGGGGAGGCCTGCCAGACGATGCCATAATCGGCAGCCGTCACCTTGCGCTGCGCTCTGCCCATTCCCGTATAGGTCAGCGCCCGGGTGGTTTTGGACAGTCCCTGGAAGTTCTCGTAGTAAGCCGGCATGTGCATCTTCGCGCTGGTGTAGCGAAAATCGCCGTTCATGGCCACGTTTTGGATGCTGGAGCTCTGGAACCGGAAGACTTCGGTGGGATAGAGGAACCGCGTGGGCTGCGTGCGCAGGTAGCTGCGCACCACAGCGCAGGCGGGATTAATGACGGGCAGCCCGCCCGGCGTGTTGGGCGCAGACAGCGGAGGGGTCGTGCCGACGCTGTTGGCATTGCACGCGCTCGCCGTGCTGTAGGGCGTCATGCTGTCATAGTTGATCAGTGGGGCTACTGGTCCGTCAGCCTCCTGCACGGTGTAGTACGAGGGATCCATTGTGAAGTACGAAATCCGCCTTATAGTGGTCCACCACTTCTTCAAAGGTCAGCTTCGTATTCTTGACGAGCTTCCAGTCGATCCCTCCCACGAAATCGTCGGTGCCGTTGCGCTGATATTCCTGGAGCAGTAGCGTCATAGGAGCTGGCGAACTGATAGCCGCTCGGCGACAGGCTCGGACCCTCGAACGTGTTGTGCGAGTAGCCCGCCCGGAACGTCACTTTGGACAGCGGCAGCAGGGTCAGATGCGTATCGGTCATCCGGCGCACGGTATTGAACAGGAAGGGCGACTGGGTCACCTGCCGCCAGGGAAGCGAGCCGGTCGGCGCACCGGTCGGCCCGATGGGGGTGGACAGACCCGCGGGAATATTCGGGTTGCCAAGCAGATCGTAATCGAAGTATTGCCGATCGCGGCGGAACATCCCGGAAAACTCATACAGGCGGCCTTTGTAGAAATCGATTTTCGCGAAGTTGTACGGATCGCCGCCCACCCGCTGCTGAATCCGCTGAGGGAATCGACCACAGTGTTCCTGGTTCCCGGGAGCGCCCGCAGCTCGAAACAGTTTCGCCCAGCACGCGCGGACCGGACTCCTGGTCCACCATGGTGTCGTACATGGCGCCACTGCCGGAGATCCCGACGATGTGGCCGCCGAGGTCGACGGACTCATGGAGCGAGTACCCGGCAGGCGCGACCGGCTGCGTATCCGGCGGGGCGGGCGCGGGCGCCTGGGCAACCGCGATGCCCGTCGCCATCAGAGAAAGCGGCAACTCCGGTACTCCCGCGATACGCCGAACCCAGGCGCGCGAGAGCCGTGGAGTAGAGAGCCGCGATAACCAGCAAATCTTCGTCATAGGAAGCCTCACTTGAAAAACATCGCCCACATCGAATCCCTGATCCGAACCGCGTCGTCCGATGTGGCGGGGAAGGCGCGGTCCGCTCCATCTGCTATCTCAGGAACGCCTGGCTGATGTTTGAGCCGTGAATATGGTGTGGCAGCTGGTGCACGGGCTCGACGCTCGTCGGAGCCCGCGCCCATCCCGTGGACCGTGTGCTTCGGCAACCGGCTGTGGCACTGGTTGCACAGCATGTTGATCGACGGCATGTTCAGCATCCGCGCATTCTGCGAGCCGTGCGGCGTGTGGCATCCGGTGCAGCCTTCAGCCTTGCACCGCGGCATGTTCGAAGACGAACGGGCCGCGTGTATCGGCGTGGCATTTGGTGCAGACCGCGTTTTGATCGGCCGTGGATTTGAGATTGCCTTGTTGAACGTGCCGTGCACGTTGTGGCAGTCGCTGCAACTGACCGCGCCTTCGTTCACCGGGTGATGGAAAGGCATATCGAACCCTGCCTTCTGGTCGGTGTGGCACTGGAAGCACAGCTTCGGCTGTTCGGCCTTCAACAGATGCTCGGGCGTCTCGGAATTGTGCACGTCGTGGCAGCCGAGGCAGCTCACATCGGCTTTGGCGTGCGGGGAGCGCTCGAAGTTCGGGTGCGTGCCGGCATGGCAGCCCAGGCAGGTCTCATCGATCTGTTTGGCGCTGAGCTTGTCGAAGCGCTTAATCTTCGTGACGTCGCCGCCGCCCTCCACGTGCGCCTTGCCCGGACCGTGGCAGCTCTCGCAGGTGACGCCCTTGCCGGCATGTTCGAGGGCGAGGCGGGAGTGAGGATTCGTTCCGAACTTCTTCGCGACATCCGCGTGACAAGTGGCGCAGGTCTCCTGACCGACGAAATCCGTCGCATCCACCGCCGCCTTTGGTTGGGAAGTTGACACTTGCTGCTGGCCACCGCCGGCAGCGAGCGCCAGCCTGGTTCCTGGGAACCCGGTCAGTAGCAGAAGACACGCGATGCTGAGTAGGAAACGACGCATGCGTATTCACCTCGCGCAGCAAGCCGGGCCTTGCGACCCTCTGGCTCACTGAAATTACGGCTTTGTACTCGTGGAGAATAACGGTGCCCCGAATCGGGACACAGTGATCCAAATCACAGGTAGGCGTTACTTCTGGTGCAGTGATTTCTATCACTTAGCCGAGGCCGGGTGGACAAACGCCGCCGGGGAGCCACCCCGCCTGGGTTGGCTGCTAAGTCCTGCAGAATGGCGTGTTGCGAGGGTGAAGCAGGGGTGTGCTGCGCGGAGGCCGGCGCCGGGGGAGTAATTACCCTGGTTCGGAGATTCTTCCTGGAGAGAAAAAATGCACGCGGAATTTCGCGTGTCGGCCTACCGGCCCGTGGCAAGGTTTGCTGGAGAGCGTTGCGCGCGACGGCGATCGAGCCACCCGCGCCACTCGTCCATTCCCTTCCCGGTCGTGCAGGAAACTTCGAGGATCTCCATGCCGGGATGGATCTGGCGGGCGTTCGCCTTCGCCGCTTCGATGTCGAAGGGCACGTAGGGCAGCAAATCGACCTTGGTCAGAATCAGCAGCGACGATTTCAGAAAAATCGAGGGATACTTCAGCGGCTTGTCTTCGCCTTCGGTCACGCTGAGCAGGACGATCTTCGCCTCTTCGCCCAGATCGTAGCTGGAAGGACAAACCAGGTTGCCGACGTTTTCGATGAACAGCACGTCGATGTCGTCCAGCGACCACGGTTCCAGGTGCCGCTCGATCATTTTGCCGTCGAGATGGCAGACGCCGCCGGTGACGATCTGCTGGACGGGAAAGCCGTAGCGCGCGAGCCGGCGTGCATCGTTTTCTGTCTGCAGATCGCCGGTGAGGACGGCGATTTTCTCTTCGGGCCGAAACGCGGCCAGGGTGTTCTCAAGCAGCGTGGTCTTGCCGGAACCGGGCGAGCTGACGAAGTTCAGGCAGAGGATATCGTGCTCCTCGAAGCGGCGGCGCAGTTCGAGGGCGATGCGCTGATTCTCGTTGAGGACTTTCTGCTCGACACGAACGACGGTCATGGTTCCTCCACTTCGATGAAGGCGATGTCCAGCTGATCGCCGCTGACGAACGTGGTGCGAGTGCTGTGGCAGCGCGGGCAGGGCGCGTCGGAGAAAGGCGACGACTGCAGTGATGAAAATTCGTGTGCGCAGTCCTGACAGCGGTTCCGGCGCGGGCATTGTTCGGTGGTCAGCACGACTTTCTCATCCTCAGTTTCGGCCGTGATGCACTCGAACGCAAACCGCAGGGCGTCAACGTTGACGCCGGAGAGAACGCCGATGCGCACGCCGATGCCGACCAGCCTGGCTCCGGCACGGCGCTCGGTTTCCCGGTGACCCGCCTCCAGAATCGACGTTGCGATGCCGACTTCATGCATCGGGCAGACTCCGGCGGCTGGCGGTTCCTGTGTGATTCATGATTCCTCTGGGGTGGGACGCGTGCTGCGATCCGATGGCTCTCTACCAATACCAAGCTTCTTCAGCCGCTGCCAACTGCAGCACCGCGACTTCGGGCTCGATGGGCGCACCCGGCCCTTCCTCATTGCCGGCGGACCATTCCCCGATCTGATCGATGACTCGCTCGACGAGAAGATCCAGCGCCGCCTCGACAGGCGGAGTCAGCTCCGTGCCCCAGCCAATGGTATGCGGTTGTATGCCGAGCACGATGAGTTCCGTGGGCGCGTTGCCGATGAGGCGCATGGAGCCAATAAGGTCGGAGAATCCAAGCAGATGGACGCTCTTCGAGATGGGCAGGTCGGCGATGGCGTCGCCGCTGTAGCGGAGCACCGTACCGGGCCGGACGCCGGCATCGATGGCATCGAGCGCCAGCAGGTGCGTGAAACCGTCCAGCGGGTAGATCAGGTCGAGGCCAAGGGTGCCGCCCTCGATGAGCGGAACCGAATGCGGAAAGCGAGGGTCGGCACGCAGGCGCTGCAGCGCGAGCATGCCGACCGCGTCGTCGGTCCGCATCAGATTGCCGAGACCCAGAACAGCGATGCGAGGACTTGATGTTTCCTGTTCATCGATCCCAGTCCCGGGTGCGATGGATTTTGCGCTTGCTGAAGAGTGCCCTGGCTCGAGCTCCGCGATTTCCAGCTCTTCGTCGATGGTTTCGTCATCCACGAATTTGTAACCGCTGAAGATGCTTTCCATCTCCGCGTTGCGCTCCGTCATGGCCACCAAGTCGCGCTGTAGACGTGGTGGATGAAGAAGCCCATGAGGAAGAACATGAACAGGAAATGAACGAGGCGAATCCACTGGATGTCGATCACGTGCGGGATCCAGCCGACGAAGAAAGTCAGCGTGGGCGAGCCCCCTACGGTCGCAAACAGAACCAGCCCTGTGACGCACTCGCACGCAATCAGGAAGTAAACAACGATGTACGTCAGCCCTGCCAGCGTGTTGTGCCCGATCTGCTCAAAGGGCTTCTTTGCTGGAACGTGTAATAGCGAAACATCGCCTTCAGGCTCTTCCACTGCCGCTGCGTCAGCGGCAGGAACTGCCGCCAGCGCGCCCAGTGGTTGCCGGCGAAAAACCAGTAGATGCGGACCAGCAACGCGCCAATTAGCTCAAAGCCGGCCAGCTCGTGGATGAACCGCACCGTCCCCATCGTCCACTGCGCGGACCAGGAAAGATGAGAAAAGGGTGGTTCATGTAAAGCCCGTCCAGGTCAGCACCGTGACCGCAGCCACGATGCCCCAGTGGCTCAGGCGCACCGGCAGTTCCCACACATAGACGGGGACGAGGTGTTCCTCGCCGGCCGCTAGTGTTTCTTCGGCGGAGCGGGACGAACCAGAGTGGCCATCACTCGCCTCCCGCGAACACAGAGCCGCTGGAACCTAAGAGAGCGACGTGGATCCCTCCGGTTCCGATCCAGCTACGACTTCCCTGCCGTAGCTGCGGCCCTTTCCATCGACCACGTGTACGGCGCACGCCAGACATGGATCAAAGGAGTGAACGCGTGCGAAGCACTTCCAGCGGGCGCTCCGGATCGGCGATGGGCGTATTGAGCAGCGCGGCCTCGTAGGCGCCGCGCTGCCCGTGCGCATCGCGCGGACCGGCGTTCCACGTGGAAGGAACGATGCACTGGTAGTTGACGATTTTCTTGTTCTCGATTTCGACCCAGTGGCCCAGCGAGCCGCGCGGAGCTTCTTCCAGCCCGAAGCCCGCGCAGGACTTCGGCCAGGATTCGGGATCCCACTTCTCGCCGTTGTGGATGCGCACGTCGCCGTGCGCCATGTTGTCGTCCAGCTGCGCGATCCACTCCGGCAGCTTCTGCACCATGAGGTCGGCCTCGATGGCGCGAGCAGCGATGCGGCCCAGCGTGGAGTAGAGCACCGTCGGCGGAGCATTGAACTTCGCCAGCACCGCGTCGACGGTCTTCTTCACCTGCTGATCGCCCGAGGCGTACGCGATCAGCGTGCGCGCCAGCGGTCCCACTTCCATCGGCTTGTCGTCATAACGCGGCGACTTGAGCCAGGAGTACTTGGCATCGGTGTCCAGCGTGAGGTACGGAGGCTTCGGACCGGAGTACCTCGGATTCGTCTCGCCCTCCCTCGGGTGACGGCTGACCTGATCGCCGACAGAGTAGTCATACCAGGAGTGCGTGACGTACTCGGAAACTTTGCCAGGATCGACGGGGTGAACGGTGGAGAGATCGCGGCCAAGAATCACGCCGCGCGGGAAGAAGAAACTGGCAGGATCGCCGCTGCCCGAGGGCAGGTCGCCGTACGCCATGAAATTGCCCAGGCCTTCCCCATAGCCGAACCACTCCTTATAGAAGCCGGCGATGGCCAGCACGTCGGGAATGTAGACCTGCTGGACAAAAGTTTTGGCACGAGCCGCAAGCTCATTGAAGAGCGTGATGCGTTCCGGATTAATGACAGCTTCCGGCTCGTTGCCATCGATTGCGGTCGTCATCCCACCTACCAGATAGCTCTGCAGGTGTGGATTTTTACCGCCCAGGACCGCGTGGATGCGAATAAAGTCCCGCTGCATGTCAAGCGCTTCGATGTAATGCGCGACCGCAAGCAGATTCGCTTCCGGCGGCAGTTGGTAAGCAGGGTGTCCCCAGTCACCGCTGCTAAAGAGGCTCAACTGCCGGCTGGCAACCAGCGCCTTGACGCGGTCCTGGACTCCCTTGAAATACGTAGTGCTCGACTTCGGCCATTCCGAGATCGACTGCGCCAGCTGCGAAGTCTTTGCCGGATCGGCCTTCAAGGCTAAGGTCACATCGACCCAGTCGAGCGCGTGGAGGTGATAGAAGTGGACGACGTGGTCCTGGACGTTCTGCGCGCCCGCAATGATGTTGCGGACCAGGCGCGCGTTGTCCGGGATCTCGATGCCCAGAGCGTTTTCGACGGCGCGGACCGAAGCCAGCGCGTGCACGGTAGTGCAGACTCCGCAGATGCGCTGCGCCCAGATCCAGGCTTCGCGAGGATCGCGGCCGCGCAGGATGATTTCGATGCCACGGAACATGGTGCCGGAGCTCCAGGCATCCGTGACGCGGCCGCCGTTGACTTCCGTCTCAATGCGGAGATGGCCTTCGATGCGGGTGACAGGATCGATAACCACACGTGCCATTTCAGTTCACCCCCGTCGTGGTCTTTTCCGTCTGTCTTGTTCTTTGGCGGCGCCATCGCCGTTGGGATGGAAGTGATCGCGAACCACGTGCCCCACAGCATGAGCGGCGGTCGCAGCGGCAACGCCGGCCACCACCGTCCAGCCAATTTCGCCGGCGGTCACGTCTACGCCGAAACCGGCCGGATGCGGAAGCCGTTCATAGAAGGGCGATTTGGTATCCCAGAACTGCGGATGAGGCGCACGCGATGCAGCCGTGACCGGCCTTCACCGGCCAGCTGGTCGCGTCGTTGTAGCGGACCGTCGGACAGTTGTAGTTCGCCTCGGGCCCCTTGCAGCCCATCTTGAACAGGCACCAGCCCTTGCGATGGCCCTCGTCGCCCCAGGTCTGCACATAGCGGCCGGCATCGTAGTGGGCGCGGCGCTCGCACTGGTCGTGGATCAGCTGCCCGTACGCGAACAGCGGGCGATTGTAGCTGTCCAGAGCCGGCAGCACTCCGAAGGTGAGGTAATGCACCAGCACCGCCGCCGTGTTCGTGGGATTGTGCGGGCACCCCGGCAAGATTGACGATCGTGATTCCGGGAACCGCTTCATGCAGCCCCAGCGCGCCGGTCGGATTGGGATTCGCCCTCGGCAGGCCGCCGTCCCAGGCGCAGGATCCGACCGCGATGCAGGCCGCAGCGCTGCCGCAGACTTCGCGAGCAATATCGAGCGCGGTGCGCCCGCCGATCGTGCAGTAGACGCCGTCATCCGCCAGTCGGAATCGAGCCCTCGACCACCACCAGATACTTGCCCTTCTCTTCTTCGACCACGCGCCGGAGCGCGGCTTCGGCATGCTTGCCGTAGCCGGCCATGATGGTCTCGTGATACTCCCAGGAAAGCGTTTCGAGCACCACCTCTTCCACCGTGGGGTGCGTCGAGCGCAGCATCGCTTCGGTGTTCCCCGCGCAGTCCTGGAACTCCAGCCAGACCAGGGTGGGTTTGCGCTTTTGCCCAGTGCCGCGGCGATGGTCTGCCCGTAGCCTGTGGGAAGCGCCAGAGTCGCGGCCATCGTGCCGCAGAACTCCATGAAGCGCCTGCGTGAGATACCGCGCCTTTTACATATTTCCAGAACCGATTCCTCTGCGGCCATTCGGCCCTCCTGTCTGCTGTTCGGGACCTGGAGAATTGCAGACAGACGCTATCGTTAGGGAAAAACGGTTGTATGTGACTGCCATCACCGGCCGCGCTTTCCCGTGGTTACGCGCCGGCTTCCGACATTCAGCAACGGGAGAATCGGTTTGGCGGGTGACCGGCATCACACGCGCTCGTGCCTGCAATCACAGCCACATACATAAGGTGGCGGGACACTTTCCCGGCAGGGAGGTTTTCCCAATGAAAACCCTCGACGAAATTGTTTCCAGCAAGCGCACCTTTGTGGTGCCGGAAAAGATTCTGGTAGCGACGGATCTGGAGGATATCGACTATCTGATCCCGCACGCTGTGGCCCAGGCTCGGGCCTGCGGCAGCACCCTGACCCTGGTCCATGTCATCCCGCCCGGCCAGGCGGTTCCGCTCGACGCCAGCGCCATTCCCTACCTCGACGTCAGCGAAATGAAAGCGGAAGCTGAACGCGTTCTGCAGCGGGTAGCGGCCCAGGCTCAGTCCCTTGGGATTCAATGCGACATCGTTGTGACCGAAGGCAATCCGCGAGACAAGCTCACGACTCTGGCGCGGGAGATGAACGCGGGACGGATCATCGCCGGAACCCACGGACGGCGGCACCTGAAGAAGCTGCTGCTTGGATCGGTCGCACACGAGATTCTTCGTTCGGCGGAAGTGCCGGTGTGCACCATCGGCCCTCACGCCCACGAGGCTTCCTCGTTCGGCGCGCCGCGCAAGATCCTGCACCCGTTGTCGCTGTGCGCGCGGATACGAGGGAAGCGCCCGCATCGCCATCGAGATGGCGCAGTTCTACCGCGCGGACATCACGCTGCTGCATGTCCTCTCGCGCAGCGTGCAAAGCCAGCCCGACGCGGATCGCGTCGTGGAGTGGACCAAATCCGAGATTCGCAGGATCATTCCCGACGAAGCGGCACTGTGGACGCATACCTCGGTTCAGGTGGAGATCGGCGACGTCGTGGAAGAGGTGCTGAATGTCGCCGCCGAGCAGACCGCCGACCTGATCGTGCTGGGCGTGGACGCCAATGTCTCGTTCTGGCCGATTCGCGGCGACGACACCGTCTACAGCATCATCGCCCAGGCCAAAGTGCCAGTGCTGAGCCTCCGGCATCTCGACCGGAATGGTGATGTAGCGCCGGCTGAAAAGGAGTTGTTCGGCGCCTTGGGCAATTCTTGCCCGCTGAAACTCGCATCCGGGCACGCCTCCCACTGCATCAGAGCACGACCGCCTTCAGGCCCCTGTCCCAGGCGAGCCATTCTCCGGGCTTCAGTCCCAGCGTGTCGGAAAACCGAAGAAGCGCCGGTATAGTTACCTCCATGCACCGAATGACGACCGTGGTGGCGAGACGCTGCTCGTGCTGTCTTTGGCCGGGATGGCGCAGACGGCCGCACCGGCGGAAGCAGCCCGTGCGTGGACCTCGCAGCATCAGTCCGAACTCATCCGGCAGTTCTCGCAGCTTCTTTCCATTCCGAACGTCGCCGCCGACCCCGAGGGTCTGCAGCGGAATGCCGCCTTTCTGATCCAGCAGCTTCGGCAGCGCGGCGTGGCGGCGCAGCTGCTGCCGCTCGCCGGCTCGCCCTCCGTCGTCTACGGGGAGATCGCAACGCCGGGGGCGGTCCATACCATCGTCTTCTACGCCCATTACGACGGACAGCCTGTCACCCCGTCGGAGTGGCAGAACCCTCCCTTTGCGCCGGTGCTCCGCACGGTCGATGGCGAACAGCGCGTCTTTGCGCGGTCGGCCGGGGACGACAAGGCGGCGATCTTCGCGCAGCTAACCGCTCTGGACGCCCTGCGGGCTGCGAAGATCCCCCTGCGCGCGAATATCCGGTTTGTGTGGGAGGGCGAAGAGGAGGCGGGCTCACCGCATCTGGAGTGCGATCCTCACGGCCCATCGCGATCTTGTGCACGGCGATGTCTGGCTGGTCTGCGACGGGCCTGTGGACCAGAGTGGCGCCCAGACGGTCGTCTTTGGGGCCCGCGGCGATACGCATCTGGAAGTCACGGTTTATGGACCGCATCGACGACTCGACAGCGGGCACTACGGCAACTGGGCGCCGAATCCGGCCATGGACCTGGCACGCCTGCTGGCCGGGATCGAGCCCGGCCGGGCGCGTGCTCATTCCTCATTTCTACGAGGGAGTGGCCCCCGCTCTCGGCCATGGAGAAAGACGCTCTGGCCCGGGCACCGAAAAACGATGCCATGCTCATGCAGGCTTTCTGGCTGGGTCACGTCGAGACGGCGGGCGGTCCATTGCTGCAGGCGATCAATCTGCCCTCCCTGAACATCAACGGCATCTCTTCCGGCCAGACCGGGTCCCATGCGGCCAACGTGATCCCGACGGTCGCCACCGCGGACCTGGATTTGCGCCTCGTGGTGGGAATCGACTGGAAGACGCAGCAGCAGCGGATCGTGGACTATATCGCGTCGCAGGGATATTTCGTTACTGGAGAGGAGCCAACTCGCGAGATCCTCCTGGCCCATCCCAGAGTCGCGCGGGTCGTTTGCGATGCGGCCAGCTACAACGCGGTGCGGACGCCGATGGACCTGCCGATCGCGCAGCAAGTCATTGCGGCGGTGCGCAGCGCGCGCGGCAACGTGGTTCTGCTGCCAACCATGGGCGGGAGTGTTCCCCTCGATGCCATGGAGCGGGCAGCCGACACACGAACCATCACCGTCCCGATTGCAAACTACGACGACAACCAGCACGCCGCCAATGAGAACCTGCGGCTGAAGAATCTCTGGGAAGGAACCGAGACGATGGCAACGCTTTCTGGCGATGCGCTGATGCCCAACAGTCCGGCGGCGAGCTGCGGATAACAATCGAAAATACTTACCCGCAAACAATCCTGAACTCATATTCATAGCCGCCACGCACGAATCAGCGGCCCAATGGAACCATATTCATGCGCGCCGGGAGGGGTCGACCCCCCCTTAGCCCCGAATCCCCACCACCGACAGCATCCGCCCCGTGAACCCCTGCTCGGCCCGGTACGAGAAGTACCGGTTGTTCTGGCAGCGGGTGCACTGCCGACCACCGTGATCGACTCCGCCCGCAGGCCAGCGTCCAGCAGCTGCCGCCGGTTGGCCTCCATCAGGTCAAGGTGGAGCGACGGCCCCAGGTTGCTGTGCCCCGGCGCGCGCGCCGTCAGGAACAGCATGGGGTACTTCTGGCGCACCGGATCGGAGTCCGACACTTCATGGAAGAGGTCCGCCGCGTAGCTGAACTGGGAGCCGAACTCGGTGCGCACTTCTTCGCCGACCGCGTAGCAGCAGGCGGCGATGCCGGGGCCGATGGCGGCGACCAGGTCCTCAGGACGGCTGCGGAAGGCGACCCGCATCTTGCCCACCCCGCTCTCGACGATCCGCTTCACGTCCCCCGCCATCCAGCATGGAAGGCGGCAACCGCCTTCTTCTTCACATCGACGATAAGCACCGGGATGCAGTCGGCAGTCTGGATCGCGAGCAGCACGCCGGGCTGGTTGGTGATCAGGCCGTCCCCTGACACGCGGACCTGTGCGAGGTCGTTCTCGCCGACACTCAGCACGCTGGACGAGTGGATCTGCTTCAGCATCGCCAGCTTCATCGACGCCGGCGCGCCAAGTGCCTTGAGGAACCGGCGCCGGTTCTCGACGACGTTCTCCCGCGTGTCCGTCTCGGTGAAGCCGAGGTTGAGATCTACAGCCCGTTGGCCGGGCCGGTCAGCCGTGGTGACGCCCCCGGTGCGGGTGCTGAAGCCGTGGATGAGCCACGGCCACGCATCCCAGGGAGCGCGGACGATCCGGATGCGCGACTTCGCCACGCGGCGCTGAGGCTGAGGCTGGATGGCCTTGTGCTCCGGTTTGGGCTCGCGCCGTCGTTCGTGTCCGAGCGCCGAGCGCGGGCTCGAGGCGAGTTCGCCCTGGGTGAGCAGCTCGTCGATGGGATCGGGAGAGGCGGCGCGCGGGGACGGCATCCTGACCTCATTCTATACCGGCACACAGCATCGGGCCGGTCAATTCAGCGGCCGTACGAAGGATCGGGCGAGCGGCTCACGTTCAGGTCAATGAAGCCCGAAACAGCCCTGGACGGCGGTTCGCTGCCAGCACCAGCGTGCAGGGCAGCGGGCTACCACTCCACCAGTTCGACGCGGCGATTCTTCTCGCGCCCCTCGTCGGTGGTGTTGGGCGCGACCGGTGAATACAGCCCGCAGCCAAACGCATCCAGCCGACTCGCTGCGATTCCCATCTTAGTGGTCAGTTCCCGCACCACACTGGCCGCGCGCCTCCGGCTCAGATCCAGGTTGTAGTCCGCCTTGCCCTGGTTATCGTGTGCCCCACAACGTGCAGCCTCAGTGAGGGCTCGCTCTTCAGCAGCTTCGCGATCTCCTCCAGCGTGGGCTGCGACTCCGCTTTCACCACGTCCTTGTCGGTGTCGAAGTACAAGCCGTAGAGCGCCACCTTGCCCGAATCGTGAAGCGCCTGCCTCATGTCGTCGGCGTTCACGAAGACCATCTTCTTCTCCATCTCCTGCGGCGCCACCACCACGATCTGCGCCAGCGCCTGGGTCTTATGCACTCGGCCTTGCAGCCGCTCCGGAATCAGGCCGTCTTTATAGGCCGTGACGAACACCTCGTAGTAGGTCGGATCGGATCCGCGCTCTTGCCCACCAGCAGCCGTTCTTCCGCTTCGTTGTAGGCAAGGATCTGCGAGAGGTCGCTGTCGTCCGCAACCTTGGTGAGCGTGGGGCCAAACCACCCGCGCTGCCCGGCTGCTTTCTCATACAGCGTCACGATCCCCAGCCGCTGAAACTCCATCTTGTAGTTGCGATACAACTCCGCCGGCGTGCGCCCCTCAGGAGCGAGGTAGGTGTAGTAGCTCACCAGGCCCTCGATCTGTTTGCTCTTGTCATACACGGCAGGCACGTAGGTCTTCGGCGCACCCAGCGGCAGCAGGTACTCGTCGAACTTCGGCGCGCGGTATCCGATCAGCTCGCTGCCCTCGTAGCGCTTCATGCCTGCCGGGTCCTTTGAACCCGGCACATCCTGTGCGCGCGCAAGCGAACCCGTGGCGAGGGCTATGAGCAGAACGCCGAACCCCATTGCGGCTCCGCATTTCGACATCGCTCGGAAACCCCGGCTGCTCTGGTTGCTTCTGGTCATGGGTCTGTCTCCCCTCATTCAATGCAGTGCATCGTACCTGAGAGACCGTTTCACGGGCACGAGCTTTTATTCATGACCGGATGCGCGGATTCACCACCATGTACAGCACATCGGTCGCGAGGTTGACCAGCACATACGTCAGCCCGATGGCCAGGATGCAGCCCTGGAGCAGCGGATAGTCGCGGTTCGAGATGGCGGAAACCGTGAGGCGGCCGATGCCGGGCCAGCTGAAGATGGTCTCGGTGACGATCGCCCCGGCCAGCAGCGCGCCAAACTGCAGCCCAATCAGGGTCATCACGGGGATCATCGCGTTGCGCAGGGCGTGCTTGTAGACCACGGTGCGCTCGGGCAGGCCCTTGGCGCGCGCGGTGCGAATGTAATCCTGGCTGAGTTCCTCCAGCATGGAAGTGCGGACCATGCGGGTGAGGATGGCGGCCAAAGCGATGCCCATGGTGACGGCGGGCAGGATCAGGTGGGAGAGGTCGCCGGCGCCGGAGACGGGCAGCCATCCGAGCTTGATGGAGACGAGCAGGATGAGGATGGGGCCGAGCGCGAACGCCGGGAACGAGAGGCCAAAGAGGCTCACGACGCTCAGGACGTGGTCGCGCGTCTGGCCTCGGTGGAGCGCGGCGCTGATGCCGGCGGGAATGGCGAGCAGCAGGGCGATGATCAGCGCCGCGGTGTCAGCTCGACGGTGAACGGATACCGCGTGAGCACCAGGTGTGTGACCGAATCATTCAGCCGGATCGACCGGCCGAGGTCGCCGTGCAGGACGCCTCGCCAGTAGCGGGCGTACTGGGTTTTGAGCGGAAGATCGAGACCGTAGGCGTGGCGCAGCGCGGTGATGTCGGCGGGGCGCGCGCCCTCGCCGAGCATCTGCTCGATCGGATCCCCCGGCACGATGTGGATGAGCAGAAAGACGATCGAGACGACCAGCCACAGGACGGGCAGGGTGAAGCCGAGACGGGTGAGAAGGGAGCGCAGGAGCCTCTTCATCCGGCGGCTTTCTCCGGCATCGGCTTGAGTTGTTCGATCCGGACTTTGCTGATGCGGCGGCCGCTCATCTCGGCCACGGTGAGGCGGCGGCCCTCGAAGTCGATGGATTCGCCCCCCTGCGGGATCCTGCCCAGCCGTGTCAGCAGGAATCCGGCCAGGGTTTCGACGCCGCCGTCGCGTGGCAAATGCCAGTTCATCTGGGTTTCGAGGTCGCGGAGGCTGACGCTGCCATCGAGAACCATCGGGCCGGTTGTGGTGGCGAGCAGGGCGCGCGGGGCGACGTCGAACTCGTCGTCGACTTCGCCGATGATCTGCTCGATCGCGTCTTCGACGGTCACGAGGCCGACGGTCGACCCGAACTCGTCGACCACGATGGCGATGTGGCGGCGGCGCTGCTGGAATTCGTGGAGCAGATCGAGGACGGGTTTGGTTTCAGGAACCACCAGAACCTGGCGCATCACCTGCTTCAGCCGCAACTCGGTGAGAGGGGCGGTGGAGAAACGTGTGGAGGCCGTGGCGCGGAAGTGCATGAGGCGGCTGATGTCTTTGGAATAGACCACGCCGACGATGGCTTCCGGTCCGCGGGCGGGATCGTAAACAGGGATGCGGGAGTGCTGCTCGTCGACGATGCGGGCGCTGGCGTCTTCGACCAGCATGTCGGAGGGAAGAGAGAAGATGCGCTGGCGCGGGGTCATGATTTCCCGCGTGACGACTTCGTTGATCTCGACCGCGCGATGGATCAGAGCCTCCTGGAATTCAGGCAGCATGCCCATGCGGCGGGCCGCCGTCGCCATCAGCTTGAGCTCTTCCGGGGAGTGGACCGCGCCCTCGTTGGTGAACGGCGCGCGGAAGAGGCGCAGAACCAGCACCGCGGAGCGGTTCATGAGGCGCACCACCGGCCGAGCCAGATGGATAAAGACTTCCATAGGGCCGGCGACCGCGACCGCGATCTGGTCGGCGCGCTGCAGCGCCAGGGCTTTCGGCACCAGCTCGCCGAGCAGGACGTCGAAGTAGGTGATGAGGGCAAAAGCCAGCGGCACCGCGACAATGTGGGAGTAGAGATGCGCGTGGCGGAGGCCGCTCAGCGGCTGCTCAATGACTCCGGCGAGGGCAGGCTCCCCCAGCCAGCCCAGAGCCAGGCCGCAGAGGGTGACTCCCAGCTGCACGGCGGGCAGGAAGTCGCCCATGTTCCCCTGCAGGCGGCGCACGATGCGGGCGCCGGGTTTGTGCTCGGCGATGAGCTGCTCGATGCGCGTCTCGCGCACGCTGACCAGGGCGAACTCCGCCGCCACAAAGAAGCCGTTCGCCAGAATCAGGACCACGATGGCGACGCCGTGGAAGAGGAGGAACTGCGACATTGGTTAGGAGTCTATCGCGGGAGTGTGGCGGAGACCCAGGAGTGCGAGTTTTGCGGGGACTTCGAAGGCAGGCACGATCGGGCTGGAGGTCTCGGTTGTGCATTACTCTGATCGCATGGAAGCGACGGTTGGGTTGCTGCGGGCTTACTGTGGGGACGGTGAAGAGAGGCAGGGACGGGCCTGATATGAGCCATCCTTTTCGACGACTCCTGCCCGCGATGATCTTTCTCGCGGTCATTGTCGTGATTGGAATCCTGGGGTACACGTTCATCGAGAAGTGGACGGTTCTGGATTCCGTCTACATGATGGTTCTCACGCTCTCGACGGTTGGGTTCCAGGAAGTCCATCCTCTTTCGCCGGCGGGGAGGGTGTTCACCATCTTCATTATTGTGGGCGGGGTGGGAAGCGCGATCTACGCTGCCGGGCAGGTGGTGGAGATCATCGTGGCCGGTGAGATGACCGGCTATCGCAAGAGGAGAAACATGGACAGGAAGATCGGGGAGATGAAGGACCATTACGTCATCTGCGGTTTTGGCCGAGTGGGCCATCAGGTCGCGCAGGCGTTTGAGAACTGGCAGGTTCCGTTTCTGGTGATCGACCCCAAGAGGGAATCTTTCGACGAGCTGGAGGGGAAGGGGGTTCCGGTTCTGGTTGGCGATGCGACCGATGATGCGGTGTTGACCGCGGCGGGTATCAGTCGCGCCAGGGGGCTGATCGCCTGCTCGGATTCCGACGTCGCCAACGTCTATATCACGCTGTCGGCGCGGCAGCTGAATGCGAGTCTCAACATCGTGGCCCGAGCGAGCATGAAAGATACGGAGAAGAAGCTGACCATGGCCGGCGCCAACCGCGTCATTTCGCCGTATTTCATTTCGGGCGTTCGGATGGCCGCCATGGCGACCCAGCCCGTGGCTGTGGACTTTCTGGACTTAGTGACGCACAACGGGCTGGTGGATTTCAACCTGTTTCAAATCATCATTCCGCCAGGCTCGCCGCTCGATCGCAAGAGCATTGCGGAGGCGGACATCCGGAATGCGTCAGGCACGATGGTATTAGCTATCCGTAAATCCGATGGTTCTTTCGATCTGCACCCGAAGGAAACCTCCAGGATCGACGCGAACGATGTGCTGGTGGTGCTTGGAACGCAGGAACAATTCGATCTGCTGGAAAAGTTGGTGCGGTGAAGTGCGCTTCGCGCGATGCCCACCCTAATTGCGCCAACACCGGCGCAATTAGAATGGGGCACCCGTCTGTCGACTCCCGACTCCCGCCTACATGTTTCCTGCTTCGGTGCTCTTGATGAACTGCGCGACGTTGTCGTGGAGTTGCTTGAGGCACTCGTCCTTCACGTAGACCATGTGGCCGGACTCGTACCAGGCGTACTGGATGTTGTCGGCCAGCTTGCTCGAGATGGGCAGGTGCTTGTCCTCGTACTGGGCAGCGAAGAAGGGCGTGGCCAGGTCGTAGTAGCCGCCGTTGACGAGGACCTTGAGCTTCGGATTGGTCTTCATCGCGGTGGCCAGGTCATTGCTGACGTTCATCAGCGGGAAGCCCTGACGCTTGAAGTCCCACTGGAAGCCGCCGCCGAAGTCCGCTTCGGGCAGATAGGTCTGGCCTTCGCCGTACTTCAGGGTCTGGCGCACGTACTGGTTGAAGAGCGCGACATAGGCTGAGGAGATGGCCGAGCTTTGCGGATCGTAGTCGGAGGTTTCGCTGAGCGGGTCGATCGAGGGCCCGGTGAAACGGGTGTCGAGACGACCAGTGGTGTCGCCGGTGTCGTCCTGGAGGGTCTTCTCGAATTGTCCGCCGGCGATGCGCAGATCGCCTTTCATGAGGTAGTCGACCGGGAGGCCGGTGTAGTCGTGCAGCTTCTCCGCGATGGCCTGCTTGTCGCTCTGGCTGAGGTCGGTCCCTTTGGCGAGGGCCTGCGTGTAGGGACCCATGGCGAAGTCCTCGACCTCCTTCAGAAAGGCCTGGAAGTCAGGATGCTCCTGGGGCAGTTTGTGGTGATAGCGAGCGGTGGCGGCGTAGGTGGGCAGGGCCAGCTCGTAGGTGAGGTCGATGCCCGGGTTCTGGTGGGCGCCGTCAATATCGGTATTGAAGTTGAAGATCTGCGAGAGCAGGATGACGCCGTTCAGGTCGATGGTCTCCTCGTTCTCGAGGATGTTGGAGAGCACGGCGGAGCGGGTGGTGCCGTAGCTTTCGCCAAAGATGTACTTGGGCGAGTTCCAGCGGTTGTATTTGGAGAGGAAGCGCTTGATGAAGCGGCCGTAGGCGTGGCCGTCTTCGTCGATGCCCCAGAAGGCCTTCCCGGAATCCTTGCCGGTCAAGCGGCCGAAGCCAGTGCCGGGCATGTCGATGAACACGAGGTCGCTGACGTCGAGAAGCGAGTAGGCATTGTCCGCGAGCTTGTAGGGCGCGCCGGGGAGGTGGGTATCCATCTCCGTCACGACGTGCTTCGGTCCAAAGGAGCCCATGTGCAGCCACACGGTTGAGCTGCCTGGACCGCCGTTGTAGATGAAGGTGACGGGGCGCTGGTCCGCGCTGGCATCGCGCTTGAAATAGGCGACGTAGAACATGCGCGCGAGCGCCGGCGCCTGGCTCGCGTCCTTGGCGGCGGCGAAGGCGGCTGCGAGATCGGTATCGGGGAGCGGCTTGCCGTCCGGCCCCAGCTGGGAGTCCTCGCCGTTCGAGGCGCCGACGGTGATGGTGCCGGCGACGGCGTTGTAGAGGACGTGCTGACCACCGGCATCGAGCGTGCCCTCCGTGGTGACTTCCTGCAAAGGCTTGTCAGCGGTTTTTTCGGCTGGCTTTTCGGTGGACTTGTCGGCCGACTTGTCAGCGGTTTTGTTGTCGGACTTGTCGCCTGGGGCGGCGAACATCAGAGCGGGCGAGACCGCCAGAACGGCGGCGACAAGGATCGCCCACGGGCGAAGGGATTTCAACATGCACTGGCTCCTGAGAAAGCAAGAATAACTACGGGGGGAAACGCAGATTATAGTGCGCGCTGGCGGAAATCGGTCAAGGGATGTGACCGACGGGGCCCTGGGCAAGGTGTTCAGTACAGTTCCAACTCCCAGGTCTGGCCGACCAGATCTTTGCCGAAGCTGTGATGGGGCTCTTCGCGGACCAGGCGGAAGCCCGCCTGCTGGTAGAGATGGTTGGCGGCGGTGAGAATGCTCTGCGCCAGAGCGTGATGCGCTGGTAGCCGGCTTCGCGGGCGAAGCGAACACACTCAGCGACCAGCGTGTGGCCCAGACCGAGTCCCCGAGCGCGAGGATCGACGTAGAGGAGGCGAAGTCTTGCGGTGCCGGGCTGGTCGGGATGCCGCACCAGGAAGATGTGGCCCACGTGTTGAGCGACATCGGTGGCGGTGGGGATTTCGGCGATCCAGCAGCGCTCCTTTTGCGGATCGAAGGTGTCAATGAAATCGGCGACGATGCGGGCGACCAGCGCTTCGAAGGTCGAGTCCCAGCCGAACTGATCCACGTAGCCCTTGCCTTCGAGCGCGACGATCATGCCCATGTCTCCGGGAACGTGCTGGCGAAGGGTGAACGCCGGCGGCTCAGGATGTTGGCTGAGGATGGCGTTTTCAATGGAGGCCATGGCGCCGATCAAGCGAACGCGGGAGGGCGCAGGCATGTGGGTGAGGAGGTCGCGGGCCTGCTTTTCAGACCGCTGATTGAGCATGCGGAAGACGGCACGACCCCGGGCGGTAAGGACCAGATCGGAGGCGCGGCTGTCGGCCTTCGAGGTCGTGCGTTTTATGAGTCCGGCTTTTTCATGTTTGGCGAGGATGCGGCTGAGGTAGCCGGTATCCATGCCCAGGGCCTCGGCGACGTCTTTGGCGCGGGGCCGGCTGCGCGTGGCCAATTCATAGAGGACGCGCCCTTCAGCCAGGCTGTAGGGCGTGCGCAGGAACCGGTCCGTCACGGTGCCGATGAAGCGAGTATAGAGGCGATTGAACTGGCGGAAGGCGGCGGCATCGGCGCGGAGGGCGGTGTCGGGCATGAGAAAGCATGGGCCGATTTAGTTGACGATGTCAAGTATTACAGGAGCTGGGAGCGGGGAGCGGACGGTGCTGTAACGACAAATCTGCATCGCGGCGCTATGATGCCCCGTCAGAATCTTATGAGGAGGAAAGCATGAGCGGGGCAAAGCTGCTGATGATTGTGGGCGATTACGCCGAGGACTACGAGACGATGGTGCCGTTCCAGGCTCTGCAGATGGTGGGGCATACGGTGGACGCAGTGTGTCCGGGAAAGAAAGCCGGGCAGCAGGTGCGGACGGCGATTCACGATTTCGAGGGCGACCAGACGTATTCAGAAAAGCGCGGGCACAATTTCACACTGAACGCGACGTTCGCCGATGTGCAGGCGGAGGATTACGACGGGCTGGTGCTACCGGGCGGCCGTGCGCCGGAATATTTGCGGCTCAACGAGCAGGTGCTGAGCATCGTTCGGCACTTCACCGACGAGCACAAACCGATCGCGGCCATCTGCCACGCCGCCCAGATTCTGGCAGCGGCGGGCGTGCTGCAGGGCAGGAAGGTGAGCTGCTATCCGGCCTGCGCTCCGGAGGTCCAGTTGGCCGGCGGCACCTTTACGCCGGTGGAGATGACGGCGGCGGTGGTGGATCGGAACCTGGTCACGGCCCCCGCGTGGCCGGCGCATCCGGCGTGGCTGGCGAAGTTCCTGACGGTACTCGAGGAGCATGTGGCGCACAAGGAGCCAGCGGCCACGGCGCAATAAACGGTTCCAGTCCGGACTGGAACCCGTTGAGTACCAGTTCGGCTCGGAATTGGGTAAATATTCAATCGGGAGTATTGACTGTGTTGTAATCTGGGGCTACTCTGACCGCAACTTCGACCGATTTGTTGCCGAATGCCAACCCGTTGCGCTCGTCCTGCCTGAAGCATCCAATCAGTGTGGAGCGAGTCCGGTTGCAGCCTTCGGCAATCCCGATCACAACCCAATTTCAACTACGTGGCCCGGAACGTGTCACGTTCGGAGGTCTTTCCCGCGTCTGATGAGAAAACATCTCGAGATCACTCCCAATCTTGAGCCCCTGTTCGGGACCCGCGACGAAAATCTGAGACTGATGGAAGATGCCCTGCATGCGCGCATCGATCTGAAATCGGATGCGGTCATGGTGGAAGGCTCCGAAGACGCGATTGCGCGGGTGGAACGCATCTTTCAGGATTACGAGGCGCTGCGACGCCAGGGAATTCTGTTGCAGAATGGCGAACTGAACGGGATGCTCCGCCTGGTGACGGCGGATCCGTCCGTATCACTGCGCAGCCTGGGCGAAAGCGGGAAGCAAAGGTCGGCCGGCATCAAGCGCATGGTGCAGCCGCGCTCCATCAATCAGAGACTGTACGTCGAAGCCATCGAGCAGGAAGATATGGTCTTCGGCATCGGCCCTGCCGGGACGGGCAAGACGTATCTGGCGGTGGCGATGGCGGCGTCCGCTCTGCTGGCCAAGAAGATCAGCCGCATCGTGTTGGTGCGGCCGGCGGTGGAAGCTGGGGAGCGGCTCGGGTTTCTTCCGGGAACGCTGCAGGAGAAGGTGGATCCCTATCTGCGGCCGCTCTATGACGCGCTCTACGATCTGCTGGAGCCGGAACGGGTAGACAAGATGCTGGAGCGCAACGTGATCGAAGTGGCCCCGCTGGCGTTTATGCGCGGCCGCACGCTGAACGACGCATTCATCATCATGGACGAGGCGCAGAACACGACCAGCGAGCAGATGAAGATGTTCCTGACGCGTATGGGCAACAACGCCAAGGCGGTGATTACAGGGGACATCACGCAGATCGACCTGCCCAACCCACGCAAGTCCGGGCTGGTGGAGGCGATGAATATCCTCGATGGAGTGGACGGGATCCGGTTCATTCGCTTCGAGGACGGGGATGTCGTGCGCCACCACCTGGTGCAGCGGATCATCCGCGCCTACGAAGGCTTTGGACGGCAGCGGGAACTGCCTCTGCAGATCGACGGCGAAGACGAGGTCCGGTTTTCGCAGCCTCAGTAGGGCCAGGGGCGACCAGGACGGATTAGGGGTTACCATCATGGAGGGAGGGTGAAACGGCCCTCCCTCCGTTGTTTTGTGCGCCAGCCGCTCCAGGGGCAGGGTCGCACTGGACCATGATTCTGATCGAGCCCACGATACAAGCCAAATACGGCCGTAGCCTGCGGCAGCGGGCCCTTAGCGCGTTCCTGAAGGAAGCGGCGGGCGCCGTGGAATTGAATGGGGATGTATCGGTTTTGGTGACGAGCGACGAGGAGATCCGGAGGCTGAACCGAATCTATCGAGGAAAGAACAAGGCGACCGATGTGCTGTCGTTCCCCGCGGCTGAGCCGTTGAACGGCCACCCAGGCATGGCCGGCGATCTGGCGATCTCTGCGGAGACGGCGGCGCGACAGGCCGAAGAGCTGGGGCATCCGCTGGCGACGGAGCTGCAGATTCTGGTGCTGCACGGGCTGCTGCACCTGGCCGGCTACGATCACGAGATCGACCAGGGACAGATGGCACGCAGGGAGGCGGCTCTGCGGCGGCGATTGGGTCTGCGCGCGGGGCTGATTGAGCGGGCTGGTCAGGCTGCCGGACCCGGAACAGCGCCGGCGCGGCGGCGGAGGCGGCCATGAGTACCACCGCTGGTCTGCTCATCGTTCTGCTGCTGACGGTGCTGACGCTCTCGTCGTATGTCGATCGGCTCTACGCAGAGATGGGGAAATTCCTCTCCCGAGACTTCCAGGAAAACATCGACATCTGGGAGCAGCGGGTTGAGCCTCGGCTGGGAATGAACCGGGACCGGATCGCGTTATCGGCGGCGATCCTGATGCATCTTTCGCTGGCGTTTCTGACGCTGGTATTCGGGATGCTGCTCTTTGAGCGCGCGCGGGCGGGCGACCGGGCCACGGTGCCGGAGATCGCGCAGGTGGTGCTGGGGATCGTGCTGGTGATTATCGTGTTCAACCGGCTGCTGCCCTATGCCTTCTTTGCGCGCACGCAGGGAGCGTGGATCGCGCGGTGGCGATGGTTTCTGCTGTTGCTGCTGTGGCTGGTGCTGCCCATCACGCTGTTTGTGCAGTTTCTGCTGTCGATTGCGGCGCTGGCAGAAGAGTCGCCCAACGCGAACGGAGATACCACGGCGGCGGAAGCGGTTGAGGCGCTGATTGAGGCGGGAGAAGAAGAAGGCATCCTCGAGGAAAGCGACCGGGAACTGGTGCGGTCAGCGGTGGAATTTGGCGACAAGGTGGTGCGGGAAGTGATGACACCGCGGCCAGCGATGTTTGCGGTTCCGGGCACGATCACGCTGGAGCAGTTTCTGGAGCTGATCCGTGCCCAGCCGTTCTCGCGCGTGCCGGTGCTACCGGGAGACGCTGGACAACGTCACGGGCATCGCCTTCACGCACGATTTGCTGCAGATTTCCGATGCGGAAGCGCGATCGAAGACGGTGGCATCGATCCAGCGTCCGGCGGCGTTTGTGCCGGAAACGAAAAAGGTGAACGAGCTGCTGCGCGAAATGCAGCGCGAGAAGCAGCACATGCGGATCGTCATCGACGAGTACGGTGGAGTGGCCGGGCTGGTGACGATCGAGGATCTGCTGGAAGAGCTGGTGGGGGCGATTCGGGACGAGCACGACGATGAGGACAATGCGTCGGTGGTGCGGGAGCCAGGCGGGACATGGGTAGTGCCGGGAAACCTGGAGATTGCGCGAGTAGAGGAGATTCTGGGTGGGGTGGAGCTTCCGGAGGACGTGGAGGCCACCAGTGTCGGCGGGCTGGTGAGCGAGACTGCAGGACGAATTCCGCAGTCAGGCGAGGTGGTGGAGGGTTATGGGCTGCGCTTTGAAATTCTGGCCTCCACCGACCGCAAGGTGAATCGGCTGCGGGTTTCCAGGCTGGCGGCGGCCAGTTAAGCTGAATCGAGCAGACAGGAAGATGCGTTCATGAAGATGCGGTCGGGGTTTGTTTCCATCATCGGGCGGCCGAATGCGGGCAAGTCGACGCTGTTGAACGCGCTGATTGGGGAAAAGGTCGCCATCGTAACGGCCAAGCCGCAGACCACGCGCACCCGAATACGCGGCATGGTTGAGGTGCCCGAGCGCAAGGGCAAACATCCGAAAACCCAGGTTGTATTCGTCGATACGCCGGGGATCCATCGGCCTGCGTCACAACTGGATCGCAGCATGATGCAGGAGATCCAGGAAGCGTTGATGTCGCGCGACGTGGTGCTGCTGGTGGTGGACGCAGTGCGCAAGCAGCCTCATCGGGTCGAGGACGGGATTCTGAAGCTCGATCGCGCCAGCGAAGAGGCACTGGCGTTTGAGATGCTCCGCGGCGTGGATTGCCCGGTCTTTCTGGTGATCACCAAGGTCGATCTGGTCCCGAAGGAGGCGCTGCTGCCGCTGATTGAGGGGCTCAGCGGGCTGCACAAATTTGCCGAGGTGATTCCGGTCTCCGCGAAGAAGGGAGACGGGCTGAAAATTCTGCTGCATAAGATCGCCGAATATCTGCCGGAGGGAGAGCGCTGGTTTCCGAAGGAGCAGTTCACCGATCAGCCGGAGCGTTTTCTGGCGGCGGAGCTGATCCGGGAACGGATTCTGACGGAGACCGGCGAGGAGGTGCCCTACGCGTCGGCTGTGGTCGTGGAGCGGTTTGAAGAACCGCCGCCGGAGACTCGTAAACCCCGTCCGGGGAGCAAGCTGCCGGTGACACGGATTATGGCGGCGATCTACTGCGAGCGCGATGGGCAGAAGGCAATCCTGATCGGCAAGGGCGGCAGCAAATTGAAGGAAATTGGAGCGGGTGCCCGCCGCGAGATTGAGGCCCTGCTGGGGACACGGGTGTACCTTGAGCTGCGCGTCCTGGTGCGCGAGCACTGGCGCGACTCCCGAGTTTTTATTGAGTCTCTGGACTGGCGGAAGCAGCTGGAAGAACTGGCGGAGAGGGAAAACAGGGAGTAGGAAGTAGGGAATAGCAAACAGCTAAGGCAACACTTCCCTCTTCATCCTCTTTCGCATGGCTTTCACCTGTTCGCGGAGTCCGAGCGCCGCGGATTTTCGATCCGAATAAGTTTCGCGATCCGGGAAAAACTCGACTTCGGCGGAGATCGCACTGCGGCCAAAGGTCCGCAGCAGGTGAGGCAAGAAGGGATCGTCACCGAACCAGCAGAGGTCGCGTTCTTCGATGCCGCGCCCGCGATAGCCGATGGCAGCGGCTGAAATCTCCTGGCCGAGCTGAATGGCCGGCTCCAGCAGGGTTGGATGAAAGCGCAGAACCTCGGCGCCGTCGGTGCTGGTGCCTTCGGGAAACAGGAGGATCGGCACACCGGCCCTGAGGACGGCGACCATTTGCGCGGCGGCTTGCTCGGCGCTGCTACGACTTTGACGATCCAGAAAAATGGTTCCTCCGGCACGCGCGAAAAAACCGAAGATCGGCCAGCGGCGAACGTCCTGTCTGGACACAAAGACGCACGGAGTTGTGGCCGCATAAACCAGAATGTCGAGATAGCTGAGGTGGTTGGAGCAGATGAGCCCCTGAGCAGGGCGCTGGCCGCGGTATTCCAGCCCCAGTCTCAGACGCCGAAGGATGAGCCTGCAGGCGCCGTGGAGCCACTGCGCTCGTTGCCGGAGCTCGAGGTTCGACCGGTGCCGCAAGCGCAGGACCAGGAAGCGCGCGGCAATTTCAATCAGGCAGGCCAGCAGGATCAGTGAGCGCAGACTGGCCCGGAGGGTGTTGGCGAGAATGCGGAATCCGGCATAAAGCGGTTTCTGGCGGCCGGCGAAAGCTGCGCCAGATCCAGAAGGGTGAGAAAGTCGATCGTTCCGAATTCGCGATCCCATGCCGGCGCGCCGCAGATTCTGGCTCCCACTGCAATATACGTCTTCAGGAGTTTGGGAACCTTCACCTCATCGGGAACTCCGGTCATCGTTTGCGGTAACTCATAAGGGCGAGTCGGCGTTGTGCGCAAGGTTTCGGGCGCCAGAAAAGGCTCCAGCTGGCGATACATCGACCAGCCTTCCCCCGGGTCGCGCGAGTTCAGCGAGGAGCAACCAATCAGGTAGCGGAGGCAATAAAAGCGCGCATACTGGACAATCCCCCGCCAGAGCAAGGTGAGAGCCTCACTGGTACGATGCTCCCGATCAATCGAAGCTCGACCTAGTTCGAGGACCTGGCCGCGAATGGCTTCATAGGGTGAGAAGTCGAATTCCTGTTCACTGTAGTAACCGAATTTCCGAGCGGCGACATTACCGGACTGCATTCTGTAGGTACCTACGACTGTGCCCCGGGAGCGATCCTCGACGATCAGGTGATCGCAGAATAAGTCGAACTGGTCCTGATCCATCCCGGTCTGGTAGGAAGATTCGAGTCCTTCGCCTAGCTCGACATTGAAGACATTGAAGCGCAGGCGGCAGGCGGCCTCGCGTTCGGCCATGGTTTCGGCGAGGCGAATTTCGTACTTTCCCAGTTCCAGGGAAATTTGCGGCGTTTGGGGTACAAATGTTTCGGTACGGTGAATCCGCCCCCCGGGCTGAATCTCGACCGTGGCGCCGACACCGGTTCCAAGCCGGCGCTGGACTACAGGAAATTTGAAGGTGTGCACGCCCCTATCGTGTGCGCGAATCGCGAACACGAGCTTACGAGAGGGAGAAAAGAGTGCAAATTGTAAGTGAATGTACCGTTTCGGTACAACCCGAGTAGGGTGCCGGCGCTGAGTCAGCGGCGTGGAGCATTTTTTTTGTAACAAATCTCTTAATTTGTTATGGTAGGCGGTGTTGCATCCGTTCCCTGGATAACTTGGCTTTTACACACGAGAGAAAAAAAGAATGACACGCGAAGAACTAGTTGCCGCAGTCGATGAAGAAATCAGCCGCCTCGAAAAAGTTCGTGCCCTGCTCCTTAGCACGGGAGGCTCTCGCATCTCCTCTTCCTTCGGGAATAAGCCTCGCAAAAAGCGCGTTCTAAGCGCCGATGCCCGGGCCCGCATCGCGGCTGCGCAAAAGCGCCGCTGGGCGAAACAAAAGGCGGGGCAGAGCGCTAAGAAGTAGCATCCGATTTCACGCAGGTTCGTGATTGCTGGCTGGTTTCCCGGCGATGGGATTCACTTCCCCTCGGCTCCGGGAAACTATCGTCGATGTCTGCCTGCGCGCGGATCAGCGGGTAAGATCAGGCTAATTTGGTATCGTCGCAATTCGCGTAAGCGGGGGCGAAAAGCCCTCGTGTTTTCTGGCGGCACGCCGATGATGGTTTAGAATGCGTCTCGGCGTTCTGAAGGTGATAGCAAAACCCTCAGAAACTCAGCTCCAGATGCCGGATTCGTCCAAAGGTCCTGCGTCGGCTACAACCGCCGCGCAGCGACCCGGACAGCGATGAAACCTGCGATCGATCCCGCTTCCGCATTTCACATGGGCTTCACGGGCAGCCTGCCCAGCTCGGTGGCCGTGTTCTACCCCGAGAGCCTGCTGGGCTGGATTTTGCTCTTTTTCCTGGTCGTGGTTCTGACCGGCGCCTGTGTGCTGGCGTGGCGATTTGCGAAAAGCCGCGTGCACGGGCTCGGCGAGAACTTTGGCGGCGAGCTGGAACTGCTGCGCGCGGTGATGGCCAGCGTGCCGGACCTGATTTACGCCAAGGACCTCGAGAGCCGTTTCCTTTTCGCAAATCAGGGCACGGCGGATGTGATGGGGGCCGCTTCGGGCAAAGAGCTTCGCGGAAAATCCGACTTCGACTACTTCCCGACCGAGCTCGCCGCAGGCTTTTATCAGGACGAGCAGAAAGTCATCCAGACCGGTATTCCGCTCGTCAGTCAGGACGAACATATCCGGGAGGCGGACGGACGAATTCGCTGGCTGCTGACCACCAAGGTGCCCTTCCGCGACGCCCAGGGCAAGACGATCGGGATCATCGGGATCGGACGCAACATTACAGCGCTGAAAGAGACCGAGGCAGAGCTGAAGAGAGCGCGGGAGAACCTGCATTTTAAAGCGACCCACGACTCACTGACCTCTCTGCTCAATCGCGAAGCCATCCTCGATATGCTGGGACGGGAGCTGGCGCGCGGGGCACGCGAACACGCCGCGACTGCTGTGCTGCTGGCCGACCTTGACCACTTCAAGAGCGTCAACGACCGGTTTGGGCATCCGATCGGCGATGAGGTCCTGCGCGAGACGGCGCGAAGATTTCTGCGTGCCGTGCGCGGCTACGATCTGGTTGGCCGGCTGGGGGGAGAGGAATTCCTGGTCATTCTGGGCGGCTGTGGAGCCCAGGAGGCGCTGGCGCGCGCCGATCAGCTGCGCCTGAGCATCGAGGAGTCGCCGATGCCGACGGCCTGCGGCCCGCTGCCCCTCACCATCAGCATTGGCGTGCTGCCGGCCCGCGAATGGGGCTATCCGCGGCGAGAGGACGTGCTGCGCGAAGTGGATGTGGCGCTGTACGCCGCCAAAGCGGACGGGCGGAACCGCTGCAGCCTGGCAATGCCGCCCGAAGAACTCCTGCTTTGAACCCGGACTGCTGATCGCCGCCCGCTACTTCCTCAGGTAAGCGTCTGTGCCTGCGATCCAGTCCGCGCGGGGCGGCGCGAAGACGTCGAGATCGACTGTGTCCTCGAGGGCTTCGGCCTGGTGGGGCATGTTCGAGGGGATCACCATCACCTGACCCGCGCCGACCGTGATGACCCGATTGTCACCCATGGTGAATCGCAGGGCGCCTTCCACGACGTAGGTGATCTGCTCGTTCTCATGGCTGTGGCGGGGAACGATGGCGCCTTTGCGCAGAATAATGCGCGCCAGCATCGTGCGCTCGCCGTGAACAAACTGGCGATCGATGAGGGGGTTCAGGCGCTCGAGCGGGATGCTGTCGAAGCTGGTGTATTGCAGTTCGCTGGTGTCGGGCAAGCCGGTTTCTCCGTGTTGTGAGATTCAAACCTCTGGATTTTTACTCGACTATCATAGGGCGCATGGACACGGGACTGAAAGGCAGGGTCGCGATTGTTGCGGGATCCAGCGCGGGTATTGGCAAGGCAACAGCCCTGGCGTTTGCGGCCGAGGGCGCGCATCTGGCACTGTGCGCGCGCCGCCAGGCGGAACTGGATCAGGTCGCGGACGAAGCACGGAGCCGCTTTAGCGTGGAGACGTTTACGCAGGCGTTCGATGTTGGCGATCCGGCCGCTGTGCACGCCTTCGTTCAGGCCACGCACGCGAAATTCGGGCGGATCGATGTTTGCGTTCCGAATGCGGGCGGGCCTCCGGCCAAGCCGTTCCTCGATACGACTCTGGAGGACTGGGAGCGAACCTGGCAGCTGAACCTGCGCAGCGCCATCGTGTTCGCGCAGGCCGTGCTGCCGCACATGCAGCAGCAGCACTGGGGCCGCATTGTGACGCTGACGTCGTACACGGTGAAGCAGCCGGTCCCGGAGCTGGTGCTGTCGAACACGATTCGCGCGGGCATGATGGGGCTGGTGCGCTCGTTGGCCGGGCAGTTCGGCAAAGACGGCATCACGATCAACAATGTTGGTCCCGGCTTCACGTCCACCGACCGCTCAAAGAGCCTGCTGGAGACGCGAGCGAAGGCCCGCAACGTTTCGTTTGATCAGGTGAAGAGCGATCTGGAACGCGAGATTCCGATCGGCCGGATGGCGAAACCGGAGGAGGTGGCGGAGACCATCGTGTGGCTGGCTTCGGAGGCAGCGGCCAGCATCACCGGGCAGACGATTCTGGTGGACGGTGGGAGTTACAAGGGGCTGTAAGGAAACTACCGGGAGTTGGCCTCTTCGCGGTCAAATTTGCAGTTGACAGGTAAGGGCGACGCTACCTGCGCAGACGCATGATCGCGTGCCGTCGTCTGAGCCTCTGGATCAATGCGCTAATGACTTTGAATCGCATGGGACTGAACCCAGTGTAATGCGTTACTGGTCCGTATCCGTCCTCTTGAACGGCGTCTGAATCCAGTGGCGTGCTTCGTTCAAGGCCCCGGCGGTATTGTCGTTGGTCTGGATGGCCTGGCGGTATTCCTGAATAGCGCGGTCCCGCTGCCCGGTAAGATCGAAAATCTTGCCGACGGCGATGTGGCTCCAGACCTCGGTCCACTTGGGTTCGTCGTCGCCGTTCAGCGCGTCGCGGTAGGCGTTGACGGCGGCCTGGTAGTTCCGCATGCTGAACAGCAATTCGCCGATGCGATAACTGGCCAGTGAGCTTTGCGGGTTGGCTTTGAGTGCCTTCTGGTATTCGGCGAGCGCCCCGCCGCTGTCGCCCTGGGCCGCCAGCTGCTGACCGCGCAGAATGGCCACCCGGACTTCGAGGTCCGGGGTGTTCTTGAGCACCCAGTCCTGAGGATCGATGGTGACGCGCCGCGGACGGCCGAAGGTGTCGATGACGTACTGCGAGTCGGTCCCCACCACGTCGATGCGCTTGTCCACGGTTTTGCCTTCGGTCTCGACGCGCAGGTCAACCGGCATATTGAAGAGGTCCATGTCCCCCTGGACTTCGCCGATGGTGCGGAAGCCCTTGTTATTGCCAAGGCGGTAGACGGCGTATTTGTCGGTGAATTCGGGGGCGCCGGTGCCGTCGAGCCATTCGGAGAAAAACGGAGTCAGCTGCTGCTGCGATTGCTCCTCGGCCAGGCGCTCGAACTCGCTGGTGCGGATGCCCTTGTCTTTGTATTGCGTGAGCGTGGCGCGCAGAATCTTCTCGAAGCTGTCGTCTCCCACTTCCCAGCGCAGCATATGGAAGATCATGGCGCCTTTGTCGAGGGTCATGGACTGGAACTGCGGCGAGTAAGCGGCCAGGGTGCCTGCACTGGCGAGTGGGATAGTGTCGTACGCCAGCGCGCTGGCCGCGATATCCGGTAAGGCGGATTGCAGCGCGCCGTGACCGGCGTCGTCTTCGAGGTACATCAGCTCGCTGTAGCGGGCCATACCGTTGACGATCCAGGCGTCGCTGAGCGTGGCCGGACTCAACTCGCTGCCCCACCACTGATGGGCAATCGTGTTGGCGAGCAGACGAAAGTCGTTCTTGCCGCCAATGTGCGACCCGGCGACCGCTGCGATCTCGGGCGCCCAGGCGACTGGGACGGTGTCGTCAGGCAGCTCGACCACGTTCAGCTGGTTCGATTCAGGAAAGCCGAAGGTACTGGTGAAATAGGCGAACTCACGCAGCGCGGTGCCCGCATAGTCGGTGACAGCGGCCTTATGTGCCGCGGTGGTGTAGACGTGAATGTTGGGCGCGGCGCCGGACACCGGGGCCTCGAATTTGCCCGCGATGATGGTGCCTGGGAAGCCGGGCTTGTCCCACTTGAAGTCCCACTCCTCGGTCCCACCCACTTCCTTTGGCTTGCCGGTGCTGCCACTGCCGATGACGCGATACCCCGCAGGGGCCTTCACGTGAATCTCAGCCGTGAAGCGGTCCGTCATATAGCCCGTCATCGGGAACCAGCGGCCCGCATACAGCAGGTAGCTGATGGGATCGCCCACGTAGGCCAGCTTGAGACCCTCGACCGGCCCACCGGCATCGGTTTCCAGCTTGCCGGAATAGTGGAAGGTCCAGGTCAGCGACTGCCCTTTCGCCAGCGGCGTGGAGGGAGTCACAACCAGCGTCGCACCGGGTCCGCGCTGGCCGTTCAGGGTCGCGCCGCTGGAGTCGGTGACTTTATCCACCAGCAGGGCTCCGTGCAGGTCGAAGATTGCCGTGGGCAGGTCAGCGAGCGGCGTGAACGTCACCTGGGTGGTGGCGTTCAGCGAGTGGTCCGATGGCTGAATCTCCACGTCGATGTTGTACGCAGTGATGTCCAGCGTGGGTCTGGGGGCAACGGTCTGTGCGGCGGACGGGAGGGCCGGCAGAAATGCGGCTGCGATCGCCCAGCAGCCAGCGGCAAGGCGCGGAAAGCGGTGGCGCTTCGGCGCATGGGTCAAGGGGAAATCCTTCATTGAACCTGGCTCAGTCTTTCTTCCGGCGTGGATCGTGGTTTCAGCATCTCGCATGTGATCTGGGCGACGCGGCCGGCGGCGCACTGCTCGCCGCGCAACATCTCGCCCACGCGCCGCAGGTTAGCCTGCATCCGGGCCCGCGGCTCCCCGTCATCCATCAGCAATCTGAGGTGTGAGACGACCTCAGTGGCCTTAAAGTCACCCTGAATCAACTCGGGTACGATGCGTTTGCCTGCGATCAGGTTCACCATAGCAACGTGGGGTACATCGACGACCCGCTTCGCCACCGCGTAGCTAAGCGGTGAAATCCGGTATACCACGACAAACGGGTTGCCGATCAGCGCTGCCTCCACCGTTGCAGTACCACTGGCGACGATGCTGGCCCGCGCCAGGTGCAGCACGGCCCGAGCGTCTTCGACCAGAGCGATCGTCGGTGGATTGGCTTCCGAAGCCAGCAGTTCGTTCAGGAGCACCCGGATGTGATCGCGCTGAGCACCGGTCAGGGTGGGCGCCAGAGGCAGCAGAAACTCGGCCTCCCCGCCGAGCATGGCGGCGGCTCGCACCATTTCCGGCAGATTGAGCCGGATCTCCTTCCCGCGGCTTCCCGGCAAAAGGCCGACCCACGCTTTGGCTGGATCGAGGCCGGCTTGCTGCGCGAACTCGGCTCGGGTGACGGCCGGAAGCTC
Source organism: uncultured Acidobacteriaceae bacterium (assembly GCA_963702285.1). Taxonomy (GTDB): domain Bacteria; phylum Acidobacteriota; class Terriglobia; order Terriglobales; family Acidobacteriaceae; genus Palsa-343. The sequence continues at coordinate 40,861 of CAVPCB010000091.1, read as the reverse complement.
ACGTTCCGCCAATGGGTGCCCCACGAACTCAGCGTCGACGCCGTGGTCATGGTAGAAGCGCTCTTCGAAGGGAAAGATGGTCAGCATGCGGTCCACGTTGCGCTGCACGCTGCGGATGCGGTACTTCTTCCAGGCCCACAGCTGGGGACTGACGAAGTAAATCACCGGCACGCCCAGGCCCTTCAGGCGGCGGGCGAGCGAGAGATTGACGTCAGGAAAATCGATCAGGATGGCGATGTCGGGCTTCTCCGCAGCAATCGAAGCCCGCAGCCGCCGGTATTCGCGATAGATGCGCGGCAGGTGGCGCACGACCTCCGTGATGCCCATGACGGCCACATCCTCGGAGCGAACGATGGGGCGGAAACCCAGGGCCTCCATCCGCCGCCCGCCCAGCCCGAAGAACTGCGCTTCCGGGAGCAACTGCAGAATCGCGCCGATCACGAGGGTTCCGTAGTACTCGCCGCTGGCTTCTCCGGCGGAAAGGAAGATTTTAGGGTGTCCGTAGTGCGGCGCCATCATGCTATACTAAGGCATATGCCAAGGGAGAAGAGGCCGCCCGTGCAAAGGATCGCCAAAATCTTTATGAATAACAGGAGCCAGGCGGTTCGGCTCCCGAAAGAGTTTCAACTGAAGGCGCGCGAGGTATTTATCCGCAAATCGGGCGGCGATATCGTGATTTCCCCCCGCCCGGCAGACTGGTCGGCCTACTTCGAGGAGGGTCCGGTGGCATCGCGCGACTTCATGAGCGGAGCGGATGACCTGCCTCTTCAGGAGCGGGAAGCCTGAAATGCCTCTCTACATGCTGGACACGGACATCTGTTCGTACCTGATGAAGCGATCCAGTCCGGCCCTCCTGCGCAAAATACGGCATGTCGCAATCGAGACGTTTGCATGTCCGTCATTCAGCAAAGCCGAGCTTCGCGATATGGGGTGGAGTTGGGCGCGCCGCGCGGAGACATGCCCATTGCGGCACATGGGTGCAGCAGGTCGAGGTCATGGGCTTCTGAGGCAGCGTCTCCAGGAGCGTATACGAGCCGCGAAGATCGCGTGACGAAGCCAACGTGTGATTGGAGCCAGGCCGCGCAGGGATTGAGTTCCGAAAACTGGACGATGCGGCGCAAAAGCTAACTGATCGGGGTCGATGGTGTTCGTCGTGCTCCGGTGATCATGCTCACACATCGATTGGCGCGGAATCCGTTTCGCATTCGGAAATCGTCTCGAGCAGGAGCCCTGGAGGGCGTAAACGGAATCGCATCCGGCTCAGTCCGTTCCCACGGCCAGAGTCGACGTCAATCCCGCCGCCGGCTCCGCCAGTTCCTGGTCCTTGTACTGAAGCTGATAAAGCTTCCAGTAAATCCCGTGCATGGCGAGCAACTCCTGATGCGAGCCCATCTCGCGCAGCTGCCCGCGGTGCATCACGAGGATGATGTCGGCGCGCTGCACGGTCGAAAGCCGATGCGCGATCACAACCGAGGTCCGTCCCTCGACCATCCGGCCCAGGGCTTCCCGCACCCGGAACTCCGTGTCGGTGTCCACGCTGGAGGTAGCTTCGTCCAGGATGAGAATGCCAGGCCGATGAGCCAGCGCCCGTGCGAAATTGATGAGCTGCTTCTGTCCGGTGGAGAGCCCCGCACCGCGCTCGCGCAGCGGCTCCTCGTAGCCGGCGGGCAACGAGAGAATAAAGTCGGCGACGTTGACCTGCTCGGCGGCCATGCGCATGTCCTCGTCGTCGATGATCCTCGGTACCCAGGCGAATGTTATCGGCCACCGTGCCGCTGAACAGGAACGGGTCCTGGAGGACGACGCCGAAACGCTGGCGCAGGGCGGTCAGGTCCTGCTCCCTGACGTCAACGCCATCGATCAGCACCTGGCCGTGCTGCACATCGTAGAAGCGCATCATCAGGCTGGTAATGGTGGTCTTCCCTGCCCCGGTGTGGCCGACGATCGCGGCAGTCTGGTTGGGTTCGACCGCGAAGGAGACGCCGCGCATCACCCAGTCGACATCGTTCATGGCCTGGAGTCTCAGCGGTGTTCGCGGTGGCGATTTTCGACTTCGTCGCAGAATCCAGTCTCTGGTAGGTAAACCACACTCGCGAAACTCGATCTGCCCGAGCCATCGCCCGCTTTTGGATTCCCGGGGACACGATCTCCGGGGGCGTATCGAGCAACTTGAAGATCCGCTCGCTGGCCGCCATGGCTGCCTGCAGGATGTTGTACTTCTCGCTGAGGTCCTGAATGGGCCGGAAGAAGCGCTGCGCGTACTGCATGAAGCCCACCAGCGTTCCCAGCAGGACCGTACCGCGCAGGACGCCGCCGCCCCCTTCCCAGATGATGAGCGCGATGGCGACCGAGCTCAGCAGTTCCACCGCCGGGTAGTAGAGCGCGTAGCACAGGATGTTGTCCTTGTACGCCTCCATGTGAATGCGGTTGATCGCCGAGAAGTCGGTGAAGGCGCGCTGCTGGCGGTTGAAAAGCTGCACCAGGGTCATCCCGGAGATGTATTCCTGGGTGTAGGCGTTGATGCGGGCGATGGCCGCGCGAATGCGGCGGTAGACTCGCGCACGTATTTGCGGAAGATACGGGTGACAGCAGGATCAGCGGAAGAACGGAGAACGCAAGCAGCGCCAGCCACCACTTCATGCGCAGCATGACAAAGACGATCGCCACCAGCACGAAGATGTCTTCGAAGATCGCGAAGACCCCGGAGGTGAACATTTCGTTGATCGCGTCCACGTCGGTGGTGAGGCGCGTGACGAGGCGGCCCACCGGATTGCGATCGAAAAAGCCGATATGCATGCTCTGCATGTGGCGGAAGATCTGGCTGCGCATATCGAACATGACCTTCTGGCCGGTCCACTGCATCAGCCAGGTCTGCAGTGCTTCGAGGCCATAACTAGAACCATGGCCGCCAGCCAGATCGCGGCGATTTCCGAAATCCCGGTCCATGCCCCGCCGGCTGCCCAGGGACGGAGCCAGTGCGCCAGAAACGGATGCGCCGCCGCGCCCGTGGCGGCATCGGCGGCCGCCAGCTGTGAAGTTTTGTCCGACGCCGGCTTGAGGTAGAGGTCGACGGCAACCATGGTGAGGTAGGGTCCCAGCACATCGGCACCGGCCTTGAGCAGGATCGCGACGATCGAGGTGAAGCACGCCCATTTGTAGGGATAGAGGTAGCGTGATCAGCCGCCGCATCAGCCGGCTGTCGTACGCTTTGCCGACGACGTCTTCGTCCTGCTGAGCAGAGCTCGGCTTAGCCGGTGGCTTCGGATGAGGGCTGGCGCCCTGGTGCGCTCTTTCGGGACTGGGGCTCGGAGCCGGGCATGGATTGCTCTTCTTCATCTTACCGGGGAGGGCGCTGTACGCTGAAACTGTAAAGAGCCGGGAACGGGAACAGGCGGCGCGGCTGGCAAGGAGTCTCCCACATGACAACTGCGAAGAGCATCGCGACAGATGATTGGTCATGGCTCAACAACGGGCCCGTTGCCTCTGAGGAATTCATGACGAGCACCGCGGATCTCCCGCTTCAGGAACGTCGTCTCCCCATCCGCCCCTGCCGCGCCGACGAACATGACGCCGTTCTGACGATCATCAATACCGCCGCGGAAGTTTATCGTGACGTAATCCCGCCCGACCGCTGGCACGAACCCTACATGCCGCAGCACGAACTGGAGAGCGAGATCGCCGCCGGCGTGGCCTTTTGGGGATACGAAGCAGATGGCGCTCTGACTGGCGTGATGGGCATTCAGCCGGTTCAGGATGTCGATCTGATCCGGCACGCGTATGTTCTGCCCGGCCAGCAGGGGCGGGGTGTCGGCAGTGCCTTGCTCAGGCACCTGCGCGGCAGCAGCAGGCGCCAGATGCTGGTGGGGACCTGGAGCGCCGCGGAGTGGGCCATCCGTTTCTATCGGCGTCATGGGTTCGAACCCGTCACACCCGAGGTGAAGAACCAATTGCTGAGGAAATACTGGAGCATCCCGGAGCGCCAGGTGGAAACCTCGGTCGTGCTGGCCGATCCTCCCATCGGGAAGGCTGAGCCGCGGGCGGCCTGTGGCCCCGCCAGAACATCTCTTCTGGTAGTGTCTCAGTTTGAAAAACGAATCGTATAACTTTTGCCGTCCACGTCCCCACTCCAAGAGCCCGATTGCAGGTGGGGATTCTCAGCGAGGTACTGGTTAAAGGCGCGTTGCAGAGCTTCTGGAATAGGTGGGGAGAACAGCGATGATCCCCTGTCTGGGACGACTCCGGCTGAAATGATCGTCCCAGCGCTGTCCATGACTTCGATATTCATGCGGTAATCATACGGCAAGCGCCGCGATTTCCTCGTAGCTCCAGACGTGATCGGACAGACCAGCCGCCATTGCGGGCGTGATTCGCAGAGTCTTGTGAATTCTGGCGAAATTGTAGTGGATGAAATGCAGCGCCACAGCCGCCGCATGATTCTCGATCTTTTTTGAGAGGCATTCGTCAGCCGCGTAAACCGCCGCATGCTCATCCGCATGGTGAGGTTCTGGCGCTCTACATAGCTCGTGGAATAGTCCCTTCGGATCGGGATTGCCAATAACCTGTTTCATCTCGCAGCCGATGCATTTTGCAGGAGAATAACGCCGCTGTTCGTCCGCCGACGGAGCGCCATAAATCTTCTGGAGCGTGGCAAAGTCCACATCCATGCCAAAGGCATCCTCCACCGCGTCCAGATACGCCTTGTGACCGTCTGTCGTAAGCTGCACGCGCCCGCGAACCCGGCTGGCGACATCGGCCATGAACTCACCCGCCCAAATCGCACTGCGCCCGCCAACAAGGTAAGAGACGCAGAGCTTCGTGTCGGCATCGATAGTCGTCCAGTCCAAACGTCGCCCCATCCCAGCGCTTTTTGGTCCACGGTAACGTTCTTTGCCTTCGCCCCGACGAAACACCAAATCTCGTCACACTGGATGCGCTTGCAGCGGACGTTGCGAACCATTTCATCATTGAAGGCATAGGCGGCTGCGGCCACGTCTACCAGCAGCTTCGTCACCGTGTTGATGGAAACATCGGCCATCCGGCTCACAGCGCGGAGGCTGGCACCCTCTACCAGCATCTGGACGATCTGCGCCCGTTTCGCAATAGGCAGCTTATTCATGTGACGAATGTACTGCATTGTGCAGTACATGTCAAGAGAATTGTTGACAACGTACGGCGATTTGCAGTACACTAAGACTCATGAAGCCAAAGAACGACATTCTCCAGATTCGGATCAGCAGCGCTGAGAAAGAGGGCTTTGAACTTGCTGCCGCGCTGGCAGGGATCTCCCTTTCTTCGTGGGTTCGCGAACGGCTCCGGCTGACGGCTATCCGCGAATTGGAAGGCGCTGGCCGGCGAGTGCCATTTGTACCAGAAATCCCGATGGGAGGTTCCACAAGTGCCAGAACCTAGCGGTCGCATCGATTTTGCCGAGATTGGGTTGGGCGGAATTCTCAAGGGATATCGCTTGAAGGTTCCCTCTAATCAGCGCGAGTATTCCTGGACTGAGAGAGAGGTCACGACGCTCTTTACGGATTTAGCGAACGCCATCTCAAATGAGCGCGCACAGGATTATTTCCTCGGCACCATCGTAACGATACCCCGCGGCCACGACGTTTTGGAGGTTGCTGATGGCCAGCAAAGGTTAGCAACTGCCGCAATTCTGCTGGCGGAAATTCGCAATTATCTTCAGCCCACAGAGGAGCTAATCGCTGAAAGCATCGAAAAAGAGTTCCTGACTGACATTGACCGCGATAAACGTCAGCGCGTTGCCAAACTGACCTTGAACTTGGATGACAACGAATTCTTCTGCAAGATGCTTGAGGCGAGGGGCGACGCAAAAAAGCAACCAGCCCCTGGAAACACCACGTCGCACAAGCTGCTCAGGGATGCGTTCGCCCAAGCAAAAAAGCAGGTACACAAAATTGTGGCGGGATTCGACAAGAGGGATCACGACAACACCTGAATCGCTGGATTCGCTTTCTGGAGCACGGTGCTCAAGTGATCCTTCTGAAAGTGCCTACGGTCGCCAACGCCTACAAAATGTTTGAAACCCTGAATGACCGTGGCCTAAAGACATCCCAGGCTGACCTCGTGAAGAACTATCTGTTTGGCCAAGCCGATGATCGTCTCGCGGAGGTCCAACAGAAGTGGGCGCGGATGAAGAGTTCTCTGGAATCCCTCGATGAAGACGATATCACCGTCACCTTTTTACGTCAGGCCATGATTGCCATTCGCGGCCATCTCAAGGAGAGCGACGTATACGAGAAGGTGCAGGAGCGCGTCAAAAGAGCCGCAGTCTGCCGCGCAGTTCCTTACGCAGCTTGAAAATATGGCCTCGATCTATGTGGCCATTTTTTCAACCTCCGGAACACGAACGATGGAATAACTACCCCGATACGATCCAGCCGTGCGATCCAGACCCTCAACCTGCTAAACATCAAGGGCCTAAGACCCGCTGATGCTGGCTGTTGCTGCTCAGCTTGCTCCGAAGGAAGCGGGCGACGCCTTCCGCATGTTTATCTAGCTGGAAGCATTCGCTTCATCATCACCGCAAATACCAGCAGGAGCTCCATCGACGAAGTGCTGAGCAGGATCACAAACTCAGTTTTCGGCACAGACATCACCACCGCCGCAGGAATCCGGAGAGAGGGTGGCCGATACAATCCCCTACTCGACGAGGAAGAGTTCCGCAAGGCATTCAAGACCGCTTCCGTATCAAAAGAGCAGATTCACGCATCATTACCTTCGCTCTCTGGAAATGGCTGCGAAAGGTGAAGCAACACTCATGGTTTCTCCCTAACAACGATCAACAGGTCATCAAACCTTGAGCACATCCTACTCACAAGCACCACTTCAGCAGAATTGGCCAGCAGCTCGCTCAAGATAAAGTAAAGATTTACTCACAGCGGATCAGGATATGGCGCTGCTTCTGGCGAAGGACCAACTCCCGATCTCGCAAGTGCCGACTTCGAGACTAAGAAGATCGCCTACAAAGACAGCCCATATGTGCTGACTCGAATCGATTGCGCAAAACGAGGTCATCAACTGCCGCTGCGATAGCGTCACGCCAGAGACGCTGGGGCGGAGCTTCTCTCAAGGCTTCGCCGGTTGCTCTAAAGTTCTGCATAACTTTTCAGCGGAGCCCTACATACTCTTCAGTGCCCCAGTTCAGCCTTTTGTCTTTCAGGTCCGCGTTCGGCGCGCTGACGGCATCCTCAGCCTCGCCCATGGCGACATCCACGATCAGTTCGCAAGTTCAGCCCAGGTCCGCGAGCACTTCGCCATACCCCTCAGTATGCGGGGCTATTCTTTCGCTGCGCCACCCCTACGATTTTGCGAAACTGAGACGCTTCCTCTCTTCTTCCCCTGCTTGACATCTTCCGCTCCAGCAAGCAAACTTCGCCTACGGGAAAAAGTCCCCGAAAAGACCCGCGATTGACAGTGCGAGGAAGGCATTTGACAGGACAGCCGGAAAAGCGCGTGACCTATACTCTGGATTCCTCGCTGGACAGCGTGAATAAAGTCGAGCAGACCGCCGAGCAGATGGCTCGAAAAGCGGGTGTGGATGAGGACGAAATTTTCCGCATCTCGATGGCGGTGCGGGAAGCGGCCGTCAACGCGGTTCTGCACGGCAATGCCTACGACCCGGAAAAGCGCATGACAGCGTCTTTCGAAAACACCGGCAATTCGCTGGTGATTCGCATCACGGATGAGGGCAAGGGCCTCGACCCGTCGACGCTGCCCGACCCGCTCGCGCCGGAGAACCTGCTGCGCGGCTCCGGGCGCGGTATCTTCCTCATTCGGTCCTTCATGGATGAGGTACACTTCAAGCAACTGCACCCGGGAACCGAGCTGACACTCATCAAGCATCTGGGAACCGCTCCGACCGGCGCCTGACTTCCCCGCATTTCCAAGTTTTCCAAGGAGGAATTTCTCGTGAGCATGAAAATCAGCACCCGTCAGGTGGACGGCGTAACGATTCTGGATCTCGGCGGTCGGATCACCCTCGGCGAGGGCAGTGTGCAGTTGCGTGATTCGGTCCGTGACTTGCTCGCCAAAGGCCAGAAGAAGATTCTGCTGAACCTGGGCGACGTGAATTACATCGACAGCTCGGGTATCGGCGAGCTGGTTAGCGCCTACACAACGGTGCGCAATCAGGGAGGCGAGCTGAAGCTGCTGAATCTGACCCGCAAGGTTCATGACCTGCTGCAGATCACCAAGCTTTACACGGTTTTCGACGTGAAGGACGACGAGGCCAGCGCCATCGCCTCCTACGCTCACGCCTGAGCATCGTTTTCTGCGAGAAGGGCTGCCCGCAGGGTAGCCCTTTTTGTTTTGCAGGAAATCCCGCCCCGCCTATTTCTGATCGAGCCCGCGATCTTTCAGCATCGCGCCGATCTCCGGAGCTCGTCCGCGCCACGCCGCATACATCTCGGCCAGGTTTTCCGTGTTGCCGCGTGAGAGCACCATCTTCCGAAAGCGGTCGCCGTTGGCGCGCGTCAGCCCGCCGTGTTCCTCGAACCACCCATACGCGTCGTCGTCGAGCATCTCCGTCCACTGATAGGCGTAGTACCCCGCCGCGTAATCGTTCGCCCAGATATGCAGGAAATAGGTGGAGCGATACCGTGGCGGAACCGTGGACAGAGCCACATGCGATTTCTCCAGCGCCTGCTTCTCGAAGTCATCCACGTTCTGGAGCGGCGCACCGGCAGGCAGTGTGTGCCACTGCATGTCGAGCATGGATGCAGCCAGCAGCTCGGTCAGCGAGTAGCCCTGGTTGAAGTCGCGAGCCTTAAGCATCTTCGCCTCGAGTTCGGCCGGCATCGGCTCACCGGTTTTGTAGTTCTTTGCGTAATGCTGGAAGACGGCCGGATACGTCGCCCAGTGTTCATTGAACTGTGACGGAAACTCCACAAAGTCGCGCGGAACCGAGGTGCCGGAGAGCGTCGGATACTCGACATTGCTGAGCATGCCGTGCAGCGCGTGCCCGAATTCGTGAAACATGGTGCGGACGTCGTCGGAGCTGATCAGTGCAGGCTGTCCCGGCGCGGGCTTGGGCAGATTGGCGACGTTGTAGACCACCGGCAGGTTGCCCAGCAGACGGCTTTGGTCAACAAAGCTGGACATCCACGCGCCGCCGTTCTTGTTGTCGCGCTTGAAATAGTCGCAGTAGAAGAGGGCCAGCGGTTTGCCGTCGGCGTCATGCACCTCGAACACGCGCACATCCGGCTGCCACACCGGGATATCCTTCCGTTCGGTGAAGGTGAGGCCGTAGAGCAGGTGGGCCGCGTAGAAGACGCCGTTCTCGAGGACGTTGTTGATTTCGAAATACGGCTTCACCTGGGATTCGTCGAGGTCGTACTTCGCCTTGCGGACCTGCCCGGCATACAGGTTCCAGTCCCAGGGCTCCAGCTGGAAGCCGCCGTGCTGCGCGTCGATCAGTGCCTGGATATCCTGGCCCTCAGCTCGAGCCTTCGCAGTGGCGGCCGGGATCAGTTCGTTGAGGAAGTGCAGAACGGCGTCGGGCGTCTTTGCCATCTGGTCTTCGAGTTTCCAGGCGGCATAGGTGTCGTATCCCAGCAGCTTCGCCTTTTCCGCGCGCAGCTGCGCCAGCCGCGCGACAACGGGGCGCAGGTCGTCGCCGGGCTGCTCGGCGCGCGTCCAGCTCTTCTGGAAGAGCGCCTCACGTGTGCCGCGATTCGTCAGCTCGGCCAGATCCGGCTGCTGCGTTGTGTTCTGCAGAGGGATTAAATAGCCCTCGACCTTGCGGGCCTCCGCAGCCTGAGACGCTGCGGCTATCTGCGCCTCGGACAAGCCTGCCAGCGCCGATTTGTCGGTTGTGGTGTAGGCGCCTTTCTTCCCCGCTTCCAGAAGGCCGCGGCTGAATTCATCCTCCAGCTTCGACGCTTCCTCGTTCAGCTTCTTCACCTTGTCGGTGTCGGCGGCACTCAGCGCGGCGCCGGAATGGACAAAGCCGTCGTAGACGATCTTCGCCAGACGGGCGCTCTCGGGATCGAGGTCGGCTCGCTTCTCATACACCGCCCGCACGCGCGCAAAGAGCTTCGGGTTGAGATAAATCGCATCCTGATGGGCAGCCAGCTTTGGCGCCAGCTCGCGCTGCACGTTTTGCAGGTAAGGATTGGTGTTGGCGCCCGTGACTCCGCCGAAGGTGGCCTCGGCTCGATTCAGAAGCTGGCCGGTTTTCTCCATGGCGACCAGGGTGTTTTCGAAGGTGGGCGCCGCCGGGTTGTTGGCGATGGCGTCCATCTCCCGCTCCTCCTCGGCGATTCCGGCTTCGATGGCGGGCTGGTAGTCGGAGTCCTTGATCCGATCGAAGGGCGGGGCGTGGAAGGGCAATGGGCTGGGGGCGAAGAACGGATTCTCCGGCCCGAAGGCTGCGGTCTGTGCGTTGGCGGCGGGCGTGGTCATGGGCAAAGCGATTGCGGATAACGAGGCGAGGAAAAGCAGGGTCTTCCGGATCAAGCGCGTGTCCTCCGGGCGAAGCTGCATTGTATCGCCGCGGAGAGCCTCACCGATACGAAATGCTCAGCCAGTCCTCAGCGCTTCAGCAGATCCACCGGCTCATCGGCATTGGTGACGCGGAAATACTTCGCCAGCGCCGGGTGTTTGCGCTCGACCGCTCGATACATCTCCCACGCGACGCGGCGGTAGGAGAAGTGTCCCTGAGGCGCGGAGCGCAGTTCGGAGATGTAGAGCGCCTCGGCGAAGTCCATCTTGAAGAGCGCGCGATTCTTTGTGCCGAGGGGCAGAACGTATTGCGCGGACTCGGCCGCTTCTGGCGCCGATCCGGCGGTCAGCGCGGCATACGCCGTATGCGCAGCCTGCATCGTCTGTTCGTAGAGAGTCTGCACGCCGGCCTCCGGCACCCCTTCGGGAATCGCGTAGCCGTGCGCGGAGGTGAATCCCTGCAGGATCTGAACACAGCGGCGGTGGCGATGCATGTCGCGGAAACCGCCAATGTCCATGAGGATGTCAAAACGAAGCGCCTGGCCGGCTGCAAACTCGCGCAGCAGCTCGTCATGGGGTCCGCGATGACGGATGCCGAGATCGACGATCTCATTGCGGCGGGCGTCGCTGAGCGCAGCGACATGGCGGCGAATCTGCCGGTAAGGATAGTGGCACTGGCCGTAGAGCAACGTCGTAGCCAGGTCAACTTCGAGAGAATCCGCGTCGTCGATCAGGTCCACGAGCGGTGCTGGCTCGATCGGCTCCCCATGCAGCAGCTCCGTCGCGGCCTGGCGTAATTCCGCGCGGGTTTGGATCTGATAGTCATTGACAGCGGCGTATTTCACCAGTGTCGGCGCAGTCTTCACTTCGCGCGTCAGCAGGGCGGCGGCGCGCTCGCCGAGCGCCGGATCAAGCGCGGCAATGTCCTTCTGGAGTGCCGCGAGATCGTCGCCGTGAACATTCCAGGCCGCGCCGGAAGCAGCAGCCTGCAGCCGCACGCCCAGCTGGCGCACTTCAGCAGCCGGATGGGAGAGAAGCCGGGAAACCTGCGTTTCCAAAGTGCGGGCATTCACGATCTGGCCCAGCGACGTATTGGTGGCCAGCGGCAACACGTAGCGCGCGACATCGAAAGCCCGGGCCTTCAGGGTGCGATCGTAGGTCTCCTGTTTCATCTCGGCCGGCTTCAGCACCTGCTGCTGGAGCGAGGCGAAGACGGCTTCAAAAACGCTGTGGTAGCCGCCAAAGAGCTGCTCGATGGTCTCGCGGTAGAGGTTCGCGGATGCGGTTTCAGCGCCAAAGTCCGGCATGTACCAGCCGCTCTTGCGGAAATTCTGGTAGCGCGTAGACCGCTCCTGCCCGTCCCAGCGCTGCTCATCGACCAGCACGATCGCCGCCAGCAGAGAGAGCCGTTCCACCGCGAACGCGATGTGCGCCAGGTCGGCGATGGAGCGATGGCCGTACTGGAAATAGAAGGTATTCAGGAATTGCTCCGCCTTCTGGCTGCTGATCTCGCGCAGCGACTCCTTCATGGAGAGCGACGACCGCGAGTATTTCGCCATGGCGTACGCCAGAACCTCGGGATCGGCCCCGTGCACCGCGAAAACTTCAGTCTGGTTGTTGCGGCCTTCGGGTGCTACCGGCGTCGCTGTCGTCGCTGCAGGAGTCTCGGTCATGGAAGCCATGCAGGAATGCTAAACCTCGCGAGTGCGGAAATCGCGGGCGCATCCGCAAAGTCACCCTGCCTACCGGTCAATCGTTATGTGCCTGCAAAGAAAGAACGAGTACCATGGGATTGTTTTTGGCCGTCCGCCTACAGACCCACGTCTCCCGCGCATGGCCCTTGTGCATGAACAACAACATCCTCTCGACGACCGAGCACCGTCCCTGGCCCCTCCCCAAGTCGCCGTGGGTGATGACCCAGCGCTGGAACGATCTGCTGTTTGCGCACTGGCCGCTGCCGGCCAGCGATCTGACGAACCTGCTGCCGGAATCGCTCACCGTGGATACGTTCGACGGCTCGGCGTGGGTGGGGGTAGTTCCCTTCTGGATGGATCAGATTCGCATGCGGCGCTTTCCGCGAATTCCGGGCGCGAATCGCTTTCCGGAACTGAACCTGCGGACCTACGTTCGTGAGCGGCATACGAATCAGCCCGGGGTGTACTTCTTTTCCCTCGACGCGGCCAATCCCTTTGCCGTTTCTACGGCGCGCCTCTTCTTCCGGCTGCCGTACTACTGGGCTCGGATGAAGGTCGAGTCCGACGCACAGCGCATGATCCACTACAGCAGCGATCGGATGCTCAGCAAACGGCCGGCGCATTTTCGCGCACGCTATCGAAGCCTGGGCAAGCCCTGTGTGAAGGGCGGCATCGAAAGCTTCCTGACCGAGCGCTATGCGCTTTTCACCGCCGGGCGCCGCGGAGAGCTTTCTCGCGTGAACATCCATCACCTGCCCTGGCCTCTGGAGCTGGCTGAAGCGGAGTTCGAAGTCAACGACCTGCCTCGCGCGCACGGGATCCAGCTGCCCGACACCAAGCCTCTGCTGCAGTACAGCCGCGAGCTGGTGGTGTACATCTGGGCGCTGGAGAGCCTGGGATCGCCGGCCACGAGGCGTTCTGCGGCGCCGGTTCCGGCCGGACCTTAAATCGCTGCGGTAGGCTAGAACCATGTCAAGCCTTCAGGGAAAGACGGCTCTGGTGACGGGAGCCTCACAGGGGATCGGACGGGCATGCGCGCTGGCGCTGGCTGCGGCCGGCGCGAAGGTCGCGCTCGCCGCGCGCAATGAAGCGAAACTCAATGAGGTCGCGGCCGCGATTGCCGCGGCGGGTGGGGCTGCCGCAGTTTTTGCTCTCGACATCGCCAGTGAGGATTCGATCAAGGCCTGCGCGAAAGCGGCCATCTCTCATTTCGGCGCGATCGAAATCCTCGTGAACAATGCGGGTATCACCCGCGACACCCTCGTGCTTCGCATGAAGCGGGCGGACTGGGATGAGGTGCTGCAGACGAACCTCACCGGCACGTTTTTGATGACGCAGGCGGTCGTGAGTTCCATGCTGAAGGCGCGCTGGGGACGCATCATCAATATTTCGAGCGTGGTCGGAGAAACAGGCCAGGCAGGACAGGCGAACTACGCGGCGAGCAAGGCAGGGCTGATCGGGCTGACGAAATCTCTGGCGCGCGAGCTGGCCTCGCGCAACATCACCGCCAACGCCATTGCTCCCGGATACATCGAAACGGCTATGACGGCGGCCCTGGACGAAAAGCAACGCGAGTCGATGCTGGCGCATATTCCTCTGGGACGCGCGGGCACCGACAACGACATCGCCCATGCCGTTGGTTTTCTCGCCTCCGACGACGCGGCCTACATCACCGGCCACGTGCTCGACGTCAACGGCGGCATGTACATGGGGTAGCGCTGGAGCGGCAATGAAAATTCTGACCGCCGACGAAATGCGCAGCGTCGATCGCGCCACGACGGAGCGGTACGGTGTCGCATCGCTTGACCTGATGCATCAGGCCGGAGCGGCGGTTGCGCGTTTTGTCCAGCGCGAATTTTCTGCGTCGCACCACATCGCGGTTCTGTGCGGCAAGGGCAACAACGGCGGCGATGGCTTTGTCGCCGCGCGGGAACTGGACAGCGCCGGACGCAAAGTCCGCGTTCTGTTGCTGGGTTATCCCGCCGATCTGAAGGGCGACGCGAAAGCCGCCTTCGAGGAGATGACGCTGGCCCCGGTGCTGGCGCCCGATGAAGCCGCGCTCGATTCCCCTGAAGTCCAGAACCTGCTCGCTTCGGCGGACCTGTTTCTGGATGCCGTGGTCGGCACCGGCTTCAAGCCACCGCTGCGCGGAGTGGTGGCTGCGTTGCGCGACCGCGTGCGCGCGCTGAATACGCCGGTGGTCGCCGTCGATTTGCCGTCCGGATGGGACGCCGATTCCCGATCCTTCACAGCCGACGGCGCGTTTCCAGCCCATGCCGTCGTCACGTTCACCGCGCCCAAACTGGCGCACGTTTCCGGCAATCTCACCGGAAGCTCCACGGGACCAATCGTGGTGGCGCCGATCGGGTCACCCGATGAGGCCGTGCGCTCGGCAACGAATCTTACCTGGGCCGGGACGTCGAAGAGCATTGTCGAGCGTCCGCGTACGCCGGATTCCAACAAGGGCCTCTACGGCCATGTGCTGATCGCCGCCGGCGGACGGGGCAAATCGGGTGCGCCGGCCATGGCATCGCTCGCAGCGCTGCGTGCTGGCGCGGGACTGGTGACGGCCGCGGTGCCGGAGTCGATTCTGGCCTCCGTAGCGGCGATCACGCCCGAGCTGATGACCCTTCCCCTGCGCGAGGGACCGAGCGGAGAGATTGACCGCCTCGAACCTGGAACCGGATCAGCTTCGCCGGATCACCGAACGCGCCACCGTTATTGCGATGGGTCCGGGGATGGGAGCCGAGCCGGAGGCGTTCGTGCTGGGGATCGTCGAGAAAACGAAGCTGCCGCTGGTCCTCGATGCCGACGCGCTGAACATCCTCGCCAAACACCCCGACAAACTCGACGGCAGCAAACGCACCGTCGTTCTTACGCCGCATCCCGGCGAGATGGCGCGTCTGGCCGGCATCAGCACGAAGGAAGTCCAGGCCAGCCGTGAGCCGCTGGCCAGAGAATTCGCGACCCGCCACAATGTGACAGTCGTGTTAAAAGGATGGCGCACGCTCATCGCGCATCCCGACGGCCGCATCGCCATCAACACGACGGGCAATCCAGGCATGGCGAAGGGCGGCAGCGGGGATATCCTCACCGGCATCGTAGCGGCCCTGTTGGCGCAGCATCCCGATCATCCTGCCGAGGCTGTGGAGGCCGCCGTCTACCTTCACGGACTGGCCGCGGACTTCGCCCTGCGCGAGCAGGATGAGCACACGCTGCTCGCGACCGACACCATCGATCGTCTTTTTCGCGCTTTTCTCTTTCGCTCGCGGGACGAAGCGGGATATGTTTGGTTGGAGGGACTTCCTTCCTCCGCGGCGAGGTTGAGATGACGCAGACGGCGGACCTGAAGGTGCATCAGTTCGCGAGCCACAGCGGCAAGGAGACGATCGAAGTCGGCCACCGCATTGCAGAGTTGCTGGCGCCGCCGAAGTTTCTCATCCTGCGCGGCGATCTGGGCGCCGGCAAGACAACCCTGGTCAAAGGCATCGCCGAAGCGCTGGACGCCGCCGAGCCGGACGAAGTAACGAGCCCTACGTTTACCCTGATCCACGAGTACGAAGGCACGCGCACCACCGGCGGACACAAAGAGCCGGTGATCCTTTACCACCTTGACCTCTATCGGATCCAGAACGAGCGGCAACTCGATTCCCTCGGTCTGGACGAGCTGGCCAGTCCGGACAGCATTGTTCTGGTGGAGTGGGGCGAGAAGTTTCCCAGCGTGGTGAAGCGCAGCCAGGGCGAAATCGAGATGCGCACCACGGGCGGAGATACCCGGAGCATTACGCTCACGCTGCGAGACTGAAGGTTCGCAGCTGCCTACCAAACCTAAAAGTGATGGATCTTTTCCGGCGGCGCGACTTCGACGGGACGCGCAGCCTCGCGCTCGAGCGAGCGGCTGACCAGATCGCGCGATCCCAGCCCAACCGCCAGCGACAGCGCAAAGACGATGCCTCCAAAGAGAATGCCGAATCCCAGCTCGACGATCTCTCCCCCCAGCGCCAGGTGATCGAGCACCATCGCGCCCGTGAGCACCAGGATCATCCACCTCACGCCCATGCTGAGAAGCCGCGCATAGCTGAGGTTGAGATTGACGCCGGTGATGAGCACGCTGCGCGAGACGAAGCGCGCCAGCACATTGCCGGCCAGCAGCAGGATCGCCGCGCCCACCACGCGAGGAACGTACGCCAGCATCCATCCTGAGATCGTGTGCTCCTCAGTGCCCAGCGCCGAAACCCCCACGATGACGCCGGCAATAACGAAGCACCAGAAGACGATGCGGCCGATCAGCAGCGACGGCGTGGCGCGCGGGCTGAATTCAGCCATGGCGTTTCCGCCCCGGCCCATGCGTTCGTCGAAGCGAAGACCGGACAGAATACGCGTCGCGATCCACGAGACCAGCCATCCAAGAAAAAGAAAAAACAGGAAGGCGACGATGAAGGCAAGAATTCCAGGGAGCAGCGTGGCGATCTTGTTCATCACCAGGCCCATCGACGAGTGAAGCGACTGTTCCACCTGCTGCCACATACTCAATTCTCCTTTCGACCGCCTCTATGGATGGAAGCGATCCGGCCATCTCCACCGCGAGAGCAGATACGGCTTCTTTTCCTCCCAGGCCCGGGCCAACTGTTCCAGCCGCTGTTCCGCAGCTGCGTTGCTGAGGCTGGAAACCTCGCGGACCCAGGAGGCGGCCCAGCCGAGATAGAGCGGGGTGAGCGCACCCAGCAAATGTCCGCGGCTAATGGTGCGCAGCCGCCAGGCCAGCGCGAAATCGTAAACAATGCTCGCCCACAGCTCGTCGGGAATGCGGAACTGATCCGGCGCCAGGCGCGCCAGGCGACGCAGGTCCAGCAGGCTGTTGGGCGGCAGAATCAGCCGCCATACCTCTTCGAGGTTTCTCGATCCGAGCTGAAACGTATCCAGCATGGGTTGAGCATCGATCGGCTGGCCGTCAGGCGGGCCTTCGCCGCCATTGCCCCACACCGGCGTCGCCTGCGATCCGCGAATCCGCTGCCAGTGCGAGGCGCACAGGTCCATCTCCTGAAAGAGGGATCCGGCCAGCTGGCCCACCACCGCGCTCACTTCCAGTCCGCCGGTTGCGACGTTGTGATGCACGTCGACAGAAACCTGACCCACCTGCACCTGAGCATTCTGCGTGGATGCAACCGTAACCGGCCAAAGCAGCGCATTGCCGGAGCTCTCCGCGACCGAACTGATGCGCGCCAGAGATGCACACAATGCGCCGGAAACGGCAAAGTCAAAAACGAGCGGGAAGCGAACCCGCTTGCCATAAAGCGCGCGGCTCAACGGCGACAGGATGCCGCTGTTGATGAGGCCGTCGAATTTTGTCACCGGATAGACGGGCATCACGAGCCCACACTGGCGATCGAGCACGGCGTACGCAAACAGCTGGATGGCGCGCGCGTCAAGCGCCGCCAGATCCGATCCCAGCACGATGCAAGCCCGCGCGTTCAGAGACGCAGCCAGCCCCAGCACCGCGCGCTGGTTGGCCGAAACCCCTGCCCAGAACTCCGCATTGCCCTGCTGGGGAGGAGAAAACTGCAGCAGCGTGAGCGCCGGATTCTCTGCCGCCGAACCGGCAGCATGTTCAGGCGCTGTACCCGGCCACGCAAACACGAAGCGCAGCGAAGAAACAGCTGAGCCCAGTTCCTGCAGGATTCGCTCCGCGCGAAGACGCAGTTCCTCCGGCGAAACGGCGCCGGCAATGCCCACCACCACGTCGGCGGAACCGATCCGGTCCGCCTGGTGCTTCGTTTCCTCCGTCAATTCAACAGCTGCCATTTCAGCGACGATCCTTATGTCACAACGGTAGTGACAAAATACCGTGGAGGGGAATGCGTATCCACGCCGGCCGGTTATTCAGCTCGTACACCAGCTCGTACAGCGCCTTATCGAGAATATAAGTCTGCAGCAGCGCATCGAAGTCCTTTTGCTCGGCGGGAACAACAGGAGAGTCGCCCACGGTCTCGCGCCAGGCGCGGAGAAATTCGCCGGAAACCGACGTCTCCCAAAGCCGCGCCCACGATTCCAGCTGTGCGAAGTCTTCGGGGCGCCGCGTCGTGTATCGCGTCAGAGCGGAAAAAGCCGCATAACTGAAGGAACGCAACATCCCGGCCACATCTTTCAGGGGCGAGTGCTTCCCACGCCGCTCGGCAAGAGAACGCGCGGGTTCTCCCTCGAAATCCAGAATCACGAAGTCGCCCTTCGAACGAAGCACCTGTCCCAGATGGTAGTCCCCGTGGATGCGCGTCCACTGTCCAACCCTGAGTCCCGGCAGTGAACGGAATTTTGTCAGCAGGACGCCGCGGCGGCTCAGCGCGAGGCCAGCCTGCTCGACAATGTCTTCCGGCAACCGCGAAAGATTGGTCTTGAGCAGATCGAAGGCGTGTGCGCCGTGACCGGCCAGTTGATCGCGCAGAGCTTCCAGCTCGCCCGTTTCCGGAGTGTGCGGTGCGAATGCGGCGTCACGGCCTGAAGCCAGGGCCATGTGCATCTCTGCGGTGCGCCGGCCCAGAACCGCCGCCGCATCCAGATAGAAGCCGGCGTGTTGCCGCGCTTCGTTCAGCAGGTCGCGGGACTCTGATGCTCCGGCAGAAACCGCCGGGGACCTCACCGTCGCGGTGCTTTCGTAATAGCGATCCAGCTCGTCCAGCGTCCACTGCCAGCCGTCCCCTTCGTTTTGGACGAGGCCCTGCAGCAGCGCGACGGTCGATGCTTCCTGGTCCGCACGCCGCACTTCAATGGATCCACCAAACGGCGGGATATTCGCGAATTTCGCATCTTCGGTGAGATAGCGGCCGATTTCGACGTCGGGATTCCGGCCCGGTTGCTGACGACGGAACAACTTCATGATCAGCCGGTCGCCGAAGATTGCCGAGGTGTTGCTCTGTTCGGCGCTGCTGACGCGCACCGGCAGCGGTTCGGTTCCGCGCAGGCTCGGGAGCACGGAGCCAGGCAGACCGACGAGTGTGCCGTCGCGGGTACGAAGCTCAGCACCGGCAGCGAGTATCTCCAGCAAAGCATCGGGTGCGCTTCCCACCAGACCCTCATGCACGATGCCGCTTCGGCTTGCCGAGCCTGCTGTCGCGATGACTTGCTGTGGCATCGATTCCTGCACCGCCCTGGCCTCGTCTCCAAAGCTGAGCGCGAGGCACAACAGCCAGGTATCCGATTCACCATCTAGATAATCCACGCAAACCCAGATCAGCGCGGAACGGCGCTCGTCGAACTGCATCGAATCGGCGATTCGGGCGCGCACCGTAGTTTTCGATTTGCTTCCGAACCAGCGTTGCTTCTGCAGCCAGGCGGGGAGCATCGCCTCCAGCCGCCGCACTCCGTCGCCGGAAAGAATGCTCTGCCAGTCGCGTTCGTGTTCGACATAGAAGGCCTGCTCATCGCCGGATGTGGAGGCCGTTTCCGTCGATGCCGCGGAGGGCTGGATCTCGAGCCACAGAAAGCCATAAGGACCGAGCGTGAGCGAATACGGCGCTTTCGTGATGGCTGGGAACTCCACGTAACCCAGCATCTCGACCGGAGTCATGCCCTCCATGGAGGACAAATCGAGTTGAACCGGCTGCGCAAAGCGCGACAGGTTGGCCACGCACAGCACCGTTTCCCCGTCGTATTGACGGATGTAGGCCAGGATCTTGCGGTTCGATGGATCCAGAAAACGCAGCGAGCCTCTTCCGAAAACCTGAAACAGCTTGCGCAGCGCGATCATGTTGCGCATCCAGTTCAGCAGCGACGAGGGATCGTTCAGCTGCGCCTCGACGTTGATCGCTTCGTAGCCCCAGACCGGATCCATGATGACCGGGCTGTAGAGTTTCGCGGGGTTGGCCCGCGAAAATCCGGCATTGCGATCCGGGGACCATTGCATCGGAGTGCGCACACCGTTGCGGTCGCCCAGATAGATGTTGTCGCCCATCCCGATCTCGTCGCCGTAATAAAGAATCGGCGTTCCAGGGAATGAGAAAAGTATGCTGTTGAGCAGTTCGATCCGCCGCCGGTTGTTGTCGAGCAGCGGAGCCAGACGGCGCCGGATTCCGATGTTGATCCGCATGCGCGGATCGGCGCTGTAGGCCAGATACATGTAGTCGCGCTCGTCGTCGCTGACCATCTCCAGGGTCAGCTCGTCGTGATTGCGCAGAAAGAGTCCCCACTGGCAATTGTCGGGAATGGCCGGAGTTTGCGCCATGATATCGGTGATGGGCAACCTGTCTTCCTGACGCAGCGCCATGTAAATGCGCGGCATCAGCGGAAAATGGAAGGCCATGTGGCACTCGTCGCCATCGCCGAAATACGGCCGCACGTCCGTTGGCCACTGATTGGCCTCCGCCAGCACCAGGCGTCCCGCGTAGCCGGCATCGATTGCGGCGCGAATGGCCTTGATCACAGCGTGCGTCTCCGGGAGATTCTCGCAGTTGGTGCCGTCCCGCTCCACCAGATAAGGAATGGCATCGATGCGCAGCCCGTCGACGCCCATGTCGAGCCAGTAGCGCATTACGCGGAGCACTTCTTCCAGAACTTCGGGGTTGTCGTAATTCAGGTCCGGCTGATGCGAGAAGAAGCGATGCCAGTAGTAGGCCTGGGCCACCGGATCCCAGGTCCAGTTCGACTTCTCGGTATCGGTAAAAATAATGCGGGCATCCAGGTACTTCTGATCGGTGTCGCTCCAGGCATAAAAATTGCGCTCGCTGGAGCCCGCCGGCGCGTGGCGCGCACGCTGAAACCAGGGATGCTGATCGGAACTGTGGTTGATGACCAGCTCGATCATCACCTGCAGTCCGCGATCGTGCGCCGCATGGAGGAAATTCTGGAAATCCTCGAGCGTCCCATAGCTGGGGTGGACGCTCATGTAGTCGGAGATGTCGTAGCCGTCGTCGCGCAGAGGCGACGGGAAAAACGGCAGCAGCCACAGGCAGGTCACGCCCAGATCCTGCAGATAGTCCAGCTTCTGCGTCAGGCCGGGAAAGTCGCCGATGCCGTCGTTGTTGCTGTCGGAAAATGCTTTGACGTGGACCTCGTAGATGACCGCGTCCTTGTACCACAAGGGATCGGCGACGCTTCCGGGTTTGCGAATGATCGTCTTCGGATCCGGCATGAAATCCCGCGTGCTCACTGGTAGTAGTCGAAGTCCTTTTCGGAACGCACCTTGCGCAGAACGCGAAAGATGTGCGCAGGAATCTTCCCTGGATCGAGTTCGATATAGTTTTGCGCGCCCTGCCACAGATAGCGGGCGCCGGTCAGCTCATCCAGAACCTGAAAACTTTCGCCGGCCCGCAGCTGCAACCGATCGAGGTGCAGATCCACCCAGCCCGATTGCCTGTGAAAGAAGTCGAGGTTCACCACGGTAAGGACGAGGTTGGCGCCGTCTGCGCTCGACTTGCTGTAAGCGATCAGGTACGGATTGTCGGTGGGATGAAAGTGCAGGGCGTGGCTTGAGTGCAGCGCAGGATTCTCGCGGCGTGCGCGGTTAATATTGGCGATGTTCCCGGCAATGCTGTGCGGCTCGTCGAGATCCCAGTCGCGAATCTCGTATTTTTCTGAATTCAGATATTCCTCGCTGCCCGGCCGCAGCGGCTTGTTTTCGAGAAGCTCGTAAGCAGGACCGTAGATGCCGTAGTTGGGACCCAGCGTGGCGGCGAGTACGATGCGGCTCAAAAACGCCGGGCGCCCGCCAATCTGCAACGTTTCGTGGAGAATATCGGGCGTATTCGGCCACAAATTGGGGCGCATATATTCGCGCACCCCGGTCTGCGTCAGCTCCGTGAAGTACTCCGTCAGCTCCTGCTTCGTATTGCGCCACGTGAAGTACGTGTACGACTGCGAGAATCCAACCTTGGCGAGCCGTTGCATTACGCGCGGCCGAGTGAAGGCCTCCGCCAGAAACAGCGCATCGGGATAATCGCGTTTCAGCTCGGCGATACACCACTCCCAGAACGGAAACGCCTTGGTGTGTGGATTGTCGACGCGGAAAATACGCACGCCCTGCTCGAGCCAGAACAGAAAAACGTCGCGGAGAGCGTCCCACAAGCCCTGCCAGTCGCTGCTCTCGAAGTCGAGCGGGTAAATATCCTGGTACTTCTTGGGCGGATTCTCCGCGTACTGAATCGTGCCGTCGGCACGATGTCTGAACCATGCCGGATGCGCGGTGACCCAGGGGTGATCCGGAGAACACTGAAAAGCAATATCCAGCGCCAGCTCAATGCCCTTGTCCGCAGCGGCGAGCAGAAGATGGCGAAATTCCGCCAGCGTACCGAGTTGCGGATGAATCGCGGTGTGCCCGCCCTCTTTCGCTCCAATTGCCCAGGGGCTGCCTGAGTCCCCGGGTTCGGCCGTCGTCGAATTGTTTTTGCCTTTGCGAAAGCTCTGCCCGATGGGATGAATCGGAGGCAGGTACAGACACGTCGAATCCGAGGCGCGCGATGTAGTCGAGCCGAGCCTCGCAGTCCTTGAAGGTTCCGTGCCGGCCCGGTTCCGCTGCCGTCGAGCGAGGAAACATCTCATACCACGCGGAGTAGCGCGCCTTCTCCCGATCCACGGTCACGCGCAGCTCGCGCTCGTAACGCGTCTCCATCGCCGGATCACGGTACAAAGCCATCATGGCAGCCAGAGCGGGATCGAGTGCGGATGTCTGCGACGTTTCCACATCGCTGCCTCGCAGCTGCGTTGCCCACCGGCGCAGCTCATCGGCATCGTCGCGCCCTGAGCGCTCCGCAGCCTGCTCCACCAGCAGCGCGCCGTTCAGCAAGTCGACGCGGATGTCCTGCCCGGCGGCGATACGCTTTTCCAGGTCGCTGCGCCAGGTGTCGAAGTGGTCGATCCAGCCCGCGACGGTGTAGAGATATTCGCCGATGCGTGAGACCGGAAACTCCGCCCGCCAGCGGTCGTTGCCCAGCGGCTGCATCGCGACCGATGCCCACTCGGAAATTTCATCGAAACGAAACAACAGGCGTGCTGCCACGTGATCGTGCCCATCGGCAAACACGTCCGCCTGCACCTCCACGGAGTCGCCGATGATGCGCTTAATGGGATAGCGGCCCGCGTCGATCTGCGGCTCGACGCTCTCGATGACGACGCGTTTCCGTCCATCCGCGGGCTTCTGCATAGCTCCGATCAGGCTCCTCCTGCGTGGCAGCAGCCGCGCGCACAGCAATGAGCCTCTTGCGCGTGTCAGCTAGCGAAATTATACGAAGACAAAAGGTAAATCCCGCTTATGGGATTGAAGACGCAACGCGTTAGGTTGCCGCGGAAGGTACCGCTGCGATGACCTCAGTTGTCCGGCAGGATGTTGGACTCTTCCGACGCGCGCAGCCGCACCAGCCGATCGACGGTATACGGCGCTCGCTGGGTGGCGGAGTGATAGTGGCGCACCTGCAGCTCGCCCAGCAGACCGATCGCCAGCAGCTGGATTCCGGCAAGAATCAGCACTCCGGCGATCACGAAGAGCGGGCCGTGCTCATCCATCACGTGCTGATGCGTAACGATCTTCAGCGCCAGCAGGAACATCGAAAGACCGCTCCCGCCCAGGATCCCCAGCGCGCCGAACAGCCCAAAGAAATGCAGCGGGCGCGTCATGTATTTCAAAAGGAATCGGATCGTCATCAGGTCGAAGAAGACCCTGAACGTGCGGCCGATCCCGTAATGCGACTTGCCGCCGGCGCGGCTGACGTTGGTGATGGGCACTTCGCAGATGCTCGCTCCGTACCACGAGGCCAGCGCCGGAATGAAGCGGTGCATCTCGCCGTAGAGCGGAATATTGTGAATCACCTCACGCCGGTACGCCTTGAACGTCGTGCCAAAATCGTGGATGCTCACCCCCGAGAGCTTCGCCATCAGCCAGTTCGCGCAGCGGGAGGGGATGCGCCGCATGACGAAGTTGTCGATGCGCTCTTTGCGCCATCCGCTCACAACGTCGTAGCCTTCTTCAAGCTTCTCGAGGAAGAGCGGAATCTCGGCAGGGTCGTGCTGCAGATCGCCATCCATCGCCAGGATGAATTCGCCTTCGGCGTGATCGAAGCCCGCCGCCAGGGCCGACGTCTGGCCGAAGTTGCGGCGCAGTTTCACCACCAGCACACGGCTGTCGACGGCGGCAATTTCTTCCAGCAGCCGGCAGGTCCGATCGTTGGACCCGTCATCGACAAACACCAGCTCAAACGACTCGCCGACGTGCTCCATGACTTCCTTGAGGCGGTCGTAGAGAGCAGTAACGTTTTCTTCTTCGTTATGAAACGGAACGACGATGGAATACTTCGGCATGAATCCCCAATTATAGTCTTTTGGATGCTCCAAACCCCTGAATCGGCTCAGGGTATGGGTCGAGATTCATCACTGTTTCAGCAGTTCCGCGGTCGCCCTGGCGGCCTCTTCGCACGCGGCGCGATCCACGTCGCGGTGCGTCACAAAGCGGATGCTGCTCCCGTAGATTGAGCTGGCGAGGATTCCCCGCTTTTTGAGCCTGGCAGCGAGCGCATCGGCGTTTCCGTCCGGCACGCGAAAGATGACGATGTTCGTCTGCACTGTGTTCAGATCGATTTCGGCGGGCGTTTCCGCAACGCTCTCTGCCAGCAACCGAGCATTGGCATGGTCTGCCTGCAGCTGCTTCGGCCCTTCCTCCAGCGCGATCAGTCCGGCTGCCGCCAGAATGCCGGCCTGGCGCATGCCGCCGCCCAGCGCTTTGCGGATCAGCCGGGCGCGATCCATCTGATCGAACGTGCCCACCAGCATGGAGCCCACCGGCGCACCCAGACCCTTCGACAGACAAAACATCACGGTGGAGAAGCCGCGAGTGAGTTCGCGCACGCCAACACCAAGCGCCAGCGAAGCGTTGAAAATGCGCGCCCCATCGAGATGAACCGGCAGACCGCGCTCCTTCGCGCCAGCAGAATCTCCTCCGTCGCTGCAAGCGGCATCACCGTGCCGCCAGCCATGTTGTGCGTATTCTCGAGCGCGATCAGCCCCGTAGGCGCGCGGTGATAGTGTTTGCCGGTAATGTGCGGCTCAATCGCGCTCCAGGTGAGAATGCCGCGATCGCCAGGGATCGTCCGCAACTGGCAGCCGGAAAATGCCGATGCCATCGCGATCTCCCATTCCACGATGTGCGAGCGCGCCTCGCAGATCACTTCCTGGCCGTGCTGCGTGTTCAGCCGGATCGCTGTCTGATTGCCCATCGTGCCGCTGGGCACGAACAGCGCCGCCTCGCGCCCGAAGATCTCCGCCGCCCGCGCCTCCAGCCTGTTGACGGTCGGATCTTCACCGTAAACGTCGTCGCCCACTTCAGCGGCCGCCATGGCGGCGCGCATCCCGGGAGTCGGTTTGGTGACGGTATCGCTGCGCAGATCGATCGACGCAACGGGAACAGAAGCAGCGGTATCGTGCCCAGCAACAACTGCCGTATCAGAAGACATGGCTCCCCCCTCGACATCAACCTGGTTCAAGTATCACCTGGGCGACCGAGCCTGCCAGGCGTATCAGGAGATCGTTCATGAATTGCTGTTTGGTTTTGTAACAGGGCACGACTTCACAGCTTGCGGAAAAACGCGCAGTTGTAACAGGGCACGACTTCACAGCTTGCGGAAAAACGCGCAGTTGTGAAGGGGCACGGCTTTCACAGCTTGCGGAAAAACGCGCAGTTGTAAAGGGGCGCGGCTTTCATAGCTTGCGAAAAAAAAACGACAAACCCCAAAATACAGGGCAGGCCAGGTTCACCCCATAGCAAGAAGCGTGCTCCACCTCCAGCCCAACATCAACGCAAATCGTCCACGGCCCCACCCCAAAGTACTGCCGTGTTCCATTTTGGAAGAAGGGCGATTCGGGAGCTGACCGCCGCGGCCCTGCAGGCCTAAATGCACCACCCTGCGGAAAAAACCACACACCCCAAAAAAATACGGGGCAGGCCAGGTTCACCCCACAGCAAGAAGCGTGCTCCACCCCCGGCCCAACATCAACGCGAATCGTCAGCGGCCCCACCCCAAAGTACAGCCGCGTTCCATTTTGGGAGAAAGACGATTCGGGAGATGACCGACCCGGCCCCGCAGGGCCTAAATGCACCACCCTGCGGAAAAACAACAAATCCCAAAATACAGGGCAGGCCAGGTTCACCCCATAGCAAGAAGCCTGCTCCACCCCCGGCCCCACATCAACGCAAATCGTCAGCGGCCCCACCCCAAAGTACCGCCGTGTTCCATTTTGGGAGAAAAGCGATTCGGGAGATGACCGCACGCGGCCCTGCAGGCCTAAATTGCACCACCCTGCGAAAAAAACACGACACCCCAAAAAAATACAGGGCAGGCCAGGTTCACCCCACAGCAAGAAGCCTGCTCCACCCCCGGCCCAACATCAACGCAAATCGTCAGCGGCCCCACCCCAAAGTACTGCCGTGTTCCATTTTGGAACCAGCCGTGCCCCAACCCGATCGCCCGACGCGGCCCTGCAGGCCTAAATGCACCGCCCTGCGGAAAAAACAACACACCCCAAAAAAATACAGGGAAGGCCAGGTTCACCCCACAGCAAGAAGCTTGCTCCACCCCCGGCGCCACATCAACGCAAATCGTCAGCGGCCCCACCCCAAAGTACTGCCGTGTTCCATTTTGGAACCAGCCGTGCCCCAACCCGATCGCCTGACGCACGAAGTGAGGTCCCGGCTTATCCAGGTCTCATATCTGGGAACGACTTTGAACAGTCGTGCCGCAAAAGCTGCAAAATCAGATGCGCTTTAGCCCCTGAGGCACCCGCTTTGGCACGCCCGGATTTGTTGCATTGTTCAGGAAATTTCAGAAACACCACACTAGGCCACAGCGGGCTCCGCCAGGAACCGCTCAAACACGTCGTTGGACAACAGCCGCCCGCGTGCCGTCAGCGCTACGCGATCTCCATCCAGGAAGCTGACCAGGCCTTCGTCCTCCAGTTCGCCAATCGTCGCGAGAAATTCCCGCACCGCGGACGAAGAGAAGTCCTGGCGCAGCGCTCCGAGGCTCACGCCGTCGTTGAGACGCAACCCCAGGAACCACGCTTCTTCCATCTCTTCCTCACGATCCAGGCGGCGCGGCGCTTCCCATCCCGATTCCTTCAGATAGTTGTCCAGATCATCCGTCGTTCCAAATCGCAACGCGGCGCCCGCGTTGGTCCGCAGCATCGAGTGGGCATCGAGTCCGAAGCCAAGATAAGGCTGGCGTCGCCAGTACTTCAGGTTGTGGCGTGACTCGCAGCCGTTGCGGGCAAAGTTCGAAATCTCGTACTGCGCCAGCCCGTGGCCGGCCAGAGAGCCGATCGCTTCCGTATAGAACTCGGCGATCAGATCGTCGACCGGAACCTCCTTCGCACGGTAGCGTCCACCGTTCAGAAGCATCTCGCGTCCCAGTCTCGATTCGTCGTCAACCTCCAGCATGTAGATGCTCGCGTGATCGACGCCTGAATCGGCCAGCACATGCAGCGATTCATACCAGGAATTCGGCGTCTGCCCCGGCAATCCAGCGATCAGATCCACGCTCACGTCCGCAATGCCGGCGGCCTGCACACGGCGGATATCGTCGAGAGCCGTCGTGCGATTGTGCAGCCGGCCGATCGCCTTCGCCTCGCTGTCGACAAAAGACTGCACGCCGAAGCTCACGCGCGTCACGCCGCACTCCGCCAACGCATCGAGCACCGCCGGCTCAATCTGCCCAGGAGCGCACTCGCAAGTGATCTCCGCGGTGGGCAGCACGGCGAATTCACGCCGCAGCGCCGTGAACAGCCGGCACAACAGGACCGGTGACAACAGCGACGGCGTTCCCCCACCCAGATAAATGCTGTCCACCGCCTGGGGAAGCCGCGCGCCCCACTGTTTCGCATGCGCGCGGATGCGAGTCAGGTCCTTCTCGATGCAGGAAATGTAGCGATCGTGATAACTGGCCGGAAAGACTCCTGAAGAAAAATTGCAGTAGGTGCATTTGGAACGGCAAAAAGGAATCGACAGATAAATACCGAGCATTTCCATAGGCTTCCATTGTCCCACTGCGATGCCTTCTCGCCTATAGAGTGACGTTTGCGTCATCTTGACAGGCGTCGCCGACTGTGCCCGCAACAATTCGCCGCAGCGTGCGTTCACTTCCTGCAGAGACGATCCGGAGCCGGAAGGGCCGGATGAGAGGTTCACAACTTCGAGAGCAGTTCGAAGCGAACCCGAGGAGGTCTCCAGATGAAAAGCATTCTTCGCGCACTTGCACTCACCGGCATCGTTGGTTTTGGCGCAGCGGCCGGAGCACAGGCCCAAG
The DNA here is from genome assembly GCA_963702285.1 of uncultured Acidobacteriaceae bacterium. Taxonomy (GTDB): domain Bacteria; phylum Acidobacteriota; class Terriglobia; order Terriglobales; family Acidobacteriaceae; genus Palsa-343. The sequence continues at coordinate 12,429 of CAVPCB010000091.1, read as the reverse complement.
CCCGAGTCTATGTCGGCTTCGGAGCTCCCGTGGTCTCGGCAATTCCGCCCTGCCCGGGCGTCGGCTACGAATGGTCAGCGGGCTACTACGATGGCCCCGTTTTTGTGCCGGGCCGCTGGATCTATCGCGGATACGATCGCGATAACTACTTCCGGGCGCGCGTCGATGTGGGCCGCCAGTATTACACCGATCGGGATCGGGACCGCTATCGTAGCGACCGTAACGACCGCAACGACCACTCCCGGGGTCATGACCGCCACTGAGCCGGCAAAATGAGGGCCGCGTCCCCAAAAACCGGCCCATGCGCACCCGTCGAAGCTCCCCGCTTCCGGGTGCGTTCCGTTTTCATCCCCCCTGACGCAGTTACGAATAACAATTCAAAATAGATACCCGCAACTATTTTGTTATCAGATTCATAACGGCCGCTCGAAATTTCTCCCTCCTGAGGAATCAAATACATACGCGGCGACAGGGGATCCATCCCCCCCGCCGGGGGTTCTGCTGAAACCTGAACTACAGCGGTCCCTCCTGCGTATCCTCTCCCGGAAAGCTACGGAGGCACCCATGGCCGGACTCCTCGGTGTCGCAATCTACTTCCTCCCTTCCCTCGTCGCAGCGGCGCGCCAGACGCACAACGTTACAGGCATCTTCCTCCTCAACCTCTTCCTGGGCTGGACCGGCATCGGCTGGATCATCGCTCTGCTGCTGGCTATCTGCTCCACTCCCCGGTATTGCTACCATCCTTACTGGTATTACCCGCCGCCGCCCCGACGCTGGTATTAGGCACTGCGGGCAACTCCTTCCGCCGTCTTCTAAAGGGTTTACTCTCCCGGTGAAGAGCGCGAGACCCCGCAACATTTCGCGGCGTCTAACGTTAGTAGAGGTAGCCAGCCTGCCAGTCCCGCGAGAGCCTGGAGGGCGGCGTCAGATCGACAGGAAAACACCCAGAGCGGTCTGACAGGAGGTTGATCATGCGCGGTCTGCGCTACGCTTTGTTCCTTGGATTGCTGGCCTTGCCCCTCGCAATGGCGAAGCCAGCTCAGGCCCAGGTTGCCGTTGGAATCGGCATCGGCCCCGACGTAGGTTATCCGGGCTACTACGACGCCGGTGGCCCGCCCGTCTGCGACTGGGGCTACTACGCCTATTACCCCTATGAATGCGCGCCTTACGGCTACTGGGGACCGGACTGGTTCGCGGGAGGTGTCTTCATCGGCGCCGGCCCGTGGTACCGCGGCTGGTACGGTCGTCCCTGGGGCTACGGCTACGGCCACGCAGGCTACTACGGCGGCTGGGGACGCGGCGGGTATGGCTACCGCGGCGGCTACGGATATCACGGCTATGCCGGCGGCATACCACGGATACGCGGGTGGCTACCGTGGCGGATATGCGGGCCGCGGTTACGGCGGCGCCTATCACGGCCCCTATACGAATGGGTTCCGCGGTGGAGCGGGTGCCGGTGCTTACCATGGCTACGCGGGCGGCTCCCGTGGCTACGCTGGCGGATTCCGTGGCGGCGCGGCGGGTGGCTTCCACGGCGGAGCAGCCGGCGGATTCCACGGCGGCATGGGTGGCGGCTTCCATGGTGGCGGTGGTGGCGGCTTCCACGGTGGTGGTGGATTTCATGGCGGCGGGGGCGGCGGCTCCCACGGCGGTGGCGGTCACCGGTAATTCCTTCGCTGCCCAACACTCAAAGGCCTGCTCTTCGGAGCGGGCCTTGGTGTTTGAGCACATCTCGCCGCCCGGCCTGGGCCGGCTACTTGCGATAATCCCCTCGCGCCAGTGCGATCGCCATTGCAGCAATCCGCTCCGCCGCGTCCGGATGCGCCAGCGTTCGCGCGTTCTCCGCCATCCGGCGCAGTTCATCCGGCGCGGCCAGCAGATCGCTGAGCGTACCTTCCAGCTGCGCCGCTGTCAGATCGGGCTCAAGCAGCACGCGCGCCGCCCCCGCCTCCGCCATCACCTCGGCGTTCTTTCTCTGATGATCGTCGGCCGCGGTCGGCAGCGGGATCAGCACTGCGGGCTTTCCAGCCGCAGCCAGTTCAGCCACCGTCGAGGCCCCGCTGCGGGCGAGAACCAGGTCGGCGGCTTCAAAACGGCGCTGCATGTCGTCGAGGAAGGCCGCAACCTTCCAGCGATCCGGCGGGGCTCCGCTCTGCTGGTATGCTGCCAGCGTCGTTTCGGCGTGCCGCGCTCCCGCCTGGTGAAGAATGGTCAGCCCTGAAACCTTGTTCAGGAGAGCACCGGCGATCTTCGGCATCATCGCGTTGAGGGTGCGTGCTCCCTGGCTCCCGCCGAAGACCAGCAGGTGCGGCGCGGCCCCTGCCGGCCGTGGTGCAAGACGAAAGAAGTCCGCCCGCACCGGAATCCCCGTCACATGCGCGTTGCGAAAATACCGCGCCGCAGGCTCAAAGTTCACTGCTGCAGCTTTAACCCGGCTCCCGATCAGCCGATTGGCCAGGCCCGGCACCGCATTGGGCTCAAAGGCCAGCGTCGGGATCCGGACCAGGATCGCCGCTCCCATGACTGGGCCCGATGCGTAGCCTCCGACCCCAATCACCGCATCCGGCCTGAATTGCCGCAGAAGGCGGACGCACTGCCAGAATCCCAAAGGAAGATCCACCAGCGTCCGCAGCCGCGTCGCGAGAGAGACGCGATTCAACTGGCCCACGCGGATCAGCTCCAGCCGGTAGCCCGCCTGCGGCACCAGCCGCGACTCCAGCCCGCGCGCCGTGCCCACGAAGAGAAGCTCAGCCCCATGCCGGACCTTCAGCTCATCGGCAATCGCGAGCGCCGGGATAATGTGCCCGCCCGTACCGCCGCCAGCGATCAGGATGCGTGGAATGGATGCCATCGCTACGTCATTCTATGCCGCCTCCTCCTAATGGCCGATGTTCGACAACTCAGACATTCCTGGCTAAGATAGACTTAGCCAGGGGAGAATCGATGGCGATCAGCACCATTCACGAGGCCAAGACGAATCTGTCCCGCCTGATCGAGCGAGCTGAACGGGGAGAGGAAATCGTGATTGCTCGCGGGAAGCAGCCCGTCGTGCGCCTGACACCGATTAAAAAGCCCGGAAACAAGAGAAAGCTCGGGCTGCATCGCGGCGAATTCACGGTCGGTCGTGAGTTTTTCGAGCCGTTGCCGCCGGAAGAACTCGATGCATGGGAGCAATGAGTGCGCGTCCTGTTCGATACACACGCCTTGCTGTGGGCCGACGCCGAGCCGGAACGGCTTTCCGCAAAGGCGCGAGCGCTGCTCGAGTCATTCTCGACTGAGGTCCTGGTCAGCGCCGCCTCTGCCTGGGAAATCGCAACGAAGGTCCGCATCGGCAAGCTTCCCGGGGCGGCAGCATTCTCGGCCGAAATGCCGAAACGCATTGAAATGCTTGGATTTCAGCCGCTGGCCGTTACTCTGGAACACGCTCTGCGCGCCGGGCAATTGCCCGGAACACCAAAGACCCATTTGATCGCATGCTTATCGCTCAGGCTCAGGCAGAAAACCTGACACTGGTCAGCAACGAAAAAGCATTCGATGCATACGGCGTCCGTCGCGTCTGGTAGCTTCGCGGGACGCTGCCTCTGCTAATCCACTTCCCGGGTAACGTTCAGCAGCACACCGACCAGCACCAGCATGATGAACAGCGACGTTCCACCGTAGGATACGAACGGCAGCGTGATGCCTTTGGTGGGCACCAGCGCCAGCACCACGCTGATGTTGAAGAAGGCCTGGATCAGGATCGTAGCCGTGATGCCAAAAGCCACGAAGCGGGCAAACGGGTCTCTGGACAGGATCGCCGCGCGCATCCCCCGCCATCCGATGAAGACAAACAGCCCCACCACGATGAGCGCGCCGATCAGCCCCAGCTCCTCGGCAACGTTCGCGAAAATATAATCCGTGTGCGGCTCCGGCAGGTAGAACAGCTTTTGCCGCCCATCCATATAGCCCAGACCGCGAAATCCGCCGGAGCCCACAGCGATAAGCGACTGGATGATGTGAAAGCCCTTGCCCAGCGGATCGGACTCGGGGTTCACGAACGCCAGCATGCGATCGCGCCGCCACTTGACCGCGAACAGCATGAAGTAGAGCACCGGCGCGGCCACGCCGGCAGCATAGCCCAGGTACTTCGGGTGCATCCCGGCCAGCCACAGCATCAGCGCGGTTACGCCTGCGCACACCAGCGCCGTTCCCAGGTCCGGCTCTTTCAGGATGAGCGCGATAAAGATCAGGCTGGGCAGGGCCGCCGGAAGCAGCGTGCCGCGCCAGTCTTCCATCAGATGCATGCGGTTCTGCAGGAACCACGCCAGAAACAACACCAGTGCCGGCTTCGCAATCTCCGAAGGCTGGAAGGAAAGAACACCGAAGCGAATCCAGCGATGCGTGTTGTGGGAGTCGTGCATGAAGAATGAAGCGAGCAGCAGGATGATGGTGACTCCCACGATCGGGAACACGACCGTCGGCTTGTTGTACTTGCTGTAGGGAACGTGCATGAGCAGCGTCATGGCCAGCAGTCCGAAAACCGCCCACAACGACTGGCGAGCCACGAAATAATACGGCGATCCAAAGCGCTCCCCGGCCATCACCGCGGAGGCGCTGAAGACCATCGCCAGGCCGACCACGACCAGGACAATCGCTGCGAAGTACAGCCACTTGTCGACGCCGACTCGTTTCGCCATAGTTTGCCCCTACGTTGCTGTGAGCGCGGCCAGACCCCTCCGCGCCAGAACCGTCTCTTTGAACACTCTTCCCCGATGCTCGTAGTTCTCGAACTGATCGAAGCTGGAACACGCCGGCGCCAGCAACACAATCTCGCCCGGCTGGGCCGCGGCCCCGGCCCTCGCGATCGCAGCGTCGAGCGTACCCGCGCTGATGACGGGCACCGCGCCCTCAATGTGCGTGTGAATCTTCTCCGCCGCCGCACCGATGGTGTAAACGGCCTTCACCCGTTCCTGCAGCAGCGCGCGCATCTGCCGATAGTCGGAGTTCTTATCTTTTCCGCCGAGGATCAAATGAATCCCGCCCGGAAATGCGGCAATCGCCTTCATCGAAGCATCGACGTTCGTCGCCTTCGAGTCGTTGTAGTAGTCGACGCCGTTGATTTTCGCCACAAACTCCAGGCGATGCTCGACCGCATGAAACCCGGTTACCGCCTTGCGAATTGCCGCTGCCTCCACGCCTGCTAACCGCGCTGCGCACACCGCCGCGAGTACGTTCTCGACGTTGTGCGCACCCTTCAGCGGAATCTCGCTCACCTTCAGCACCGGCTCCGGTGGCGCCTGCTCCGAAGCGCGATACATGATGACGCCTTCGTGGACGAACGCCCCCTGCCGCACGATCCGCTTCTGACTGAACCAGAACACCTGCGACTTCGCTCGCGCCGCCGCGCGTGAGGCAACGTCGTCATCGGCATTCAATACGAGCGCGTCCCCTGCCGTCTGGCGCTCGAAGATCTTCTCCTTCGCTGCAACGTAGTTCTCAAAGGTCCCATGCCGATCGAGATGATCCGGAGTGATGTTCAGAATCACAGCAATCTGCGGATGAAACTCGTAAGTCGTTTCCAACTGGAAGCTCGAAATCTCCAGCACCGACCATCCGTCGTCCCGTGACGACTCCACCAGCGCGATCACCGGAACGCCGATGTTCCCGCCCACCTGAACCGGCAATCCCCCGGTCTCGAGAATTTCACCGCACAGCGTCGTCGTCGTGGTTTTGCCGTTGGATCCGGTAATGGCCAGCACTTTGCCGCGAAGATAATGCGCGGCGAGTTCGACTTCCCCAATGATTGGCAGCCCGAATTTCCTCACCTGGGTCAGTTCCGGCGTATCGATCGGGACCCCAGGGCTAACGACGATCAGATCCTGCCGCCGGAACGTCAGCAGCCCGTGCCCGCCCGCCTCGACCGCGATGCCTTCCTCAATGAGGGCCGGAATTTCCCTGGTCAGCTCTTCGGCGCTGCGCACATCTGAAACCGTGACCTGCGCGCCCTGGCGGCGCAAAAAGAGCGCCGCAGCCAGCCCCGACTTGCCCAGGCCGACGACCAATACTTTTTTTCCTTTGATTTCCATCCGCAACTCGCGAGCGCCGGCTTCATTGTGTCACGCCGGCTCTACTCTTTATCGCAGCTTCAGGGTGGTGAGTGCAAAGAGTGCAAACACCAGCGCAAGAATCCAGAAGCGCGCGATCACTTTCGACTCCGACCATCCCATCAGTTCGAAGTGATGGTGCAGGGGCGCCATCCGGAAAATGCGCTTCCCTCCCCGCAGTTTGTAGCTGCCCACCTGCAGAATCACCGAAAGCGCCTCGATGACGAACACGCCCCCGATAAACGGCAGCAGCAGCTCCTGTTTGATCACCACCGCCACCGTGGCAATCGCTCCGCCCAGCGCCAGCGAGCCGACATCGCCCATGAAAATTTCCGCGGGGTGCGCGTTGTACCAGAGGAAGCCGATACTTGCCCCGGTCATGGCCCCGCAAAAGACGGTCACCTCGCTCACCATGGGCATGCGCTGCAGTTCCAGATAATCGGCGAAGATGACGTGGCCGCTCACGTAGGTGAGCACGGTCAGAGCACCGGCCGCGATGATGGTGCAGCCGATGGCCAGACCGTCCAGGCCGTCGGTCAGGTTTACGGCGTTGCTGGACCCCACGATGACGATCATCACGAACACGATAAAGGGCAGGAACGCCAGAGCGCCGAGGTGTGGAATATGCAGCAACGCCGGAATGGAGAGATGCGGACGGAAGAACTTGATGAAAGGAACCACCAGCCGTGTGTCGTAGCCTCCCTCCAGGTCCATAAAGACCAGCACGATGGCCACCGCCGCGGCCACCAGAAGCTGGTACATCATCTTGGACCGCGCCGTCAGGCCCAGGTTCCGCCGGTGGATCACCTTAATATAGTCATCCGCGAACCCGATGGCCCCAAAGGCCGCCGTTGAGAACATCACCACCCACACGAAAGGATTCGAGAGGTCCGCCCACAGCAAAGTCGGCAGCAGGATGGCGATACAGATCAGCACTCCGCCCATGGTCGGTGTGCCGGCTTTCTTTTGATGCGCCTTCGGACCTTCCTCGCGGATGTACTGCCCGATCTGAAACTCGCGCAGCTTTTCGATCACATACGGCCCGATGATCAGCGTGATCAGCAGCGCCGTCAGCGACGCGAAAACCGTGCGGAACGTGAGATACCGGAAGATCCGAAACGGACTGAAGTAGAGGTAAAGCTTCCGATAGAGCAGCCAGTAAAGCAAACTTCCTCCCGCAAATCTGGTGCGTTTTCCCGGTTTTGTCCCGCTTATCTTATCCTGCCAAACCTTGTGGCCCGGCGTTTTTTTCTGGCCCCTGCAACACATCCAGCGCGCGCTCCAGCCGCACTCCTCGCGATGCCTTCAGCAGAACCGCATCGCCGGGTTTGAGATGTTCCCGCAACCATTCGCCCGCAGCCTCCGACGTCTCCAGGAACAGCGCCTCAGCCCCACCCTGTTGCGCCGCTTCCACGATGTGCTGCGCATTGCCGCGCACCCCGACCACAATCTGATACCGGCCTGGGCGGCAGCCTTCCCGCACGCCGCATGCAGCGCCGCAGCCTCCTTGCCAAGCTCCAGCATCTCGCCGGCAACCAGAATCCGCCGCTCGGCCGGCATCGCCGCCAGCGTGCGATCATCTTTAGGCCTCCGCGTTGGAATTGTAGGCGTCGTTGACGATCGTGGCTCCGCGGATCGTCAGCACCTGTCCGCGCTTGTCCTCGGTCGCATGTTCCCAGCGCAGCACGACACTCGGCCAAAGGGATGCCTGCCTCGACGCCGACAGCGATCGCCGCCAGCGCGTTGGCCGCATTGTGTTCGCCCGGCAGATGCAGATGCAACTTCGCAACGCTGCTCGCCCGGCGCGACCGCATCCTCAGACCCTCGGCTCCCAGCGACTGGATGTTCCTGTGTGCGGATCGAGGCGATTGACGCGGAGAATTGCTGTATATACTCTATCGCCATCTGTTGTAAGGTTCCTGGAATTGCCATATAGAGCTGGTATGGGCCTGTCAGGGAGTAGAAATCGATAGACGCGGAGCCGCATTTCCGTAGGAATCTTGAGGAAGTAGCAGGCCATCGGATATTCACAATGAACGGAGCAAAGCTGGAATCCATGGGGCTTCCATTCGAAGAGTCGACCGCACTCGAAGCCGCAAGGCAATGGTGCTCGGCACCAACCCAATATCTTCAGTTGGTCTCGATGGATTTTGCATGTGGGCATCATGCAGGGCACCGGGGGACCTATGGCCTTGTTGACACAGTTTCCACCTTTTTTCAAAGTTCCAGAGCACCTTGTCAATCCCTCATTGTCATGTAGCGCGCAGGTCTGGTGATGCATAATGGCGCAGGCGCTATTAGACCATCGGCGATGGCCTATTGTAAATAACCTTCAAGGACAATTACCGAGAGCGAGAACCGCTAACACTTACGAAATCAGTCCTGCACAATGGAAGAAGAACAATGTGCGTCAGGATAGATAGTAGTAGCAGGTCTGATATGCGGCTTTGTTTGGGGATCGAGGTCCGGTGACGCTAAAGTTGCTGCCTAGAATAAGCGGCTCCCGACTCTTTAGCCCTTAGAATACTCAGCGCAGGAGAAAAGGGTGGCTCTGGCAGCCAGATGGCCAGAACCACAAGGTCATTGGGTCTAGTGATACTCCGAGGACGAGGGCCAGTACAGATAAAACTATGACTCCGCCCAGCAGGACAATTCAAGTCGGTATTGCCTGGTAAAATCACTGGTTAGGAAGTCCAAAATCATGTGATCTGGAAGAATGTTGTTCCGTGCCGGTGAATCGATATGCTTCGTCATGCAGCTTTTAAGTAGACACACACGTATAGTAGAGAGTCAACGCAGTGTAGCTATCTATTGGTAGTTGCTAGCATTTAATTCAATCATTTATCCAATGATACCCAATTCATCGATGAGCTAAGTTGTACTATGATGAAATGCAGACAGATACCGGATGCTCCTTGGGGGAGATCAGGAGTCCACATCAGGGACTTCTGGTACCGCAGCTGCTTGAGATCCAAAATCACAAGACTGGAGTGGAAAAGTCAATTGAATGGGCTAGGAATCTACAATGCTTGCATTTGGTAAGCTCAGGGCGCAAACGGCGGCGTGCGCAAGGCGGTGAATGTTGTTTTGGATAGAGTCACAGCCTATGCCAGGCATCATGGTGTCTCTAGTATTTGGATCGACAAGGAATGCATAAACCAAGGCGATCCCGAATAAAAGGATGTGGCAAAGCAGTCTATGGACCCAGTCTACAGTATGAGTAAATATCCACTTGGCCTATTCACAAGGTTAAAAGAGTTATAAGCGCATCTAAAGCTGGTTCTAAAATTACTTCTAGGAGGAGTTTATGGGCGAATTTAGTCATCCTAACTATCCTCTCCTTAGGCCAAGTACAGTACACCTTTGGAAACAGCATTAGAAGTTTTCGAGCTCCTAGAATGCACCACATCTAATCCTTAGTGGGAAAGAGCTTGGATATTTTAGGAAGAGTACCTTTTTTTGGTAAATATACGCCATCTTATTCCCCACTTCCCAGCACTAAAGAAAAGGACGTGCCTAGAGGGTGGTAAGAGATCTCTTAGGGGAATTGGAGGTGAATTCAGCCAATATACACCATTAGAGTATGCTATTTTGTATTGCGTATCTTTGGAAATAATGAAATCACAGGAATAGTAGTGATTGATGCGCAGAATAGAATTGATTGAATTGCTTGATGATAATCCTCTTCGAGAGCAGGATCAAGGCCCCTATATATAGACAGAATCTCGGAATCTAGAGCACTTGCAACTTCCAAGAACTCCAGAGATCCGTAGTAATGCACTGTCATCACATATAATCCATGACAACAGATGTCTCCGGCATATACGGAGGGCGTACTTTAGGCCATGGCAGCTTTAATTCAAACAGTTATAACCTCAATTGAATTTCGGTTTTGAGTCCTCAACTCGAGCACATCGACATCATACCGCAACAGGCCACCATAATTGCCTCAAATCTATAGGTCGCAAGGGCCTACAACCTCCAATGACAATAGAGCAACAAGCTCTCACACGCACAGAGCGCACGTTCCTCACAGTCGCCCAACTAGCGCACAATCACTACATAATCCTCACGATGTTTAAGCAATACCACATTGAGCGCAACCTTAGTTCGAAGACCAACGATAGGGGTGAATAAAAGTGTGGTGGCTCCAATAACGAGTTTGATGGAGGTTTTAAAGGATGTGTAGGAACAGGTATGAGGAATGAAGGTTAGGAGCTTAGGAAAGAAGCTTGGTGAAGGCTGTAGGGTATGTTGATACTCTTCTATCAGCTTTAAAAGCTGAGAAATATAGTAAGAATGGCGGAGTGTTAATAAGGCATCAGGGTTATCCATGATGTTGGTTCTGCTAGCGAGTATGACACTAGCTAATGACTTTTTGCATAGGCTATACAGAGGAAAGCCGGCAAGAAAGGGAAGGGCTATGTGTACGTCATCTCCTCGTTAAATCCAAAGCACAAGCAACAGCAAGGGTAGACGCAGTAGGTACGAAAAAATTAGAGGAGTGACGGGTTGGGGAAAGGAAATGTAGGATCACATTGCATGGGATGGTGTCTGCAGTTAGAGATGAACAATACAAAGGAGCAATAGAGGAAGCTCTGCTATTTTATATTCCGCCCTGTTTATACTGTTTCAACAGTTCCTTTAGGTCGTTTCACAAGCCATCAATATACCTCTCTATAGACTCCCATTGTGTCTTTCCTATCGAGATTAAATACCGAATCTGCGTCTGCCACATCCCAATCAGCACTTTCCCCAACCTAATAACAAGAATCAACAACCTACAAGATCCGAAACAGCCTTATTTCTCTCAATCTCCTCTCCAATAAGCTGTCTCATCTCCCGCCTTCTATTCTCATTTGTAATGTATCTTGTACTACGTAGAACTTATCGCTAAAGCGACAGCACTCTCCCTCTTTACAAGAACTGTTCCACATAAAATTATAAGCTTATGACTATAGCTTAGGAGTGAGGAGGACGACCATGATCAAGACTAGCTATAGTGTCAGGATGAGTACTTTGTCATCTACTACCACATGATACACCTTACCCCATCGCTCTAAGGGTAAGTCGTTAAATAAGCCCTTTGCCAGTTGGCGCTAACAAGTTATAGTACTAGGCTAGGGAAGATATCGATGAGTTTCTTAGAAATTGTCAGTAGGAAGATTCCCAATACCGATAAGATTATGTTGACCTGCTTTTTGAGTAACACAAAAGCCCTTCAATTCTATTAAAAGTTAGGGTATGAGACAGACAAATACTCTCCGCCTTTAAAAATCTTACGGAATGGAACGAAACTCGAATGCGAGTATGTTATTCTGAGCAAAGAAGTTCATCGATGAGAGGGTCATGAGTACTTTTAAATTACTAAATTATATGTGAACGACTAATCGCTTGGTCTATCTGTATTACATGAAGTTCGGCTGTAACGTTACACATTAGGATATTAAAGAGCCAATCTGTGCCATTTCGCGTCTTGTACCCCACTATCAACACTATGAAAATACAATTTCGCACCCTTAATAACATTCATCGCCCCAAAAAGCGCCCGCAAACGCCCATCGTTGCAGTTTTTGGTGACAGTCCCAAACCCTGCTTCAAAAACCCCAGGAAGACACAATCTAGTCAATCGAGGTAGCCCAACGATCAACACCACGATGATAAACGCCCGCATGCTAGTCGCTGCAAAAAGGGTATCCGCCGTCCAAGGAATTAAACTCCATCAATCAAATCGTACATCAAATTGAACCCCATTAACAAGTCGTCAAACCTCGTCGACTGTTTGTCGAGCCTCAGTAGAATAACCGTTGCATATCGTCAACTAGTTACATTTCACCAGGCCTCGTTAGAATAGCAGTTGCGCATCGTCAACTAGCTGTATTTCGCCGAGCAGCGTTGGCTCCCACATGCAGAAGCGCTGATCGTCGGCTTGAAATGCCACGACGAACAGGACTTGGGATCCTTTCGCTTCTCTTGGTTGAGCTTGCAGTAGTGGTAGTTGCTGTACTCGAAGTGGCCGCAGTCGAGCCTGTACTTGCGTTGCCAGTACATTCTTGCGGTTGGGTTGGGCGATTGTGGGTTTCGCGAGGGTGTAGGGAACTCTAGGTCTTATGCCAGGAGTTGAGGACTTGTAGTTCTGTGAAGTCTTGATGGAGTTGGAGTTTGGAGAGATGTAGAGGGCATGGGGGTAAGTGATCGTGTTTATAGTTCGTGTTATGGTGTTGTGTCTGTTGGAATTACAGCCTTCGTACGTACTGAAAGCAATACGTCCGTAAAACTACCTACGTCCGAAAGACAACCTACGGCCGTAATTATTCGGCCGTATGTGATACATAGCACTCTATAT
>CAVPCB010000090.1:0-10340 GCA_963702285.1 uncultured Acidobacteriaceae bacterium | reverse complement strand
CACCGGTCTGCCCGCCTTCTGCCGCGTCGCCGGTGACCTGCATCCCACCAGCGACTCCGACATTCGATTCGAAGTGTGGCTCCCCGCGCAGGACTGGAACGGCCGCATGCTTGGCACCGGGAACGGCGGCTTCGCGGGCGCGATCTATTACCCGCAGATGGCGGGTTATCTCGAGCGCGGGTTCGTCGTCTCCGGCACCGACGCCGGTCATGAAGCGGAGAACACCGACGCGACGTTTGCCTGGGGACATCCGGAGAAGGTGAAGGACTTCGGGTGGCGCGCGCTGCACCTGACCGCGGAGACCACGAAGCTGATCGTGAACGCCTTGTATGGCAAGGCCGCCGACAAGTCCTATTACGACGGCTGCTCCGATGGCGGGCGCGAAGGCTTGATGGAAGCACAGCGCTTTCCCGCCGACTACGACGGCATTCTCGCGGGCGCGCCGGCCAACGCGTGGACCGCGTTGCTGACCGATGGCGCGGGCGTGATGCAGGTGCTGATGAACGACCCCAACGCGTATATCCCCGATGGAAAACTGGCGGCGATGCAGCGGGCAGCGCTGGCCGCCTGCGACGCGCTCGATGGCGCGAAGGATGGCATCATCGGCGATCCGTCGAAGTGCAGCTACGATCCGCAGGTCCTGCTCTGCAAGAATGGCGACGCAGCGGACTGCCTGACGCAGCCGCAGGTCGACGCAGCGAGAGCGCTCTATGCGGGAATCAAAGACAGCCGCGGCCAGCTCATCTTTCCCGGCTTCACCATGGGAGACGAAACGGGCTGGAAGGAGTGGGTGGTCGGAGAGGATCCCGGAGCCTCGATCTCGTCGCAGTTTGTGCAGAACTACTTTCGCTACATGGTGAGCGGCGATCCGAAAGCGAACGTGCTCGCGACCAGCGTGGACGAGCTGTGGCGGCAGTCCAAAGAGAAGCAGGCCGCCGATCTCGACGCCACCAATCCTGACCTGAGCGCCTTTGCGGCGCGCGGCGGAAAGCTCATCCTCTATCACGGCTGGAACGATCCCGCGATCGCCCCCGGCAACACTGTGGCCTACTTCGGAGCTGTGCAGAAGCAGATGGGCGACGACAAAGTCGCGTCCTTCGCTCGCCTCTACATGATCCCCGGCATGGAGCACTGCACCGGCGGTCCTGGCGCAATCGCATTCGGACCGTTCGGCGCCCCCACCGCGAAGGGATCGAAATACGGCCTGTTCGACTCGCTGCAGAACTGGGTCGAGAAGGGTTCGCCCGACGAGAGCGTGATCGCAACCAGGTACAGCGCCGGCAAGAATGGCGCCATGCAGGTGGACTTCACGCGCCCGCTCTGCGCCTGGCCGAAAGTGCCTCACTACTCCGGCTCCGGCGACCCGAACGACGCTGCCAGCTTCGCCTGCGTCGCGCCGTAAGCGCGCATGCGCTTTTGTGTTGCAGTCGACCGAACCTACTGCGACCTCAGCCGCTACTGGCGTCCGGAGAGCAGCGTGTTTGCTCTCGGCCAATACTCGTGCAGCTCATAGTAATTGCGTCCCACGGTCCAGCCCAGCGCCACCAGATTGATCGCCTGGCCCCATCGCGCCAGCTTGCGGTGGCGATGATCGACAAAGAAGCGGTACGCGTAGTAGTTCGCCACCACCGTGCTGGCCTCAAACGCGCCCAGTCCAGGCCGGCAGCGAACCAGCGCGTTCGGCAGCTCCACTTCCCGAAAGTCCGCCGGGTCGGACATCGCTTTCACCGTCGATTTGTAGTCGAGAAAGCGCAGCCCCGCTCCCGCGCTCAGCAGCGCCCAGTCGGTGGGCGCCAACCCGTCGGCCCGCTCGGCTATTGGTCTTCGCGCCACGGGCATGATCGCGGACGCGGAGGCTCCCGCTACACTCGACGACGATCCAGCGATGGGTTCGGGCGCATTCAGGAGCGCGATCTGCTGGCCAAACGCGGGAAGCACCGTCATTGCAAGGAGCACCAAGGCCGATTGCCACAGGTTCTTCATACAGTCTGTGCATCGGAGCGGCGGCTATGGATGGTGAGAGGGTTCTAATTTGAGCCATCACTTTTCCGCTTTGGGAACGTAGGGCGGGAAGGGAAGTGACCGGCGCGCGGAATCGACTGGCGGCAGCCTCATCTTCGCGCGATCTCTGCCGAAAAAGAACAAGCCCCGCACTGAATGAGTGCGAGGCTTGCTCCGCGAGGATGAGAAGTCTCTAACTGTCGTATCCGCCGCCGCTGAATCCGCCGCCCTACGCGTTGTAGGTCCCCGACGACACTCTTCCGCCGCGGCCGGTCCAGTTGGTGTGGAAGAACTCGCCGCGCGGCTTGTCCACGCGCTCGTAGGTGTGCGCGCCGAAGAAGTCGCGCTGCGCCTGCAGCAGGTTCGCGGGCAGCCGCGCCGTGCGATAGCCGTCGTAGAACGCCAGCGCCGTCGAAAACGCGGGCGTCGGAACGCCGAGCTCGATGGCCTTCACCACCGCCTTGCGCCACGACGCCTGATACTCGTTCAGCACGCCGGCAGAAGAAGCTGTCCAACAGCAGATTATGCAGCTGCGGATTCTTGTCGAAGGCCTCTTTGATCTTGCCCAGGAAGCGGCTGCGAATGATGCAGCCGCCGCGCCACATCAGCGCGATGCCGCCCATGTTCACATGCCAGCCGAATTCTTCGCCGCCTCGCGCAGCAGCATGTAGCCCTGCGCGTAGCGAAATGATCTTCGAGCAATAGAGCGCGCGGCGCACGTTCTCGATGAACGTCCGCGCGATCGGCGGTCGCCGCCTGGCCCGTCGGGCCCGTCAGAATCTTTGACGCCTCGACGCGCTCTTCTTTGATGGCGGACAAGCAACGCGCAAACACCGCCTCGCCGATCAGCGTCACCGGCATGCCCAGATCGAGCGCGCTCTCCCCGTCCACTTGCCCGTGCCTTTTTGTCCGGCGGTGTCGAGAATCTTATCCACGATCGGCGTGCCGTCGTCGTCCTTCTTGGCGAAGATCTGCGATGAAATCTCGATCAGATAACTGTCCAGCTCGCCCTTGTTCCACTCCGTGAACACCTGCGACAGCTCATCGGGAGTCAGGCCCAGCCCGTGCTTGAGCAAGTCGTAGGCCTCGCAGATCAGCTGCATGTCGCCGTACTCGATGCCGTTGTGGACCATCTTGACGTAGTGGCCGGCGCCCGCATCGCCCACCCAGTCGCAGCACGGAGGCGTGCCTGGCCGTTCTCGTCCACCTTGGCGGCGATCGACTGGAAAATGTCCTTCACGTGCGGCCACGCTTCAGGATTGCCGCCCGGCATGATCGAGGGTCCGAAGCGCGCGCCTTCCTCGCCGCCCGAACGCCGGTCCCGATGAAGAGGATGCCCTTCGCGGCCAGATCTTTCGTGCGGCGATTCGAATCGGTGAACAGGGAATTGCCGCCGTCGATGATGATGTCGCCGGGCGACAGAAAAGGCAGCACGTGATCGATCATCTGATCGACGGTGTCGCCGGCCTTCACCATGAACATCACGCGCTTCGGGCTCTTGAGCATCCCGACGAACTCCTCGATCGAGTGCGCGCCGACGACCTGGGTGCCCTTGGCCTCGTGGGTCACAAAATCGTCCACCTTGGACACGGTGCGATTGAAGACGGCCACCTTGAAACCGTGATCGTTCATATTCAGGACAAGGTTCTGGCCCATGACCGCAAGACCAATCAGGCCGATATCACACGTGGGTTCTGGCATGTCACTCCCTCAGCAGGAAACTTCCTGGCATTGTGCGCTTTTCGACAGGATAAACCTTAGGTTGGAGGTCGGCGAGAATACGGCCGATATCAATATCCTGCCGCTTCTCCGTAATGATGACGGTGATCCTGGCCGCCTTCCAGCTCGCCGGTCTTCGGGATCCACCGCGATACACTCGCCGTCGCCCCAGTGGCGGCCGATGCGCAGCGTGTATCCCATGGCTCGCAGTCCGTCGATCGCGGCAGGACGAAAACCCCGGCTCCAGCATCACAATGTCGGGCAAATACTGTTGGTGGAAGCGCGGCGCATCCACCGCCTGCTGGATATTGAGGCCCTGGATCGGCCACGCTGAGGAAGACGTTCGCCACCGTGGTGATGATCGTGCCGCCGCCCGGCGATCCGAGCACCATCGCCACCTTGCCATTCTTCAGGACGATAGTCGGCGTCATGCTGGAGAGCGGCCGCTTACCCGGGCAATCGCATTCGCCGGCCCCTGGATCAAGCCGAACATATTTGGCACGCCCTGCTTCGACGCGAAGTCGTCCATCTCGTCGTTCAGCAGGAATCCCAGGCCCGGCACGGTCACGCCGGACCCGTACCCGCCGTTCAGCGTTGTGGTGACGGCGACCGCATCGCCCTCGGCATCCATCACCGAGTAGTGCGTGGTGTCGGCCGGCTCCTGCCGCACTTCGGCCATGGTCGGCGCCGGCGGCAAAAATCCGGCGGGCCGCTCGAGCGAAGCCGAGGCGCTCGCGTGATCCGCGTCGATGGACTTGCGCCACGCCTCGCCATACGCCTTGGTGATGAGCTTCTCGACCGGGATCTTCACGTAGTCCGGATCGCCGAGATAATTCGACCGATCCATATACGCGCGCCGAAACGCTTCGGTGATCAGGTGCATCTCCGGCGCGGTGCGATCGCCGAGCGCGCGCAGATTGTAGCCATCGAGGATGTTCAGCATCTCGATTAACGCCACGCCTCCGGACGACGGCGGCGGCGCGCTCACAATTTCGTATCCGTGATAGGTGCCCGTGACCGGCGCGCGCTCCTTCACGGTGTAGCGCGCCATGTCCTCGGCGGTGATCAGGCCGCCGCCTTTCTGGACGGCGTCGGCGATCTGCTTCGCCATCGCGCCGCGATAGAAATCGTCCGGGTTCTTCGCGATCTTTCGCAGGGTCTCGGCCAGCTCGGGCTGCCGGAAGACTTCACCTGCCTTGTAGAAATCGCCGTCGCGCTGAAAGATGGTTCGCGACTCCGGAAAGCCGGTCAGGATCGTGTCGTGCATTTCGCCGGCTTCTTCGTCGCTCAGGACAAAGCCATCCGCAGCGAGGCGGATCGCCGGCGCCATCGTTTTCGCCAGCGTCAGCTTGCCGTACTTCTTTTCCGCGTAAACGAGTCCAGCCACAGCGCCCGGCACGCCGATGGCGCGATACCCGACGATGCTCGCGTGCGGAATGATGTTCCCCTGCGCGTCGAGATACATGTTCGTCGTCGCGGCCAGCGGCGCTTTCTCGCGATAGTCGATGAAGAGGTTGCGTCCGTCGTGCTCGTGGACCAGCATGAATCCGCCGCCGCCGATGTTGCCCGCCACCGGATGCACTACCGCCAGCGCGAATCCCACCGCGACGGCCGCATCCACTGCGTTGCCGCCTGACTTCAGAATGCTCAACGCCGGCATCGGTGGCCAGGTGATGCACCGTGACCACCATCGCGTGCGGGGCGCGCACCGGCTGCTCGCTCTGGTATGCGATCGAGGCCTGGCGCCGCATCGTTGGGCGCGGCATTTTGCGCGGATTTCGGAGTCTGCGCGACCGCGTGGACTGTGAGCCCAGCAAAGAGAAAGACGACCGACCATCCAGCGACACGATGCAGAAGAGTTTTCATGAGCAGGGAAGCGCTTTCAATTCGAGAATTGTACAGCGCATTCCGAACCCTGGACTCTGCGCGAACCGCTGTAGCATTGACCCCCCTCACGACCACGCTTAGACTGAAGGGCAGTCGATCCGTCCAACCTATATATGTCGTCGCGTTCCCGCCATTTGCCCCTGTTGCTGCTCCTTGCGGGATTTTTGTCCGCGTCCTGCGTCGCGCAGCAGAGTCCTTCCTCGTCCAGCTCCAGCCAGGTTCCGGGTCTCAACCCCACGCAGATTCCGTCTCGTCCCGAGCAGCCGGTGGAGCAGAAGCTTTCGACTGCACCCGCGCTCATCGATCCTGCCGGCCCCGACGTGAGCCTCGAAACCAGCGAGGCGATGTTCGACATTG
Source organism: uncultured Acidobacteriaceae bacterium (assembly GCA_963702285.1). Taxonomy (GTDB): domain Bacteria; phylum Acidobacteriota; class Terriglobia; order Terriglobales; family Acidobacteriaceae; genus Palsa-343. The sequence continues at coordinate 4,376 of CAVPCB010000090.1, read as the reverse complement.
GCGCTGCGCTGAATGCCTGCGGGTATGATCGCGGGCTCGACGAATCGGAGCCCGTCCGCAAATCGGTTCGCGACCAGATCAACGCCGCTACCCAGGCCTCGGCCGATGCGCGCGACGACCGTGACAAGCTCTGCGTGTTCATCGATCAGCATCGCACCGACGACCCATCGCGGAATCTCGCCCAGTATGTGTCGCTCGCGCTTTACCTCACGCCTCCGCCGATGCTCACGCCGAGCGTGGAAGAGCAGGACCTGCCTCCCGACGCGAACGGGGTCGAGCTGATTCTGCCGCTGGTGCGCCGTTTCGCCGCTGACATCGATCTCCACCATATCTGGGTGGAAAACCGCACGGCCTACGACGATCTCGCGAACAAGCTGCACAATCCGCTTTCGCAGATGATCGTTGCCACGAACATTTACCTGAAGATGCCGGCCTCGTCGTATAGCGGGCGCCACTTTCTCGTCGTTATCGAGCCACTCTTCTCGCCACTGGAGACCAACGCCCGCGTTTATGGCTCCGACTATGTGGTTGTGGCGTCACCCACGAATGGCCAAATCTCGATGGATTTGGTGCGCCACGCCTATCTGCACTATTCCATCGAGCCGCTCCTGTATCAGCGCGCCAACTCCATGGACCGGCTGATGCCGATCCTGCGCGCGGTTGACGACGCGCCGCTGGAATTCGAATTCAAAAGCGACATTGTTGCGCTCGTCATTGAGTGCATGATCCGCGCCATCGAAGCGCGCACTATGAACACCGGCATCCCCGACGTCCGCGTGCCCACCAATCTTCCGCATAGCGAGACCGAGCAGTACGAGCAGGCGCGCACGGCCGCTCAACAGCGCCAGGAAATCGTGCGCCTGCAGCTGGTGAACCACGACATGACGCAGGGCTACGTCCTAACGCAGTACTTCTACAACCAGCTGCGCGGCTTCGAGAAAAATCCGGAGAGCCTGAACGAAGCGATCGGCCCCATGGTTTATGGCATGGATATGAGCGTGGAGACGCATCGCGCCCAGCAGATCACCTTCGACGCGCACGGGGAAGGCGACGTGATGCGTCGCTCGCCGCAGCGGCCTCCAGCGGCGAAGGAACTGGACGTGGCCGAGCTGAAGCTGATGAAGGGCGACGTGGCGGGCGCGGCGCAGCTGGCGCAAAAGGCATTGGACACGCACAGCGGCGATCCCGGCCAGGCCGATTTTATTCTTGCGCGGGTCGATCTGATGAACGGCAAGATTGACGACGCCGAAGCCGCCTTCCGCAACACGATCGCGGCGAGCAAGAATCCGCGCATGGTGGCCTGGTCGCACATTTACGTTGGCCGCATTCTGGATGTGAAAGAACAACGCGACGATGCTGTGGCCGAATACCGCGCCGCGCTCGCCAGCCGCGATGGCCAGCCCGACACCAAGGCCGCGGCCGAAGATGGAATCAAAAAGCCCTTCGCCCTGCCACAGCATGATGAATCATCGAACGACGACAGCGCCCAGGCGCCCGCGAAGACACCAGCCGCGTCGAATCCGTCTCATCCGCAATAATCCCTCTGCAATAATCATTGCAGCGGCCCGCGCATGAAGTTTTCCGCACACTCCTCCATCGACGCGCCCCCACCGGCCGATGTTTCCATCGCCGATCCCGCCGCCATCGACGCGCTCCAGAACCTGCTCGGGCACCGGTTCGCGCATGCGGAACTGCTGCGCCGCGCGCTCACGCACAGCTCGTGGCCCACGAGCGCGAAGCCGCCGAGCCGCAGCGCGAAGACAACGAGACGCTGGAGTTTCTGGGCGATGCTGTGGTTGGGTTGGTGGCGGCCGAGCATGTGTTTCGCCTCTATCGCGAGCTTTCCGAGGGCGACCTGACCCGGCTGCGCGGCGCGCTGGTCAGCCGGCGGCACCTGGCTGAAGTCGCTTCGATTCTGGACCTGGGGCGTTATCTGCTGCTCGGCCGCGGCGAAGAGCGCAGCGGCGGGCGCACCAAAACTGCACTGCTGGCCAACGCCATGGAGGCTGTGATCGGCGCCATCTATCTCGATGCCGGGCTCGAAGCCGCGCGGGCGCTCATCGACGCGCGGGTCATTGCACCGGTGGTCGCCGATCTGCGCGAACAGCTGAGCGCGCGCGACGGCATGGGCGATTTCAAGTCGGTCCTGCAGGAACTTCTTCAGGCGCACAAACAGGGTCAGCCCGTCTATCGCATCACTGCCGAAACCGGCCCCGACCATCGCAAGCGCTTCTATGTCGAGGTTCGCATCGCCGGCACGGTTCTTGCCGAAGGCGAAGGCCGCACGCGCAAGCATGCCGAGCAGGATGCGGCGCGGCGGGCCATTGAAAAACTCCACGAGAAACCGAGCGGCGTGGAGCCACAGCAATGAGCGCTCCTCCGCAACCGGGCGCCGAGCCGGCGCAGAATCCTGCCGTCGCTCCGGAGCCCGGGGCCCAGAGCGTGGTGGCTGCGGACGCACGTCCATTGCCTTCGCCGACATCTGTGCTCCCGCCGAAGCCGCTGCGAAAGATCGTCCTTTTTCCGGGCGCGATGGAGATGACGCGCTCCCTGCTCGTGGTTCTGGTGATCGCGCTCTTCATCCTCACCTTCATCGTGCAGCCGTTCCGCATTCCGTCGGAGTCGATGGAGCACACGTTGCTGGTGGGCGACTTTCTGCTCGTGAACAAGATGGCCTTCGCGCCGCCGGGCCGCTGGCTGCGGCTGCTGCCGTATCGCACAGTGCAGCGCGGCGACATCATCGTGTTCCACTTTCCGCCCGATCCGCCGGAACACGTGGTCAAGCGGGTTATCGGGCTGCCCGGCGATCACGTCCACCTGCAGAACGGCCTGGCCTGGGTCAACGGCCGGCCGGTCGACGAAAACTGGGTCGTCTTCGAGCCCGCTTATCCCGACGATTTCCGCGACAACTTCCCGACCGAGCTTTATACCGACCCCGGCGTGGACGCGCACTGGTGGATGCAGATGCGCACCGATGTGCGCGAAGGCGACCTGGTTGTGCCGCCGGACAACTACTTCGTGCTCGGCGATAATCGCAACTTCAGCCGCGACAGCCGCTACTGGGGCTTCGTTCCGCGCGACCATATTGTTGGGCGGCCTTTCATCGTTTATTTCTCGCTGCGTGAGCCTTCGACCACCGATGTCGCCCAGGTCCCGGATGATAGACTCGGACAGAAAAACGATCTCTGGGACAAGATCGTCAACTTCGCGCGCTGGGACCGCCTGATGCGCGTGGTTCGCTGAGGAAGCCTGGAACCCTGATGGCAGAAGTCGAAGAGCACGCGTCGAAGCATAAGCACGAGGAAACTCCGCTCGAGGCATTCGCCTCCATTTGCGGTGTGCTCGCTGTCGGCCTGTTCGTGCTGGTGTTTGTCTTTCAGAACTTCGCCATTCCGTCGTCGTCCATGGTGAGGGCACTGCTGGTGGGCGATCACGTTCTGGTCGATCGCATCACGCTCGCGCCGCCCGCGCGCTATGCGCCCTTCGTCTACTACCGCAATGTGCGGCGCGGCGACATCGTCGTGTTCTATAAGCCCACCCTTGAGCCGAACGGCGACCATCTCTTTCTCGTCAAGCGGGTCATGGGGATTCCTGGCGATCACATTCATCTGCGCAACGGCATCGTGTATCGCAACGGCGTCGCGCTCGACGAGCCTTACGCCACCAAACCCTCCGATGCGGACTACGATGCCTACCGCGACGACTTTCCGTCGGTTTCTCCGAGCCTAAGCGGCAATGTCACGGCCGAGTGGGGTGAGGCGCTGCCCGGCGTCATCCAGGGCCAGGACCTTGTTGTTCCCGCCGGCATGTATTTCTGCATGGGCGACAATCGGCTGGTCAGCCTCGACAGCCGCTACTGGGGCTTCGTTCCTCGGTCCAACATTGTTGGCCGGCCGCTGTTCGTCTACTGGTCGTTCGAGACGCCCGAGTCGCAGGAGTACAAAACCTCGGTCGCGGACCGGGTCGGCTGGATTCTGCATGAGACCCTCCACTTCTTCGACCAGACCCGCTGGAGCCGCACCCTCCACCGAGTGAAATAGCCATGCCTTCGCTGGAGGAGCTTGTATCCTCCGAGGAGTCTCGCAGCCCTCGGCCTTTTCCATGGTTGCGCGTTGCTGTCGCCGCGGCGGTGGTTGTGTTCCTGCTGCTGGCGATTTTTCTTCCGCCCTACATTAATCTCGGCAAGTATCGGCGCCGCATCACGGCCAGCATGTCAGAGGCGCTGGGCCGCCCTGTTTATGTGGGCGGCATGCAGCTGCGGCTGCTGCCCACTCCTGGGATTGTGATGACGGACTTCACGGTCGACGAGGATCCCGCCTTCGGCTACGAGCCGGCGCTCCATGCCACTTCGGTCGTCGCTTCTCTCCGTCTCACTT
>CAVPCB010000089.1:0-4160 GCA_963702285.1 uncultured Acidobacteriaceae bacterium | reverse complement strand
GGCCGCAAGCTGACCGCCTGCGTTGGCGGTGTTCGGAATGTGCGGGCCGTCGATCGGTGGATGAAGGGAGGCGAGCTCTACGGGGATGCCGAACAGCGTTTGAGGTTTGCGTTTCAACTGGTCGAAATGCTCGCCGAAAGAGAAGACCGCACCGTGATCCAATCCTGGCTAACCGGCGTAAACCCTGAACTCGGCGACCGCGTCCGCTTCGGCTCATGAGGGAAAATGATCTGGAGACCGTGGCGTCGGAGATCATGGACGCAGCGCGAGCTTTCCTCGTCGGCGCCTGAGAGGCCACCACGCAGATTCTTTTTCAACAGCTCCGCCTTTAGTTTCCTCTGATCGTCAAGGCGCGATGTCAGAATCTTGATTCGGTTCTCAGCGCAGTGCTCGCAGAGCTGATCGAAAGTAATTCCCCAACGCGGCGCTTGAGGAGGCCTGGCGTGCGGCTTATATCCGGTTGACAGACACCGTATGAAAGAAAGAGTCGACGGCAATCCCGGCGAAGATGGCGCGCCGAGAATCAGTCTCCTGAGCGGATGTGAACCGCGTCTGCAAGATCGCGAGTCAGGATCAGTGCGCGCGTGCTGCCAGCGGTACGCAGAGCGAATTCGGCGGGCGACCGCTGGACAACCTGGACGCGAGCACCCGGAGCGATACCGGAAGCCTGGAGCCGTTTCAGCAGACCGGCATCCCGATCCGAGACACTATCCACGACAAATCTTCCGTCGCGGTCCAGGCCCGACAGGGGAATGGACATCACTCTGGGCATTCTCCCATCCATCGCCGGGATGCAGTGTCCGTGCGGATCGAACTTCGGGTGGCCGAGCTTTGCCGCGATGCGCTCTTCAAACCGCTCGGAGATGAAGTGTTCCAGCCGCTCGGCTTCTTCGTGAACCTCTTCGATCGGGTAATCGAGAATTTCGTAGAGAAAGGTCTCGATCAGCCGATGATGACGCAGGATCTCAAGAGCGCGGCGCTTGCCTTCGGGAGCCAGCCGCACTCCGCGGTGCTTTTCGTATTCCACGTAAGGCTTCGCAGCCGCAGCCAGCTTTTGCAGCATATTGGTCACGGATGCTGGCGCCACATTCAATCGCTGGGCGAGCGCAGTACTCGCTACGGCCCGCTCGTCGGGTCCGCTGAGGGCGAGAATCGCCTTTAGATAGTTGTCGACGGATTCGGTATTCGTGTTCACGTGCCGATTGGCACCCATGACTTGTCTGATGACGTGGTGATTTGACTCTCCAATCAGTTTAGTCTAGCCTAAATTAATTAGGCTAGACTAAATACAGGCCGCCCGGTCTGAGATCCATTCCCCAGCCTGTTTGAATTGCTGCCTCCTGCACAGCCGGCCCCAGTCTTTCTAATTCCGGAGATCAATCTCACATGCGAATCCGCACCGCACCGGGCCTCGTCATTCTACTGGTGTTAACCATAGTTAACAACCTGCCCACTGCTGGGCAAAGTGTGACGAGCAGCGCCCTTACCGGAACAGTCAGCGATGCGACGGGAGCCGTGATTCCAGGGGCTCACGTCACGGCAACAGATGTCGACAGCGGCGCGATTCGAACCACGAGAAGCGGCTCCGAGGGGCGCTATCTCTTTGCGCAGGTGAACCCCGGCAGGTATCGCATCACCGTGGAGGCAGCCGGATTTGGATTGGCCCAGTCAGAGCCCACGACAGCCGCGGTCGGAGAGACGATCGCAGTGAATTTCAAATTGTCGCCCGCAGCCGGCACGCAGACTGTCAAGGTCAATGCGCAGATCGGACTTCTGAGTCTTGAAAACCCAAACACCTCAACCACTCTCGAGGCAAAGACAATTGAGCGTCTGCCCAATCCCGGTCAGGATCTGACTTACCTTGCCCAGTTCGCACAAGGTGCGCTGATGAATACCGCAGGCTCCTCGAACGATGCCAAGGCACCTGGAGGTTATGGCAACGTGGAATTCAACGGTCTCCCAGCCACCTCCAACGGTTACATTCTGGACGGGTACGACACGAATGATCCCTGGCTGGGTCTCAACATCGGCCTCTCCACAAATCTTGTCATCGGCCTCGATGCTGTGCAGGAAGCGACCGTCAACACAAATTCCTTCTCTGTCGACGAGGGTCGCTATGGCGCATCGCAGGTGAACTACTTCACGAAATCGGGGACCAACGTCTATCACGGCGACGCGTATGAGATATGGAATGGTTCGCTGTTCAACGCAGAGGACTATTTTCTTCACGCAAACGACACCTCAAACAGCATCGCAAAAAGGCCGCGCTCTACGGTCAACGAATTCGGAGTGAGTGTCGGGGGCCCCATCCGCAGAGACCGGCTATTTTTGTTCGGGCATTACGAGGGTCTCCGGATCGCTCTGCCGCTCGTCTCCCAGATCACGCTGCCCACCCCGGCCTACCAGCAATATGTCCTGTCGCAACTTGCCGTCGGGGGGCCGGACCCCGTCACGGGGACGGCCCTTCCCGCGCAGCCCGAAGAGATTCCGTTCTACCAGAAGATGTTCTCGCTGCTGCCGGCCCCCGGCGGTTCTCCGGTTCCAGTTGTTGGCTGCCCAATCGGCAATGCCGGCGACGGCTGCGCCAGTCAGCGCCAGGCTTCCCTGAACAACAGCGACAATGAGGACCTGATCGTGGTCAAAATCGACCACACCATCGATGCCAATAACAGCGTTTGGTATCGCTTCCAGCAGGACACCGGGCTGCAGGCTGCGTACACCGACCCGGTGAATCCGCAATTCAATTCCTATTCTCCGCAGCCGCAGCGCACTCTCGTCGCTGGCTATACCCGCGTCTTCAGCTCGAGGCTCGTCAACCAGTTCAATCCCGGAGGCAGCTGGTATTCGAGCATCTTCGAGCCAAACAATTACTCACAGGTGCTGGACTCTTTTCCAATTGTGCTTGTTTCGGGGAGCGATGCCGTCCCTTTCACGACGATCGGCGGCAACGACAATACCTACCCACAGGGACGTAAGGTCACCCAGTGGCAGATCAACGACAACCTGATCTGGACCCGCGAGAAACACACATGGAAGTTCGGCATCAACACGCGACGCCTCGATGTGAGCAACTACGACCTGGGTGAAGGCACGGTGTCCACGGTCACTTACAACGACCTCGCTGAATTCACCTATGGCGCCGCCTACACGGCGAGCCAGGCTTTCCCGTATCGCTCAGGGAGAGGGTGTCAGCCGGCAACCTCGAGTTCTACGCCATGGACACATACAAGCCCGCGCCGAAAACGACACTCACCTTCGGCATGCGGCTCACCTGGAATACCAATGTCACCAGTGCAAAGGATCTCTTCGCGCGCACGGCCGGCTCCTTCCTCGATGCAGGTCATGACAGTAATACTCCGATGAATCAAACGATCCTCGGCAACGCCCACGATCTCTTTCCCGCAACGCCGTTGTTTGTCTACCAGCCTCGCGCTTCGTTTGCCCGCCAGTTGTTCCCGTCTACGGCGATTCACGGCGGCTTTGGAGTCTTCAATGACATCATCCCAATGCAAATTGCCGATCTGGCGGCGATGAACGCACCCAACGATCCGACCTTTGTCGGCGGCCCTGGCGGTCAGGTTGGAGGAGTCGCCATAGCCCCCGGCGTGGCCGGCAGTGCAGTCGATGCCACTGCCAATGCAAACCGCGCCTTCCAGTCGATCTTTCGTTCGGGAGCCGCGCCCTGCGCGGGGATTCAGCCGGGTGCGCCCACCTGTCCCCTGGCGGTCAGTCTCAATACCTTTCCCAGCGGGACGTTGAAGACGCCGTACTACTACCAATACAACCTCGGCGTAGAGCAGGAGATAGGTTCTCAGGGCAATCTTCGCGCCGATTTCGTCGGGACGCGAGGCCTGCACGAGCCGTATCAGGTGCAGCTGAACGGATATCAGACCGTGTGTAACGGTTGCTTTGCGCCGTTCCCCTTTGAATCGCGGCGATCCGCGCCGGCGACACGAAGTACACCGTGTTCGACGGCCGCATGGAGCTGAAGGAGGCGGTCGCCGCGAAATTCAAGCGCGAGAACGGGCTCGACTACGAGCCGACCCAGGTCAGCGTGTCATCGGGCGGCAAGCAGGTGCTCTACAACGCGATGGTCGCCACCTTGTCGCCCGGCGACGAGGTCATCATCCCGGCGCCCTATTGGGTGTCGTACCCGGAGA
>CAVPCB010000088.1:0-3945 GCA_963702285.1 uncultured Acidobacteriaceae bacterium | reverse complement strand
GTCACCGTCACGGTTACATGTTCTTCGAATGGATATCCCCCCTCCTGCGTCAGCGAAAATGCCACCCCGTTCTCCGTCCACCGCACCGTCGACGGGACATACAGATTCACATACACCGACCGCGGCCCGCGGAAATAAGCGCAGATTCGATAATCCGCCGCCACCTGGGGCAGCGTTCCCGAGCAGCACGGCCAGCGGTCGTGATGATAGACGCGCTTTCCGTCGAAGTTGTAGTCCGAGTAGTAAAACGCCCGGCCGTCCTCCTCCAGCGGCTTCGCCCCCAGCACCGTGTTGTACATCACTCGCTCCATGCTGTCGCCATAGCGGGCTTCGCGCGTCACGCGCAGCAGATATCGCGTCAGCTTGAAGTGCGCATACGATCCGCACGGCGTCTCAAAGCTGTCGTGCGTCTTCGTCAGGCTCTCGCCGAGATCCCCGCTGCCCGGCGCCCGCAGCTTCTCATCCGGACCCCACCCGCCCGTCGCGAAACTCTGCGCCTCCAACATCGCAAATCCGTTGCGCGCCGCACGCAGATGCTTCTCGCTGCCCGCAACCAGGTACGCCATCATCGCCGAATTCAGCGAATTCACATAGCTGTACGCGTGCCGCCCCGCCAGCACGTTCTCGTTGCGCGACAGCGGATCAAACCACGTCTTGTCATCGAGGTACTGCAGCCCCAGGTCGTAGTACCGTGCGCCCCGCGCCACGCTGCCAGGCCAGAAACAAATTCTCCGGCATCGTGTACGACTCGTCCCACGTCCACGAAGGATCCTCGTGATCCCTCCTCCATCGGCATCGTGTTCGACCGCGTGTCCCGGCAGATGCGGCAGCGCAACATCCGTCGTCTGCTCCAGAATCTCGAGCGCCTGCGGATCTCCGGCCAGCGTGTGCGAGTCCAGCAGTCCCAGCACGATCTTGTCGTATGTGTACGCCGGAAAACGGCTCTTCACGAACACTCCGCTGTCAGGGCCTGCGCCCACAAGCCGGTTCAGCCGCAGCACCTTTTCCCGCGCCGCCGCGTCGCCGGTGATCGCATAGCCGCGCGCCAGCGCCGAAACCCATTGCCCGAACGTGCATCCCGGCGCGAAGCCGCGCCGGCTCGCTGCCGGAATTCCCCCGCCGGATCGTAGTGGTACCACCCGCCCAGGTCCTCTCCCGGCGCAGCCATGCCGGACATCTGGCGAAAAGGCTTCAGCAGACTATCGTCGCTCAGCCCCATCAGCACCGCATGCGTCTCGCGCAACTGCGTCTCGTGCAGATCGCTCGCCAGGTCGACATCGCCATACCCAAACTCGGCCAGCGGCTCCGCCCCGCCGGTCCCAGATCGAAACCCACACCTCGCGCAAATCGTCCTGCCGCCGCCGCTCCGCACCGCCAGCGATCCCGCTTCGAGAAAACGCCGCCGCGAAATCCTCCTCCGTCCTCCCGAGCCCATCGCTTCCCCCCAACCCGTCCTCACCATGCATAGCTCCGCCAGGCGCCCAGGTCAAATCGCCCGGTCAAATCATCCGCTCGCAGACACAAAAACGCCCGGCACATGGCCGGGCGCTTCTGTCTTTTCCTACCAGTCCCCTAAACCGTCACCGGCTGCTCCGCCGTCACCCGCACCGGCGTCAGCCAGCCAAACCGGTCCGGCTTCAGCCCGTTCGCAATCCCGAAGAACTCATCCCGCAGCTGCTTCGTGATCGCTCCCGGCTCGCCATCGCCGATCTGGATCCGATCCACCGACCGGATCGGCGTCACCTCCGCCGCCGTGCCCGTGAAGAACACCTCGTCGGCGATGTAGATCATCTCCCGCGGCATCGCCTGCTCCACCACCGGAATCCCGAAGTGCCGCGCCAGCGTCAGCACTGAATCGCGCGTGATCCCCGACAGCACCGAATTCGCCAGCGGCGACGTGTACAGCACACCGTTCCGCACCAGAAAAACGTTCTCCCCCGACCCCTCCGACAAATATCCGTGCACGTCCAGCGCAATGCCCTCGGCATACCCGTTCACATCGGCTTCCATCCGGATCAGCTGCGAGTTCGCGTAGTTCGCCCCGGTCTTCGCCAGCGACGGCATCGTGTTCGGCGCCAGCCGGTTCCACGACGAGATGCAAACATCCGCCGCATCCCCCGCCATGTATTTCCCCCACGGAAAGTTCGCGATGTACACCTCGATCGGCGACCCCTTGGGATTCACCCCAATCTCCCCATACCCGCGCAGCGCAATCGGCCGGATATAGCAAGGCGCAATGGCGTTCGCCTCCACCGTCTCCACCACCGCCGAGCACAGCTGGTCCAGCGACCACCCCATCGCCATCCGGTAAATCCGCGCCGAATCGATCATTCGCTGCATGTGCTCCGGCAGCCGAAACACCGCTGCCCCTTCCGGCTGCGCGTAGCAGCGAATGCCTTCAAATACCGACGATCCGTAATGCACCACGTGGCTCATCACGTGGATCTGGGCCTTGTCCCAGGGGATCAGGTTGCCGTTGTGCCAGATTTTGGCTGTTGCTTGGATGGGCATGAACTGCCGTCTCCTTTCAGGCTCCGAAACTTCGATTATATCCGCCCGCCCCGCGCCTTTCCCCGCGCCCTTTCATGGACGAACCAACCCCACAACCCACGCAAAAGTACCCCAGCTCCCAGCTCCATGCTCCCGGCTCGGTGCTCCGCGCTCCCCGCTCCCAGCTCCCAGCTCCCGCTACCGCCTACCGCCTACCGCCTACCGCCTCTAAAGGCTGTTGTCCACCCAGCTACGCCGCACCCCGTTTTTCTCGTCCTTTCACGCCGCTGTGATACTTCTCCAGCAACGCTCGATTCCCGTCCGCCTTCACCGGAGACTCGATGTTCCTCGTCCTCAAACGCCTCCTCGGCTGGATCGCCGGCCCACTCTTCGCGCTCGTCATCGTGCTGGCCGTTCGTTTCTTCGAACGCCGTCTCCGCTTTCAAACCCGCCGCGACCCCGCCTGGCGCACCCAATAGCTCGGAGTTGAGCGCTCGGTGCCCGATGCTCGTGTGCCCGGTGCCCAGTGCTCGGAGCAAGCTGTCCGCTGTCCGCTATACGCTCTACGCTGTCTTGAGGTACATTCAGAAGTGGCCCGCTCCGCGGTTGAGCCTCTCGGCCCCCGCGATTCAAGCGTCCCCGTCGTCTAGCCCGGCCCAGGACACCGCCCTTTCACGGCGATAACACGGGTTCAAATCCCGTCGGGGACGCCATAAAATCAATGACTTAAGGCCGCAATAGTAACCAATTGACAACATCGTGGGGCAATTTTAGGGCAATCTGCCCCTCAGGAGTGTCGTTTGATCCGTTCGCAGCGGTCGCTTACAGGGAGAGCCGATCAGGTACCCACCCCCCTAGCCGCACCGACTGGCAATCGGGGGGCGTCTCCGTCTCTCCCCAAGGTAATAGCGAAATTCGGTCATGCCCCGATAACGTAATCTCCTATTGGTTAAACCTGCACCGACTCCCACTTTGGCAAAAGCAGACGCATCGACCCATGTAATCCTTATGCCATAATTGGACAATTAAATCTTTAGTCAAAGCAAAGCATAGGTTTAGCTCAATGATCGACTTTTCTGTGATGGTGAGCGCTGTTAAACCGAAGGAAAGGAGCGATCAATATCTAGTCCTTGCCGCGCTCTTCGTGCTTGGCGCATATGATCGAACCGTATCAGCGAAGGAAGTCTCGAATTTACTCAAATTATACCTGAGAGCGAAAGCTCCAGCGAACGTCCCCGATTGCCTTCGAAAATACACCGCATACGTGAGCCTCAAGGGTCAAGGTCCGCCTCTTCAGTGGTCACTCACCGAGAAGGGCGTCGAACACTTGAGATTGGTAACCGGGTTAACTCTTTCCACAGTCTCTGACATCGACAGCTTTAAGTCTGACGTTGGCGTCGTCTGTGCACTTCAATACCCAGAGCTAGAGGCTGTTATCAAAGCCTCGGGCGGTCA
>CAVPCB010000087.1:0-48376 GCA_963702285.1 uncultured Acidobacteriaceae bacterium | reverse complement strand
TTTATGTTGGCTGCCTTCGCTCAGCATCTACTTCTCGAACCACCTCGACCCCAACCAGGCCCTCTTCAGCGTGTACAACTCGATCCTCTCCGAGGCCGGCGTCCTCGGCTTCGAGTATGGCTACGCCCGCGACTACCCCGAGAGCTCTCGTCCTCTGGGAGGCCCAGTTCGGCGACTTCGCCAACGGCGCGCAGATCGTCATCGACCAGTTCATCGCCGCCGCCGAAGACAAGTGGGGACTCCTCAGCGGCGTCACGCTCCTGCTGCCGCACGGCTACGAAGGCCAGGGCCCCGAGCACTCCAGCGCCCGCATCGAGCGCTACCTCCAGCTCGCCGCCCGCGACAACATCCAGGTCTGCCAGCCCTCGAACGCCGCGCAGTATTTCCATCTGCTCCGCCGCCAGGCCCTGCGCAAATGGCGTAAGCCGCTGATCGTCTTCACGCCGAAGAGCATGCTCCGCCACCCCGACGCGCTTTCGCCCCTCGCCGACTTCGCGCGCCCGCGCTTCCTTCCTGTCGTGCCCGAGACCGAGATCTCAGAACGCCTCACGCATCCTCATTGCAACAGGCAAAATCGGCCACGAGCTGCGCGTCGAGCGCGCGAAGCGCAAGGACGACGACGACCGCCATCCTCTTCCTCGACCAGCTCTACCCCTGGCCCGAGGCCGAACTCAAAGCCGCCATTGCCGCCCACCCCGCCGCGCGCGAACTCGTCTGGGTCCAGGAGGAGCCGGCCAACATGGGCGCGCTTCGGCTTCGTCGATGCCGCGCCTGCGCCGCCTCGCCGGACGACCACCAGGTCCTCGAGCGTGAAGCGCTCCGCCGCCGCCAGCCCCGCCACCGGCTCAGTCAAGGCCCACGACATGGAGCAGCGGACGCTGATCGACCTGGCACTGAAAAGCAGCGGTTAGCGGACAGCGGATAGCGTTTAGCCGACAAGCGCCCCGTTTCGTTCTTCCCGTCCGTCAAAAGCAAAAGCGGCCGGACTTCGTCCAGCCGCTCCGCTATCCGCTACACGCTACCCGCTATCCGCTAGTCTCTCCCGTGCCAGTGCATCTCCCAGCCCAGATACCGGATCGCCGCCTCGTACACCGGCGCCGCCACGTTGGAGAAGTTCGCCGCCACGTGATGCTCGAAACCCTGCTCGCAGATTTCGTGCAGCAGCTTCTGCAAGTGAGGAATCTTCGCCACGCCCGCCCCGCCGAACGTCTCCAGCGGATCGTTCGTGAACTCGCCTTCGCCAATGTACCCGCGAATCTTCCCCTTGTAATCGTCGGTTGAGAAGCGCACGTAGCTCATCGGCCCCGCCTTCACGCGGCCCACGCACGTCCCGAAGGTGTTTTCCTTGCCCACGGTCCCGGCGATGATCGCCTGGAAATCCATCACCACATCGGCAAAGAAATGCTTCGGCAAATTCGAGCAGTGGAAGCAGACGCACTTGTTCTCGTCCTCCCCGTAGTTGTTGTTCCAGTCCAGCAGCGCGCTCGGGGTCTGGCTGGCCAGCGCCAGAGCATGCATGCTCACCGTGCCCATCACGTCGGTTTCGCACGCGGCCGGCAGCAGACTCTCGCTCATCATGCTCATCACCGTGCATGGCACCACGCCGAAGTTCTCCTCCAGCGACGTCCAGCACTGGACCGCGCTGACCGTGCAGTGCGTGTCCTTCATGAAGCGTTCGATGGCCACGCCCAGCTTCGCCATCTTCATCAGCGCCGCCGCCGGGATGCCCTCGGTCGCCACGTAGGCCTGAATCGCCTCCAGCTTCCCCTTCACTTCGGCCTCATCGTCCTTCATCCGGCCGATCGCGCCAAAGATGTCCGACAGGTCCAGGTCACGACGGAAATTCCGTACCGCTCCAGCAGCTTCTCGCTGTAACGCACGGTGTTAAACGCCTGCGGCCGCGCGCCAATTGCGCCGATGCGCAGCTTCCTCAGCCCGTTCGTCACCCGGCACACCTTCGGGAACCAGTCGAGATCCTTCGCAAACTCCGCCGAACTGGGCGACACGGTGTGCTTCGCCGTGATCGAGTACTTGATCCCGTACTGCATCAGGTTGTTGCACGCCGACATCTTGCCGCAGAAGCTGTCGCGCCGATCGCTGATCTTCATATCGTCGCGGCGATCCGGCGTCGCCTGCACCAGCACCGGCACATCCAGCTTCGAGTAGCGGATCGAATCCGCGATCCCGCGCTCGTCGCCGAAATTCGGCAGCGTCACGATAATGCCGTCAATCTCGTCGCGATGCGCGCGGAACAGATCCGCCGCATTTGATCGCGTCGTCATGCGTCTCCACCGACGCCGAACTTCGATTGCTCCGGCGCCAGCGTAATCGCCTTGATGCCGGCCTTTTCCAGTACCTTCAAGATCTCTTCGCGGCCTTCTTTGGCCAGATGATCCGGGAAAAATCCGCGGTTCCCGACAATCACTCCAAACGTCACTTGCTTTTTCATAAAATGCATTTCCTCAAAAAGTTAAACCCTTCGCGCCGCCCGCATTCAGCGCGGACGGAATTTCAGCGTATAGAAAAGTCCGCCCGCCACCATGATCGCGCCCCACCAGATCGGCGCATGCAGATCGTTCAGCACCGGCGGATTCGCCAGCGGATGACTCAGTTCCCACAAGCCTGTGCCGGTGATGAGCACCCCATACGCCAGCAGCAGGATTCCCGAGAAAAACCAGATCTGAATGTGTCCCTTCATCGCCGTCTCCTCTACCAGAAAATAATGTTCAGCACCACGAAACCCACCGCCACCACGCCGGCCCACACCAGCGGCCTCTGGTACCAGTGCTCGTCGCGTTCTTCGGGAATCTTCGACGCGCCATACACCAGCCCTTCCAGTTCCGACGGCTTCGGCTGCGTCATCAGGCTCACCATCACCGTCACCACCACGCAGGCTGAGCACGACCACATCGCACGATACATTCCTCGCCATGGTCTTTGCGTCCGGCGAAAACGCCACATAGCGCAGTGCCGCCGGATCGAAATGCACCCACAGGAACAGCCCGATCGCCGTGCAGGTGCCTGCAGAGCAGTCCCCAGAATCCCCCCGCCTTCGTCGCCCGCTTCCACAGCATGCCCAGCAGCACCGTCCCCAGCAGCGGCGCGATGAAAAAGCTGAACAATCCCTGCACGTAATCCATAATGCTGGCTGCATGCTGCACCAGGTACGCCGTGCCCACCGACGACCAGCACGCCAATAAACGTGCACCAGCGTCCCATCGACATAGTGGCTGTCGCTGGCTTTTTTGTTCATGAACGCGCCGTAGATGTCATAGGTCCACACCGTGGCGAAAGCGCTCACGTTGCCCGCCATGCCCGACATGAAACCGGCAATCAGCGCCGTCACACCCAGCCCCAGCAAGCCAGGGCCGCAGTAGCGCGCCAGCATCAGCGGCAGCACCTCGTTATAGCTGTGCTGCCCCGGTGGCCACTGCTATGTTCTGCGGAACCAGATGGAATCGGCAGCACCGACAGCGCCAGCAGCCCGGGCAGAATCACGATGAACGGCACCATCATCTTGAATCCCGCTCCGATAATCGGAGCCATGCGCGCCGACCGCAGGTTATGCGCGGACAAGACCCTCTGCACCACAAGAAAATCCGTCGTCCAGTAACCGCAACTGATCACAATCCCAGCCCAAACACCAGCCCCGTCCAGTGGATCCCCATCGGGTTATCGCGGAAGTGCGCCGTCGTCGACCACAGGTGCGTGTACTGCATGCTGCCCATGCGCTCGGCAATCTGCGCCTTCAGATTCGTCCAGCCGCCCGCTTCAATCAGCCCCAGAATCGGGATCAGCAGCGCGCCCAGCCAGATCAGCAGGAACTGCAGAATCTCATTGAAGATCGCCGACCGCAGCCCGCCCAGCGCCACATAAATCGCAACCGTAATCGACGACACCCAAATCGAGAAATTCAGATTCCAGCCCAGCACCACCTTCATCACCAGCGCCATCGAGTACATATTGATGCCGCTCATCAGCACCGTCATGAACGCGAAACACACCGCCGACAAGCCGCGCGCGCCGTCTCCGTAACGCAGGTGCAGATAGCCCGGCACCGAGTGCGTCTTCGAGATGTAATAGAACGGCATCATCACGATGCCGAGGAACAGCATCGCGGGAATCGCTCCGATCCAGTACCAGTGCGTCGCCAGAATGCCGTACTGATACGCAGAGCCCGCCCAGCCCATCAGCTCCAGCGAGCCCAGGTTCGCGGAAACGAAGCTCAGTCCGGCGATCCAGGCTGTCATCTCCCGGCCCGCCATGAAGAATTCTTCGCTGGTGTTCGCGGCGCCCTTCAGGTAGAAGCCGATGTAGATGACCATCGCGAAATAAATCGCAATGACCGCGATGTCGACGCCGCTCAGATGAACCAGCGAGTGCGGAACCGGATCGCCCACCAGCGCGCCCAGCGATGTGGCCGAAGCAAGTGCGAAGGACATTCCTCAGGACCCTCGTGTGGCAAGTGCGTTCGGGAAACCGATGGGGATCTGTTTCCAGGTTGAACTGCTCGTTTAGCTTCTCTGCCCGTAAGTGGCCTTCGCCCCGTGCTTTCGGAAATGATGCCGGTCCAGCAACGCCTGCGAAATCCCCCGGCACTCCGGATTCAGCGTCGTGGTGTAGAACGCCATGCGAGCTACGGCTTCCAGCACTACCGCATGATACGCGGCTTCCAGAGCATTTTTACCCCAGGCAAACGGCGCGTGCCCGGCCACCAGAACTCCAGGCACGGCCAGAGGATCGAGCGAGCGAAACCGCCGCACAATCGCTTTACCTGTATTCAGCACATAATCGTCGCCGACTTCGTCGTCGCGCAGAGCCTCGGTCACCGGCACGGGCCCGTGGAAATAGTCCGCGTGCGTCGTTCCGAACGCTGGAATCTCCCGCCCCGCCTGCGCCCACGCCGTCGCAAATTCCGAGTGCGTGTGCACCACGCCCCCAATCGCAGGAAACTCCCGATACAGTTCCAGGTGGGTGTCCAGGTCCGACGACGGCTTCAGCTCTCCGCCCAGGATCTTCCCGTTCAGATCGCTCAACACCATATCGTCCGGAGTCAGCTTGTCATAGGCGACGCCGCTGGGTTTGATCGCCACCAGCCCCTGCTCCCGGTCGATCCCGCTGGCGTTTCCAAAGGTGTAAAGGACCAGCCCCCGGCGAACCAGCTCGAGGTTCGCCTCCAGCACTTCGGATTTCAGCTTGTCGAGCATGGCGTCAACTGCCCCGCCGCCCGTCTCACGTGCGGTTCGATCAGCGGGAAGCAAGGAGCGATTCTACAGGACACACAGGTTTTTGGGAAAGCGTTTACTCAGAGTCCTGGGATCTATCCCCAAACCCCCTCACCGTTCGCTCCCGAAATCCGCGACCCCCACTTCCACGCTCGTCTTCGTCTCCGTTCCATTTCGCGTCGCCCACGCCCCGTACACGCGGCCGCCCCACGCCGCCAGCCCGATGTAGTCGCCCATGAACACCCCTGTCGCATCGAACGGGGTCTTCGTCCACGCATAATTTTTGAAGCTCGCTGCCCCGTCGCTCGATCGCGCCAGCGCCATCACCTGCACCTTGTCCTTGGCATCCTGCCGCCGGTCGTAGAACGCCACATTCGCCGCTCCCGAAACCGGATCCACCGCCAGCCACTGGAAGAACTGATCCGCGCCGTCGTGCACCGGATCGTTGTTCACCCGTACCGGCGCACTCCACGTCCGCCCATGATCCTTCGACGCAATGCAGAACACATCCAGATCGCCGTTGCGATAATCGCTCCACGTCACATAGATCGCTCCACCCTTCGCTCCCCCGCGCGGATCGACAGCAATCTGCGGAAACCCGTTCGCCCGCTCCATCCCCGCCAGCGCAAACATCGTCGGCGCCGTCTTCACAATGTCCCGCGTCCGCGCAAACGTCCTGCCTCCGTCCTGCGACTCCGTAAAGACGATGCGATCCGTCACCGCCCACACCGCATACAGCGTTCCATCCGGACCCACCGCCCCGTCAAAACCCTCCAGCGCGCCGTTATCGTCACGCGGCAGCCCGCGCACCTGCGCAATCTCGAATGGAGCCGACCACGTCACCCCATCATCCGCCGACCGCGAAAACAGCATGCGCGAATCGGTCAGCGTCCACCGCGTCCACCCAACATACAGATTCCCCTTGTACGGGCTCTTCTCCCCTGTGTCCGCGACGATATACGGCTTGTCCTCGAAGGGAATCGCCCGGCGTCGTGGGCTGCGCCACCACCGTCCGCAGCTCCGGCTCCCAAGTCGCTCCCCCATCCAGCGAACGCCGCACGAAAATCCCGTTTCGCGTCGCCCCGTGCCCCCAGTAGTTCACTGTTCCCAGCTTGTCGAACGAGATGAAGCAGATCAGCGCGTGCCCCTTGTCGTCGAAGACCGTCGAGACGTCGCCTGAATTCTTGTAGTTCGCCGCAGCCACTCCCGTGGCCAGTTTCCAGGTGCGTCCCGCATCGCTGGAATAGCCCGCCTGCGCCACATACTGGAACACCGCCAGCACCTGTTGCGGATTGCGCGGATTCACCGCCACGCTCGGCTCCGACCACGTCCCAGGCTGCGCGGAAAGCGTCGTCACCTGCGCCCCAGGCGCCATCGGCAGCGGCGCCACACCCTGGGCGTACGCCCCTCCAGCCAAAGCACCCACCAGCACCACAAGACCCAGCTCTTTCATGCGCTCCATTATCTATGCTCGACCCGTCGCCGACCGCTAACCGCCGACCGCTGACCGCTGACCGCTGCAAACCTACTTCGCCACCGTCAGCTGGACCGCCATCGTCCCATCCACCCGCGATCCCGCCCCAGGACTCTGCCCCACCACCGATCCCGGCGGATACATCGGTCCCGCCGCTCCCGGCGCAACCATGTGCATGTCCTGCTCCCTCGTAGGACCTAGTTTCAGACCCATCCGCGTCACTGCCAGCGCGGCCGCCGTAAACACCTGCCCTTCGAGGTTCGGCATCACAAAACCGCCCTGCCCCGCCGCGCCCTCCGCCGCTTCTCCGGCCACCAGCAAATTCATCGTCGGGCTCTCCACTCCTGCTGCATTCGCGTCCGGAGTTTGCGCGATCACCGTTCCCGGTTGCGCCTGCGGCCACGGCATCGACGAAACCGTCCCCACCTGGAACCCCGCCCTCCGAATCTCAATCGTCGCGAATCGCTGATCCCGCCCCTTCACATCCGGAATCGCCAGCTTCTGCGGACCCAGGCTCTCCGTCAGCCACACACGCCACCCGCGCCGCACCAGCGTCCCACCCACCGGCGACTGGTTCGCCACCCGCCCTGGCGGCACATCGGTCGAGTACAGATGGCTCTCCACCTGGAGTGTCAGCCCCAGTGCCGATGCCCGCTGCCCCGCATCGGCCATGCTCATTCCCCTGAAATCCGGAATCGACACTTCCGCCCCGTGGATCGCGAAGTGCATCGTCACAATCGCCGACGTCATCGCCACCACCGTCAGCAGCAACAGCACCAGCACGAACCGGAAGAATCCAATCATGATTCGATCTCGATCGAATAATCGATCGTCGCCGACTTCTCCAGCATCTTCGAAACCGAGCAGTACTTGTTCTTCGAAAGCGACACCGCATCCTCGGCCGCTTTCCGGCTCACCTTCCCCTGAATGCGATACGTCAGATGAATCTTCGTGAACGTCCGCGGCGGCGCCGGCGCCTGTTCTGCTTCCGCGCTCACCGTCAGCCCTTCCAATGGCTCGCGCTTCTTCTGCAGAATGCTCACCACATCCATTGACGTGCATCCGCACAGCGCCGTCAGCACAACCTCCATCGGGCTCGACCCCGCCTTGTGCTCCGCCGTCGCATCCATCGGGATCGTGTGCCCGCTCTGCGATTTCCCTTCGTACAGCTCACCCTGCTTCCACGTTGCGCTCGCGATCACAACCACCTCCTCACTGCGGATGCGTATTGTCCGATGCCGGCTCCGGATGAATCAGCAGCCGGTCGACCTCCGGACAGTCCAGCTTAAAACGATGCTCCAGCTCGGTAATCCGGTCATGCACCCCCCGCATCTCCATCGCATCCGGCAACGTACAGTGGCACGTCACGTGGAGATGCTCTCCCACTCGGTCCACGCTCACCTCATGAATGTCCACGATCTCCGGCACATTGACCGCCGCGTCGCGCAGCAATTGCTCGATCCGCCGATCCCGCTCCACCACCACCGGAGCTTCGATGGTCGCCGGCTCGCTCTCAATGTGCGTCAGCACCGACTTCACCTGCGGCAACTCCCTCCGAATCTGCTCCTCCAGTCCGCCCACGAACCGGTGCGCATCGATCAGCGTCATGGTCTCCTTCACCTCGATGTGCTGCTCCACGTGCAGCCCATCGGTGAACGACTCGATGCTCACGTCGTGCAGCAGCGCATTGTTCCGCGCCGCCACCCCGCGCACCTTGTCGAACAGGCTCTCAGCCACCGTCATCCGCGGCACCGTGTGGATCACCACGTCCGCTCCCGGCAGCACCCGCTGCACCGCCGCGGTCGCCTTGCCTACCAGGTCCTCTGTCCTCTGAAATGTCAGCTGCCGCGGCAGTGACAGCGTCACATCCGCAAAATAATGATTGCCCGACTTCCGCACCCGCGCCTGGTCGATCCCCAGCACCCCATCGGTCTTCCGCACCGCCTCCATCATCTCCGTGTGCAGCTCCGGTGAAATCTGATCCGTCAGCGCTGCCACGGCGCGCCACGCCAGCCGCCACCCAAAGATCAAGATCATCGCCGATACCGCCAGCGCCGCCGCCGGATCGGCGTATCGCAGCCAGCCCACGTGCCGCACGTCTCCAATCCACGATGCGGCCAAACCCACCACCACCGCCAGGCTCGTCCAGATATCCGAAGCAAAGTGCAGCGCATCGGCCTCCAGGGCCGCGCTCTGGTGCCGCTTCCCCACCTGGCGGAGTTGCCCCGAGCGCCACAAATCCACGCCCATCGAGAGCCCCAGCACTCCGAACGGCCACAGCGAATACCGCAGTTCCACTGGATGAAAAAACATCCGGCTGATCGCCTCGCCGGAAAACCACAAGGCCGACGCGGCCATCAGGCCCGTCTCCACGAACGCCGAAATGTTCTCGACCTTCGCGTGCCCGTAAGGATGATTCCAGTCCGCCGGCTTGTCGCTCACCCGCACCGACACGAACGTCATCGCCGCGCCCACCAGATCCAGCCCCGAATGCGCGGCATCCGATAGCACCCCAAGGCTCCCCGTCATCAATCCAACCGTCGCCTTCAGCGCCGTCATCGCGCACGCGGCCGCCACACTCACCAGCGACGCCCATCGCTTCTCCGCGCTGGCGCTCGTCCGCTCCGTCATGGTCGCGCTCGACATGATTCCGTTCTCAGCCTACACACCGCCAGGGCTAACTGTTCACTGTTCCCTGTTTACTGTTCCCTGTTCACTGTTCCCTACTCCCTACTCCCTGTTTTCTTCCCCCGCCACATCCCCGCGATCCCAAACGTGTACGGCCGCCACTCCACCTCGACGAATCCGGCCTCGCGCATCAACTCCACCATCGCTGGCGGCGGAGGAAACCCCTCCACCGAACTTGGCAGATACCCGTACGCGACCGCATCGCCCGAAATGCGCGCCCCGATCGCCGGCAATACATGCCGGAAGTAAAACCCGAACACCTTCCCCACCACCCCGCCCGGTTGGCTGCAGTCCAGAATCCCCACCTCGCCGCCCGGTTTCAGCACCCGCAAAAACTCCACCAGCCCAGCCCGATAATTCGGCAGGTTGCGAAACCCAAACGCCGTTGTGATCAGATCCAGCGACCCATCGGCGAACGGCATCCGCATCGCATCCATCGACTGGATCGAAACCCGCCGCCCCTTAAGCTTCACCCGCGCCAGCGCCAGCATCTTCTCGGAAAAATCCGCCGCAATCACCGGCTCCGCATTCTCCGGCCGTCGCCGCAGCAGCGCTCTCGTCATGTCGCCAGTGCCGCAGCAAATGTCCAGCACCTTCGCTTCCGGCCGCGCCAGAATATGCCGGAACCGCCGCGCCGTCCGCCACCACCACGTCCGGTCCACGTTGCACGAGAGCACATGGTTCAGCAGGTCATAGCGAGGAGCAATGCGGTCGAACATCTCCCGCACCAGCTCCGCCGACGTCGCCTCATCCACCGCCCCGGCCGGCCGCGACCCTGGCTTGTATTTCAGATTGTGACTTCCGTTCCGCAAACGCCAGCATAGCGCAGCCGCAACACCGTCCACCTCTCTGCTCCGGGATTACACTGCGCTCATGCGAATTCGTCTCCGCTTCGCTGCCCTCCTGCTTGCCTCACTCCTCCCGCTTCTCATCGCCGCCCAGAACCCCGAGCGCTCCCCATCCTCGATCCCCTTCGACGCGCCCAGCATCTCCAGCATGGCATCAACACCAGCATGTGGTTCTCCCAGGCCAACGATTACTCCGTCCAGCGCCTGCAGACCTTCACCACCACCGACGACATTGCCCTCATCGCCAAAATGGGCTTCGACCACTGCCGCCTCTCCATCGATGGCGACCAGCTCATGACCTGGTTCTACACCCAGCGCGACGCCCACCAGACCACCGGCTTCATGACCGAACTCGATCGCGTCGTCAAGACCATCCTCGATGACCACCTCTCCGTCATCATCGACGTCCACCCCACCAGCCAGTTCAAGGCCGAGCTCTTCCAGGGATCCAGCGGCGTTGGCAACTTCGTCGAGCTGTGGCGCGCGCTCGCGCAGCACTACGCTGCCACCGATCCAGAACGCGTCTTCTTCGAGATCATGAACGAGCCGGAGCAGCAGGACCCCTGGCGCTGGCACGGCATCCAGGCTCAGGTCGTCGAAGCCATCCGCAAGGTCGCCCCGCATCACACCATCATCGCTTCGGGCGCACACTGGTCTGGCCTCGGCGACCTCCTCGTCCTCGAGCCAGTTGATGACAACAACATCATCTATACCTTTCACGATTACGAGCCCTTCCCCTTCACCCATCAGGGAGCCACCTGGGCCGATCCCGAAGTCCGCCCCGAGCGCGCCATTCCCTACCCGTCCACGCCCGAAAACATCGCCCCGAAACTCGACCAGGAACCCACCCTCGCCGGCCAATATTTCCTCGACGAATATGGTGAGAATCGCTGGGACGCCGCGCGCGTCGAGAACTCCATCGAGTTCGCCGCCAAGTGGTCCGCCCTGCACCATGCGCCCGTCTACTGTGGCGAGTTCGGCGTCTTCCGCGACTACGCTCCGCCCGCCGCCCGCGCCGAGTGGCTTCACGACATGCGCGTCGCCCTGGAGAAGAACCACATCGGCTGGGCCATGTGGGACTACCAGGGCGGCTTCAGCGTCGTCACAAAATCCGGCAGCACCACCACTCCGGATCAGGACGTGCTCACCGCCCTCGGCCTCCACATGCCGCAATAGCATCGTGGAACTTCATCGTTGCCGTTTGCGTAGAAAGGATGTTCGGCTCGGGCGCCTCATCGACAACCCGCGAGAGGCGCTCGGGCTAAGAGGAGAGGTCGCGATGATCAAATTTCTTCTGTTCTGCATCCTGATCGTCCTCTGCTGGCCGCTGGCTCTCGTCGCGCTCATTGCTTACCCCGATCGTGTGGCTGCTCCTGCTGCCCTTCCGCCTGCTTGGCATCGCCGTCCACGGCGTCCTCGACCTGGTCGGAGCCGTCATCATGCTTCCCGCTCGCCTCATCCGCGCGATCTAAGACTCCCGGACGGCCGACGACCGATCATGCAGATGGCTGGCGCCCAACATCTCGCCTTCCTGGAGCATCTAATTTCGCGGATGGCCGTTCTCAATTTTCTCCCCCATCCAGCCTGGCATTGATCTTCGGGTCCCACGTAATGCCTCGCCAGCTCGCCGCTGTGTGTACGTTCATGATCTTCCAGCCGGCGACTTGTGCTGGTTTGTTCGCGCACGCGTACGCATCCTGCGAGCCGGGCATCTCCGATTGAAGCGAGACCCCGACCCCGCCCTTGTGTCCTTTCTGTTCAGGAGGTTTCATGCGTTCCCCGCGCTTCCTTTTTCTGTTGTGCTCCACCTCTCTGCTTCCCTTCTTGCTGTGCGGCTGCGGCAGCACCGCATCCACCGGCAATCCCCAGAACCCCTCAGGAGGATCAGGAGGTTCAGGGGACCCCGGCACCGCGGGCACAAGCACCACCGCGGCCTACATCTACGTGGCCAACCAAACCGGCACAGGCACCAGTCCCAGTCAGATCGTGGCGTACTCCGCCGATGCGAATGGACAACTCACGCCGGTCCCCGGCTCACCCTTCAATCAGGATGTGGGGTTTGTGGAAGTGAATAGCTCCTTGCTGGTCGCCTCCGCCAATACCCAGCCCGACATCGATACCTACAAAATCGGATCCGACGGCGCAATCACCCTGGCCACGCAATTCGACTACAGCAAGCAAACCGGCTACAAGGCCGGCGAATGCGGTGGAGTCTCCGATCTCTACTTCGATCGAAGCGGCCAGTCGGTCTATGCAACGGTCAACAACTACCAGTGCGCCGACAATAACGCCATCGCATCTTTCGCCGTCGATCCGTCGGCCGCCAGTCTGAATTATCTCGGCATCGAGAACATCGGTTACGACAGCTCGCCCCAGATCGCCTTCCTCGGCAACAACGCCTTCGCTTATTCCGCCCTCAACGACACATGCATGTATGGCGGGATTGATTCCTTTGCGCGCGGAAGCAACGGACTTCTCACCAGCTTCGCCACCAACGCCACGCCCCAGCAGGGCCCGCCCGCGCCCCCCGGAGCCGCCAGCGCCGGCGTCAAATTGGCCAGCTACGCTGCCGGACTCACCGCCACCGATAATGCAAACCACATCGCGATGGAAGAGGACCCGTGCTTTCAGCAGAACGGCACCGTCGCCACCCAGGTCCAGCTCGCCGTCTGGACCGCCGACGCCACCGGCGCTGTCACCACCACCGACACCTCGGCGACCATGCCGGGAACAAAAGTCTCGACTCCCATGGATATGAAAATCTCACCCAGCGGCACCCTGCTCGCCGTCGGCGGCATCGGTGGATTGCAGGTCTTTCACTTCAACGGAGCAAGCTCGATTACCGCGGATACGGACGTGCTGACCACCGACTCCGTCGCCCGGGTGGCCTGGGATAGCCACAACCATCTGTACGCGATCACGTCGAGCGGAGTGGGTATCGAACCCCGGGCAAGCTTTACGTGTTTACTGTGCTCCGATACCGGGAGCCCACAACCGGCGCCCGGTTCGCCCTACACGCTTGCAAATCCGTGGGATCTTGCCGTTCAGTCAAAATAAACACCGAACGATCGGCGGACCGTCCCAACCAGGATGGCCCGCCGCGCAGAGCTACTCCCTACTCCCTGCTCCCTGTACCCTGTTTTCATGCCCATCGTTCTCGACGGCAAAGCCTATTCCAAAGAACTCGAAGCCGAACTCACCCTCCGCGTCGCAGCGCCTCCACCTCCAGGAACCACCCATCCTCGCCACCATCCTCGTCGGCGACGATCCCGCCTCCGCCACCTACGTCAGGATGAAAGGCAACGCCTGCCGCCGCGTCGGCATGGAATCCCTCAGCATCACGCTCCCAGGCACCACCACCACCGCCGAACTCCTCGCCGCCATCGACGACCTCAACGCCAACCCGCGCGTCCGCGGCATTCTCCTGCAGCACCCCGTCCCCAAACAAATCGACGAGCGCGCCTGCTTCGACCGCATCGCCCTCGACAAAGACGTGGACGGCGTCACCGCGCACGGCTTCGGCCGCATGGCTATGGACGAGCCCGCCTATGGCTCCGCCACGCCCGCCGGCATCCTGCGTCTGCTCCGTCGCTATGCAGATTCCCATCGAAGGCCGCGAAGCCGTCGTCGTCGGCCGCAGCCCCATCCTCGGCCGCCCCATGGCCATGATGCTGCTCGCCGCCAACGCCACCGTCACCATCTGCCACTCGCGCACCCGCAACCTCGCCGACGTCGTCCGCCGCGCCGAAATCGTCATCGGAGCCGTTGGCAAGCCCGAGTTCATCCGCGGCGACTGGATCCGCGACGGAGCTGTCGTCGTCGACGCGGGCTACCATCCCGGCGGCGTTGGTGACATCGAGCTCGCCACCGTCATCGAGCGCTGCTCCGCCTATACACCCGTCCCCGGCGGAGTCGGTCCCATGACCATCGCCACCCTCATCGCCCACACCGTCGAAGCCGCGGAGAAGGCGTCCTGAACTCTAATTCCTAACCCCTAATCCCTAAACTCTGCCTTTGCCTACCAGGAAGGATGGCTGAAAAACGTCAGCTGCGCGTACGCCGCGCGCTCAATGCCAACCGGCCGCTGCGTCGGGTCCCCGGTGCCCCACTCATCATGGTGCGGCTGAAACAGATTCTGCCCGACCACCGCAAACCGGAAGTGCTTGCCCAGAACGCGCCCGAAATGCAGATCCATCGTTTGATAGGCGGGAACTTTTTGCGCCGGCAGCGCGCTCACAAATCGGTACATCTGGTCGAATTCGAATTTGTCGGGAAGATTGACGGTCGAGTCCACCGTCACCATGTGTTTCGGGCTGGACTTCTCGTAGGTGGAAACCGAGCCGGTTGCGCTGATGTCCGAGGTGGGCCCATTGGCATGGAAATTCGAGCTCAGAAATGAATAGCTGGTATTCAGCCGCCACCACGACGTCAAAACCGCCTGTGGCGCAATCTCGAAACCTGAGCTCGTCCCGCCGATCTGATTCTGGTATTCGATCGTGATGAAAACGTCGCCGCCCGAGACGGAGAGCATCGGCGCACTGAAGCTTTGCAGCCGTGAATACTGATTCCGAAAAGCGGCCAGATCCACAAAAACGCGATCGTGCAGCAGCGTGCGGTATCCCGCTTCATAACCGATCACATCCTCGGACTGAAAATGACGATTGCCCGCCACGCGAATAAACGTCGCCGGCCCGACCGGTCCGGTCAGCTGAAAATCTTCCTCCAGATCCGAAGGTGTGGTCACCGCGCGCGTCACGCCCAGCCACGCCGACTGATGCTCCGTCGCGGTCCACAGCAACCGTCCGGAAGGCTGGATGTCGAAACCGCTGTAATTGTTGTGCTGCAGCTTCGCCCCGCCGGTCAGAAAGACATGGGATCCGAGCGGAATCTCGTCCTGCACGAACCCCGTATGGTTGTGGTCGGTGGCCGACGTCGGAGCCAGGTCCTCGATACCGGGCAGACCGATCACCTGATACGGGCTCCAGTGCAGGCCACCGCCCCACGCAAATTTCTGCCCGGCCGGCAGACGCAGGTGCTGCACAAAATCGAAGTCGATGGTGTTGCGCGTCTCGCCCAGCGCAATTCCCGTGCGCACCGTGCGATCGAAGAAGCCCTGCACGGTGAAGCCCGTCCCGTCGGTATTCGCCCGCTCCCAGCGCAGATTCACATCCCCGCCCGAAGTTTGATCCGCTACCGGCGTCGTGCCCAGCAGATGCGGAGAATCGCCCTGATAGATCATCCCTTCCAGAAAATAGCTGTCCCGGCCCTTGTCCAGATCCGCCCGGAACCCGAACCGCTCCTGGTGCCACGCATCCTCGTTCAGGCCGTCGCTGTGATATTCATGCGCGCGCTGAAAACCCCGTCCGTAGAATCGGTAGCTCAGGTCTCCGCGCACGAATCCGAACTGCAGCGTGTCAATCGTGTGATCCTGCGTTCCCGCCAGCCCCGTCGCCATCGTTCCACGCGTTTCCGAAGCCTTTTTGGTGATGATGTTGATCACGCCGTTCGCCGCATTCGGCCCCCAGATCGTTCCGCCGGGCCCCCGGATCACCTCGATGCGCTCGATGTTTTCCAGCGGCAGATCCTGCACATCCCAGTACACCCCCGCGAACAGAGGCGTGTAGACGTTTCTTCCGTCGATCAGAACCAGAACGGACTTCGAGAAGTTGCTCTCCAGCCCGCGAATGCCGACCGCCCAGGTCGTGGAACTCAGCCGCCCCACCTCCACCCCGGGCGCCAGCCGCAGCGCATCCGCGATTGAGGTCGCACCCGAGCGCCGGATATCGCCTGCCGTAATCACATACACCGCCGACGGCGTGTCCCACAGCTCCGTGGGCCACTTGTTCACCGTCGTCACTTCGATATTGCCCAGCTGCTCCAGCGAGAGCGATTTCAGTTGCTTCTGATCGACCCCGCCACTCACCGGAGCCAGAGTCGAAGCCGCCCACGCCCGCAGCCCGGCCGCCGTCGCAAAAACAAAAATGAGATGCACCGCAAGAAAGCGGGCTACCTGGCAGGACCGCAACGCTGGCTCCGTGGCAAAGCGAATCTGGAAATGAAGGCTGGTCGCGGCGGGATTGCATCCTGGCGGGTTCTGAATTCCCACGGGTCTCGGTGCGTCCCGCGGAACCCGTCGCAACACGACCTTCAATATACGACGCGCCCCGCCATTCCTGGCAAATCCGGCATCCCCCATCCGTGTCAGCCTGAGTCAAAAGAATCAATACCACCCGCTCCTTCGCGCCCTAAGGGCTGCTTTTTCGCCTCGCTGGCCATGCGACTGCCTTCTGCCGATCACTCTAGGGTTCCCCGCCGGGGGTCCCGTCCGGACCGAGGGCCCCAAACCCGCATACCCCCAAATTGGCGTAAATTGTAGAAGAGGTTGCAGCCTCCGCCGGGTTCGCCGCAACTTATATGTACATGCACGTGCCGGACTCTATGCGCCCCCAAGGTAAGCTCCGCCTCCTCCTCTGTTTCCTGATCGCTGCTGCCCCCCTGAGCCTGCTCGCCCAGGCCACCACTCCGGCCGCCCAGACCACCCCCGCCCCCCAGGCCGCGCCGGCCACCATGCCCAATCCGCAGCTGCCGGAATCCCAGCCCTCTCTCGACGTCGATCGCGACCCCATCGTCTCCCCCGATGCCGCCGACAATGCCGCCGTCAGTCCCTCGCACCCCAATCCAGGCCTCACCACCAACGAAGAGATCAAGCGCAATCAGGGCATCTATACCCTCACCCGCGACGTCGATGAAGTCGTCCTTCCCTGCACCGTTGTCGACCAGGACGGCCACCTCGTCATGGACCTCACCCGCGACGACTTCCACGTCTTCGAGGACAACGCCCCTCAGAACATCGTCTCCTTCGCCCATTCCGATGTGCCCGTCTCTCTGGGTATCCTCGTCGATAACTCCGGCTCCATGCGCGACAAGCGCTCCGCCGTGAATACCGCTGCGCTCGATCTGGTCCGCGCCTCCAACCCCCAGGACGAAGCCTTCATCGTCAACTTCTCCGATGAGGCCTTCCTCGACCAGGACTTCACCTCCGACATCAATAAGCTCCGCTCCGGCCTCTCCCACATCGAATCCCGCGGGGGCACCGCCCTCTACGACGCCGTTGTCGCCTCTGCCGACGAGCTCTCCCAGGGTGCGCGCCGTTCCAAACAAGTCCTGCTCATCATCACCGACGGCGAGGACAACGCCTCCACCCTCAACCTCGAACAAACCGTGCGCCGCATTCAGGACCTCGGCGGCCCGGTCATCTACTCCATCGGTCTGCTGTTCGGCGATGAGGATCGCGGACAGGAGGCCCATCGCGCCCGCCGCGCCCTGCAGCTTCTCTCCGACGAGACCGGCGGCCTCGCCTTCTTCCCCAAATCTCTGGCCGACGTCGATACCATCGCCGGCGAAGTCGCGCGCGACATCCGCAACCAGTACACCATCGGCTATCACTCCACCAAGGCTGCCAGCCTGGGTGGCTATCGCACCGTGCGCGTCGATGCCAGAGCTGCGCACCACAGCAAGCTCTACGTCCGCACCCGCACCGGCTACTACCCCAGACCTCTCAAACCGACGACCCGACGCGTCGCCGCCGAAACCACCCCGGCCCACACCCCGCAGTAAGCCAAAAATCCGGCCAGCGTCTGCCCTGGAACGACCCGCGTCGCCCCTGGCCTCGGGACTGCTGTGATCTGGGGCACATACAGTCGTTGCTTCCTTTCTTCTGAATAGTTCCATAGGTCATGGCTCACGGGCACTCCCCGAGTTTCCAGGACCAACGTTCAGAAGGATGGGATCATGCGCAAGTTCAGAGATGCCGGGCATCTCTTCCGCCTTGCTGGTCTGTTCGCTGTCGGCACTCTCGGATTTTTTCTCGTCCGCAGCTTTGTCGTTCCCAGCAGCTTCGGCCAGTATGGACACTACCGCGGCGCGGCCATCGCCGAAATCGCCGCTCACCCCGTCCATTTCGCCGGCCATCAGACCTGCGAAACCTGCCACAGCGATGTTGCACAGACAAAAAGCGCCGGCAAACATGCCCACGTGAACTGCGAGGCCTGTCACGGCCCCCTCGCAAAACACGCCGACGATCCATCCATCGATCCTGGCAAGCCCGATACCGCCATCCTCTGCGTGCGCTGCCATGCAGCCAGTGCCGCCCGCCCCAAAGACTTTCCCCAGGTGGATGCCGCCGAACACGCCAACGGCGTCCCCTGCCAGACCTGTCATCAGCCCCACAGTCCAGCCATCGGCGGAGGAACACAATGACCCTCACGCGACGCCAGTTGCTGATCCTGTTGCCCGCCGCCGCCGTGGCCTGGGAGTCCGTCCTGGCCGGCACCCCCGAGGCCTCGCCCAACTACACCATGACCGACCACTGGTGGGGCATGCTCATCGACATCCCTAAATGCATCGGCTGCGGCAACTGCGTTCGCGCCTGCCAGCAGGAAAACGATGTGCCGGATGGCTTCTTCCGCACCTGGGTCGAGCGCTATCACGTCGACGACTGGAATCTTGCCAATCCCCAGGTGATCTCCCCCAATGGCGGCAAAGATGGCTTCCCCGTTGCGAAGGAGGATCAAGGCAAATACTTCTTCGTGCCCAAGCTCTGCAATCACTGCGCGGATTCGCCCTGCACCCAGGTCTGTCCCGTCGGCGCCACCTTCGTCGCCCCCGATGGCGTGGTCCTCGTGGATCAAAAATATTGCCTCGGCTGTGCCTATTGCGTGCAGGCCTGCCCCTACGGTTGCCGCTATATCCATCCCGAAAAGAAGGTGGCCGACAAATGCACGCTTTGCTACCACCGGATCACCAAAGGTTTGACCACGGCCTGCTGCGAAGCCTGTCCCACCGGCGCCCGTCAGCTCGCCGACCTCAAAAACCCCAATGACCCCATCCACGCTTTTCTGAAAACACACAGTGTGCAGGTGCTGAAACCGCAAATGGCCACCGGCGCCAAGGTCTTCTACAACGCACTCGACGGCTCGGTGCGATAGCACAGCAGAGGGAGAAGAGAACAGATATGCCTGGCGTTGAAGGTTTCATGTATCCGAACGAAATATCGCTCTACTGGAGCGTCCTCATCGTTCTGTACCCCTACATCACCGGCCTGGTAGCCGGCGCCTTTATCCTCGCCTCGCTCGCGCGCATCTTTCGCGTGGAAGCGGTGCAGCCTACCTACCGCCTGGCGCTGCTCACCGCGCTCGCGTTTCTCATGGTTGCGCCTCTGCCTCTGCAGCTGCATCTCGGGCACCCGGAACGTTCCTACGAGATGTATCTGACCCCGCATCGCTCCTCCGCCATGGCCATGTTCGGCTTTGTCTATCTCTGGTATCTGATGGCCGTGCTGGTGGTCGAGATCTGGCTCGATTTCCGCGCCGACATCGTCCGCCTTTCCCAGTCCACCACCGGCTGGAAACGCTGGATCTACAAATCATGACCCTGGGCTCTTACAACATCAGCCCCCATGCCCTTGAAATCGATGAGCGCGCCGGCTGGCTCATCACCCTGGTGGGGATTCCCTCGGCCTTTCTGCTGCACGGCTACGTAGGCTTTATCTTCGGCTCCATCAAGGCCAATCCCTGGTGGTCCTCCCCGCTCATGCCCGTAGTCTTCATCTTCTCCGCCATGGTCTCCGGAATCGCCGCGGTCATGCTGCTGTATATGGCGGCCACCCGTCTGCGTCACCAGCCCATCGACATGCGCTGTGTCGACACCATCGCGATGTACATGTTCTACATTTTCGTCGTCGACTTCGCCCTCGAGATGCTGGACCTCATCCACCGTGTTTACGAGGCCGACGAATCGTTTCGCAGCCTCGATTTCATGGTCCATACCCGGCTCTATTTCTCGCAGATCGTAGTGCAGATCCTCCTGGGTACGCTCGTCCCGCTCGCTCTCCTCTTTCTGGTGCAGGTCATGAAACTGCGTGAACCCGTGCGCAAACGCATCTATGTCGTCGCAGGATCGCTGGCCCTGATCGGAATCTTCGCCATGCGCTGGAACGTCGTCATCGGCGGCCAGCTCTTCTCCAAAAGCTTTCTCGGATACACCACCTACAAGATGGTCCTCGCCAGCCGCGAGGGTCTCCTCGTTTCGATCGCGTTGACGCTGCTCCCGCTGCTCTTCCTGGCCATCCTGGTCAAAATCCTGCCCCCCTGGATCGAAACCGAAAACGCTCCACTTCCCGAAGCCATGGTGGCGCCGTAGCAGACTGAACTTCGGCGAGTCTTCACAAATGCCGTGAAGTTGATGAACGATCTCTCCATTACCGTCGAACGGCTTGCCACAAGAATGGAAACTCTCGAGCAGCGCATCGCCGCGCTCGAAAACTCCCGCCCTCCTGCCGAATCCCCGTCTCTGCCCTCCGCATTCGCCGCGCCCATGATCGCCCCAGGCGAAAAGTCCCTTGCAGCCGACCAGACCGGAGTCTTCGCCGTCATCGGCAAAGCCATGCTGTGCATCGCCGGCGCCTATCTCCTGCGCGCCGCCGTGCAGTCGGCGGCTCTGCCGCGATGGCCGGCCATTATCACCGCGATTGCCTGGGCCTTCGTCTGGCTGGTTCCCGCAACCCGCGTCGCGGCGAAGGCGTGGTTCAACAGCGCGGTGTGGGCCGCTACCTCGGCCATCATCCTGGTTCCCATGCTTTGGGAGCTCACCCTGCGCTTCCACTTTCTCCCCGCCACAGCATCGGCCGCGATCCTCGGTGCATTCGTAATCGCCGCCGTTGCCCTTGCGTGGAACCGGCACTTCTCCACCGTCTCCTGGACCGTCTATGCCGCCGCCAGTCTCGCCGCTCTCGTGCTCGGCATCGCCGCGCGCGATCTGGTGCCGTTCCTCGTGGTGCTGCTCGTCATGGCCATGGTGAGCGAGACCGCCGCCGATTTCCACCGCGCTCCAGGTGTGCGGTTCCTGCCCGCTATCGCGGCGGACGTCGCCCTCTTCGCCCTCATCTGGATCTACTCCGGCCCCCCGGGCTCTCTTGCCGAGTATCCGCCCCTGCCCATTCCGGTTCTGCTCGCCTTCGCTCCGGCCGTGCTTCTCGTCTACGCGGGCAGCGCCGCCATCCGCACTCTGATCCTGCGCCAGGCCATCGACTCTTTCCATACCGCTCAGAGCCTCCTCGCCGCATTGCTCACCGTGTGGAGCATCATTGCCTTCTGGCCGGGACGCGACACCGTCGCCCTCGGTGTCCTTTGTCTGATCGCCTCGGCCGCCGGATACGCGCTCGCCTTTGCATGGTTTCAACGCACCCATGCCCGCCGCAATTATCACGTCTACGCCACTGGAAGCCTCGCGCTCCTTCTGGGCGGCATCCTTCTCAGCCTGCCCGCGCCATGGGTGCCGTTATGCGCCGGTCTCCTCGCTGTTGCAATGGTCCTTCTCGGCAGGCGCTTCGCGCAGCCCGCGCTGCTGTTTCACGGCCTCGCGCTTCTGGGGACCGCCGCCTGGTCCTCGGGACTGTTCACGTCAATCGGCTCCTCGATGATGGGCGCCCCGCCTCCCACTCCGGGCTGGATCGTCTGGTTCGCCGGTGCCTCTGCCATCCTTTGTTATGCCGGCCTGCCGCGCACAGGTTTGGGCCCGTGGTGGGGACAGACGCTGCGCCTGCTCTTCGCAGCCATCGCAGTGGCTGCCTCAATCGTGTTTCTGGTCTGGTTTGTAGTGCGGCTCGCTGCCACCGTTGCAGCGCCCGCAGTCCAGCACGTCGCGGTCATCCGCACCTTCGCGATTTGCGCAGTCGCGCTCGCCCTCGCCTGGTGTGGCTCTCTCTGGAAACGAAAAGAACTGGTCTGGCTGACCTGGACCGCCCTCGCTCTGACTGCCGGTAAGCTCCTGTTTGAGGATCTCCGCCTCGATCAGCTGGGATTTACCGCAACATCGATTTCTCTATACGCGCTCACCCTGCTCCTCGTCCCCCGGCTGCTGCGCATCGGAAGTGCCGCCATCCGGCATGGTTCAGTCTGATCGTCTCATGCAAAGATCCAGCACAATCCCCTCCGCACAACTCTGCTCCGATCGAAGCATATCCGAGCCGGTAACGACCCCGCCCCCGCCCCCGCCCGCCCGTTGCTGCGCAGCCAGGTTCACCCCATAGCAAGCAGCGAACGCTTTCGCCACCCAAACTTCAAGACAAATCTCGCTCTTGCTGGTCCCAAAGGTAATCCGGTTCCGCGACCCTGAACCGTTTCGGAAAAGTAAACCAGCCCAGGCCCCTACCGGCAGCCCGCCCGCTGCTGCGCGGCCAGGTTCACCCCACAGCAAGCAGCGAAAGCTTTTGCCGCCCAAACTTCAATACAAATCTCGCTCCTGCTGGTGCCAAAGGTAATCCGGTTCAACAGCTTTGAATCGTTTCGGGAAAGCAACTCAATCCCCAGGGCCGCTCCGCCCCGCCAGACTTACCGATCGCGATCGCCCCGCTCCTTCGCCCGGCTCGTCCCCTTCTTCCCTCGCCTCTTCGCGTCCTTCTCCATCCGCAGTTTCCACGCGGTCCTGAGTACTCCACGAAGCAACTCCTCGTTCGCCGCCGCCAGGCGAATATGCGTATGCCCCATCCGGCCAAATCCGCCAGGAATAGGCAGAAAAACCTCAGGCGCCTCCTCGACGAACGCCGCCTGCTGCTCCAGCGTGAGCACCAGGTTTCCATACCCCTCCGCCTGCGAAGCGAGCGACGCAAACCTCCCTCCCGCGAGCCGAAACGCGGGCAGCCCTGCGTGGGAAACCTCTTCGGCGCCGTCCAGGCTCAGAGCAATTCTCCGAAAATCCTTTGGAGTCATCCCGTCACCTCATCCCGACGAGTATTGCATCGAAACCGAATGCCGTAGAGCCCTCCAGGCGCGATCCCGAAGAACCGCCAGGCCCCGGATTTAAAAATTTCAGCCCTCATATTTATATGCCTTGACACGTATATGCCGTCTGCAGTATATACAGAGTGTGCAATCCGCCTTCGAAATCATTGCCGAGCCCAACCGCCGCGCCATCCTCAGCCTCCTCGGCTCCTCGCAACAGTCCGTCGGAGACATCGAGCGCCGCCTGCGCATGCCCCAGCCCACCGTCTCCAAGCATCTCCGCGTCCTCCGCGACGCCGGCTTCGTCGAATCCACCGTCGACGCGCAGCGCCGCCTCTACCGCCTCAAACCGGAACCCCTCCAGGAGCTCGACTCGTGGCTGGCGCAGTTCCGCCGCTTCTGGTCCACGCACATCGATGCCCTCGAGCGCCATCTCGACCGCATCCATCCATCAACCCCACCCAAAAAGAAGAAGTAGACCCGCGGCCGTGCCCGCGCATTTCACTCAGCGAGGAAAATCATGAAAATCAAAATCACCAGCGTATACGTCGACGACCAGGAAAAGGCCCTGCGCTTCTATACCGATGTGCTCGGCTTCGTGAAAAAGTCCGACTTCAGCCAGGGCCCCTATCGCTGGCTCACCGTCGCGTCTCCCGAGGACCCCGACGGCACCGAGCTGCAGCTCGCCCTCAACAACAACCCCGCGGCCAAAACCTATCAGCAGGCCCTCCTCCAGCAAAACCAGCCAGCCGCCATGTTCTTCACCAACGACATCGCGGCCGACTACGAGCGCATGAAGTCGCGCGGCGCCAGCTTCACCATGCCGCCCACCGACGTCACCGCCTCCAAAATCGCCATGCTCAACGACACCTGCGGCAACCTCATTCAGGTCACCCAGCTCATGCAGTGGAAGGGCTGACCCCCAGGAGATTCCGATGACCGCGACATACGCACCCGGTCCTGCAACCGGAGCTCAGGTCCAAAAGCACGGTGACAAATGGACGCTCATCCTCGTCCGCGAACTCCGTCACGCACCGGAACTGGTCTGGCAGGCGCTCACCGACCCGGCCCAGCTGCGCGAGTGGGCGCCCTTTGAAGCCGATGGAAATCTTGACACCATCGGAGCCACAGTCCAGCTCACCTGGGCCGGAACCGGACACGTCTCGGAAACCACCGTGACGCGCGCCGACCCTCCCCACGTGCTCGAGTTCCACGACATTCGCTGGGAGCTCGAGCCGCTCGGCGCCGGCACCCACCTCACGCTCTGGCACAGCATCGATCGCCGCTACGTCTCCTGGGGCGCCGCCGGCTGGCACATCTGCTTCGACGTTCTCGATCGCCTCCTCGCGGGCCAACCCATCGGCCGGCTCGCCGGCGCCAACGCCATGCAGCTCACCAGCTGGAAGCGATTGACCGCCGAGTACGCAAACCAGTTCACCGCCGACGAACCCGGCGCGACAATCCCACCCCAACCAACCCACAACCCCGAACGTTAAAGCTTAGGAGGAGAATTCCATGGAATCGACCCTTCGCAACCCAGCCCTCATCGCTGCCAGAACCACCCCCAAAACCACCACCATCGCCTGGTGGATCGTCACGGCGCTCTTCTGCCTCGAGATGAGCTTCACCGCATATTACGAGCTCATGCGCCTTCCCGAGGCTGCACAGGCATTCACCAACCTCGGCTTCCCTGCTCCGTGGTTCCGCATCGAGCTCTCGTGGGCCAAAGTGGCGGGCGTCATCGTACTGCTTGTCCCCATGATTCCCGCGCGCCTCAAAGAGTGGGCCTACGCCGGCTTCGCCATCAACCTCGCCTCGGCGCTCATCGCCCACCTCTCGCTCGGCCAGGGCCCCCGGTTCTGGATGCCGTCCGCCACCACCAGCGTGCTCTGGGTGCTCTCGTATATCTTCTGGCGCCGCCTGCAGACCGCGCACGCGACTGCTCTGCCGTTGACAGATGCGGTCACCGTCGTTGCCGATGACGGCGACTTTACCGTAACGTACTTTCGCAGACGTTCGAAAAGGAGCTGTCCATGAAAACCCTAACTCCCGCGGAATCCGCCTCCGCCGCCATCGACCACAAAATCAAAACTCTCGCCGACTGGCGTGGCAAAACCCTCGCCAGGCTTCGCACCCTCATCCACGAGGCCGACCTCGAGATCGTCGAAGAGTGGAAGTGGGCTAAAGCCACCAGTCCCGGCACGCCCGTCTTCTCCCACGCCGGCATCGTCTGCACCGGCGAGACCTACAAGGACCACGTCAAGCTCACCTTCGCCAAAGGAGCGGCCCTGAGGGATCCTTCCCGCCTCTTCAACTCCAGCCTCGAGGGCAATGTCCGCCGTGCCATCGATCTCCACGAAGGCGACAAGATCAACGAGCCGGCCTTCAGGGATCTCATCCGCGCCGCCGTCACACTCAACGTCGAAGGCAAAAGCAAGCCGAAGAGCTCGACCAGCAAGCACTAGCGATTCTCCTCCGCTACTCGGCCCGCAGCGCCTCTACCGGATTCACCGCCGCCGCCCGCCGCGCCGGCAAATAGCTCGCCACCACCGCCACGCCACCCAGCACGGCAACCACCGCCGTATACGTCAGCGGATCGATCGGGCTGATCCCAAACAGCAGCGACTTCATCAGCTGCGTCAGTCCCGCCGCCGCCACCACGCCCAGCGCCACCCCAACCCCGGTCAGCAGCAGCGCCGACCGCACAAACATCCAGCGCAGCTCGCGCCGTTGAGCGCCCAGCGCCAGCCGAATGCCGATCTCGCGCCGCCGCTGCGCCACCGCATACGCAATCACGCCATAGATCCCCACGATGCCCAGCAGCAGCGCCATCGCCCCCGCAATCGCCAGCATCACCAGCGTGAACGACGTGCGCGCCATCGACGCATCGTAGATCTCCTCCATCGTTTGCGGCGACGCAACCGGAAGATTGCCGTTCACCGACCACACCGCCTGCTGCACTTCGTTCAGAAATCGCTTCCGTGCCGGCATCGGAGCTGTGAATCGCAAACGTCACGGACCGTTCCACGCCGGGGTGGGCGTCCGGAGATACGGATCCTGGAACATCGCACCCCAATACACCATCTCAGGAGCCGGCTGGTCGACGCCGTTCTGCCGCACGTCCTGCACCACGCCAATCACTTCGTTCCACTTCATCCTGCATACTGGCCGATCGCCTTGCCGACCGCTGCCGCGGGCGATCCCCATTCTTCGCGCGCCATGGTCTCCGACACCATCGCCACCGGCCGCGCACCGTAGAGATCGTCCCAGGTAAAGTCGCGGCCCGCCACCACGCGCGTTCCCATGGCGTGAAAATACCCCGGCGCGACGTTGTCAAACAGCCGCAACGGAGCTACGTCGTGATCGTAGGTCTTGCCTTCGACGTAAACATTGTTCCAGTTCGGCTCGATCCCCTGCATCGGCCCAGCGCTCGCAAATCCCACGCCGGTCACACCCGGCAGGCTGGCGAGCTTGTCGGCGATTGCCTTCTCGGCTCGCAGCACCACCTTCGGATCCCGCACCAGCGATTCCGGAATGGAGATCCGCAGCGTCTGCACGTGCGCCGCATCGGCGAACCCGGGATCCACTTTCCGCATCCGCGCAAAAGTCCGGATCATCAGCGTTGCGCTCACCAGCAGCACCAGCGACATCGCCACCTGCGCGATCACCAGCACATTCCGCGACCGATGGCGCTCCCGGCTCGCACTCGCTGTCCGCCCGCCGGTTCCTGCCAGTTCGTGCCGTGCCCACGCATATTTCACCGCCGGAATCAGCCCGAGAACAAAACCCGAGAACAGCGCCAGCACAAACGTGAACCCAATCGACCGCGCGTCGAGCGAAATCTCCGCCAGCCGCGGCAGGTTCGCCGGACCCAAAGCAACAAGGAACCGCAGCCCGCCATAGGAAACGCCAACCGCCAGCGCTCCGCCCACCAGCCCCAGCGTCACGCTCTCCAGCAGCAACTCGCGCGCGATGCGCAACCGCCCCGCTCCCAGAGCCGCCCGAATCGACAGCTCCATCTGTCGCGACTCCGCCCGGACCAGCAGCAGATTCGCCAGGTTGGTGCACGCGATCAGCAGCACCAGCCCGATCGTCGCCATCACCACCCACAGCACGCCGGCGACGTTGCCGATCACGTTTTGCTTCAGGGGTTGGAGCGCCGGAGCGATTCTCCAGTTGTCATACCAGTGCGGATCGGTGCCCGGACCGTTCGACCACGAGTCCATCCACACCCCGATCAGCCGCCTCACATCCGCATTCGCCATGGCGATCGACACGCCGGGCTTGAGCCTGCCAATACCGTAATAGCCAAACCCCGCCAGAGCCTCCTGCGTGCGATCGAACGCCAGTGGCACCAGCAAATCGAAACTCTGATCCACCAGCCGAAATCCCCGCGGCATTACCCCGACAATCGTCCGCGGCTGCGCATCCACCTGGATCGTGCGTCCCACCACACCCCGATCTCCGCCGAAACGCCGCTGCCAATAGCCGTAGCTCAGCATCACCGACTTCGCGCCGCGCGGATCCTGATCGCTGTCGTTGAACCAACGCCCCGCCACCGGCGGCACATCGAGCGTCTCCAGCACGCCGCCGCTCACCATCGCCGTGTGGACTTCTTCCGGTTCGGCCAGCCCCGTCACGTTGGCCGTCGCGGGAGTCCATACCCCCATCGAGGCCAGCGTGCGATTGTGCTCCGAAAAC
This sequence comes from uncultured Acidobacteriaceae bacterium, assembly GCA_963702285.1. GTDB lineage: Bacteria > Acidobacteriota > Terriglobia > Terriglobales > Acidobacteriaceae > Palsa-343. The sequence continues at coordinate 20,661 of CAVPCB010000087.1, read as the reverse complement.
GTCAAATCCATCGATGCCGACAGCGGCAGCCCGCTTCTGAAGCTTGCCAGCCCCTGCGCCCCCGGAGCCTCCAGCCGCAGCGCCACCAGCCGGTCGGACTCGGGGTACGGCAAGCGGACGCACCACCACGCTGTTGATCACGCTGAACACCGCCGTGTTCGCGCCGATGCCAATGGCCAGCGTCAGCAACACCGTCACCGTAAATCCCGGCGCCTTCGCCAATCGCCGCAGCGTCAGCTTGCAGTCCGCGAGCAACTGCTCCACGCCGCGCCACTGCCACGCCTCGCGGCTGCGCTCCGTCACCTGCGTCACGCTCCCAAACTCGCGCCGCGCGCGCCGCCCCGCCTCTTCCCGCGGCAGCCCCTCCTCGATGAGTTCCTCGGTCCGCTCCTCGATGTGCTCCTCAATCGAGATCGCCAGGTCGTTGTAGCGCTGACCACGCTTCCACAGCCTCAGCATTGCTGCCTCCTAACTCTGCGCCAGCGCCAGCACGCGCGTGATGCCCGCAAACATCGTTGCGAAGCTGGCCTTTTCCTGTTCGAGGTGGCGCACGCCGGCTTTCGTGACGCGATAGATCCGCGTGGGCCGCCCTTTGGCGGAAATCCCCGCCTCCGCCTCCAGCCACCCCTCGCGCAGCATTCTCTGCAGAGCCGGATAGAACGAACCCTCCTCGATCTGCAGCACCTCATTCGACACGGCCTGGATGTGCCGCACCAGCGCATATCCATGCATCGGTTTGCGCCGCAGCGACTCGAGGATCATCAATTCGAGTGCCCCCGGAAACAGGTCCCGCCGTTCCGCCTTCTTCTCGGATAGCTTTGCCATGCAGGAGACTATAGGTGAAACATACCTATTTGTAAAATAGTCTTTTCCAACCCACCCCCAAATCCCCCCCAGCCCCGCCCCCCACCCCACACAAAACCCGCCGCCCCCCGACGTTGCATGAGCCAGGTTCACCCCACAGCAAGAAGCGAACACCTTTTCCGCCCAAAGATCAACAGAAAAAGCTCTCTGCTCCCCCCGATAGTAATGCCCCTCCCTGCCGTCAAGACCGTTTTGGGAAAAAGTTACCGTTCCCCCAGTCCTTTCCCGATGAAGCACTATCCAGGAAACCCAGATCGCGGAACCTTCCCAAGTCGCTCGGACCCGTCCTAATCACTCGCCGACACCAGCAGCGACCGCCGGATCCCAAAAAATCCGCCCCACCCCACCCGCCCCCCCGACGTTGATAACGCCAGGTTCACCCCACAGCAAGAAGCGAAATCCCTTTCCGCCGAAAAATCAACAGAAAAAGCTCTCTGCTCCCCCCGAAAGTAATGCCCTCCCCTGCCGTCAAGACCATTCTGGGAAAAATTACCGTTCCCCAACCTCCCCGCCCCAGGCGCTTCTCAAGAAACCCCCATGCCAACACTCCGAAGCCGCCGGACCCTCCGTAACCACCGCGCCAATATCAGCGGCATCAATCCCTTCGAACCCGAAAACCCAGGCATCCACCCCCGCCCGCTCCGCGCCCCGAACCCTCCCCCTCCGCTGATATGCTGTTCTGTCCTATGCCGCAGCCAGCCACCCTCTCCACCCTTCGCACCGCCGCCGACATCACCACCCTCATCGGCAACACCCCCGTCCTCGAACTCCGCCGCCTCCTCGCCCCCAACTCCGCTGCCCTCTTCGCCAAGCTCGAGTTCCTCAACCCTGGCGGCTCCGTCAAAGACCGCGCCGCCCTCGGCATGATCCTCGACGCCGAACGCCGCGGCCTGCTCCACAAGGACTCCATCGTCACCGAGGCCACCGCCGGCAATACCGGCGTCGGCCTTGCCCTGGTCGGCGTCAACCGTGGCTATCGCGTCGTCCTCTTCGTCCCCGAAGGCTTCGCCGAAGAGAAGTGCGCCCTCATGCGCGGCTTCGGCGCCCAGGTCCACCGCACCCCCGAGGCCGAAGGCATGGCCGGCGCCATCCGCCAGGCCATCGCCCTCGCCAAATCCGACCCCAACGTCTGGGCCGCCCTTCAGTTCGACAACCCCGCCAACCCCCAGTTCCACCACGACACCACCGCCGCCGAACTCTGGGAGCAGATGGACGCCCGCATCGACGCCTTCGTCGCCGGCATCGGCACCGGCGGCACCTTCACCGGCATCGCCCGCTTCCTCAAGGAACAGAACCCACAGATCCTCACTGTCGCCGTCGAAACCCAGGGCTCCATCCTCCAGGGTGGCGCACCCGGCCCGCACAAAGTCGAAGGCATCGGCGTCTCCTTCGTTCCCAAAACATTCGACCGCGCCTCGGCCGACGCAATTGTCGCAGTGACAGATACAGATGCCTTCGCCATGGTCAAGCGTCTCGCCGCCGAAGAAGGCCTGCTCGCCGGCTCCAGCTCCGGCGCCATCGTCCACGCCGCCTGCGAAGTCGCGCACCGCCTCGGCCCCGGCAAACGCGTCGCCACATTGATCCCCGACTCCGCCGAGCGCTACCTCAGCAAGAAAATCTTCGACGGCGGCGTGTAGCGCTGCAGCCCGTTCGCTGGCCGGTTTCCCCCAACCAAAACCTCGCAACGTCTCGCCCCGCCGCGAATCATAACCTCTGTACAGCATCTGAAAGGAGATCCAATGCCCACGAAATCCGAGCTCGTCGAACGCCAGAAGAGCCCCCTCAACAACCGCTCCGACATCGACCCCAAAGCCGTCAAGCAAATCAGCGGCGCCCTCAACGCCCTTCTCGCCGACGTCTTCGCCCTCTACCTCAAAACCAAAAACTTCCACTGGCACATGAGCGGACCGCACTTCCGCGACTACCACCTTCTTCTCGACGACCACGGCGACCAGATCTTCGCCATGACCGACGACATCGCCGAGCGCGTCCGCAAAATCGGCGGCACCACCATCCGCTCCATCGGCCAGATCGCCCGCCTGCAGCGCATCAAGGATAACGACGCCGACTACGTCACCGCCCAGGACATGCTCAGCGAGCTGCACGAAGACGAGAAGGCCCTCGTCCTCAGCCTGCGCGCCTGCCACACCCTCTGCGACGACGCCGAAGACGTGGCCACCGCCAGCCTCATCGAAAACTGGATCGACCAGACCCAGCGTCGCGCCTGGTTCCTCTTCGAAGCCACCCGCGCGTAGTCGTCCAGTCCAAAATCCAGGGTGCCCCATTCTGATTGCGCGTGCTCTTCGCGCAATCAGGGTGGGCATCGTGCGCCAGCGCGATCCAGCTGTGCCCTGTCCCCTGTACCCTGTCTCTCATGCCCTGGTACTCCTGGATCGCCTGCTTCTTCGCCGGAATGTTCCTCGCCAACGTCGTCCCGCACTTCGTCCACGGCATCTCCGGCGACGCGTTTCCCACTCCCTTCGCCAAGCCGCCCGGTAAAGGACTCTCGTCCCCCACCATCAACGTCCTGTGGGCGCTCCTCAACCTCGCCATCGGCTACTTGCTGTTCCGCGCCGGCCACGTGTCGCCCGGCAACCTTGCCTCGCTCTTCATCTTCTTCGCAGGCATCGCCGCCATGAGCCTCCTGCTCAGCAAAGGTTTCCAGGACAAGCACTCGAAATAGCCCGTCCGTTTTCGAGCTCGTTTCCTACTCGTTTCGAGCTCGTTTTTCGCTCGTCTTTCCGCTCGCTACAGGCTCCCAGCTCCAGGCTCCCAGCTCCCAGCTCCAGGCTACCGCCTACCGCCTACAGCCTCTTTCGTATACTTCCCCTTGATGAAATCCCTTCGCCCCCTCTCGCTCCTCCTCCTCTGTCTGCTCGCCGTTCCTTCCTCCCACGCCTGGGGCAACAAAGGCCACCGCCTCATCAATCGTCTCGCTGCCCAGTCGCTCCCTGCCGACATGCCTGCCTTCCTCCGCACCCCCGAAGCCCTCAACGAAATCGAATACCTCGGCCCCGAGCCCGACCGCTGGCGTTCCCGCGCCGAGCCCGAACTCAACGCCGCCCAGGCCCCCGACCACTTCATCGACCTCGAATACGCCGACCTCATCGGAACCCTGCCCCGCGAGCGCTATCAATACATCGCCGCCCTCTACGCCTACGCCGCCGCGCATCCCGATCGCGCCTCTGAACTCCGCCCCGAGAAGGTCGGCTTCCAGCCGTACATCGCCTCTGAAGTTTGGGAGCGCCTCAAGTCCGCCATGCGCGACTACCGCACCCTCTCCGCCGCCCACCAGAACACCAAGCCCGTCGAAGCCGCCATCCTCTTCTACGCCGGCTGGCTCGGCCACTATGTCGGTGACGGCTCGCAGCCCCTCCACGTCACCATCCAGTACAACGGCTGGGTCGGCCCCAATCCCAACGGCTATACCACCGAGCACCACATCCACTCGCTCTTCGAAACCACCTTCGTCGACGCAGCCATCAACTCCTCCGACATCCAGCCACTCATCACACCGCTTCACCCCATCGGCGACGAGTGGCACGACTACCTCGCCTACCTCCGCCACACCGGCACCTATGTTGAGAAGGTCTATCAGCTCGACAAAGCCCACGCCTTCGACGGCACCGGCACCCACGATTCCCGCCACTTCACCGCCGAACGCCTCGCCGCCGGAGCCTCCATGCTCCGCGACCTGATCGTCGCCGCCTGGACCAAATCCGCCGAACCCGTTCCCGACTGGCACCTGGAGCAGAACGAAAGCACCGCTCCAGGAAACTCGACCGCTGCCGAACTACCTCCCGCAGTCACAATTCAGAAACTCGATATTGTCGAACCATCATCCGGCACTCATGTTGGAGCAGAAGAAGCCCTGCCGAGCCGTTCATAGGGAAAATTTATAAGGTCGGCGGGAGTGTTTGCCACCTCACCTGACCTATGCACCCAGTCCGAAATACCCGCGTGCCGCCCGAAAAGCGAAATTGCAGGGTGCTGTTATCGTCGGACTGGTCGTTGATGAGAGAGGCTTTCCGAGAAACGTCTATGTCATCCATTCGGCTGCCGTCAGCCGTTCCGAAAGGTGCAACGACGCAACTCTGTGCGAAATTTCCGAGTCGGACTCATGCGACGCCTCGACCAGCATCGTCTGCAACTGCTCGACCGTCACGCTCCGATTGCCATCCGGCGGCGGCGATCCGGCACCCAGCCACGCCGCGAAGACAAAGCCAATCAGCGAAAGCACCATTTTCCCGCCCCCATGGCAACCCCCAACTTACCACGCTCCTGGCTTGTGTCCCTGACGCGCTTTTCCCTCGCATTCTGCTCTCGGCTGAGCCCTGCGCCCTGCGCTCTGAGCCCTGACTCATGTGCTATATTCCGAATGAGTTCCATGATCTTTTCCCGTGAATACGTTGGCTATCTGGCGCGCCATACCGTAAAGCACCTCATCGACGCCAAAATGATTCAGGCCTCAAAACTTCCCGCCGTCCTGGAGCGGGTGCATGCCGGCCTGCTCGAAGAACTTTCCCTCGAAGACCGCATCAACGAAGAGGTCCGCGTCATCCTCGACGCCTACCAGGACGAGATGCACCGCACCGGCGCCAGCTATTTCGAGATGTTCAAGAAGGTCAAGACCGAGCTCGCGCGCAAATATAAGGCGGTGCTGTGAGAATTTCCCGCGACAAACTCAACAAGCTCGCCCATGTCGTCGCGGATACCCTGGCCGAGACCCCGGAGTGCGACTTCCTCGAAGACCGCAACACCATCCGCCAGGAAGCGCGCAAAGCCCTCGAGCACCTGCTGCTGGAAGAAATGCGGATCGATCTGGCCGCTCGCCAGAAGATCGAATCCCAGCGCCGCATCATCCCCGAAGGCTCCCAGGAGTGGGACATCCTCTACCGCAAGTACTATAACGAGGAAGTCAAGAAACTCGGCATCTAGCCTTCTCTTCCAGCCTCCTTCAAATTCCGCAAACACACATCCGCGAACTCATCGACGCTCGCACCATGTTTACAGTGTCATTATTAATTCCATCATGACGGACAGGATCCTCCCCTGTCTCTCCCCGAAATACCGCTTCATCTCAAACCAAGCCGCCATTTAGGTTGAGCGACCGCCCGACCTTCGATCCCGGTTTTTGTAAATCAGACCCCCTTTCCTACAATTTATTGAACATTTACCCACTCCCCACCGCTCCGCCCCAGCGATCTGCAATTGCAGCAATTCGACCGTTCGTCCCGAAAACACCCTGCTTCGTCACCGACCGGCTATGCCCCGATCACCCAAACCGGGCGCGAGCTCCAGCCATTCGAATTGGTAACTGACATGCTAATAGCACTAGCGTAGCCTCTATGCTGTCTGTTTGCAGTCTCGCCAGGCCCGTCGACACGCATCGATCTGCCTCGCCTCCCTCCCACCCTCTGCTCCACTGCCGGTTCTCTCGTCTGTCGACCCACGACATTCCACCTCACCGTTTTCTCCGGAGGAAAATTATGACTTCCGTGCACAACCGCTGGTTGTTCGCTTTGCTTTTCCTGTGCATGCTGCCGTGTGTCGCCCCGAGAGCCCACGCTCAGAATGTCTATGCCACCATCCACGGCACCGTCACGGACGCCAGTGGCGCCGTCGTTCCCAATGCCGCCGTCACCGCTCTCAATACCAGCACCGGCATCTCCAGCAGAGCCACCACCGACAATCAGGGCTACTTCACTTTCCCGCAATTGCAGACCGGCGGTCCGTACACCGTCACCATTCAGGCCAGCGGGTTCAGGAAGTATCAGCAGAACGGCATCATGCTCACCGTCAACGCCAGTCCCGAGGTCGACGCCTCCCTCATCATCGGCTCCACCGGCGAAACCGTGCAGGTCCAGGCCGCTGCCATCCAGGTCGAAACCGCTGAGACCCAGCTCAAGACCGACATCGGCTCCCAGGAAATCGAGCAGCTTCCCCTGCTCGGCCGCAACGCAACCCAACTCGAAAAAACCGCTCCCGGCGTCATGGAATCCTCTGACCGTTTTGGCTCCTTCTCCGCCAATGGCGCCCAGACCCAGCAGAGTGACTACCTGCTCGACGGCGCCGACGTTAACGACGTCGCCCTCCAGGACAATGTCGTTGCCGTCAACCCTGACGCTCTCGGCGAAATCGCCGTCGTGGCCAACACCCTCAATCCGGAATACAGCCGCAACTCCGGAGCCATCATCAACGAAACCCTCAAGACCGGCACCAACACCTTTCACGGCGATGGCTTCGAGTACTACCGCGACACCTTCCTCAACAACGGCAACTACTTCTCTCTGCCCGGCCAGCGTCCCGAGTTTCACCAGAATGTCTTCGGCGGCACCCTCGGCGGCCCCGTGCTTAAGAATCGCCTCTTCTTCTTCGCCGCCTATCAGGGCCTTAGAAGCCGCACCGGCACCACGGCCAATTCCTACGTCTTCAGCCCTGCCATGCGTGGCGGCGATTTCAGTGCCGATCCCAACCTCGCCACCGGAGCAGCAAACAGCGGCGGCCTCTCCAGCAACCCGATGCCGTTTGCGGTGGGCGGCTGTGCCGCCGGCACCGCATGGAATGCCTGCCCTGCGTTCGCCGGCGGCACGGTCAACATTCCCACCTCGCAGTGGAACCCGCTGGCGCTGAAGTTGTTCAACACTTACGTCCCCGCTCCCAACACGCAGCAGGGCAGCGCCTCTCTGTACAACTTCAATACGGCGAATACCGCCGCCCAGGATCAGGGCATCCTCCGCGCCGACTTCCATCCCACCATCAATGACGTCTTCTGGGCCTCGACCATCTTCCAGTCCTCGCCCGAGACGTTCACTCTGCCCTTCGGCGGCTCCAGCCTCCCTGGCTTCGGCATGGTTGAATCGGGTCACATCAAAATCTTCAACGCCGACTATACCCACACCTTCAACTCCACCACCCTCAACGATCTCCGCGCCGGCTACTTCCGCTTCAACTTCGCTGCGGTCAATCCGTCCGTCATCACTCCGCCCTCCAGCGTCGGTTTCAATATCTCTCCCCAGGTCGCCGAATCGGGCCTGCCCAACATCGGTCTCACCGGCTACTTCACCATCGGCTTCAGCTTTGAAGGCCCCCAGCCCCGCAAGGACACCAACCTGCTCGCTTCGGACACCTTCACCAAAATCATCGGCAACCACACCATGAAGTTCGGCGCTATCTATGAACAGTTCGGCGTCAACAATCCCTATTACGCCGACAACAACGGCGTGTTCGCCTATTCCGGCGGCGGCGCCTACAGCTCCGGCGATCCCGCCATCGACTACGTCCTCGGCATTCCCGATCAGTACACCCAGGCCTCCGGCAGTATCATCGATGCCATCTCGCATGAGTACTACGCCTTCGCTCAGGACAGCTGGAAGGCGGCCAGCGATCTCACCATCAACTACGGCGTCGGCTGGGATGCCGATACTCCCTGGGCCAACCACCAGTACGCGGGCCACGGCATCACCTGCTGGACCCTCAGCAACACAACCTCCGCCAACGTCTACCCCGGCGGACCTCCGGGACTGCAATACGCCGGCGATCCTGGCTGCTCCGTCAACGGCCTCGCCTACACGCGCTGGAACCACTTCGCTCCACGCCTGGGCTTTGACTGGTCCCCCAGCCGCGGCCCCGAAAAACTCATCGGCTCTCCTGGCAATCACCAGCTTGCGATCCGCGCCGGCATCGGCATGTTCTTCAACCGCGACTCCGAAGAAGAGGCCCTCCAGAACCTCTCCTCCCCGCCCTACTTCTTTGAAACCCACGGCGCAGCCGACCTCGGCGGAAGCCCCGGTTTCCAAAACCCCTTCACCGATATCACCGGCGATCCGACCGTCTCCGAAGCCAACCCGTTCCCCTACCACCTTCCCGCCTTCGGTCAGCCCCTCAACTGGCCTAACTACGCTGAGGGTGACTTCAGCAATGTCGACAAGAAATACCTTCCCTCGTACGCCTATAACTTCAACCTGAACGTCCAGCGCCAGATTCCCGGTCGCATGGTCCTCCAGATTGGTTACGTCGGCTCCCTCGGACGCAAGCTGCCTCGCGTCACCGAAGGCGATCCCATCACCGCTGCCGGTCACGCCGCATGCCTCGCCGATGCCGGTTGCCGGAAAAGTGGCGCACTGCTCCATCTCTTCTATCCGCAGTACGCCGCCCAACCAGCCACCGTGCCTGGAACCACCATCCCCTGGTACCTCAGCGTCGGCGATCAGCTTTCCAATGGCGCGTCCAGCTACCACTCCCTCCAGGCGAGTCTCGAAAAGCAGACCTCCCATGGGCTCTACTTCACCCTCGCCTACACGTATTCCCACGCGCTCGATAATGGCTCAGGCTATGAATCCTCTACCGGTGGCAGCTCGCCCAACGCGGCCGGTGGCGAAAACGGCCGTCCCGTCAACTTCACTCCTGGCTTCGACTACCTCAACTACGGAAGCTCGGACTATGACGCACGCCAGCGCATTGTAGCTGTGTATAACTACCAGATTCCGGTGTTAGCCTCCATGCGCGACAATCGCATCGTGAATGAGGCCCTGGGTGGCTGGCACATCAGCGGCACCACCGCTCTGCAGAGTGGTTTCCCCGTCACCATCAGTGCCGGCGGCAGCTTCAACTCTCTCTGGTGCGACGCGTTGACTTACTACGGATGTCCGGATGTTCCGAACATCTCATCCACCCACGTCCACCTCTACAGCAACCCTCGCACCAGCCCCGGCCACGCCTGGTTCGATACTTCGAACTTCTCGCCTGAGCCCGTGGGCACCTTCGGCAATACCCCGCGTAACTTCTTCCGCGGCCCCGGCTTCAACTACACCAACCTCGAACTCTACAAAGACTTCCATCTGAATCAGGAATCCCGCTATCTCGAGATCCGTCTCGAGTCCTACAACGTCTTCAACCACGCCAACTTCGCCATGCCGGACGGCAACATCAACGATCCCGGCTTCGGCCTTGTCACCAACGTCATCCAGCCGGCGAACTTCGGCGGACAGGCCACCGACCCACAACCAGGCCGTGCCACCCAACTCGCCGCCAAAATCTACTTCTAGCCAGTGACAGCATCGGCGGGGATCCAAATTCCTCGCCTCAACTTATGAGGGCCGCTTCGGCGGCCCTTTCTTTATTTCTCGTCAGGCTGACTATCTCTCAGCCTCTTTGCCGTTAAACCCACCGCTGAACATGCCGCCAACTTCTTCCACGCCGCAGTTGGCGGACGCACATTAGCCGACGTGACTGCGGATTGCAACCGCTCAATTGTCTGCTGAAAACAAGATTGAGATGACAATGTCATCGATACGCCACATACAGATGATGACAATAGACGAGAAAGCGAGATGCATTGCAGAGGCGACGAGAGGCGTGAAGGAACTGCACACCGACCGATTCGATCATTACTTCACGACCGAAAAGGCCTTGGTGTATGAGATCGATCCGAGCCACACGATAGCCGAGATTTACGACACCATGAAACTTTTAATAAAAGAGCATGAGATCGGCTCAGAAGACTCGGGCTTCGACCTGACGATATCCAGTTTGACCTTCACCGTGTTAATGGCCGTGAAACTCCTGCGAGCAAACAATATCCCGCGTTTCAGGCCGTCACGGATTGCTGGCGTGAATGGGGATTCGCCAACACCGCCTCAACCTTGCCACTAAGCCGCGCCGCCGCCAAATCAACCGCCCAACGTGCCGCCGATTTGCTGCCAAACGAGCCGCCGAAACTTGCCTCCGAAATCTTTCCCCACTCGATGTCCCCCACTGCAAACCCATAGAAATCGGCCAGCTTCACCCCGCGGCTTGTTTCCCGTCAGCTTTGTTTTTCGTCAACCCGAAGCCTCAGCCTCTGTCGCAAAACCTGCAGCCAAACCTGCTCCCTGAACCTGTCCGGCCCCCGAGATTCCCCCCCCGCACCCCCAACAGAAATCCGCCAGGTTCACCCCACAGCAAGAAGCTTCGGCCTCTTCCCGGCAGACTTCAACAGTCTTCTTCCCGCAAACAACCCCAAAGTACCTGCTCTCTAGAACCCCCGTCCCGTTTTGAAACCGCGCATCCCAAACACAGCCACGTCTTCATCCGCCGCATCATCCCCGTCGCCACTTCGACATCCGGCCGCCCGACATCCCCCACTGCAACCCCCATAGAATCGGCCAGGTTCACCCCACAGCAAGAAGCGTCGGCCTCTTCCCGGCAAACATCAACAGCCTGCTTCCCGCAAACAACCCCAAAGTACCCATTCCCCCCACCCCCGTCCCGTTTTGAAACCGCGCATCCCAACAAAGCTCCGCTTCCCTCCCCCATCGTCTCCCCCACCCCAGCGCACCCAGCCAATTCCCTTGCCGCCCGCACACCCCTTTCAGCTACACTGAGACCTTCCGCCATGAACCCCTTCTCCATGCACGTCGACAATCTCGCGTCGGTCAAGGACGACATGGTCGCCTTCATCGCCGGCCACGGCATTCGCCGCGTCCCCGCCCACGCCGGCGACGACCTCCCCGTCATCTACTGGGAGGACGAGAACAATCCCGACAGCTGGAAGGACTTCGTCGAAACCGCCAAAGCCGCCGGCGCTGTCTTCATCACCATGACCGACGTGGTCCTCGAGAAAGAGGACGTCGAGCTGCTCATCGAAGAGGTTCAGGAAGAGGACTACGACATCCAGGCCACCACCGCCTCCGAACTCGACGAAGCGCAGTCCCTCGTCACCCACATCGGCAAGGTCGGCCATCTGCAGCTCGGCTTCCCCCACCAGGGCATCATGTTCCTCTTTGAAACCTCCACCGACTGGTACGAGCGCTACCAGCAGCTTCTCGATTCGGTCGGCGACCTCAGCAACATCGTCTTTGAAGATGAGGACGAAGACGACCAGCCATGAGTTCCCGGTCGTGACTCCTCCGGATGAAGTCATCACTACCCCGGAAACGCTCGCCGGTCCCGCAGAAACCCCCAGTCCCCGCCCCGCACAGCGATGGATTCTCAACCCCTGCCGCACCGAAGAAGCCGCAGCCCTCGCCCGCACCGCCGCCATCCCGCCGATCGTTGCCGAGCTGCTCATCGCCCGCGGCATCGCAACCGCCGCTGATGCCGTCCTCTTCCTCAATCCCAACATCGGCCATCTGCTCGACCCCTTCACCATGCTCGGCATGGATCGCGCCGTCGCGCGCGTCCGCCAGGCGATCTCCGCGCACGAGCCCATCCTCATCTACGGCGACTACGACGTCGACGGCACCACCGCCACCGTCCTCCTCAAAACCGCCATCGAGAGGCTCGGCGGCACCGCCCGCTTCCACATTCCGCACCGCCTTCGCGAAGGCTACGGCATGCAGCGCGAGATTCTCGAGACCGCCGCGCGCGAAGGTGTCCGCCTCGTCATCAGCGTCGATACCGGCATCCGCGCCTTTGCCGCTGCCGACGCCGCCGCCGAACTCGGCCTCGACCTCATCGTCACCGATCATCACCTGCCCGAGTCGGAACTCGGCGTCCCTCGCGCGCTCGCCGTCCTCAATCCCAATCAGCCCGGCTGTGGTTACGCCTGCCGCGACCTCTGCGGCGCCGGCGTCGCCTTCAAGCTCTCCCAGGCGTTGCTTGAAGCATGGGACCTCGAACGCGCACGCACGAAAATTCTTCCCTCGTTCCTCAAGATGCTCGCCATCGCCACCATCGCCGACGCCGTTCCCCTCCTCGGCGAAAATCGCGTCTTCGTCGCCCTCGGCCTCGCCGAACTGCGCCGCCCCGTCGGCATCGGCCTCCGCGCGCTCATGCGCGAGGCTCAAATCGACACCGCCCGCCGCCCTCTTACCCCCATCGACGTCGCCTTCCGCCTCGCGCCCCGCATCAACGCCGCCGGCCGCATGGATATCGCCACCGAAGTCATCGAGCTCTTCACCACCAAAGACCAGGCCCGCGCCGGCGATCTCGCCTCCAAGCTCGAGCGCCTCAACCAGGAGCGCCGCGCCGCCGAAGCCGCCATGCTCGCCGAAATCACGCAGCGCCTCGACGAGCCCTGCTTTCGCGAAACCCGCTGCATCGTCATGGACGGCGACGGCTGGCACCGCGGCGTCATCGGCATCCTCGCCTCCCGCATCGTCGAACAGACCGGCAAGCCCGCGCTCGTCGTCACGCGCGAAGACGGCGAGGCCTACGGCTCCGGCCGCTCCATCCCAACGTTTCATCTCCTCGACGCGATCGAGAGTTGCCACGAAATCTTCACCCGTTTCGGCGGACACGCGCACGCCGTCGGCTTCTCCCTCCCCGCCGATCGCGTCGAAGAACTCCGCGCCCGCCTCACCGAGTACTCCGCGAGCCATCTGCGCGAGGAAGACCTCGGCAATCCCCTCGAATGTCACGCCGAACTACAGCTCGATCAGATCAACGGCCAGCTCTTCTCCTGGCTGCGCCGTCTTGAGCCCTACGGCATGGGCAACGAAGAACCAGTCTTCATCGCGCGCAACGTGCGCCTCATCGCGCCGCCCCTCTTCATGAAGGAGAAACACGTCCGCCTGCGCGTCCGGCAGGGGTCCCCGGCGAGTTCCCTCGCTGGGGCGGAGGGCAGCACCTTCTCGGCCGTCGGCTGGAACCTCGCCGCTCGCGTTCGCGAACTCAACCTCGCGCCCGATTCGATCATCGACCTCGCCTGGCGCCTCCGCGAAAACGACCACCCCGAATTCGGCGGCTTAGAACTCGAAATCGCGGGAATAGCAACAAATGCGAGTTGAGAATGGTGACTTGTGAGCGGCGTCGCCGCGCATCCGCAAATGCCACCGGGCGCGGTGCCCTATCGCGGCAGCGCGGGAGCCGGGCACCGGTAGGCTGTGCCGCCCGGGGCGTTCACGTGCGCTGACACGCAGGCTGTGTAGGCTGCGGCATTGCGCGCCCATGCCTCGAAGTAAGCCAGCCGCTGATTGACATTGTGGAAGATGCGCCCCGTCAGGCGGTGGCCCGTTCCAGCATCCAGGGCTGCATCTGGTAGGGTCCATCGTCGCCTTCTTCTCCTGCGCGCTGTACCAGGTGGTGTCGATGCCCGGATTGTCGCGGATGTATTTTGCGAAGAACGCCGATTGGGAGTCCCCCTGCGCCGCCGCGCGCTCATACCATTGCTCGGCCGCATTGATGTTGATCGCAATGCCGACGCCGTATTGATAGGCACGGCCGAGGCGGAACTCGCCCATCACATAGCCTTGCTCCGCGCTCTTCGTGTACCACTGAGCGGCCGTGTCCCAGTTCTCCTGCACCTGATTGCCATACTCGTACAACTGCCCCACCGCGGCCTCCGAGGCGGCATTGCCCATCCGCGCGCCTCGCGTATACCATTGGGCCGATTGCGCCTCGTCCTTCCGCACGCCGTCGCCGTTCTCGTCGAGATAGCCCATCTCATAGGTCGCGGTGGAATTGCCCGCGTCCGCCGCCTGCCGAAACAGCACCGCGGCGCCGGCATGGTCGCCCGCCCTGTACCGCGCCACCGCCTGCTCGTAATGCGGCCCCCGGCGCCTGAGCCTGCGCGCAGGCCCCCTGGGTTGAACTCATCATCGCGACAACCACGCTCGCGCAAAGCAGGAACAACACATGTCTTTCCACGATGCGCGCGATCGGGACATTCAATGGCGTGGCGGACCTTTGCCTTGTCATTGGATCAGTCGCCCCCTGGATAGTTTCTGCAAAACCCGGCCAGCTGCGTCCCGCGGAAGGCGCGTATCGGTGCGACGGTATCGAGGTCGACGACAGCCTTGTCGCCTGCGGCCCGAAGTCACCCGGCAGGGCTCTGGCAGGCCCGTTTGTACCCGTGACGAGTTAGTGTAGCGCGTTTACCGCTGATTTCAGGCTGCCGCCGAGCACTCCACGCCGCACAATTCAGCGAAAGCCTGAAGCCATTCGCTGATAGCCTGCGCTCGATTTTTCCCTCGCCGTCCGCTTCCGGCTCCGCCACAAATTCACATTCCACGCCTCGACACCATGTCCCGAGCATCTTACTGTTATCCCCAGAGCTTCCGTCCTACGGAGAATCGAGGTCCCTTCATGACCGCTGCCGTCGCCACCCTTCCCGAAATTCTCAGCGACCAGGAACTCAGCCAGATCAATGCGTACTGGCGCGCCTGCAACTACCTCTGCGCCGGCATGATCTATCTCTACGACAATCCCCTGCTGCGCGAGCCACTCAAGCCTGAACATATCAAGAAGCGCCTGCTCGGCCACTGGGGCTCCGATCCCGGCCAAACCTTTCTCTGGGTCCATCTCAACCGGCTCATCCGCAAGCTCGACCTCAACATGATCTATATCTCCGGCCCCGGCCATGGCGCGCCGGCAACCTTGTCGAATGCCTGGATGGAAGGCACCTACTCCGAGGTCTACCCCAACATCAGTCAGGATCTCGAAGGCCTGCGCAATTTCTTCCGCCAGTTCTCCTTCCCCGGCGGCATCGGCAGCCATTGCACGCCCGAAACTCCAGGCTCCATCCACGAAGGCGGCGAACTGGGCTACAGTCTCTCCCACGCCTTCGGCGCCGCTTTCGACAATCCCGGCCTCATCGTCACCTGCGTCGTCGGCGACGGCGAAGCCGAAACCGGCCCCATGGCCACCTCTTGGCACAGCAACAAGTTTCTCAACCCCGTGCGCGATGGCGCCGTCCTGCCCGTGCTCCATCTCAACGGCTACAAAATCGCCAACCCCACCATCCTCGCGCGCATTCCTCACGAGGAACTTGAATCGCTCTTCCGCGGATACGGATGGGACCCGCACTTCGTCGAAGGCGACGACCCCCACACCATGCATCAGCTCATGGCGGCCACCCTCGAGCACTGCATCGACCACATCCGTTCCATCCAGCGCGAAGCGCGCGACCACGGCAAGCTCGACGGAGCCGGTCCGGAGGCCGCGCTGGCCCATGATCGTGCTGCGCTCACCCAAGGGCTGGACCGGCCCCAAGGAGGTCGACGGCCACAAGGTCGAAGGCTTCTGGCGAGCACACCAGGTCCCCCTCCTCGATGTTCCCGAGAACCCCGAGCACCTGCAGCAGCTCGAAGAGTGGCTCAAGAGCTATCGCCCCGAGGAGCTCTTCGACGAAAAAGGTACGCCGCATCGCCGAACTGAAGGCGCTGGCTCCGCACGGCGACGCGCCGCATGACCGCCAATCCCCATGCCAACGGCGGGATCCTGCGCCGGCCGCTGCACATGCCCGACTTCCGCGACTACGCCTCAAATTCGACAAACCCGGAGCCTCTACAGCCGGGCCAACCGAAATCCTCGGCCACTTCCTCCGCGACATCATGCGCGCGCAATCCCGACAACTTCCGCGTCTTCGGCCCCGATGAAACCGCCTCCAACCGGCTCCAGGCGATCTACGAAGCCAGCCCGAAACCTGGATGGAAGAAATCCTCCCCGAAGACGCCGACGGCACCGAAATCGCCCCCACCGGCCGCGTGATGGAGATGCTCAGCGAACACACCCTCGAAGGCTGGTTCGAAGGCTACGTCCTCACCGGCCGCCATGGCTTCTTCTCCACCTACGAAGCCTTTGTGCACGTGATCGATTCCATGTTCAACCAGCACGCCAAGTGGCTGGAGAAATCGAAGATGGAACTCCGCTGGCGCGCCGCCGATCTCCTCCATCAACCTGCTCATCACCTCCGTCGTCTGGCGCCAGGATCACAATGGCTTCTCGCACCAGGACCCCGGCTTCCTCGACGTCGTCGCCAACAAGAGCGCCTCGGTCACCCGCATCTATCTGCCGCCCGACGCCAACTGCCTGCTCAGCGTCGCCGACCACTGTCTGCGCTCCACCGACTACGTCAACGTCATCGTTGCCGACAAGCAGCCCCACCTCCAGTACCTCAACATGGACGATGCAATCCTCCATTGCACCAAAGGCATCGGCATCTGGAACTGGGCCAGCACCGACGACGGAGTCGAGCCAGACGCGGTCCTCGCCTGCGCCGGCGATATCGCAACCATGGAAGCCCTCGCCGCTGCTGCGATCCTGCGCGAGCATTTCCCGGACCTAAAACTTCGCTTCGTGAATGTCGTCGATCTCTTTCGGCTCCAGCCGCAAAGCGAGCACCCTCACGGCCTCTCCGATCGCCGATTTCGACTCCCTCTTCACCAGCGACAAGCACGTCATCTTCAACTTCCATGGCTACCCGCTGCTCATCCACCGGCTCACCTATCGGCGCCACAACCACGACAACTTCCACGTCCGCGGCTACAAAGAGAAGGGCAACATTAATACGCCGCTGGAGCTGGCCATCGAAAACAATGTGGACCGCTTCAACCTCGCCATCGACATCATCGACCGCGTCCCGCGCCTGCGCAACATCGGCGCCCACACCCAGGAATGGCTGCGCGACCAGATCACCGAGAGCATCACCTACGCTCATACCTGGGGCATCGACAAATCCGAAATCCGCAACTGGACCTGGCCGCAGTGAGTCAGCCCGTCAGCCAATCCGTGAAGGCCTTCTTGGGTAAGCTCAGAGTTTTTAAATTGAACCTGCACTGTCCCGCCCTGAATGCCTTCATGGATACAATCAATGCTTCCAAATCGATTTCACTGCCCCCCGCCCCGAACGACTTCGTGGCCACGCCCAATGTTTCCAAATTGAACCCCCGCTCGCCCCGCTCCGCGGCCACCTGCGCCCCACAGCAAACGAGTGAGTGATTTCGCGGCTATGGTCGAGTTTCCCAAATTGACCCCTCCGCGGCCCCGCTCCGCGGCCAGGTTCACCCCACAGCAAGAAGCCTCGGCTTCTGCCATCTCACTTGTCAGTGATCTTCATCGTCGCCTCAGCCCGAAAGTACCGTCCCGCGATCCGTTTTGGGAAACGCATCCTCCCCGAAATGAGAAGTCGCAGCCGGTTTGCCTTCTTCCCCAAATTGAACCCCCGCAGTCCCGCTCCGCGGCCAGGTTCACCCCACAGCAAGAAGCTTCGGCTTTGGTCACCTCACTTGTCAGTGATATAGATCGACGCCCCAGCCCGAAAGTACCGTCCCACGATCCGTTTTGGGAAACGCATCCTCCCCGAAATGAGAAGCCTCAACCGGTCTTTTGCCTTCTTCCCCAGCTTCTTCGGTCGGGCCGATCATTGCGAACCATCAACCCGGCTTCAGCCCCGGAGGGTCCACCCTCCTCGAATAGTTCGGTGAATTTCAGGAGCAAATTTAAGCAAATCTCCAAACTACTTCGTGGCTACACTCGATGTTTCCAAATTGAACCCATGCTACCCCGCCCAATGCCGGGTTCACCCCACGGCAAACGAACGGCCGACTTTAAGGCGATGGCCGGGGTTCCCAAATTGATCCTCCGCCACCCCGCCCGACGGCCAGGTTCACCCCACAGCAAGAAGCTTCGGCTTCCGCCATCTCACTTGTCAGTGATCTCCATCGCTGCCCCAGCCCGAAGGTACCGTCTCTCGACCCGTTTTGGGAAGAAAACGAACGGACTCTCCAAACTCACCCCGCGCCGCCCCGCCCCGCAGCCAGGTTCACCCCACAGCAAGAAGCTTCGGCTTCCGCCATCTCACTTGTCAGTGATCTCCAGCGTTGCCTCTGCCCGAAAGTACCCCCTCTCGACCCATCTTGGGAATCCGCACCATTTTCAAACATCCAACAACCACCACTCGCCACACGCCTTCGTCCGCGGTTTCTTCACCCGCACTGCAAGCCGAACTAAAATCAACTGGGCTTCTGCCCCTGAGGATCTCGCTCATTGAATGGTTCGATGAACTTCAGCAACAGGCCACCCAAATCCGTGAGGAGCCGTTGACCCCGACCGAAGAACTCGTCCTCGCCGTCAACAGCGGCTCCTCGTCGCTGAAGTTCGGCCTCTATCGTCGCCCACGCTCCGACTGCAATCCCCAGCTCCTTCTCGCCGGCGGAGCCAGCGGCATCGGCCATCCCAACGGCCGTCTTGAAGTCAAAGATGCCAACAGCAAGAAGCTGCTCGACGAGGCGTACAAGCTCAACTCCCAGGGCCACGCCCTCCAGGAGATCCTCGGCCAAATCGAGAAGCAAGGGCACGGCCGTCCCGCCACGCTCGGCCACCGCGTCGTCCACGGCGGTCCGCACCTGCGCGAGCACCGGCTCATCGACCCAGCGCTTCTCGAGAAACTCGAATCCGCAACGCAGTTCGCTCCCATCCACATTCCCGCCGCCATCAACCTCATTCGCGAAACCGAAAAACTTCTCCCCGGCGCGCAACAATACGCCTGCTTCGACACTGCCTTCCACAGCACCATGCCCGAAACCGCCCGCCACTTCCCTCTTCCGCAGCGCCTCTACGACATCGGCATCGAGCGCTACGGCTTTCACGGCCTCTCCTACGAGTCGATCGTCACTCGCCTCGGCGCCTCAATCCCCGAGCGCGTCGTCTGCGCGCATCTCGGCTCCGGCGCCAGCCTCGTCGCCCTCCACGACGGCAAGTCCATCGACACCAGCATGGGCATGACGCCCGTCGGCGGCATCCCCATGGCCACCCGCAGCGGCGACTTCGATCCCGGCGTCGTGCTCTTCCTCATGCGCACCGAGCAGCTCAACGCCGATCGGCTCGAGTCGCTCCTCAACCACGACTCCGGCCTCGCCGCGCTCTCCGGGGGCGAATCCGACATGCGCCTCCTCGAAGAGTCTGCTGCCAACGGCGACCCCAAAGCCCGCCTCGCCATCGCCGTTTTCGCCTACGCGGTCCGCAAAATGATCGGCGCTTACGCTGCCGAACTCGGAGGCCTCGACCTGCTTGTCTTCACCGGCGGCATCGGCGAGCACAGCACCGGCGTTCGCAACTGGATCTGCGACGGCCTCGACTTCCTCGGCATCACCAGCGGCGACCCTGCCCTTTGTCCAAAGGTCCGCGTCCTCCCCAGCGAGGAAGAGCTGCAAATCGCGCGCATCGTCTGCCGCCTGCGCCAGCCCTGACTTTCGACCCTCGCCTGGCTACTCTTTTTTCGCTGGAGCCGGAGCCGGCGTATCGATACGCGGCAGCATCTCCGCCCGCGTCGCAGCGTTGTAAGCAAACCAGGCTTCGATCAGCGCTCCCTGCATCACATCGCCCTTCTGAACACGGTCATACAAATCCATATTGGAGTGGTGCGTTCGCGAGCCATACTCCAGCGGATCCTGCATGAAGCCCACGCCGTCCAACCCGATCCACGAGAAGCTCGTCGAATCGGTTCCGCCCGGCTGCGTCGTCGGCCCCGCCGTCAGCCCTGTCACCGCCTCCATGCCCAGATCCCGGATCGGCGCAATCCATGACTGAAAAATCGCCGCCAACTGCGCATTCCCCAGCGCCGATACGGCGCGGAATTTCCCCGAGCCCGAATCGTCATTGAAGTACACATCCAGCTTGTCGTACTCCGCAGTCTTCTTCATCGTGTCGCGCGGAGCAAAGTGCTGTTGCACGTAGGCCAGCGAACCATAGAGTCCCTCTTCTTCTCCGCCCCACAGCGCCACGCGCACCGTGCGCGCCATCGGCTTGTGTACCGTTGCCAAAATGCGGACGGCCTCCATCGCCACAGCGGAGCCGGTGCCGTTGTCCGTTGCGCCGGTGCCGCCCTGCCAGCTGTCAAAATGGCCGCCCACCATCACCACTTCGTCCGGCTTCGTCGTGCCTGGAATTTCCCCGATCACGTTGAATCCCATCTCATCGTCCTTTTGGTATTCCGTCTCGATGTCGAAGGTCAGCTTTGGCGTGATGCCGTGCTCCAGTAGCCGGCAGATGCGGTTGTACTGCTCCGGCGTGATGGCCGCCATCGGCGGTCCCACCGGATCTTTCGGATCCTGCGATCCGCCGTACGACGCAAAAATCGTGCCGCCGTCGCCGTTG
>CAVPCB010000086.1:0-115907 GCA_963702285.1 uncultured Acidobacteriaceae bacterium | reverse complement strand
GAAGGCAATCCACAGGCAACAGATCCGACAAGAGGAACGGCGACCGTACGTTCCGTAAAATCGCGGCGTGCTGCTGGCGACAACGCAATGACGCCATCTTTATACGCGATGAGGCCTTTTTTTTGAAGCCGTTTGAAACATTAACTAAACAGGACGCGGCGATCCGTACCCTATCGCCCGTCCGATTTCGCGCAAGGACGGCGTAACCCCGGAATGCACAATGCTATTCCGTAAGAAAGCATATCCTCCGAGGTCCTTCTTGCTGGTTCGATCCATGGTAAAGAGTATACGCTACTGTCCACATCTGTCAACCGAGGCAAAGACCCCTTTCGGAGCCGCACGCATTCGCAGAAACTGCCACCTTTTTGGGAATTCTGACCGCGATATGCTTGCATGATGTACGGACCATAAAAGGTCGATCGAATCCCTCTATCCCATGGAATTCAGAAAGGGCTGTCCCGCCTGCGAGCACACTGACCCGCAACTCGAGAAGGAGCTCCAGCAGATGGCCGAGCTCCTCGTCGATGCATACCTCGAGGAGCAGGGTCTTACGCGATTCGGGACACCGATCAAGAAGGAAGGGAAGACAACCGAAGGAGCGCTGATCGGAATCACAGCATCCCTTCCCGGTACGCAGATCGTGCCACTCATCGGGATCAGGTTCCCCGTTCACCACGGCGGCGAGTTTTGTGATCTCGCTCGCGATTTGGTTCCAACTTTCCCAGGGGAAGGCTACTCTATACCCTCTCTGCGCGCAGAATATGCCACCTTGCGCAAAAAGAAGCAGGAATCTCATTGACGGAGACTCTTCATGCCTCTGCTTCGCCAAAACCACGAAGACCCCGCTCGGTCCGTCGGAACGGGCCACAGATTCACCGGCCGATCGTGCGATTGAAAGCCGAACTAATCACTTCCCTGTGTTGCAAGGCAAACTGGACCCTGCGCCAATGCTTGTTGATGTCCCCGTAAGGAGTGTAAATGAGCGCAAAGAGGAGCCCGCATCGAAGAGCCCCCGTTTCTCTTCTTCGGTGAGTCGCTGCTCGGCAGTGTAGCTATCGTAGAACGCGATCGCCTTTTCTTGTTCAAACACCAAATCCTCCGTGACGAAGTGGCAGATGAGGGGAAAGCCCAAATCGAGTATTCGTGTGCCAACGCCGACGTCGTCCCAATCAATGACGACGAGGGTACCATCCGCTCTTTGCATCACGTTGTTCAAACCGATGTCCGTGTGAATCAGAGCTTTCGGCAATCCGCTCAGATCGGAGAGGTTTTGGGCGATCTTTAGCCATTCGTCCCCGAAGGGCAATTGTCGGGCAATATCCGGAAAGTTCTGCCGTTCAGACTCGAACACGAATGCGGTTTCGTAGGGATAATCTTTTATCTTATGGAGTTGTGCCGCGATCTTCCCGATGGCCCGCCAATTGTCTGTGGTACGCTCCGCCTTCTCCCCTTCGATATATTCCAAGACGTATGCAAACTTATTGGCAATTGTGATGTAGTTGGCGCCGTTTCTCGTGGGTATCAGCGCTGGGCGTAAGGGAAGCCATGGTCTCTCAAGAACTTGAAAGCAAAAGTGTCCTTCCGGATGTTTTCTTCCGTTTTCGACGGGTCGGCCACTTTGAGCACGAACTTGCCTTCGTTTGTGGCGAGTTCATATACTATGCGCTGTCCGCTTGCGAGAGGACCTTCGGAGCGTGAACCCCGGTAAATTCCCAAGTGTCAGAGATTATTGTTGGTGAAATGTTGAGCATGGCAGGTCGGCTTGCCGCACGCGAGACGACGAGATAATTACCAGTATAACATTTAGTAGTAACCTTGCTCCTTGCGCAAACTATGCCACCTTTTCACGGTGGCATAGTTGCGTACAATAAACCTGATCCTCGGCTCGATACGGACTACATATACCCTGCGCTACGCGCAGAATATGCGGTCCGGCATGTAGAAGTCTGGATTCTGCACAAAAGCATCTGCCATCTTTGTGATGAGGTCTTCAGTTCGACCTATCTCCTTCGATGGGCTACCATCACGATATTGTCCTCGCTCTGCAATCATGCGGAACGGTATCTGCAAGTAAAGTCGAGGGTTTTCGCGCGCAACGAGCAGTTCGACACGACCGTTCTGAGGAGCAGGCGTTTTTTGTCAGTGGATGCTGCGGAGTATAAGAAAGACGCATTTCCTGCGAGTTCGACACAGCGGGAGACCATGTCAGGTACCGAACAGGAGTTCGCTTCCCAGTCGCGTTTCGCATCTTCGAGCATTCGCTGGTCTTCGATGAGGGCTATTTTCCGCGCCTCGAACATCGCTTTGTCGAGCGCTCGGTCAAGATATGCGTCTGTGAGACGATTCAGCCGTTCCGTCACCTGCTCGATTCGGATTTTGAGGGCTTGGAACTGTGTTGCCCGATCCCTCACCCATGAGGTCTTTAGCTCCGCGAGGCGAATTCTCAGATATGCAAGTTCCTGATCAGAGAATCTGATCTTTGTCAGATTCTCGGTAATGCACTCGTTCACGGCATCCTCCCGAATGATTGTGCCGTGGCACGCTGGCCGATGGCATCGGTAATACACGATGTTCTTCTTAAGCTCGCCGATCAAAGAATTTCCACAGTGGGGGCACTTGATGAACCGTCGGAAGAGAAAATCATGGACTTTCGTCCTCGTCCCCACCCTTCCGTGGAGAATGTCCTGCACCCGCTCGAAGTGAGACTTCGTTATAAGAGCTTCATGATTCCCAAGGTACGTCTCGCCTGATGCCATAATGCGCATGACGCCCATGTAGAAGGGATTTCGGAGGAGCGTATGCATTCCATTCCTTGTGACTTTTTCGTCTATATGATCCGGAGCCCCCGACGGTACATCTCTTCGACGAGGGTCGGAATGCTCCACTGACCGGTGGTGTAGAGGTCGAAAGCTTTTTTGACGAGAGAACCTTTCACCGGATCGATGGTCTTTGGCTTCGCCGCTCCGTTGTCCTGATAGCCGACGGGGGCGCGGAATGGATAGAAGCCCTGCTTCAGACGCCCATATAGGCCCTTCCTCGTTTCCTCGCGGAGATTCCTGATGTAGTCCGAGGCGACGACTGCCTGGATGTCGGCGGAGAGCCTCCCTCCGCGTGAATGGAGATCCAAGGACTCGTTCGCGAAGTGGACTTCGATTCCTTGGTCAATGAGCTCTCCCAAGTCGGCCCAGTCTTTGAGATTCCGCGCAGAGCGGTCGATTTTGTGGATCACGACGCCGCGGGCGTTGCCTCTCCGGAGTTCCCGAAGCATCCGCGTCCAAACGGGCCGGCCGCGCTTGGCAGCGGTCTCCCGTTCTTCGAACCATTCGGCAATTGTGAGATTGGATCGTTGCGCGTGCCGTTCGATGGCTGCTCTCTGTTCTGGGAGGGAGACGCCTCGATCTCCTTGGCGTGCGGTGGAGACCCGAACGTATCCGAAATATGTATTCAGAGATTTGTAGGATTAGTGTTTCTATCCTCGACCTTTCTTGAATCCTGGCCTGGAATATTACAGTGGTCAAGAGGAGTGCGCGCTTCATCTTCGGATTCCTGCATAATTTCCCACGCGAGCGTGAGGTAAGCGTCGAGATTGTCCTTCAAGAATGCAAGTTCCTCCTCGGTGAGACCGGGATAGATCTCGCGCAATTCCTCATCGTGCATGCATAGGAGCCTATCAGAGGGTGAGAATCCAGCAAGACGCAATTTCTTGCGCGGAAAAGCGGACTCGCTTGTTGGCGCATACCACCGTGGTATGCAGAATATGCCACCTTGAGCCGGGCAGGATAGACATTAAACTTAAGAAGCAATAGGTCGAAAACCAATAGAGTATTTGACGAAAATGACATTTGAAAGGCCCGCCGTGCCTTTAAGGACGCTTCGCATCAGGAGTGGTCTGAGCCAGAGGGAAATCGGTGAAATTCTAGGGTTCTTGAGCGACGTGCCGGTCTTCCGTCACGAAACCGGGGCGACGCTCTGTGACTTGCGAACCGCCCTCGGCTATCAGGTGATTTTCAGGACGCCGATATCAGCGCAGTTTCCGAAATTACTCTCAATGATCGAACCGCTGATCGAAGGACGACTCGCGGAACTCGAAAGGAAACTGGAACAGCAAACGCCAAGAGGGCAGAATGCCGATCGGATTGCGAGGAGATTGGAATTTTTGGCTATGCGGAAGGATATTGATTTTCATGAGGAATGAAACTTCGAATCTATGACCCCGTTGTGCTGGCCATCGATATTCGTCACCGCAGATTTGGGTATGCTCTTTTTGAAGGGCACGGCACCATACTCGACTGGGGACAAAGGGTCTACCCAGCAGTCGGAGACGCCGAGCGGACATTGGCTCAGAAGAGACTGTCGAAACTTATGGCAGCGCGTCAGCCCGATCTGATCGTAGTGAGAAGAGAACGGTGGGAACGTGCCCTCGCCGATTCGAACCTAGCCAACCCGGTGATGGCTGTGCGAAGCGAGGCCGAAGCTCGTTCGATACCGATCTATTTGATTGACCAAGATGCCATACGGACGACATTCTCGCGCTTCGAATGCGAAACAAGAGAAGATATTGCAGCAACACTTGCTAGCATTTTTCCTGAGTTATTGCGAAGTCTCCCGCCGAAGAGGAAACCATGGAAAGCGGAACATCCGAGGATGAGCATATTTGATGCCGTTGCCTTGGGAACAGCGTTCTGGCACGCGGCGCGAGAACACATCGTCGTTGATAGTCGCTCATGATCCAAGCGAACCCCTTCTTCGGCCTCTCCGGCGACGTATAGACCAATGATCGGTCCGTCGCGAACGTGTGAGGGGCCGAAGAAGGGGTTCCTGGGCCCGTCGATGCAGTGTGAGGCTCAACTCCGAGCATCACACCACGGCCCCCGCGCCTTTGACCGCTTCGACAATCCGCGCAAGCCGATACGCTGAGGTCGGATGTAATTTGTTCGCCTCGACGGTCACATTACTCAATCCAAAGATCTGTTTCGCCGGTACGTTGCAGTCGCGTAGCAGCCGTGGAGCATCGTCCAAAGCAACTGCGTAGTACTTGCCCTCATTTGACATATGACCGATTTTGCGTGCAACCAGGTCTTTTACAATGTGTTTATACTCACGAACTGTGCAGGAAAGAGTGAATACGCAAAAGGGACAAAATGTAGAGGTTGGTTCTTCGAAGAATATGCTCCACATCCGCATACTAGCTATATAGTGACCGACCGCATCCATGGCTTCCAACAATTCGGTTCTTGTTGTAAATGCGGGATAGCGGAAACACTTCTTCCTGAGCAGTGCGGAGCATGGCGTATTTCATGCGGTCTATGGCATCCCAAGTG
Source organism: uncultured Acidobacteriaceae bacterium (assembly GCA_963702285.1). GTDB lineage: Bacteria > Acidobacteriota > Terriglobia > Terriglobales > Acidobacteriaceae > Palsa-343. Next base: position 110,586 of record CAVPCB010000086.1, on the reverse strand, counting down.
AAATCAATAGCTTCAAGGTTTTCTTCCCGAAGAAAACCTTGAAGCTATTGATTTTCACTTGGGATGCCATAGACCGCATGAAATACGCATGTTCCGCGCTGTTCAGGAAGAAGTGTTTCCGCTATCCCGCATTTACAACAAGAACCGATTGTTGGAAACCGGGTGCGGTCGGTCACTATATAGCTAGTATGCGGATGTGGAGCATATTCCTCGAAGAACCAACCTCTACATTTTGTCCCTTTTGCGTATTCACTCTTTCCTGCACAGTTCGTGAGTATAAACACATTGTAAAAGACCTGGTTGCACGCAAAATAGGTCATATGTCAATTGAGGGCAAGTACTACGCAGTTGCTTTGGACGAAGGGCGCTGCTCCGCGACTTCTACGCGACTGCAACGTACCGGCGAAACAGATCTTTGGATTGAGTAATGTGACCGTCGGGGCAAACAAATTACATCGACTCAGCGTATCGGCCTCCGCTGGTTGTCGAAGCGGTCAAAGGCGCGGGGGCCGTGGTGTGATGCTCGGAGTTGAGCCTCACACTGCATCGACGGTCCAGCAACGTCTTCTTCGGCCCCTGGCACGTTGGCGACGGACCGATCATTGGTCTATACGTCGCCGGAGAGGCCGAAGAGGGGGTTCGCTTGGATCATGAGCGACCTCGACGACGATGTGTTCTCGCGCCGCGTGCCAGAACGCTGTTCCCAAGGCAACGGCATTAAATGCCGTGCTCGGATGTTCCGCTTTCCATGGCTTCCTCTTCGGCGGGAGTCTTCGCAATAACTCAGGAAAAATACTAGCAAGTGTTGCTGCAATATCTTCTCTTGTTGGAATTCGAAGCGCGAGAATGTCGTCCGTATGGCATCTTGGTCAATCAAATAGATCGGTATCGAACGAGCTTCGGCCTCGCTTCGCACGGCCGTCGCCGGGTTGGCTAGGTTCGAATCGGCGAGGGCACGTTCCCACCGTTCTCTTCTCACTACGATCAGATCGGGCTGACGCGCTCCATAAGTTTCGACAGTCTCTTCTGAGCCAATGTCCGCTCGGCGTCTCGAACTGCTGTGAGACCCTTTTTCCCCAGTCAAGTATGGTGGCGTCCCCTGCGAAAAAGACATACCCAAATCTGCGGTGACGAATATCGATGGCCAGCGCGACGGGGTAATAGATTCGAAGCTCATTCCTCATGAAAATCAATATCCTTCCGCATAGCCAAAATTTCCAATCTCCTCACAATCCGATCGGCATTCTGCCCTCTTGGCGTTTGCTGTTAAGTTTCCTTTCGAGTTCCGCGAGTCGTCCTTCGATCAGCGGTTCGATCATTGAGAGTCATTTCGGAAACTGCACTGATATCGGCGTCCTGAAAATCACCTGATAGCCGAGGGCGGGTCGCAAGTCACAGAGCGTCACCCCGGTTTCGTTAGCGGAAGCGGCCGCCGGCTGGCTCGAAGAACCCTAGAATTTCACCGATTTCCCTCTGGCTCAGACCACTCCTGATGCGAAGCGTCCTTAAAGGCACGGCGGGCCTTTCAAATGTCATTTTCGTCAAATACTCTATTGGTTTTCGACCTATTGCTTCTTAAGTTTAATGTCTATCCTGCCCGGCTCAAGGTGGCATATTCTGCATACCACGGTGGTATGCGCCGACAAGCAAGTCCGCTTTTCCGCGAAGAAATTGCGTCTTGCTGGATTCTCACCCTCTGATAGGCTCCTATGCATGCACGATGAGGAATTGCACAAGATTTCTCCCGGTCTCACCGAGGAGGAACTTGCATTCTTGAAGGACAATCTCGACGCTTACCTCACGCTCGCGTGGGAAGTTATGCAGGAATCCGAAGTCGAAGCGCGCACTCCTCTTGACCACTGTTATATTCAGACAGGATTCAAGAAAGGTCGAGGATAGAAACACTAATCCTACAAATCTCTGAATACATATTTCGGATACGTTCGGGTCTCCACCGCACGCCAAGGAGATCGAGGCGTCTCCCTCCCAGAACAGAGAGCAGCCATCGAACGGCACGCGCAACGATCCAATCTCACAATTGCCGAATCGCTTCGAAGAACGGGAGACCGCTGCCAAGCGCGGCCGGCCCGTTTCGACGCGGATGCTTCGGGAACTCCGGAGAGGCAACGCCCGGGCGGCGTGATCCGCCAGATCGACGCTCTACAAGGAATGTCAAAGACTGGGCCGACTTGGGAGAACTTCATTGACCAAGGAATCGAAGTCCACTTCGCGAACGAGTCCTTGGATCTCCATTCACGCGGAGGGAGGCTCTCCGCCGACATCCATGGCACTCGTCGCCTCGGACTGCGTCAGGAATCTCCGCGAGGAAACGAGGAAGGGCCTATATGGGCGTCTCGAGGCAGGGCTCTATCCATTCCGCGCCCCGTCGGCTATCGGACGACGGAGCAGCGAACCAAAGCCATCGATCCGGTAAGGAAAGGTTCTCTCGTCAAAGACTTTCGACCTCTACACCGCCGGTAAGTGGAGCATTCCGACCCTCGTCGAAGAGATGTACCGTCGGGGGCTACGGAATCATATAAACGAAAAAGTCACAAGGAATGGAATGCATACGCTCCTCCGAAATGCCTTCTACATGGGCGTCATGCGCATTATGGCATCTGGCGAGACGTACCTTGGGAATCACGTCGAAGCTCTTATAGACGAAGATCTCACTTTCGAGCAAGTGCAGGACATTCTCCACGGAAGGGTGGGGACGAGGACGAAAGTCCATGATTTTCTCTTCCGACGGTTGATCAAGTGCCCCCGCTGTGGAAATTATTGGATCGGCGAGCTTAAGAAGAACATCGTGTATTACCGATGCCATCGGCCAGCGTGCCAGCGGCACAATCATTCGGGAGGATGTCGTGAACGAGTGCATTACCGAGAATCTGACAAAGATCAGATTCTCTGATCAGGAACTTGCATATCTGAGAATTCGCCTCGCGCGAATTAAGACCTCATGGGTGAGGGATCGGGCAACACAGTTCCAAGCCCTCAAAATCCGAATCGACAAGTGAGGACGGCTGAATCGTCTCACAGACGCATATCTTGACCGAGCGCTCGACAAAGCGATGTTCGAGGCGCGGAAAATAGCCCTTCATCGAAGACCAGCGAATGCTCGAAGATGCGAAACGCGACTGGGAAGCGAACCATTTCCTGTTGGTACCTGACATGGTCTCCCGCTGTGTCGAACTCGCAGGAAATGCGTCTCTTCTTATATTGCGCAGCATCCACTGACAAAAAACGCCTGCTCCTCAGAACGGGTCATATCGACTTGCTCGTTGCGCGCGAAAACCCTCGACTTTCTTTTGCAGATACCGTTCCGCATGATTGCAGAGCGAAGGACAATATCGTGATGGTAGCCCATCCGAAGGAGATAGGTCGAACTGAAGACCTCATCACAAAGATGGCAGATGCTTTTGTGCAGAATCCAGACTTCTACATGCCGGACCGCATATTCTGCGCGTAGCGCAGGGTATATGTAGTCCGTATCGAGCCGAGGATCAGGTTTATTGTACGCAACTATGCCACCGTGAAAAGGTGGCATAGTTTGCGCAAGGAGCAAGGTTACTACTAAATGTTATACTGGTAATTATCTCGTCGTCTCGCGTGCGGCAAGCCGACCTGCCATGCTCAACATTTCACCAACAATAATCTCTGACACTTGGGAATTTACCGGGGTTCACGCTCCGAAGGTCCTCTCGCAAAGCGGACAGCGCATAGTATATGAACTCGCCACAAACGAAGGCAAGTTCGTGCTCAAAGTGGCCGACCCGTCGAAAACGGAAGAAAACATCCGGAAGGACACTTTTGCTTTCAAGTTCTTGAGAGACCATGGCTTCCCTTACGCCCCAGCGCTGATACCCACGAGAAACGGCGCCAACTACATCACAATTGCCAATAAGTTTGCACACGTCTTGGAATATATCGAAGGGGAGAAGGCGGAGCGTACAACAGACAATTGGCGGGCCATCGGGAAGATCGCGGCACAACTCCATAAGATAAAAGATTATCCCTACGAAACCGCATTCGTGTTCGAATCTGAACGGCAGAACTTTCCGGATATTGCCCGACAATTGCCCTTCGGGGACGAATGGCTAAATATCGCCCAAAACCTCTCCGATCTGAGCGGATTGCCGAAAGCTCTGATTCACACGGACATCGGTTTGAACAACGTGATGCAAAGAGCGGATGGTACCCTCGTCGTCATTGATTGGGACGACGTCGGCGTTGGCACACGAATACTCGATTTGGGCTTTCCCCTCATCTGCCACTTCGTCACGGAGGATTTGGTGTTTGAACAAGAAAAGGCGATCGCGTTCTACGATAGCTACACTGCCGAGCAGCGACTCACCGAAGAAGAGAAACGGGGGCTCTTCGATGCGGGGCTCCTCTTTGCGCTCATTTACACTCCTTACGGGGACATCAACAAGCATTGGCGCAGGGTCCAGTTTGCCTTGCAACACAGGGAAGTGATTAGTTCGGCTTTCAATCGCACGATCGGCCGGTGAATCTGTGGCCCGTTCCGACGGACCGAGCGGCTCTTCGTGGTTTTGGCGAAGCAGAGGCATGAAGAGTCTCCGTCGTAATGAGATTCCTGCTTCTTTTTGCGCAAGGTGGCATATTCTGCGCGCAGAGAGGGTATAGAGTAGCCTTCCCCTGGGAAAGTTGGAACCAAATCGCGAGCGAGATCACAAAACTCGCCGCCGTCGGTGAACGGGAACCTGATCCCGATGAGGTGGCACGATCTGCGTACCGGGAAGGGATGCTGTGATTCCGATCAGCGCTCCTTCGGTTTTGTCTTCCCTTCCTTCTTGATCGGTGTCCCAATCGCGTAAGACCCTGCTCCTCGAGGTATGCATCACGAGGAGCTCGGCCATCTGCTGGAGCTCCTTCTCGAGTTGCGGTAAGTGCGCTCGCAGGCGGGACAGCCCTTTCTGAATTCCATGGGATAGGGATTCGATTGACCTTTTATGGTCCGTACATCATCAGCACATCGCGTCACAATTCCCAAAAAGGTGGCAGTTTCTGCGAATGCGTGCGGCTCCCGAAAGGGGTCTTTGCCTCGGTTGACAGATGCGGACAGTAGCGTATACTCTTTACCATGGATCGAACCAGCAAGAAGGACCTCGGAGGATATGCTTTCTTACGGAATAGCATTGTGCATTCCGGGGTTACGCCGTCCTTGCGCGAAATCGGACGGGCGATAGGGTACGGATCGCCGCGCTCCGTTCAGCTGATGCTTCAACGGCTTCAGAAAAAAGGCCTCATCGCGTATAAAGATGGCGTCATTGCGTTGTCGCCAGCAGCACGCCGCGATTTTACGGAACGTACGGTCGCCGTTCCTCTTGTCGGATCTGTTGCCTGTGGATTGCCTTCGCTCGCAGAACAACAGCCCGAGGCTCTCATTGAAATATCAACTCGGATTGCGCGGCCTCATCACTCATATTTTCTTCTCCGCGCGACCGGAACATCCATGAATAAATCAGGGATCAACGAAAGGGACCTCGTTCTCGTCCGGCAACAATCGACCGCGGATGAGGGGGAGCGGGTGGTTGCACTTATCAATGACGAAGCGACGGTGAAGCACTTTCACCGCGAAGGCGACGTAGTCGTATTGAAGCCGAATTCAACCGATAAGCGGCACAAACCGATCATCCTGTCGGAGGAATTCCTCATTCAGGGAATCGTCTCCGCAGTACTACCGAGTCGCATATATTAGCGAGACCACCATTTCAATGAATGCCTTCCTCGCAACCGTCAATCACTATTTGGGCATTATCGCAACGATTGAAACCATCGCCCTCGTGGCCGGTATTGTCTGGGGCACCATACTTTGGATTCGTGGTATTTTCCCTGCTCTTCTTCGGCTCGGTAACGGGTTGGCAAAAAGGAAGATCGCCCTCTTTGCGAAAGGTGATAACGTCACCAGTATTAGTCATCTTCTTACGGACTCGGCGCTCCTCAAATCTAGAAACCTGATACCGATTACAAAGCCGGAGGACATGGGACGGGCCGAGTCGGCAACGATGTATTTGGTTGTGTGGGCGGACTGGGCAGAGAACATCCACGCCATTCTTGGTATGAAGCCCGACAAATGCGCGCTCATCGTATATGCGCCGTATGAAGGCGGCAGGATACCGGACGAGCAGATGAAGATGCTCGATGGCAAACGTCATACAGCGGTCACCAATTTCCGGGGACGACTTTTGAACGACATCGTCGCATCGATGATCACTACGAGCTATGAGAAAGAATGAACTGAACGCAAAATATCGCCAATATGTAAAGGATCATCTTTCGCCCACCCCTTCCGAACGGGAGATGGTAGGAAAGATCTACGATGCTCTCAAGGGCGCTTTGGGAGAAAACTGCCTTCTCATCGGATCGTACGCGCGCTTTACAGCCGGCCGGCCACTGCACGATCTCGACGTTCTTTTTATAGCTGGCAAATTTGAACCTCTGCACTTGAGTCCAGATTCCGTATTGAAGCAGCTCCAAAGCGCCATCGAGCGGCGTTTTGTGAATCCAACCCCCTACACCATCGGAATTTCTCCACAAAGTCATTCGATTACCATTTCCTTCCTCCGCGGCCGAGAAGAAGTCTTTTCGGTTGATGTCGTTCCCGCATTTACTTCCGGTACGAAGAATGAGTTCGGAAATGACATCTATTGGGTACCCGAGATTGTTTTGGTTGGGAAAAAGAATCGCCGCTCGCGGTACGAGCAGTTGAACAAGTCCCAAAAGAGCGAGCTCGAATGGTGGCTGAAATCGGATCCTCGCGGGTACATCAACGTCACAAGTGAGCTGAACAATAACAACTCCGATTTTCGCAAGGCCGCGAAATTCATCAAGAAGTGGAAGCATGCATGCTGTTCCGCCTATGAGGATTTTGGCCTTAAATCATTTCATGTCGAGCAGGTCCTCTTTAAGATTTTCGCCCGAAACCCCGACATTCAGATCGCAGACTCGATATTCCAGTTCTTTTGCGAACTCCCGTCGGCCGTTGAACGGCCCCAAATACCGGATAGAGCTGACCACACGCGATTCATCGATCAGTACCTGACGGGCCTTACAGAGGCACAAAAACAGCGAATCATTCAGGCAAGAGATTTCTTCCTTGCAACCCTCGAGGGTCTCACCACGCAATCAACGTTCTCCGAGTTGCTCAGCGGACAATTGCATAGACGAGCCAGCCGGTCCGAGGAATTCCTTTTCGATTCCGGCATCCCTGTTTTTCTTGAGCCGGACGAGCCAATTAAGATCTGTCGCGAATGTGCTACCCCGCAATGGCGGATTCCGCGGATTCCTTCTGGATCGACTCGGCCTGATCAACATTGACAGGCGCATCACTTTTGAAGCGCACACCGCCAGTACGCTCCGCTACGATCTTCTGAAATGGAAGGTAAAGAATGATGACGGTTCGCCCGAACCGCGCGGCGAAATCACCGACCACCAGACCCGGAATAATCCCGAGTTCAACCCGGTATAAGGGCGCTCACTTCGTGGAATGCTACGCAATTCGCAACGGCGTTTGCGTAGCGAAAGACCGTCAGTCGGTTGTGCTTCGATCACGTAGTCCACCTTAGAACATATGTTTACCGATGCTTACCAAACAGTGTTCCAAAGCGTCTACGCGCTCAACGCGGGATCGGAGGGCGGGACTGCCAGCTACGGCACGGCTTTTGCGGTTGCGCCTGGCGTGCTGGTGACCGTAGCGCATGTACTCTACAGAAACGCGGGGGACAGCAGTTCGCTTCAAGACAGAATATTGGTCTTGCGTGCACCCGAGGTTAAGCCACGTTCGCAGTTCGAAGAGGCACAACTCCTTGGAGCCGATTCTGAGTATGACATCGCTCTAATCACGATCCCGAGACCGCGCAGTCATTCCTTTCTGTCGTTGGCGACCAGCTTACCAATGGCGTCGAGAGTGGGAACCATCAGCTTTCCACGGTTCTTTCCGGGAGAAAACAGAATGCCAATAGCGCAATTCCAAGGCGGATATGTCTCCTCGGGATACAGCAAGAAGAGTGACAGTTCTGACCGACAGATCACATATTATGAAACCGATTTCCCGATGTACACAGGTTCGAGTGGGTAGTCCAGGATTTCTGTCGAATGGCAAGGTTTTCGGTGTTCACGTGGCAGAACTCTGGAGCCGAGATGAGGATCGCGGGCAGAGAGCATTTTCCCTCTGGGCGCCAACGCCAGCGATCCTTGATTTGGCCAAGAAGCACCATGTCACGCTAACTCTGAGTTGAACGGTTTTCCACCCGTCGTGAACGAAAAGTCGAGATCCACCCGGGCTTGCCCAGGTGGCATGTTCTGCGCGTCGGTAGGGTATCGTGTAGCCCATCGAAGGAGATAGGTCGAACTGAAGACCTCATCAAAACGATGGCAGATGCTTTTGTGCAGAATCCAGACTTCTACATGCCGGATGGGATATTCTGCGCGTAGCGCGGGTACATGTAGCCCGTCTCGATTCGGGCTCGCAGGTTCATTGTACAAAACGATCCCACCGTTAAACGGTGGCATAGTTTGCGTGGGGAAAAGGCCGCGTGCCAATCATCATCACGGTTGACACCGTCCCTGCCAGAACGATAATAGTAGCGACGCCGCACTTGATAAGCTCGATAAGTTATCTCACACTTTCCAGATGAAACAACAACAAACGATTTCCCCCCTTGGGTGACGGACAACTTTATCTTCAAGCGGGACAAATAGGGGGAAACTGCCGTTCGTGGTGAGCAAATCCCTGTTGAGTTTAGAATTCCTCAACAGCGTTCGCAGCCGAACGAGACACGGATGGAGGTGGGCAATGTAGGTTTTCCCCCTGTGTTTAGTCCGGGTAAGTGAGAGTGCTCGCGGTTGAGTTTAGCAGCGAGATATTCTCGCCGCCGTCGGGGCTGTGTGAATGTGGAAAGCGGTTTGTGCTTTGGACCCTATTATGGGAAACTGTCATGCCCCGTGGACTAATCGGAAGGAGGCAGCTCAAATGGTTTGTCACGTGTGTAAAGAGCAAGCAACTGCGCGTGCGATGAATACCATCGGTACGTTTGCAATGATCATACTGATGAGAGCTCATTTGAAGAGATTACGTTGCACGTCGTGCGCAGAGAACACAGTGGTCCAGCGACACATTGCTCGCGCAGCCGAACAGAGCAGGATTAACAGCCGCACATGCGAATTCTGCGGTGCCATCGAGCAAAACCTTTCGGAACGATTCCTCGGGCAACAGCCAGAGACTGCTAAGCATAAGAAGTGTGCAGTTTGCAGTAAGTATTTTTGCCCACGCCATGGCACCGTCGAGGTAGAGGACGGTGGCTCGAGGGAGGGCTATAACGGTTCATATAGGGCAAACAATGTCTGGGTGCGTTGCCATTTACACCCTCGACGTAAAGGAAGCTTCTTCAAGCAAGGCGACCCACCCGACATCATTCGAGAGGCGTAGCAATGACATCTTCGTGGATTTCATACGGCACATTTGCGGTCGTAAGAATGGAAATGCAGTCGGCGAGGCAGCTCTTATGAATTGCACCGGCGAGCAGGCGCATCGCCCTTGTTACGCCTACATAGATCACGCGCTTTGGCTCATAGGTCGCACGAGAAGCCCACGATTCAAAGAGAGTTGCAGTGAATCGTCGTGCGTCATCAGGCGGTATTACGACACACACGCCGTCATACTCGCCGCCTTTCGCGTTGTGTATCGTGGCAAATGACAATTGTGTACACGCTTCTCTACTCCCCAGATGGCGCAGCCAGTCATCTCCGCGCGGATTCGCCAACGCGACCTTGATCGACTTTCCGTTCGGAGGCTGAATCCCAATCCCTCGATGATCCGCCGTGCTGTATCCACCCACGCACTACGGTCCGCATTGGTGTTGGCACAGATTCTTGGAAGGGTCATGGCGACCGTTAAGCCTGTCGTCGAAGTATTCGTCTGTTGATGCCGCCGCGTTCGATGGCGCTCGATAGCGGTTCAACCGGCTCCCGTTGGCCCGTCACGTCCAGTAGCAGCCGTTTGGAATGGCCGCGAGGGCCAGATGTCTTATCACTTTGCGTTGTGCCTTCCCAAAACTCATTGAGCGCTCTCGCCAAGCGCTCAATCTTGCCATCACCCAAGACTGGCGTAGATAACTTTCCAGATGCAAGACACGCGGATCGCTCGCTGTGAGCAAGAACAATGAGGTTGGCGCGGGAAATGCCAAAGCGGTCACTTTCTGCAATCGAGACAAACCATTCTCCAATCTTGGGAGACACCGTGCGGGTCTCATAGGCGTAGACGAGAACTCGGTAATTTAAGGATGCATTCGGCCCGAGGGCGGTGTCCGGAGTCCCGTTGCTTCGCAAGGACGCCGCGAGCGAGCAGATCGCATTGGTGCTTCGAAAATTGCCGGTGAGCGGGAGCCGATTGTCGTCAGCATACGTTGTTGCGAACCGTTCGAGATAAATCCTCTCTCCGTCACGGAATGCGTAAATCGATTGGTCCATATCGCAAACTAGCGTTACTCGAACGCCATGGCTCTGAGCCAAGCAAGAACCTCGAGATCGGCAGGATTGCAGTCTTGGGCTTCATCCACGATAACCTCGTGAAATCGTCCCGCGATTGCTCGTCCGAGGGCAGGGCCCCATTCTCGGTGGCGTATCCTTCCCAACGTAACAATCCGTGTATCGTGCGCGCTGAAATAACCCTTGCCGTTGAGAGCAGCCCGCCGCATGCGCGCGACATTTTCGTAATCCGTCTTGTGATCGGCCACGTGTTTGCGAAGGCCACCATGGTTTATACGGGTCGTATCAATCTGGCTGCTTTCCGGGTCAAATAGATCCAAACTCACAGCGGGCCCTGCAAACGCGCGGTTGCCCCGTAGCCGAATTTCGACACCAAGGGCGTCCCAGCTATCGACCACATGCGGCTTTGATGCACTCTCCCCGGCTCCGCTTGGCGTGAAGAGAAAATGGCGCACAAACGCATCGAAGGTCCCGATGAAGCCCGGGAACTGTAACAAATATGCAACACCCGCAGGGCCACTTCGTTCTTTGAATTCCTCAATCGCCTTATTGGTGAATGACAGCACCGCAATCCCTCGTCGCGGTGGGAGCGAAGTGGCAAGATAGGCGAGCCGAGCGAGGATGGTGCGCGTTTTGCCTGATCCGGGGCAGGCGTCCACGAATACTTCATGGGGATGTTCTGCGAATGCCCTCTGCTCGGTGGTCAATTCCATACCTCAGCGATTTTGGAAATTGCCTCCCTCAGATACGCCGGAACTTCAAAGGGCGCTCCCGACTCGAGCCTCCCCGCGAGCTCCTGAGCAAAATCACCTTTGCGCGTCATTGAAGAGGTGAGCACCGTGAGAAAAGCCTGTGGCTGGTCTGCGGCGGCTTTAGCTTCGACTTCATCGTTCCATCGCGATTCAGAACGTGGATGCAGTCGCAAGAAGACGGATTCAGTGATTCCTTGTTCGCTGCCGTGAAGAGCTCATGTTCAAAGGTCACCTGATTGGTAAACACGTGCAGTCTGTCCGCCGCGTCGAGCTCCCCTGCGAATGCCTCAAGGTCATCCTTCCTGTTTCCTGACAGTGAAGGGTCTGCGTCGGTGATGACAACCACTCGGTCGGCGATCCGAATCCCGTCGCTCGGTCTAAGGAGAATCTCGACGTACGGACGAAAATCCACCCCGTCAATCGGCACCAACACCGTCCCGTTGAAGCGCATCATTCCATCTGGGTCATCTCTTAGAACGAAGAGGCGCGCGAATAGGGGAAGGAGGAGGGCCTCCGCGATTCCCTCGACGAGCGCTGCTCTGTTGCCGAAGAGAAGAGCTGATCGCGTCACATCCAAATAGCGATCGATCTTGCCAACCACCTCGTCTGCCATTCCCAGCTGAGCAATCGGTACGCAGGCGCTTTGCGTGAGGTCCGAACCTTGGTCCTTGCAGGAACGGACGACGACCAAATGCTTCGGCGATACCCACGCCGTCAGATTTGGCAGAGTGAGTGGACACGATCACCTGAATCCTTCCCTCTGGCTGCCCGAGACCCTGATCGGTTTCGAATGATTTCCTGGCCTTTTCTAGCAGGAACTCGAGCACCAGCCTCTGCAATTGTGGGTGCAAATGCGCCTCAGGCTCTTCCACGAGGAATAGCGTGAGGTCCGCATCTTTGGCCTTCGTGAGTTCCACCACGACCGTAGCCATATACAAGAGATTGGCGTATCCGAGGCCGGATGACCGTATATCGTCCAATCGCGCACCAGAATCCCCGAGTTTGAACCTCAGGTCCCTCGCGACGTCTTGGATGGTCTCGTTACCGAAATTCACCCGCGCAGCCTGAGGTCGAACCCCTCCAGTCAACTCTTCCAAGGCGCTCGTGATATCGGTATTCATCCGTCCCAGAACATCCGATGTGGCTTCGCCGCGACTCACTGACTGTAGAAACTGTTCCTTTTCTTCATCGGGAAGGAAGTGGCGCAGAAGAGACAATACCCTCGTCGCGCTCGCTGATCCCATCGCATACTGTGCATCCCGCAGCGCCGGAAGGTATACATGCCGGATCAGCCCCGTCGAACCGCCTTCCGGTTCAGTGGAGTCGAATTTCCCGGCCCACGATGTGAACAAGCCACGCGTTCCACCCCGCCCTTGCGGCTCATAGCGGCAGCCAAAGAGCGCCTGATCCTTCGTTGGATCTGGCACGGCAGTGATCAGCAGTCCTTTGAGGGTGTCGCTGAGGCCAGCATAGTCGGCCACGATTTCGAAACTCGGTGGGTCTGCCTTATAGCGCAGGTCGCTATCTTCTGCGTAGCGCTCCCGTCGCCCATTAAGGGGAGCGGTTATCAGACGTATGGCATCGATGATATTTGATTTTCCGCCGTTGTTCTCTCCCACCAATACCGTCAATTCTCGCTGGAGGCGAACGACAGTACGACTGCAGGACCGGAACCTTGAGATTCGAGAGCTCGCGAAGATACATATTATGCGTGAGTTGATGGGCCTCGCCAAACCTTTGAATGAATCGTACTCTCGGATTTGTGAAAATCAAGCCCGTTAATGGACACCCTATTCCTCACGTGGGCGCAGATCGTGCCACCTTTCAAGGGTTGAAGGGATGAGTAGGATGAGGAGACGCTTCGATAGGTAAAGGTCGAATCGAAACGTAATCCAATCGTCTAAACATACGCGCCACATGCGAGGTCCCTCCCGTATATCGGGGGAAAGCGCGCGATTGCGAAGGAAATTGTCGCTGCGCTTCCCGAGCATCGCACGTATTGCGAACCATTCGCCGGTGGCGCTCAGGTCTTCTTCGCTAAAGCGCCGAGCAAGGTTGAAGTGCTAAATGACCTCGACGGCGACCTCGTGAACGTTTTCCGCGTGTGCCGAGAGCACTACGAGGAGCTTGTCCGGTACATGCGGTTCACGGTGGTGAGCCGGAAATGGTACGACATACTCCGCACGACGAATCCCGACACGCTCACTGACATCCAGCGAGCGGCGCGCAGACTCTATCTCCAGAAGAATAGCTACGCCGGAAGAGTGGACCGCCAGAATCTACGCATTGGTGTCGTGCAGCCGCCGAGCTTCGACCCCGAACGCATCCCGGCGTTGATCGAGGTAACGCATCATAGGTTGGCGCGGACTACGCTCGAATGTCTCCCGTACGAGAAGGTGCTGGCGAAATACGATAGCGCTGAAACCTGCTTCTACGTCGATCCGCCGTACTACGGCATCAAGCTCTACAAATTCAACCTTGATCCGGATGATTTTCGGGCCATGGCAGAGCGCCTCGCGCAGATTAAGGGCAAATTCGTGCTCTCACTGAACGACGTGCCTGAGGTTCGCCGCCTGTTCTCCGCCTTCGCGATGCGGGGTATCGAGATGCCTTATACCGCACAGAAGAACGCGGGCCGGCGGTATCGCGAGCTCCTCATCAGGAATTTCTGAAGTCAGCTTACCTCATACCGGTCAACAAAATAATCTGGGTGGATTTGCGAGGCAAGCTGATGAACATTCGTGGTCTGCGCCGCCTCCTCAGAGAACCCGTTACCGGTTTTTATCGCCCTACCCTTTTTACTTCCTCCATGTTCAATTTCCTTGAACACCTGATTGTGTGGTCCCTCAATCGCTTCTTCGGTCGCGCACAGCGGCCACAGAAAGGGGCGAGCGGGATGCTCACGCTCGGGTTCCGCGTGGCGGAGGGGCAGGTTACGAAGCAGCCGGTCGGGTCGAGCCAGCGGCATCGGGCGATGCACACCGCGGTCTTTGGGAAATCCGGCAGCGGCAAAACCTCGTTCATCAAGAATCTATGTGCGCAGGAAATCCGGGCGGGGCGGGGGCTGTTCGTCCTCGACCTCCACGGAGACCTCACGCCGTTCATTCTGAGCGTTATCGCCGGGGAAGAATGGCGGACCCACGACGAGTTGAGCGACCGTGTGGTCGTGATCTCGCCTACGGACCGCGAAACGTCGGTCGGACTCAATCCACTCGAAAGCATCGGAGGCGATTTCGGCCTCACGACCGAAGTGGCGGAAGTCCTACGACAGCATTCCCACCTCGACTATCTCGGAGCGCGCACGGAGGAGCTCCTTCGCAACGCGGTGCTCGTGCTCTCCGCAAACAGGCTCACACTCGTGGATCTCGTCCCGTTGCTCACGGATGCCCGGTTCCGTTCCGCGTGCCTCGCGCACATCTCGAACGCGGAAGTCCGGGCCTTCTTCGAGTCGAGGTACGACAAGGCGAGCGAGCCCATGAAGGCGACAATGCGGGAGGCGATCCTCAATAAAGTCTCCGCCTTCACCGCCGATCCTCGCTTCCGGCACATCCTCGGCCAAGCAAAGTCCACGTTCTCGATGAAGGACGCCATGGATCGCGGGTGCGTCGTCGTGGCCCACCTGCCGAAGGGGCAACTCGGGGCCCAAGCGCTCACGTTCGCGAGCCTTCTCTTCACTGTCGTGAAGAATGCCATCTTCACCCGCGACCGAAAAACACTCTACACCCTGATTCTCGACGAGGCGCAGAATCTCGTCTCGCAATCGACCGATATCGAAACGGTACTCTCCGAGGCGCGAAAGTTCGGCGTCGGGATCGTCGCTGCGAACCAGTTCCTCGATCAGTATCCGGCATCAATGCGCGCGGCGATTCTCTCGGTGGCGAACTTCGTGTGCTTCCAGTTGTCGAGCGTAGATGCCGCTACGTTGGGGCAGATGCTCGACGGCGGCAGATCCCTCGCCGAACGGATCAAGAATCTCCCCCAGCGCCATTTCATCCTGAAGAGCGGCGCAGAGCATTGGGTGGAGGCGCGCGTTCCAGATGTCGAGGAACCCGCAACGAAGAATGCCGACCTCCTGAAGCGTTCACGGGCGATCTATGCCCGCCCCCGCGCTGACATCGAACGCGAGATCGCCTCCCGGCATTCGGTCCTCGCCGCCACTCCCGAGGAGGCGCTCCATGACTGGAACTAAACCTCGGGGCGAATGCCGTCGCGGACTCATGATCCAGGACCGGGACCTCGCGCTCCTCAAGCAGCTCTGGATTATGCGGGTTGCAGATCGCGATCAGTTGATGCTCGCCGCGGCCTTTCATTCCGTCACGCGCATCAACGCGCGTTTGCTCGCACTCACCCGTGCGGGACTTCTCAGGAGATTCTTCGTGGGGTCCGGCGGGGGAAGGAAGGCGCTCTACGCGCTTTCGGCAAGAGGGGCCCAACTCATTGAGATGCCCCGAAGAGGTCCCCGCCGCAGGCAGAACGAACTTCTCGTCGCCGACTTTTCCGTGATCCACCAACTCGCGATCAACGACCTGTACTGCAATGCGCGGTTCCGTCCCATTCCCGTGCCGGGCGTGACCTGCGTGAATTGGATGGGCTTTACGGAGCCCGTCACGGAGGGCTCGCGGTTGATCCCCGACGGATATGTGGAGTTCCGCACTCCCGAAGGGATCGACGGCGCCTTCATCGAAGTGGACCTCGGACACGAGAACCTCACAGTCTGGAAGGAAAAGGCGCAGCGATATCTCGAGTTTGCAGTTTCAGGCGTCTTCGCTCGCAAATTCTCGCAGCCGCGCTTCCGGGTGCTCGTGCTCGCAAATTCACCTCGCCGCATGCGCACCGTACGCGCCGCCGTCGCGGAGATCACGCAGAAGATTTTCTGGTTTGCAAGCCTCGGCGACGCGCAAGGGAAGAAGTTTTTTGGACCCGTCTGGCTCCGCCCGATAGGGGAGACATATCAACCGCTATTCGAGTCACGAACATGAAGTATTGCAACAAATGCGGAAAGACCACCGCAGGAGAACCACTCTACTGCTCGACGTGCGGCTCCACATACGACGTGAAACTCTGCCCCCGCCAGCATCCGAATCCGCGCGGCGCGGAGGTTTGTTCAAGGTGCGGTTCCCGCGAGTTGAGCATTCCCCAGCCAGTCATTCCGGTTGGACTCCGACTCCTCGTCCTCGTGGCACGGCTCGTCCTCGGACTCCTCCTCTTCTACGCCACCCTCTCTGTCCTCATCGCGCTTGCCCGGTCGCCTCAGGTACAGGAGCTTGCCGTCGCCTGCGGAATCCTTCTGGGCGTTCTCTGGATGCTGTGGTCGAAACTGCCCGATTGGTCGAGGGAGGCACTCCGGGATTTCTGGATCGCACGGAGGCACAACGATGACGAATGAACACGATGTGGAAGAGGTACGCAAGTCTGGTTTCGATGGGAGCGAGAAGCCCTTAGATTCATTCAGCTTTGCTCATGCGGACCGAGGGCAGCGCTACCCGCGCGAGAACCCGCAGTCCGCAGACGCGCTCGGCGACCCGCTCACGATCCGCGAGGTCGCACGGCTCATCGGCTGCTCGCCGTGGACCGTGCGGCACTCGTACCTGCCGAAGGGGCTCCCGCACATGCGGTCCGGCCGTCTCGGCAAATTGATCTTCTATCGCGCGCAGGTCGTGCGGTGGATTCTCCAACGCCAACAGAAAGGAGGAATGTAACGCCCGTGTCGCTCTACAAACGCAATTCGGTTTGGTGGTACTCAATCTACATCGATGGCGTGCGCCACTGCGAGTCCACCGGAACCTCGAATCGGCGCAAGGCGGAGCAGATCGAGCGACAACGGCGGGAGGAACTCAACGACACCCGCCATCGATTGCCTCACGCAAATCCCGACATTACGTTCGGCGCGCTCGCCGCCCGCTTCATCGCAGAGCGGATGAGTACGCCGTATTCCGTGGACCGGCTGCAGCATCTCCTGCCATTCTTCGCCGACGTTTCCGTGCGGGATATTAACCAATCCCTTACGCGGAAGTACCGACAGGAGCGGTACGAAGGGCGAACGGCGCTCAAACCCGCAACCGTCAATCGCGATCTCTCGGTCCTGCGCCGCGTACTCAATTGGGGCGTAGAGGAGGGGATCATCACCGCGAATCCTCTGGGAAAGCTCCGTTTAGAGCGCGAACGGAGGACGAAGCGCCCCGTGATGAGCGTCCGCGAGGAGAACATCCTCATGGCGCACGCAGCAATCCATCTCCAACGGATCATCCGCTGCGCACTCGACACCGGGATGCGCCGCGGCGAGATCGTTACGCAGCGTTGGGAGGATGTGGATTTCGACAACCGCATGCTCCACGTCAGTCACTCGAAAACCCCGGAAGGCGAGTCGCGGGTCATCCCGCTCACCGGGCGGCTGTACGACCTGCTTCTGTCTTTCCGTAAGGACCGGGGAATCGTCTTCATGTATTCCCCGAATTCGGTCAATGCGGCGAACCCGGATCACGCTACTTCCGCCGAGGTCGTGAAGAAGGCCTCCGTGGCGCACCCAATCAAGATCGTGAAAACGGCGTGGGCGGCAAGTCTCCGCCGCGCGGGGCTGCGCCATTTCCGTTTCCACGACCTGCGCCACACCGCAAACACCCGCCTGATGCTCGCCGGAGTTCTGCAGGAAGTCCGCCGCGAGATTATCGGGCACTCGTCCCAGCACTCCCGCGACACGAACGACCGCTACAGCCAGATTGGGCTCGCGGAACTCAAGGATGCCATCGCGAAACTCGAGGTCTGGCTCACCGCGCAGGCAAACCAGCTTGCGCAGGAAGAGACGACCTCACTTCCTCAACCCAAAACCGCCACTAAGGAGCCCCCTGATGACGGATCAGAAGCACAACCCCAAACCGCCTGATCGCGACCCTGACGCGGCTATCCGCGAACGGATTCTCCATCGGGCGAAAGTCCTTACCACCGCAATCGTTCAACCGCCTCACGGTGGCGGTTTCCGACCTCTCGGACGGCAAGCATCGCGCCGCACTCGGCGCCCTCGCCGGTATCGAGCAGGAAATCGCCACCGTACGCAGCATCCTGCTCCTGCTCGCGTAGCAGGTGCCGCTCTTTCACAACCCAACCCATACCGCACAAGGAGGCGATATGACACCGCAGAAACCGTCAGCCGTACCGGAGTCTTCAGGCCGCAAGCCATGGATCAAGAAGACACCCGTTGAGATCTTCCTCGAACAGATCGCCAAGCAGGAACAGCGCGTGGCCGAACTGCGCGAGGCGCTGGGCCACGAAGAGCGCGAGCTCGAAAAGCTTCAAGAGGCGCGCACGGTACTCGAACGGAAGTAGCCACAAGGGAGTTGCCTATCGCAGCTCCCTTTTTCATACCAAAGGAGATCACGATGTCTATGACGACGAACAGTATGCGGCAGGGGACGGGGAAGAGTCATCAACTCGATGCTCTCGCATTCTATCTCGGTGCCCATGGGATCGATCCGGAGCCCGTCAAGCAGGAGATCGAGGCGAGATTCGAGCAGGAAGCATTGAGCGAGAAGGAGGAGCCGCTCCGGAACCTCCACGCTCTCGAAGCCAAATTGCAACAGGTCCGGAAGGAACGTCCCGAAGCGGAGACGGTCTGGCAGCGCATACGGAAGGAATTGGGGGACACCCCGCCGCCCTACGTGCAGGCGTTCATGATGGCGGTGTTCGCGACGTTCGCTCTTTTCCTCGACACCGTTTTCCTCGCACCGACGATGGACATCCTGAATATCGCGAATCCGATGTTGCAGTACCTCGCGGCCGCCGGGTTCGCCGCGCTCTTTACGGCGTGGTTCGAGCTCTCGGGGCTCCATTACGCCGAGGCGAAAACTGCCACCCACAAGCGGACGGCGCTCGTGGCCGCCGGCACGGGAGGGTTCGCTCTCATCGTGTGGGGGCTCCTCCGTGGCCACCAGCTGCGCTTTGCCGCCGGGCTTGCCGGAAATCCCCTCGGTGAATTCCTCGGCGACCACCCGATCCTCGCATCCATATTTTTCATTCTCGTCACCCTTGCAACGCCCGTCGTGGGGGCCTTTGCGCTTCTCTACGCGTGGCGCGACTTTTCAAAGGCGCGGCTATGGCGGCGTGTCCGGGACCGCTTTGACACCCTGCGGAACGCCGAGTTGGAGTTCCAGCGGCAAGTTCAGACCGAGACGGAACAACTGGAACAGTTCGACCGCCGCAAGGAAGCGGAGTGTCGGGAGTGGAAGGAGATTTTCAACCATTACTATGACCGCGGCCAAAAGAACGGCGCTCGGCGGGAGCCCCTCTGGTCCGTCGTGTGGAAAAGCATCCTCGGCGCAGTGTGCGGGATCGTGGTTGCCGTCTTCCTGCCGCTCGCTTGGTTCCCCGCGCTGATTCTCCTTCCCGCGATTCCCGGCGTGGGGCTATTCCTCTTTTTCAATCATCGACGGCTTCACCCGACGCACGAGCGGTACCTGGCTCGCGAGAACACGAAATTTGCGGTGATCCCGGAAGCACGGACCTTGGATGCGCTCCCGGAGCCTCCCCGCAGATTCCTTACGAAGGGAGAGGAGCAATGAGAACACTTCCCTTCCTCGCAACGGTTGCGCTGGCAGCGATTCTGGGCTGCTCGCACCGCGTCCCGGTCGGCACGGTGGAGGTGATCGATACGAGCCTCAGCATCACCCCTCGCGCCGAACGGGCGACCACGGATGCAGTACGCGCCGAGATCGGGCGGATGGATCGCGGTGACATCCTCATTCTCGTTCCCATTACCGGGGACGAATCAAACGATGCCGGGGGACGAGTTTTGCGCCTCGAGGCGCCAGCTGCGCGTGAGTCGTACGATGCGGACCTGCGGCGTTTTCGTGCGAACGCCGATGAGCGGTTCGACGCGTGGACTGTCGCACGCGGGGCAGATCCCGAACGGACCGACATATTGGGCAGCCTCGATCTCGCTCAGCAGGAGATCAATTCAATCCCGAAAACCGCCCAGCGAAGGCTCATCATCGTGAGCGATTTTCTCGAGGATGACGGGCGGTATCGCTTTGCTTCGGATTGGTACCTCGCAAATCCCGAACGAGCGCGAACTCTCGCTGACCGTCTTCGCAGTCAGCACGGTTTCGCGATTCACGGGGCGAAGCTCTGCCTTGGCAGATTGGAAAGCGCCGATTTCCCTTCCCTCGCTCCCGGGCGAAAGGAGGCGATAGGGGCCTTCTGGACGACATATTTCGCTCCGACGCGTCGCGAAGCCACAATCCAGATCGATCCTGCAGGAATGCTCGGCGGGTCAGATTCCGACTGCCTTACTGAACCAACCCGGTGAAGCCGGAGATCGGTGGAATTGTCATGTTAACGGTATGGGACGGCATTGTGGGCTCTGTGACGATCCTCTGCATCGTCGCAATGGCGTTTGGGATCATGCTGCAGTTCATCGAACTTTCAGAGGGGATAAGGCGAATCGGAGTGATCCTTGGATGCGCGTTGCTCCTCGTGATCCTCCCGGCAATCATCCTCGGCATCTGGTCGCACCTTTCCATATGGCGGAAACTGGGTGTATCCCTCGTGATCGCTATCGTGGTGATATTTCTCGTCGGGTTGAGAAAAAGACCTCATAGAGCAAGGGCGCGTAGTCATTCGTCCTAGTGCCATAGGCGGAAATCGAGTCCACTCGATTCCCGAACGGAGGAAATCCTTACTATAGAGCGACTTGCGGAAGATTCGCGGGTTGCATTTCCGGTGGCGGTTGCTAAAGTAAGCTCATGGCGATTAACGCCGATAAAGTCCAACTTTGGAAAGCGGATACCAGAGCCTCGGTTGATCAATTCAACCGGTGGTTCGTAAAATTTGCCCCCAAGGCCTATCGGGATACACGAGCAAAAACGGTTGAGAGCGTAAAGGACGGTCTCGCTCTCACGCAGGACCTCAGAACCATCACGCCGGAAATTCTGCGCACGCATCCCGGAATTCTGCCTACCCTTCGCATGTCCATGTGCCCTCCGCTCGCACGAGATCGGTTGATCGGCCTCGCGGATTCAAGCAAGAATTTCGTGGGCTGCTTGGAAGAAGGGAAACTACCGCCGCGTTTGTCACCCGAGCTTGTGGAGGAGCATCTCCTTCGGATCGCTCGCATCTTTCTCCAGATGCGAGACGTTGACATCTTTCCGTGGATTGCCGAGGAGCGTCGGCCCACAAAAGAAGAACGATATCGGTCGTCCACCATCGTGGCGGACAGGCTCTGCGGCGCGGTCGCGGAGCCTATCGTTCGAAACGCCCAAGAAAAACGTCAGCTGGCACTCATAGAGGAATACCTTACGAAGCGCGGCTATCGAAAACCTGCACATTCGGCACCAGCCCCTATCACCTCCATGGAACCGGGAACGTTTTCCTTTCGGCTAAATGTGTTTGTGAAGCCATCAAAGATCGAGACGAAGACGGTCCGAATACCCGTAGATGTCGTCATTCAACCCAGGCGTGCAGTTCTGCCGCACCTTCCGATATTCATCGAGGCAAAATCGGCGGGGGACTTCACGAACGTCAACAAACGACGGAAGGAAGAGGCGACAAAGATCAATCAGCTCAAAGCAACGTTTGGCGAAAAGGTCGTATTCGTCCTGTTCCTGTGCGGCTATTTCGATGCGGCGTATCTCGGTTATGAAGCCGCCGAGGGCATAGACTGGATTTGGGAACATCGGATCGAAGACCTCGACAAACTTGATATCTAAAGATGGCCATGCGCGACAAACTAGAGCACATCGAAGAAGAGAGGCTTCAGGAGCAGGACCGGCTCGATGCCCAAAAGTCGGCTGCCGACCGGAACAAGTGGGGTCAATTCGCCACACCCTCCACGCTGGCGAGGAGCATCGCGCGCTACGTGATCGGGATTACCGGTCGTGAACGGTTGAGATTTCTCGACCCCGCCATAGGAACGGGGTCGTTCTACTCCGCGTTGCGTTTGGAAGCCAATCCAAGAACCATCGAATCAGCCGTCGGCATTGAACTCGATCCCGCGTTCGCGAAAACCGCCCGCGAGCTTTGGAGTTCTTCCGGGCTTCAAGTGATTCGGGGTGATTTCACTCGACAACCGTTGCCGGAAAAACCGTTCAATCTGATCCTCGCGAACCCGCCGTATGTAAGACATCACCATCTCAGTGGAGAAGATAAGGTACGGTTGAGATCACGTGTCGCTCAGTCGCTTCGTCACGACATAAGCGGACTTGCGGGACTTTACTGCTATTTTCTCCTGCTTTGTCATGACTGGCTGGACGAGGACGGTCTTGGAGTCTGGCTGATCCCCTCTGAATTCATGGACGTGAACTATGGCGCGGCGCTTCGTCGCTACCTCACTCAATCCGTGACCCTCCTTCACATCCACCGATTTAGTCCGAGCGATGTGCAATTTACCGATGCATTGGTCTCGTCGGCTATCGTCGTGTTTCGGAAAACCCCGCCCACGCCGAGTCATCAAGTGCGTTTCTCGTTGGGCGGTTCGATTGAAGCCCCGCGCAGTGACGCATCGGTCTCACTTCAAACTCTCATCCATGCCAACAAGTGGACGCACTTCCCCGAAGAAGCTGCCGCCGAACGTGATAGGGGGCCTACACTTGGCGACCTCTTTGCCATCAAGCGGGGGCTTGCGACCGGTGCGAACAGCTTCTTCATCCTGAATGACGAAGAGGTACAGCACTGGCAAATCCCCCGCGATTTCTTGAAGCCCATTCTTCCGAATCCGCGCCATTTGCAAGCGGATGTGGTGACTGCCTCACCCCAGGGCGTGCCGGACGTTTCCCCTCGTCTGTACCTGCTCGACTGCGCCGAGTCAGAAGGCACAATTGAAGTCAGATGGCCGCGCTTTTATGAATACCTGATGAAAGGCCGTGAACAGAAGATCCACGCCAGCTACCTTACGAGTCGCCGCGCTCCGTGGTATTCGCAAGAGAAGCGCCCGCCCGCCCCGTTTCTTTGCACTTACATGGGGCGTTCCAATAATGGAAAAGGCCCTTTCCGCTTTCTGTGGAATCGGTCCCAAGCCACGGCTCACAACGTATACCTCCTGCTCTATCCACGGGGTCCGTTGAGAGACGTCCTTGTGCATCACCCAGAGCTTGAGGCCGACATTTTCAGGGCACTTCAGCACATCACACCAGCACAATTAATCTCGGGCGGGAGGGTATATGGGGGCGGGCTGCACAAGGTCGAGCCAAAGGAGCTCGCTCAGATTTCCGCAGGGGAAATAATCGAGAGCATCTCGTCGTACGCGTCGATCGAACGGCAAGGAACCCTGTTTGGCTAAATTGTGGGGCTGCCGCACGCGCAGCTATCTTCCGGCTTTCGGAATATTATCTTTTTGTCTTGACATCCCGATTCGAACCGGACTAAGCTCCCTCGAACTGCTGTTTTGTCGTCTTTGCCCCAGCCTCGCGTCACTTCATTTCGAGGTATGCGACATGGCTCTCCGCACTTGGGTATCCTGCGTTCTATTCTCACTGAGCGCCCCCATAGCCTTTGGGTCAGGTACCTTTTGATTATCACTTGCAAATCTTGGTTAACCATGCAGACTATGCCGACGTCGATACCCCCCCGGCCGTAACGGGGCGAATCATGTCTCAGAGCTGTGGCACACGATGTCCTTGCCGGGCAGCATACCGAGTATTCAACGCACAGGAGGGGTCATCTTTGAGATGACCGTGCCAGAGCGTAAGGCGTGCAGCGTCTATTATCCAGGCCAAGAAGACGCGGTGTCTCAGGCTCATAATCGCAGCGAGATAGGGGCAAGTGCCTGCGGGGGACCCAACCAATGTTCCTGCGAACAAAATGAGCGCTTGGTAAGCTGGAAATGCGATGAGGGGACTTACAATGCGTGTTCCCCATCAAAGGACGGTCACCCACGATGCCCGTAGCGACCCGTCTCCACGAGCAAGAATGGCTCAATGACGGGCCCGGAAACATGCTCAAACGGGAGGACTGTTGATGAGATATGTTCGTTTGCTGTTTCTACTAGTGACGTTCTCCGTAATGGCATACACGAATACGAGTCTCGCGGAGCCAACTTCAATTAGCGCATGCGCTGTAGCCCTCACGCCTCTAATCCAAATCACCAACATTAGCGACCACCGGAAATATGCTTGGCTCGACCTGATTACCAAAGAAGATTATGATGCCGCAAAGACGGCGATAAAAGCTTCCGGAGTATGTTGACTTACTTGGTTTGATCAAGGTCGGAGACGCGGAAGCTGACTATGACACATTCGATGAGCATCGACACAATTACCTCGAAAAACATCAGGGCGACTACAGCCAAGATCTAGCGGTGAGCACATTCATCCAAAGTCTGCCGCCTGATGCCCACCAGAAGTGGCTCGATTGCGTCACGACTGTTTCGAAGCTACCGGGCCTACACGCATGGTTCGAGGAGGAATCTGCGGCCAATGCGCGCCTCGTTACACGCTTTTACGGCACTCCCGAGACGTCTATATCCGTTTCATTGACTATCGCTGGGGCGACCCCTTCAAATGCTACCTTCGCTCTTACCCATGACGCTGAACATGGGCTGCTTTTACAACGGCGCGGCACGAGCAATATTGTTGTAAATATAAATGGCGGGGGATTGACTGCTGGGGCGTCGTCTGCATTCCCCAGCAACCCGAACGCCCCTAGCCTCTTCGTTTCCCCATATGTCGTGACTCCTCAAACGGCCTCGCCGGTCGCAACTCAGAGATGCACGTTTGAATTGCGTAACTTCACCACGATGGTTGAAGTTCCCGTAGTCGTAACCCCTCCCAGTGCTGCACTCTTGCTTAATGCCGAGCCTGGAGGCAATGTCGAACCTAACGCCGGGCCATTAAGTTTCCAGAGTGATCGAAGCTTGGACGATGTAACGCTCAAGGCCCCGGCTGAACTGCAAGTTAAGGTTGGCGATCTAACTGCTGTGATTGCGACTGTTGCACGAGGCGATGCAGGGTGTGCTCAGCCGATTCTTCGTCTACCCCAATCAAAGGTTCAGGTTCGCTATCTTCAGCCGGAATATCAGTTGGTCGCATCCGATCCCGTGACTACATCAGTCAAGCTGGACTTTTACGGATTGGGCGCTGGAGATTATACCTACGGTGGGGGGAACATCGGATGCCCTCCCGCAGGCGTTGGATGCGGCAATATGTGGCATGCCCAGATTATCTTGAGGGATGGCGGTGGCGAAATACCTGTTGCTTCCTTTGATGCAGTTGCGTTGGCTGCCAGTCAAAATACGGGGCATTGGTATTCTTGCACTGACGGCCTTTGCGGAACAAACGGAGATTTCACCGAGTCGGCTGATCCCCATAGCCCGAAGTGCTTTGGTAGATCAACTTGTTGGGTCTGGAGGCACGAAGACGATGGGCATGTCGCACACGACACGTTCTCTGTGACTTACCGTCGCCGCGTCAATAAATGTGTTCGCAATTGCCCAACGAATTCCTCCTCTCTTCCGCCCACTCATTGAGTTCTCCAGATATTCATTGATTGGGAGCCGCGTTGCGTTGGTGCCTCCGCTGGTCGGTTCGCGTGAGGCGGAATAGGCCGACAGGAATTTCGCTGTAGTCGATTTTGTAGCGGTCAGAGCACGGGCGATCTACAAGGATCAACAGACGCGGGATCGCGGCTCTGGCGAGATTCAATTCAAAGCACTTAAGAGCTGCGAATTTCAACAGGCTTCACTAAATCGTTTTACCTGCTTTGGGAGCAGAGGTGTTGATCTCTGTTGAATTCGGTTGAAGTTGCTGGGTTGAGCCGCCGTGACGATAGACTCTACCAATCCGAGTATTTCGTGCCATCCAATCCGACTCCGGCGGATTTCGAGTACACGTCAAAGACATTCTGTCCGCCCCATGAATCAGCGTCAGGGTCGTCCTGCATAGACCGAAGTCCCCAATCGGTGGTCCCGGTCATCGGGTCAACTGGTATTCGGCGCAAAAAGCGTACTTGTTTCCCTTGGATATCCACCCCATCGACGAGCGTTTGCAGGTCCGGCGGGTAATTGTTACTGTCAGCTTTCGTACGCATGATACGACGATCCGCAATGTCCTTGTATCGGTCGATTGCGGCGCGCATTTCCCAAAGATCCCTTCTTAGAATGCCTTCCTTTTCACGTTTGACCTGCAAACCTCACAATCGGAACCGCAGCAATCGCGAGAATTCCCAATATTGCGACCGTAACGATTAATTCGACCAGTGTCAGCCCGTCCGCGCTTCCGCGCGTGATTTTTCTCACGACCAACTCCATGCCCCTGCCCTTGCGATATTTATACGCTGTGTTGTCTGCGACCATCGGTTTTGGTCTGTGCTGAAACCACTCTTGGGGTGTAGAATACCGCGATTACGACCCTTATCTCGGATCAAATGTTCGGATATCACTGCAGATTGTTTCGCGGCCACCTCAAGGGCTGGTTTGCATGGCTCAGGGTCGGGGCACATTTCTGCTGATTCTCTCCTTTCTGTTTGCCATGAACGCGACTGCCCAACACAGTTCCACGCCTGCTTTACGGCCGGTCGCACAATTACCGAAACTCCACGATGT
Source organism: uncultured Acidobacteriaceae bacterium (assembly GCA_963702285.1). Lineage (GTDB taxonomy): Bacteria > Acidobacteriota > Terriglobia > Terriglobales > Acidobacteriaceae > Palsa-343. The sequence goes on along the minus strand of CAVPCB010000086.1, from coordinate 83,802 downwards.
TCTACCCATGAGCTTCGAAGAAAACGAAGGCCAGGCAGACTCTCACGTTCGGTACCTTGCCCATGGTTCGAGGGAGGCTATTCTTCTCGAAGATAATAGCGCAGTGCTGGAGTGGATCGACGGAAGCGAGGTCCAAACCCAGAGTAATCCTCATGAGTCGGGTAAAAGGCATGCGGTGCAGTCGGAGTCTGTGCGAATGCATCTCGTCCACTCTTCGACGACGACCGTGCCGCGGGACGAAAACCGTCTTGGCGGGATCGTCAACTATTTTGAGGGAAGCGCCCCGAAGAATTGGCATCTGGCAATCCCCACGTCTGGAGGTCTGGTACGCTGACGTCTATCATGGAATCGACCTCATCTACCATTGCGATCAGTCTCAGCTGGAATTCGATTTCCAAATCGCTCCTCACGCCAAGCCAAGCAAATCGACGTGCGATTCGAAGGCGCTCGTCATTTACATCTGGACGACGACGGCGACCTTATCATCACGGGCACTCATGGCTCATTACGGATGCGACATCCGTTGGCGTATCAAACGAATAACGACAGTAGCTCTACTGCAGTGGCAGCCGCATTCGAAATCGTAAGAGGCAGAAGCGTACGTTTCAACATCGGGAAATACGATCATGGAAAGACTCTGATCATTGATCCAGTCCTTAACTATTCCACCTACGTCGGTGCAGGCGATTACGCCAACGCAATCGCCGTTGACTCATCCGGAAACATCTACATTGCGGGTCTTGCATTTTCTGGTTTTCCGACCACCGGCGGAATTGAGCGAAATCCTGCCCAGAAGCCGGGCGGGGGATGGAGTGCGTACGTCGCAAAGCTGAATCCAGCCGGGTCGGCGCTTGCATTCGCCACATACCTAAGCGGGAATGGAGATGACGAAGCAAATGGAATTGCGGTTGACGCCGCCGGCGCTGTTTACGTGGTCGGCGCAACTTCTTCGACCAATTTCCCGGTAACACCCGGAGCGTTCCAAACCACAAATCATGATTCGGACGGCGGAGCATTTGCGGCGAAGATCAACACCACCGGAACAGCCCTTGTCTATTCCATCTACTTGGGTGGGAGCGATTATAGTGCCGCCTATGCCGTCGCTGCAGACGCTGCAGGAAATGCTTTCATTGGCGGCGCAACCAGTGATTCGGATTTCCCGGTTACGGCTGGAGCATTCCAGACATCTGTGAGCAAGGCATCTGCGGACGATTGGACTGGTTTCGTGACGAAGCTGAACGCATCGGGAAACGGTCTTCTCGCACTCGACTTTTCTCGGAGGTAGCGGATCGGAATGGGTGGCTGCGATTTCCACAGATGCGAACGGAAACGCTTATGTAGCAGGCAATACTGAATCGAAGAACTTCCAAACAACCGCGGGGGCGCTGGATCCAGTCAATAAAGCAGTGCTGCTGTTCGGTCTAACGGCCTTCTCTGCCAAATTGAACCCTTCCGGTACAGCCCTTGTGTACTCAACCTACCTTGGGGGAAGTGGGGCAGACCGTGTCAACGGGATGAGTGTGGGCAGTTCAGGAAATGTCTATCTGGCAGGATTCACCCAATCCCCCGACTTCCCGGTCACGCCCGGGAGTATTCAAACCAGTTTCATGATCCAACAGTCCCGGAAAGCACGAATGCATTCGTGTCAAAGGTCAACGCCAGCGGAACCGCCTTGCTCTACTCGACATTTGTATCGGGTACCGAAGCATACTCAACTGTCGATGATGAAGCGAACGCCATTGGCATCGACGGATCCGGAAATGCCTACGTGGCCGGCTCCGCAAACACCCTGGATTTTCCTGTGAGCCCCGGAGCATTCGAAACCAGCAATCTCTCCGAATTGGTGTCGGGCAACAAAAGCTCATTTCTCGTCAAGATCGATCCCACGGCAACGAAGGTCCTTTACGGTACCTATCTGGCAGGAACCGGTGACGGTTCGGGATTCGGGTGCGATTGTACGAATGGTCTCGCCGTCGGCCCGTCAGGGAATGTCTATCTGACCGGTTTCTCGGATTCCTCCGATTTCCCAAGTACATTGGCAGCCTTTCAGAGCGTCAATCCGTCGGCTGCTTATGCAACGTTCGTGACCGAGTTCAACGGTAATGAACTGACCTCTTTGCCTGCAACGACGACCACAGTGGCATCGGATGCTGTCTCACAGGTCTATGGAAGCCAATACAATTCACTGCAACCGTGCAGCCCGGCGGGGGGAACACACCTGCGGGAACCGTTGGCTTCAGTTTTGCCGGACTGGGGGCGGCGCACGCCTTTCCGGGCCAAATGGGGGGATGGATCGACGCGCTGGTAGACGGGTTCGGAAAGGCGACAGTGACCACAAGTTCTCTCGCCACCGGGAGTATTCCGGTAACTGCCTATTATCTCGGCGACACGAACAATGCACCCAGCAGCGGCTCGATGGTGCAGACGGTGGTTGGTCGGCCGACAAGCCTGACTCTGACCTCAAGTCAGAATCCGGCGCCGTACGCGACTCCAGTTGTTCTGACTGCGATCATAGCCGATGCATCAGGAAACCCCGTGAGCGGGACGGTTTCCTTTCATACACCAACATTAGAATTGGAGGACGTCGCTGTGGACAGTATGGGAAAGGCGACCTGGACCAACGGAGCGTCTGGGTTTCCCCTTCCGGTCGGAACGCAGGCAATTACGGCTGGATTCGAAGGGACCGGTTATGCCATCAGCTATGCGAGCGTTGCCCAAACATTTACATCACTTGGAACCCTGCCCACACCGACATTTTCTCCACCGGGTGGCACGTACACCTCAGTAGTGCCGGTAAGCCTCGTGGATAGCGCACTTCAAGCGACGATCTATTACACGATGGATGGCAGTCCCCCCATCGTAGGCGCATCGCGCCCGTATTCGGGAACACCGATTCAGGTCGGCGCCAGCGTAACGATCAACGCGATTGCCGGGGCGCCGGGGTACACGGACAGCCCTCCGGTCTCGGCCGGCTATGTCATCAATTTGCCCCCTCCCGACTTTACTATGTCGCTTTCGCCAGCGGCTTTAACGATTCACAGAGGTCAATCGGGAGCCACAACACTCACCATTCTGCCGCAAAATGGGCTTTCTGACTTGGTGTCATTTAGTTGTTCTGGTCTTCCTGCGGGCGTAAGCTGCACTTTCTTCCCGGGAAGTGTCCCCGCCGGTGGAACGAGTTCCGTTGAAGTATCCGTTTCTCAGAATACAAGTAGCAATGATGCTCCAGGCGGCCCCGTCGGCCCAGTGGTTCTTGCCTCCATCATGCTGGCATCGTTCCATCGCCGCAAACGACGGTCAGGTCATCTGTTGCGACTCTTCATGGCGGCAGGGACGTTGATGATCTGTATGAGCGGGTGCGGAGGCGGTGGCGCTTCTGCATCTGGATCGCCTTCAGTTCCTCAGCCCCTCATGACGACGATCACGATCACGGCAAGTTCTGCATCTGTAACCCATGTCGCGACCCTCGCGCTAACTATTGATTAAAGCAACCACGTTAGAGGAGCGCTTCACGGTTGCTATTTTGAAGCTTGACATCGCTCCAGCCTCCCCGTATAGTGCGACACAACGAAAAAAGCACCGTGTCTGTAGGACCGGTACGCATAGCGGCAACGTGTGGTCCCCTGACTTTCCTTGCCGTACCTATTTTCCCACCTCTGTGATCTTCGGCTAATAAGGATACGAGCGCGCTCGTTATGTGCCGCGTTCGGAATCGGGCTGCGTCGTCGATTCGAGACGGTCATGGTCACGTAATTTCGGAGGATGGATGGCTAAGGTGCGGGTGTTCTTGATCGTGTTGTTTAGTCTGTTTGCCGCCGTCACGACTCATGCCCAACTGCCAAATGCTACAGACATAACGGCGACACCCAGCGCCGGCGATCACGACTATTTGCATTCACAGATTGAGACGGTTAATCCTGCCAACGGCTCCTTAAGCGTTCGGATACCCGTTTCCGTCCCGACTGGTAGACAACTGACACCAGCGGTTTCCATTGCCTACGATTCCAATGGGGCCTTCTACATGCTTGCACAGGGTAGTGGTCCAGCCTACCATGGCCAAACCCTTGCCATTGGAACTCAGGGCGGATGGAGTTTTACCTATCCTCTAATAAGCTTTAACGCAGCTACCTTTACGATACCTGGATCTCTTGATCACCTCATAACCTGCCATGGGACATACAACTATGTGTTCCAGGGCTCCTGACGCCAATAGACACAATCTCAATCTCTCCGTATCAGCAAACCTTGAGAGCCCGGATGGCTTCGATAACTGCAACGAGGGCGTAAACGGAGACGGTGAGTATACGACCGGCGGAGAGGGTCCCATCCTCGCTACAACATCAATACCGCCGACTAACGGCAATCAGGTTCCGGCTGTCTATGTCACAGACGCTGACGGAGCCATCTACTACATGCCCAGCAAAGCCACGGCGACGGGCGGTGCCTTCTTAGTTTCATCTGTTATTGATCGCAACGGGAATTCGTTTTCCATTACTCCCAGCGGAAGCAGCGGTGTCGTCTACACCGATACGATCGGTCGGACAGCCCTCTCAGTGTCCAGCTTCGGCGGCAACCCGGACACGATCACGCCAGCAGGAATCAGCACGCCATACAAGGTCTATTGGACCAGCGTTGCCGCACACTTTACGGACAACATGGTCAATCTCTCTCCTGGAACGCTGCCGAACTGCCCAACTTCGATGTCCGCCAGTTCGACTGTAATGTCATCCATTGTTCTTCCTAATGGCCGTAGTTTTACGTTTTCGTACGATCCCACCTACGGCATGTTGACCAAGATTACCTATCCGAGCGGCGGGTATGTACGGTATGTCTGGGGCCTCAATTCGCAGGCAGAGGCGGGGATCTTCCCGTTCAACGTCAACGGCTCAATGCAAGTGTGGGAATGCCGGTATGACTATCCAGCAATCACTGACCGTTACGTAAGCTACGATGGAACTACCGAAGTTGAGCATCAGCATTTTACGTATTCTACAAGTTGGACTGGGTCCTCCATTTCATGGAATTCCAAATCGACTACCGTTGCGGCCACGGATAACGTACGCGCAGACACGTTTAACACTACCTACACATACGATGGCTCTTTCACGACCCCATATGTTCCGAATTGTGTGGCTTGCTTTACGACAGATCAGATGCCGGTTGAGAAGACGATACAGTCTTATGACTTTAATGGCGCGCTCCTCCAGACCGTCGCCAAGAGCTGGAAGAATGTGCGTCTCGTCCAGAGCGTGCAGACGACGCCAACAGGCGGATCACCGTCTTTGAAAGTATATTGCTACGATAATACTTGGGAAGTGTCAACGGAAACTGATGAATACGATTTCGGCACCGGCGCGCCAACCGGCACTTGCGCTAGTCCGCCATCAGGGACAACATCGGGCGCTCTGCTGAAACGAACCGTTACCGCCTACAACTTTGCTCAATTCGCTTCCCACATAGTTGACCGGCCAGACTCAGTGATCACGTATGACGGCAACCTCACGAAGGTTGCGGAGGAAGATTATTACTACGGCTCGACGCCCACTTTAGGTAACTTGCTGACAAAGAAGGATAAGTGCTTTGCTGTACCCGGCGGTACGTCCTGCTCTCAGGGCGATTCCACGACGACGTATAGCTATGACTCAAAGGGGCAGACAACGAGTGTCACGGATCCGAACGGGAATCCGGCGACACAGTTCTACTATACGGATAGCTACTCCAGTTGCGGGGGCAGCGCTCCGCCACAATCTCCGAGCGACGCCTACGTGACCCAGGTTGTCTATCCCAATGTGAACGGTGTCACCCACTCCGTAAGTTTTTGCTACGACTACGCTGCCGGATTGCTTCTGTCTTCAACCGACGAGAACGGGCACGCAGCGAGTTACTTGTACAACGACAGCCTGCGCCGCCTCACCTCTGTTACCCACCCGGATGGCGGTACTGTCTCGTATGCGTATAACGATTCTGGACCTTCACCGACGATCACCACCACGACGAAGATGAATGCATCGCAGAATCTCGTTACGGTCAGCGTTCTGAATGGCCTCGGTGTCCCCTATGAGAGCCAACTCACATCGGATCCTTACGGTACCGATTTTACGCTCACGGTGATGGATGGGAGTGGGTTGCCCTACAAGGTGACCAACCCGTACCGGAGCACATCTGATCCCACGTATGGTGTAACGACATACACGTACGACGCGCTGGGCCGAACAACAGCAGTCCAAAATCCCGACAGCAGCACGTTAACGGTCCAGTACTCAGGATATTGTAGTACTTCGACCGACGCCGCGGGAACAACGCGAAAGGCATGCGTCGATGGTCTTGGCCGCCTGCAGAAAGTCTTCGAGGATCCCGCAAGTCTGAATTTCGAGACTGATTACGCTTACGATGGCAACAGCAACCTGATTCGGGTTGATCAGCTAGGCGCACCGGGAGATACCGATCGCGTTCGCATTTTCTGGTACGACTCAATGTCGCATCTCACGAACGCCTGCAATCCTGAATCAATTCAGATGGGGTATTCGTGCTCAACTTCGGGGCGGTGGAGTGACACATACTCTTACGATCGCAACAGTAATCTGGTTTCCAAGACGGATGCGCGAACGTCACCGTCAACTACCAGTACGATCCATTGAACAGGCTTCAGGCCCAGGTGTATCTGTCTGGGACTCCCAACGCGTGTTTTTGGTACGACACGACGACGATTGGCACCCTCCCTTCAGGCTGTTCAACGCCGCCCGGTAGTTTGGCGCCCGGTTCAAACCTCGTGAATAATCTGGTCTATGAGTGGACATCTGATGGGAAGACTGCCTCCGGGTTCGGGTATGATGCAATGGAACACACGAGTTCTAAGACGTCGTGCACGCCTTCCACTTGTTCGGGCAGTTGGCGCGCCGGTCAGGCGTTCACGTATGATCTGGTAGGTGACCTCACGACCTATTCGAATGGAGTGGGGGTGACGATAACGGAAAATTATGACGGTGCTGCACGTCTTGGTTCCGTGACGAGCAGTTGGCACGACTCTCAGCATCCCGCGACCCTCTGGAGTGCAACATCCTACGACCCGATCGGTTTAACCGGCGCCACATTGGGAAATGGCCTGATCAACACAATCCAACATGATAATCGCGAACGCCTAGCGTCGAGCACAATCAAAAACGCCAGCAGCCAGATACTCTACCAATACAGCCTCGGGTATTACGCTAACAATTCTCTCCAATCGGCCAACGACACGTCGAACGGTAATTGGAGTTACACGATTGACCACCTGAATCGACTTTTGACTGCGTCCGCTACATCGGGACCGTACAGTGGTACAAGCCTTCAGTGGGGCATGGATGCATTTGGAAACAGGGCTACGCAGACGGCCACGGCCGGCTCCGCACCGCAACCTCAGTTCACGATGAATAGCAACAACCAAATCGTCGGCTATTGCTATGATAATGCAGGCAATTTGCTACACGCGTCATTCTGTTTGGGGGGGTCGGGGGGGAACCCAAATATTTATGATGGCGCAGGTCGTCTCACGTCGCCGGATTTTGGAAACACTCAATATATCTACGACGCTACAGGCATGCGGGTTGCCAAACAGAGTAGCGGAGCCAGCACCTATGAGTACCTCTATGACCTTGTGGGCAACCAAATAGCGGAGCTGACTCCGGGTCCGGTGTTGAGTCGTGGCGAGATCTATGCCGGCGGAATGCACCTCGCCACCTACAGCGGTGGCTCCACATACTTTGCCGGAGACGACTGGCTTTCCAATGAACGAGAGCATTCTCAGGTCGGCGGTGGACAGCAGGATACGTGCTACACGCTTCCCTACGGCGACGATCTTGGAGGCTGTTCTTTGTATGGTGTCAACCCTCTCCACTTCACCGGCAAAGAACGCGACGCCGAATCCGGCAACGACTACTTCGGTGCAAGGTACTATGCATCTACGATGGGAAGGTTCCTCAGCCCTGATCCCTCAGTGCTGGATTACGCCGATCCGACCAACCCGCAGAGTCTCAATCTGTACGGTTATGTCTACAATAATCCGTTGATTAACATCGATCCGAGTGCGTTGGCTTGCATTCATATTAACGTCGATACCGGAGTGTATGAGGGCTTCGAAAGCGGCGACTGCGACAACTCGACCGAGGAGAAGGCAAATTCGGGTCAATATATCGACGGAACTGTTAGAACAATATTCACGACCACAGGTACTGACCAAGGGGTGGTCACCGGTTTCAGTGGCACTTCCGACAGTGGAAATCTGATGACGGGCACGTTTGCGACCGGTCAAGGATCGAACCTCGATACCTCGATACCGGACACGGGGGGAGATGTCCCGCTGAATCCAACTGCCACCGCCATTTTCCGGCAAGTTGCGAAGGTTACGAGGAGCATGCCGTGGCTTTGCAACGCGGGTGCGAGTTTGCGAGCGCAGGTACCAAGAACGCCATTCTCCTTTGGTTTTGGTCTTGATCGCAATGGCCTTGCACCGTCGGCGAAGTTTGGGGGGACCAGTCCTTTCGGGGGAGCTGCTGTCACCACAAACGGAAAGAGCGTTCGGGTCTCGCAGGCGACTGCCCCGATCAGTCCTGTGTTGAATGCGACCCTCAGCACCGGGACAAACAAGGTCACGGTCGGGCTGTCGCGAAGTTTCAAGTTTGGCGGCCAGATGAGCGCAAGCGGGGCTCTCACGTTTGGGTACCTCGGCGATAGCACATGCCGGTGAGGTGGCACTAGTGGATCATTTATCGATATCACCGGGATGGGTCTTCCTGATAGCGGGCCTTGTGGGCTTGTTCACCGTGAGTCTTTCGAAGACGTTCTCTTGGAAGAATTATGAGTTCCTGACGAGCGAAGAGGATCGCAAGCAGGAAGTCCCAATGACCCGAACCAAAAGATGGATTTTGATAGTGATTTGCATCGGGCTAGTTGCATACGGAACAGTTCGTGTTCAACGGGACCACGACTGGAATTTGTTTCCGCGTGAACGCGGTGCCGCACCGTCCTCCACTCCTTAGGAATAGTCCGACGAATCGAGGGCATTATTATGCGTTCTTTTGTTCTCTACTGCCTCGTGTGTATGCTCGCAATCGGTATCGGCGGAGGGCAAGAAATATCTGAGTTGCAGCCGGGTGTCAAGGTACCAGAGCGTGTAATGGCCGCGCGACTCGTTTCCGCGGTAACGCCGGAAGCTCTAGCCATGCCAAAGTGTTCCAACCGGATGGTAACTCTGGACGTGATCATCGACGAGGATGGAAACGTCGGCAGGCTTAAGGTCCTGGGTGGATTTGAGGGGTTCAAACAGTCAGCGCTCGCCGCGGTCAAGCACTGGACCTACAAGCCTTATCTCGAAGGTGGGATCCCCACTTCCGTAGAGACAACGGTTCAGGTCTTCTATCCTAGCAATGGCAAGCCAGGTCCCTTTCTTGTTCCGGACGGTAAAGGCGGCACTAAGGGCGGCGACTTTTTGCCGTTGCCTCCAGAATGCGGTCCGTCGATCAAGGTTCAGCCAGGACAGCCGCAATGAGCACTGTTAGGAAGGCGTGGTATTGCGTGTGGCCCCTCTCTGGCATCCGTAGCAGGTCCAGCGGAGAACAATGCCGCCTGACGGCGTCGGGGTGGATGGGACACGTCTCCCTCAGATGGGAGCTGCAGAGTAACTTCGGTTGCTGTGGAGCAACTTCCTGAGATAGGCAGCGTCTAAGTGGGCAAGCGCCTCGATGGTCTCCGATGTGACCTGACCCCTGCCATTCGTCCAGGTGGGAATGCGATTTTGAGGGAAAGAACGAAGGTGAGGACAAAAGGGCTTCATGGAGTTCGTCTGCGGCGCGCTATGATGTCGTCGATTTTGTAGCGGTCAGAGCACGGGCGATCGACAAGGATCAACAGAGCCAGATCGCGGCTCTGACGGTATTCAATTCAAAACACTTAAAGGCCATGGAGTTCAACAGGCTTCAATAAATCGTTTTATCTGCTTTGGGAAGAATGGAGTGGGCCGCTTAACTGCATAATAATTCATTCGTTTACGCAATCCGCTACAGAGGTAATCTGCTGTTCTCTGAACTGCTCCGTGAAGTTTCTCGTAGGCATCTCAGCAATTGCTTACGCGGACTTCCTCGTAAGCGTCCGGTCTAGCCATGGGAGCAGGTAGCTGTCACTGGTGCCGCGCCGTATCCTGAGATCGGAGAGAGCAGGAGATGGTTAGGAAGAGCACCGGGATGGAACAGGAAGTATGCCAACTCAAGGTGACGCTGCGTGGCATCAGGCCGGCGATCTGGCGACGGCTGGTAGTTCCGGCAGATACGACGCTGACCCGGTTGCACCGAGTGCTGCAGATTGCGATGGGATGGCAGGACAGCCATATGCACGAGTTCCGCATCGAGGGTCGGCGTCCGGCCGTACGCAGTGCCCGCATCGGCGACGTGCTGACGGAGATCGGCAGCTCACTGACCTATACATATGATCTCGGGGATGGCTGGGAGCACACCATCGTTCTGGAAAAGCGCTTTTGCGGAAGCGATGATACGGAGTATCCCGTCTGCCTGGACGGACGGCAAGCGTGTCCTCCGGAAGACAGTGGGGGCGTGCCTGGTTATTACGATCTTCTGGAGGTTCTGCAGAACCCGGCCGATGAGCGATATGAGGAAATGCGGAAGTGGATTGGTGAAGACTTCGATCCGCGAGCGTTTTCCGTGGAGGCTGTGAATCGGCAGCTCAGAAGCGGGCGGCCTCGCCGCAGAAGCTCCACTTAGTGTCCACTAATTTTTAGTGGACACTTCGGAGATGGAACTAAGAGAGTTCGGCTGCCATGTTCCAGGGCAGAAGTTCCTCAACCCGGCTAAAAGGGAGGTCGGCGATGCGAGTCAGAACTTCGCGAAGCCAGCGTTCCGGGTCGACGCAGTTCAGCTTCGCCGTGCCCAGCAGGGTGTAGATGGCGGCCGCGCTCTCACCGCCTCCGTCCGATCCGCAGAAGAGATAGTGTTTGCGGCCCAGAGCGACGGCACGAAGCGCCCGCTCGGCCGCGGAGTTGTCGATCTCGATGCGGCCGTCGTCGACGAAACGGGTAAGAGCACGCCAGCGCGAGAGCGCATAGCGAATGGCCTCTGCCGTCTCCGACTTCGGAGACAGCAATCGCAGCGTCTTCTCCATCCATGCGCGGAGTTCAGCCAGCAGCGGAGCCGCGCGGGCCTGTCGAATCGCTGTTCGCTCATCGGGCGGCTTGCCGCGAATCTCCTGCTCGATGCGATAGAGAGCGCCGATGCGCTCCAGGGCGCCGGTGGTGGTCGGCGAAGGATGCGCAGCATGGATGTCGTGGAACTTGCGGCGGGCATGCGCCCAGCAGGCCGCCTCGCGAATCCGGCCCGTGTCATACAGATGATGGAAGCCGGAATACGCGTCGGCCTGCAGCGTGCCGGTGAAGTTCTTCAGATGCTCGCGGGGATGTTCACCCCTGCGATCCGGTGAGTAGGCGAACCAGACAGCGGGTGCAGCGTTCTCGCCCGCGGGACGATCATCGCGCACGTAGGTCCAGAGTCTGCCGGTCTTCGTCTTCCCGTTGCCGGGTGCGAGTACCGGCACGGGCGTGTCGTCGGCGTGCAGCTTCGTCGCACCCAAAACATGACGGCGCACCCCATCGACCAAAGGCGCGAGCAGTTCGCTGGTGACTCCGACCCATCCGGCCAGCGTGGAGCGATCCAGTTCCACACCCTGCCGCGCGTAAATCTCCGACTGGCGGTAGAGCGGGCAGTGGTCCGCATACTTCGAAACCAGAACATGCGCCAGCAGCCCGGGAGCAGCCAGTCCGCGTGCGATCGGCCGCGACGAAGCAGGGGCCTCGACGACTGTCTCGCACCTGCTGCAGGCGAACTTCGGCCGCACATGCCGTATCACCCGGAAGCTGTCCGGGACATAATCCAATTGCTCGGAAACGTCTTCTCCGAAATGGCGAAGATCGCCGCCGCACTCCGGGCAGCAGCTCTGCTTCGGCTCGTGCGTAACGATCTGGCGTGGCAGATGCTCCGGCAGCGGCTTGCGAACAGGCTTCGCACCAGCGCTCTCGGGCTGAGCATCGCACACCGGAACCGACGCGAGGGCCGCGTGAATGGCCTCCATCTCCTCCAGCTGAAGTTCGAGCTGGTCAAGCTGCAGGGAAAGCTTCTCGCTCTTCCTGCCGAAGAGCATCCGGCGCAGCTTCTCCACCACCAGCTTCAGGCGTTCGATCTGCTCGGCTCGTTCCAGCAGCTCGGCCTGATACTGAGTCCGCTGCTCGTCCAGTGCGGCTCTCTGCCGGTCCAGTTCTTCCAGCTGCCGCTGCTTCTCTTCGTGCTGTGAGAGGATGAGCGCCCTCAGCGCTTCGATGTCCAGTGCATCAAGATCGGGAAGCGGCGCACGCATCGTTCCAGGCAGTATGCCACGCTTCTGTAACTGTGCGAGTGTTAAATATGGTTCACACCGCCATCGGCGGCTGCCATGTGCGATCCGGCCGTCTCCAGTCGATGCCTTCGAGCAACATCGACAACTGAGCGCGGCTCAGCGACACCGTTCCGCTGGTGGCCTGCGGCCAGATGAAGCGGCCCCGCTCCAGACGCTTCTGCAACAGACATAGCCCGTCGCCATCAAACCACAACAGTTTTATGAGGTCACCGCGCCTGCCTCGAAAAACAAAGACGTGACCGGAATAAGGTTCCTGTTCGAGGACCGTCTGCACCTGGGCGCTGAGCCCATGAAAGCCGCGCCGCATGTCGGTAATGCCGGCCGCGAGCCAGATCCTCGTGCCTGCCCGCAACTCGATCACCGTGCCAGGCTCTCCAGCACAGCGCGAATCACGGCAGGATCGGCAGCACCTTCGATGCTCAGCAGTGCTCGCCCGGGAAACTCGATCGTGACGCTGCCCACAGATGGCAATGTCGGCGTCTCCGCCAGCTTCGGCGCTTCCGGTTCTCGAGCGATCGTCACCGGAACCAAAGCGCTGCCCGACTTCGACCTGCGTGGTGCAACTCGCCACGTTCATACTGCCGCTTCCAGCGAAACACCTGGTTGGCGTTCACGCCGTTGGTCAGAGCGATACTGGCCACGCTCGCGCCCGGCTCCAGCGTCAGCTTCACAATCCTCAGCTTCTCTTCTACCCGGCGAAACACCCGCCGCTTCCGCCCCGGCAGTGCAGTACCATCCATGCGCCTTATCGTCGGCCGCCGCTCACGACCTGTCCAGATGGGAACACCAGACGCTTACACTTCCTCAAAGGCTTCCCGATGCAAATTACTGAGCCCTCTTCCAAAATCGTTCTCGCACCCTGCTACGGCGATTCAATCAAGAAAGTCCGCCGGCTCGGGCCCTTCGGTCCGCGCAGTTGGGCCGTTCCACTCCCTATCTACGATTCCTTCTCTTTAGCCATCGCCTGCGCAGCGATTGGACCAGCGCAAGCCAAGCGGGATCCTCCACTACAATTGGCTGCGGCTCTCCCTCCTGCATGGGCGGTTCGGCGGTGGTCTTTTCGATGCCCGGCTCGTCGTGTTCTTGGCGGGATTCTTCCTCATTGTCGTGGGTCTCGGCGATTTGTCTTGTTGCTCGTGCGCCTTGAGGACAGAGCTGATGGTCCGGCTCGCTGACGGGAGACGCGTCGGTCGGCTTGTCAGTCCGCAGGGCTTCGAGGCTACTTGTGTGGAGCGGCTCGGGGCCGAGCCGCGCGGTAATGGCTGCCTCGATGGACACCTCTCTGGAAATGTAATAGGTCACCATCACCACTCCACGTAAAGGTAAAACCCGCTTGAGAACGAGGAACCAGATACCTGGTCCAGCTCCACTCTCACAGAGGCCATCGGTCCGCGCGTGTCCAGAGGTGCGCGATCCTTGAGATCCTCGCCCGCGATCGAGGCCTCAAACTGCCGATTTGTGAAGCCGGTTATCGCCTGAACAACGATCGTGACCGTGGCGCGCTCGGGGAGATAGAAGGAAATCCACTTTTCGCCGGCGTTGATCAGCCGGACCGTTTCGTTCCGGATGACGATGCGCGGACGAGCGGTGAGATGGGTGAGCATTTCCGTAAATCCCATCAGAGCGGCGAGGACAAGCGAAGCCGCCCACACAAGCAGATCTCGGTGCGTGGCATTCAGACGACTCGCCTGCTCTTCCATGAACACAACTGCAACAGCGCAATTGATGGCCGAGAGAAATATCCACCGCGCGACCCTGAGCGGCACACTGAGGCTCCCGGTCTGGAGCTTCCGGCAGATCAACCAAGCCGCCAGAATGTAGACGGCGAACGGAACATCGCCAATCTGATAGCAGAGTTTTCCGATATGAGCCAGACCCGCACTGTGCACCAAGCGATCAAGGGTGCGAGGACTACTGATGATCTGCCTGGCCTGGTTAGCGAATTTCGCGACCGGTGCCAGTTGTCTGACCATCGGATTGAGAACGATTTTCTTCATCCACTTCAACCACGCCATGCCCGGCCTCCGATCTGAACGTGGTACCCGGTTCGGAGAACTGCTTGTTGATTGTGATCCGCCATTGTTTATACTGTGGACAGAGTTGTCCAAAATAGTCTGGACTTGGGTTGTATAGTCCACTGCTTATTTGGGTAACTATGATTAGATTATGGATGAGGCCGGACACCGAGCATTTCGGGGAAATGACCACAGTGATTTCACACATCTTGCCACACAAACGTTTCACTTGCACAATTATTTTTTGATTTCGGGATCCAGTCACCCCAGAGGGGTGTAACCTGTATGGACATATCCAAGTTGTCCAATGTCCATCCGGAGGGCGTCTTGCCGTCTTTTCGCTCTTTTCTTCATGATCGTCAACGTGTTCTTGGTCTCACGGTAGCCCAGTTGTCCACAGAGACCCGGATCAGGACCGCCATCCTGCATAAATATCTCTCCGGTGCCCGCCGTATCCCTCAGGAGCGGGCCGAGCAGCTGCGCGCGACTCTATGCCCCACTCCTGTCCTGCAACGACAGTTCGACGAGTACTACGCGCAGAGCCAGCCCACGGACAAGGCCCGCTCGCCCCTTGAGCTGACCATCGACTCGCCCAACGCGCGTCTTCGCCTAGTGTCTCTGAACTACGGTCCGTTTTCCGGTGAGAAGACACCCCTCAGCGAACAGCCACCATTCATGGAGCAGCTCATCGAAAAGTGTTTGCACCTCGCCGTCATCCAGCTCGAGACCTCCTATCCGGAAAAGAGGGCAACCGGCGAGCCGATCTTCGATATCAATGGGCGGATTGAAGCCGTCGAGCGGCGCCGGGCCGATTTGCTCCTGAACCTGATGTCGCTGCAGCGGATGAAGAAGCTTCACTTCATCCCCACCCCCATTCGCATTGCGTTAAATGGCGTCATGTTCCAAAGACAGGCGTTGCAGCCGGGCGACGATCGCCTTACCCGTCTCAACGAAGCACGAGCTTTGCTGGTTAGCGGCGTGCAATCGAAAACAAATCCATTCTGCGTCATTACCATTCGCAACGAGGTCGGCCACGTTTTCCTCGAGCAAAGCCACCGCCTGAAGGAAGAGCGCGACGAGGAACGCACCGATCGGTTAAGCGACTTCTGCCTCTATCCCCAAGAGACGCTGGACTCCGCCTACTTGGCGAGGAAGATGGAGACGCTGGCGGACAAAGTTCCCGTCATGCTGGTCAGCGACGAGCACAGCGCCCTGGCCGTGCTTCGCGAACTAAAAGGCAACGGTATCCTAGTGCTCTCACCGAGCTCGGATCAGGCCGTGATCCATTCGGTTGAGAGGCGCATCCCGCCCGCGTATTACTACGCCATCGGCATGCGCCGCGCCAACAACGGACCTCTGATCGAGTATCTGGAGCAGATTTTTTCCGCATTCCTCGCCGTCGAGGGCGAAGGCATTGCCGAATCGCTCGCCGCAACCTATCAGCAACTGGTGGACTACGTGAAGGAGTGTCTGGGGAAGACCGGCATCTATATCGGTGGCATCCGGCGTACGACGGAAAGGGCCGACCGTCCCGCCCCGGCCGGAGTCCTCGACCCAGCCGGTTGGGAGAAGATCCGCAGCACTTTGGTGGAGCAGAACGCCCGCGCGGTCGCTCGCCGCTGCCTTTCTTTGAGTCGCCGCTCTGTGGAAACTCTGCCGCCGGAACTCAGGCAATGGGAACCGATTCTCCGTCGCGCGCGCGAGCGTATCCAAGTGTCCGACGGCGGCGACCGCGCACGCATCCGCAATATCATCATCTTCTGTGCGCGGATGGCTCTGGGCCGCGATCCCTTCTCCTCCACCCCCGAGACAATTCCTCTGCTGCGCGAGTTAGTGCCAGCCTTCGAGCCGCGCCCTCACAACGCATCGCTTTCGCACCGCCGTAAGCCTAGTCTCCCGAGGACCACTGGAATGACTTCCTATACCTGATCGAACTCGAGCTGGACATGGACCTCGCCACTCTGCGTGATTGCCCGGAAAGGTTCTTCTACGAATCATCCGATCTTGGCCGGCTCATCTCTCGTATACAGGATCTGATGGAAGCCTCGCGTGACTCCCAACTCGTGCTGACCATTCGCGACTACGATGACGTTCGCGATCGTGACGCCTTCGGACGCCTCTGGCGGAACTACCTTCAGGTCTCCGGTCTCTCGCAGAGTGACCTGACGCCGCCCGGAAATCAGCCCGGATAAAAAAGCCCGGCTTTTCGTCGCGTGGAATCTCGGAGAAGCCGTGGGGTTTCTGGAAACTCACTGCCACGAGACCGACCCCGATATGCTGCCCGTCATGCCCAACGAAGAGCGTAGCCCGTCCGTTTTCGACAACTCCATTCAGGTTCTCCGCCTGCACGTAATGGAACACATGCATCATGGAGGTGTAAGCCGCAGGCTGATCCGCCGCATCATTGAGGAAGGCAATGAGCAGGAAGTCCAGTGCATCTGGCTCGAAGCAACAGGGGAGCTGTTTGGCAAAACCGAGGAGAAATTCAAGCGGACTGGATTCATCGCCCTCGACCGAAATCGTCTGTGCTATGAATTTGAGCCGACTGACCATCACGAGAAGGAGCTCCATCCCTGGGAATGCGACCCCAGGTGCTGGGATGCTGGCTGACATAACCGGCCTGATATCGATCTGGTCTTCGGGAAATCCCGCGCCGTAGCACGAGGACCCGCCATGTCCAATTCGTTTGGGTTCCGCGGACAGAACGCTGTGCTGATCAGGTCGGTGTGAACCGTCAACAGCACGTTGTTACGTTGTTACGTTGTTAGAAGTACGAGAGTCTTCTGCGCCACGTCGCTCAAATAGGCTCGATCCGTCAAAAAGCGGAAGAAGGAGATGTCGGCACAGAGGAACTTCAGAACTTCAGGTTAGAAAACCAATTGATCCAGTTGACCTAATGGGATGGACCGATCGACCCGCCTCGTAGACGCGAGTTGGTAGGCTCGCTACGAGGAGGAGGAACGGTGACGAGTGCAACTATTATTGGGCTGGATATAGCGAAGCAGGTTTTTCAGGTGCATGGTGCGGACAAGTCGGGCCGCGGAGTGCCGCGAAGGAAGCTGACACGGGGAGAGGTAGCGCGGTTCTTCTCGGAGTTGACTCCGTGCCTGGTTGAGTGGCCGCCGGAAGAACGCTCAGGCGAGCTCTCTAAAAACTCGCCTGAGGTCACTTTGCTCGACTCCTCAGAAATGGATGTCAAATCTCTCACGCAAGAATTATCAATCCTAGCCCACTTCTTGAACATCTCGACCGGGATTTTCAGGTCCAAATTGAGGCCGTTCAGATCCAAGTGGGTGTTAAGAATGAAACACGTCTGTTCAGCGCCAGAGGTCTCGTAGGACATCGATAGAGTCGCTATCTCCTTGCACAGCTTGGTCGCCGAACGGTCCTTGCCTTGCTGCAACTCGCCAACGCTTTTTTGACCTTTGTCTCGCAGTTTCGGAAATGGTCCGAAATCTCGAAGTTCCATTAGCCTCTGAATTAGATCCTCTCGTCTCTAAGACCAGTAAGCAAATGGCGAAGAGGATACGGTAGCACGGCGCGCATGACTTGATCTCTCTTTTTGTTGCAACTTAACTTGGTCCGAAGACTCCGACCGACTGAGTTCGGCAAATCGAATTGCTGAACGCGTCATATGTGGCAGCCTTATAAACCCATCTTCGTAAGCCGTCTCGATCTCAAGGTTCATCTTCCAATAATTGACCACCTGTGTGACCGCCATCCGTGAAATAAATTCGTCGATGTTGGCATCCGTCACATTTAGACGCGGAACTTTAACCTTGATCCATTTGCGAAGTTTATTAACAAAAGAGTTTGGGACCGCTTCTTGGATCGAGAGGTGCCCAACGTAGTGAGGTGCCTTGAGCTTGAGGCCAGAAGGTCCCAATTTATGAGACGCGGGGCTCCCGTCTTTCCCCAGATAGTCCGCTCGTACCTCCCGAATGATGAGGTCCTCCCAAAATCTGCGTTCGATGGAAAATGCCTGATCGAGTAGTTCAAGCCAATTCACCACTCTTTTTTCAAAAGCGGGAGCTTTCATTAGAAGCTCGTCCCAGTTGTGCGGACAATAGCCACCAATCGGCAGTACAAAGCTTTTGCCGAGCATGTTAGCAAAGTCTTGTCCCGGATGGTCGCTTCCCACGTTCGGCATAAATTGTGGGACGCCGATCCGATCACTTAAGAGGACAGCTAAGGCGACGTAGCGCAGACACTCGCGATAGGTGACCTTGCACTCTCTTCTCTGATCAAACGTCGATTCGCAGTCGAGGAACAGCTCGCCGACGGGTTGGAACGTCGCTCCATCGAGACCAATAATCAGCTCTTTCAAAGAAGGCTCCCCGATTACACGGAAAGGTGGAACCCCAGCGGAAACAAGATGCGAACGTCAGTTTCTCACTGTGCATCTGTCGGCGTGAGTGGGAACTTCACCGTTGGAGCATTGGAAGAAGTATAGCGTTATCCGAAGAGCTGACGTGATGTTTGGGTTCAAGTAAGGCCAATCTCATCGGGTTGCGACGACGGAATTGAGGGGCAGATGCTCTAACGCCGCTGCCGCAGAGTGCAGAACAACTCCCTTCGGGGAGGTCGGCCACTTGGAGACAACCGGTAGTGAAGGTCAGAAACCAGTCCTTCAGGGGTGATGGCTGGAGTTGGCCGAATGGCTGTTCACCGGGCGCAGGTCCGGTCCATCTGCAGAAAGTCGGCCAGCGCGGAAGAATTTCCTCAACGCTTCTGCCATCTGCTGACTTCAGGGCAATGCGCTCATTGATCAGCGGAGCAGGCATGATTGGTCCGCTTGTGACGGGCGGTCGTCAAGTGAGGCTTCACCAATGGGCACCGAGAAGGGGAGCCTCCTTCCCTTCCCGACGGGTTCACATTGAATATGGGTAAAGTGTCGTCGATTTTGTAGCGGTCAGAGCACAAGCGATCCACAAGGATCAACGGAGCCAGGATCGCGGCTCTGACGGTATTCAATTCAAAGCACCTAAAAGCCACGAATTTCAACAGGCTTCAATAAATCGTTTTACCTGCTTTGGGAGCAGAGGGTCGGGGGTTCGAATCCCTCCGCCCCGACCATTCTCTTCACTCATCGGGATAGAGAGGTCCTTCGAGTCGCCTTCGGCTCGCTCAGGATTTCGCCTGCGGGCTCGGACGCCCGCAAAACGGCTCAAGTTCGAATCCCTCCGCCCCGACCATTTTCGCGGTGATACCGCATCGTGTCCGCCCGGGTGCCGAACCATCCAGAACACGTTTTCACCCAGTTCAAAAACGAGAAGTCTCCGCTGCGCACAAAGGGAGGGGCGCAAACCTGCGGCTGCAATGCCGTGGATTGCCTACCTTGCAGCCTTCTTCTGCTTTCGCCCATCGCGCTCGTTGTGCAGCTGCGATCCGAGCGCGCCCTTCGGCACTCATGGTGTGCTTCTTCCGCAGGCGAGCCTGGGGAGCAGGATGGCCGTTCGAGCCAGTTAGCAGGGTCCGGACTTCTCTGAGCCTTGCGATCTCTTCATCAAGGCCGTGGACGATCTGGGAAATTTCCATGCCAATAATCCTCCGATGTCTCTTCAAATACTGACGTTCTCCTGAAAGCCTATCAGGATACACAACCACCCTGCCGATCGTGCGGTCCGCGTTGTTCGCGACAAATTACCTCGCGAGCGACAGAACCCCAGGAGCCGGGCAGAACCGATGTCCAGCGGGCTGCGATCGGACAGGAACAAAGTTGAAGGATCATCGGCCGACTTCCCTCCGCTTGCTCCCCTTGTCCGTATGCGACTGCCGCTTCCTGCGAGACGCACGTCGTGGAAATCGTCGCCGCAATGAAGAAGTTTCCTGAGGTCCGCGGAGTTAAGCCACACTGAGAATGTGGATCCGCGATGAAATGGTGTATCTGCCGGTTATTGATCGTCCGAGTCGGATGGATTTGCCTGCGGATTGTCGGAATCGCCGCCTCCGCCGACGGAGCCATTCAGCGCCAGCGCCGGAGGGGCGGTGATGGCGGCGATGACGGGCAGCAGAGCTGCGGCTGCCAGGCCTGCCCGGCCGATCATGGCGCGACGCGTGATGCCGTCGGGGAGCAGGGGCGCGGTGGGCTCCTGCAGAAGTTCTTTCTCGCGCAGTTCGGCAAGCGTCAGCAGAACGAGATCTTCGCTCAGCGCGGAGCCCAGTTCGCGACTTGCTGTTGCGGCGATCTGCTGCACCGTATGATTTCCGTCGCACAGCCGCCAGACCGAGGCCGAGCTCCGGTTGAGGCACCAGGCCCGATGCGTGCTTTCGTCATACAGCAGCGTTTCCGTTTCGATTTCCCGGACGATGATCCGGTGGCTGGAAATGCTGCGCGGTAACAGAGACGATGTCATTTTCAGTTCCCTCAGTTTCAGTGGCAGTCGGCGCAGTTGGCGTTGGCGTTGCCGTTGATCGCGATGCCGGCCGGAGAGGAGATGCCCGCTCCGGAGAACGGCGACCCGGGCAGCGGCGTGCCCGAGCTGTCGAACGCGCTCACCTTGCTGTTGCCGCTGTTGACCACCCAGATGTATCCGGCGGGATCGACCGCGATGCCGGTTGGATTGCTGAACCCGTTCTAGGGACGTGCCCATCGTGGTGCTGCCATCGGTGTGACTGGTCAGCTCGTACACAAAGTTGTCCGAAGCCGTGACCCACGCATTGCCGCTCAAATCGATGGCGACCGCGGTGGGCTGTCCTCCCAGCGTCGCGGGCTGTCTGCGCATTGCCCAGGTTGTCGAATCGTGAAACCGTATCGCCGCCGTTGGCCACCCAGATCTGCCCCAGTCCGTCGGCGGCAATGGCCGATGGCGAATTCAGTCCGCCGCCGGTGTACGCGATCGCAATGGTGAAGGAGGTGGGACTGGCGACGACCGGGTGAAACGTCGATGTGTTCGGAGATGCCCTGGTTCAGGGTGGCGACATTATGGCCGGGTTGTGCGCGATATTCATGGCCGCCGTAATGGTGTCGGTCGGACTGCCCGAGACCGAGGGAGCATTGGTGAAGAGACTGCTGCATGAGCCACTGGGACTGTTGCCCGCACCGTCGATGGAATTGATGCAGTACTCGAGCACGTCGGCGATGGTGTTGACTTCATCCTGCTGCAGCGTAGCCCCCGTGGGCAACGCGCCCGGGAGGGTACCGTTGTCGATATTCGCCACCTGGTTCGCCGCTGCAAAGGCCATTCGCAGTCCGGCAGGATTCGTCGACGATGTACCGACGTTCTGATAGGCCACTGTATTGCCGCTCATGAACGGGGCCAGCGCCCACACCGCTGCCACCGTGGTCAGCTCGTTCATGTGGATATGCGTAATGTTGTTCAGATTGCCGCAGTCTCCCAGCGCCACCATCAGCGCCAGGCTCGAATTGTTCTTGTTTGTGCCCTGCCCGGCGGCCATCGGATCGCCTTGCGTCCCCACCAGGTAGATCTGATCCTTATTGTTTGAATCGCTGGCGCAGGTGGGGTTGGGGAAGCTGAACAGGCCGCTCGAATCCGTGGTCGGCAGCGGGTTCGAGAGCAAGCCCGTGGCCGCTGAACCGTACCCGGTGCTGCCGGCGTCGTAGAGCTGCAGCGTCATGCCGGTGATGGGCTGCTGGCCGCCAAAGACTTCGCCGCGCGGTTTCACTGCCGGAGTCACCGGAATCTTCGTCAGCGACGAACTGCTTCCACCGCACCCGGCCAGCAGCATGGCGCCGGCTGCAAGCAGGATGCCTGCGCTTTGTCTCCACGTTCGGTTCATGGCTTTGCTCCTGTTGTGTTGTTCTTAGCCGCGGTTGACAGCGGCGCGGCCGGCGCGGCTGCCCCCAGCAATCGAATCAGGTTACTCGAGCCTCGGCTCGCGACCCACACGCTGCCGCCCAGATCGATGGCAATCCCGCTCGGCGTCGCCATGTTATCGGCCGTGAATCCATTGCTGGGCGACAAGGGCGCGCCTGCGTTGGAAAATTCGCTCACCAGGTTGTTGGCATTGGATATCCACACCTGTCCGTTTCCGTCGACCGCGATCGCCTGCGGTGAGAACAGCCCTCCGCCCGATGAGATGGATTGTTTGATCGCTCCCAGCTGGTTGGTTTCCTCCAGCTGCGGGTCCCCTCCGGCACCCTGCGGAGTGGTCCACACATTGCCGCCGGCATCGATGGCGACCGTCCCAGCCGCTCCAGGATAGGCGCTCGACGTGATCCCGAACCCATTCCCCGCCAGTTCACTCGTCCCGCCACTTCCATCCGCAATCCACACGCTTTCGCTGCTCACGGTCAGCGGGCTGGTGGCGCTGGTGGTGCTGTACTCATTCGAGCCTGGATTGAATGTCGCCGTAATGGTGTAACTGCCCACCGCCAAAGCACTGGTCGAGGCAATGGTGCCGCCTGGCGTGGCCGTGTAGGTGATGGTGCCGCACGAGGTGCAGTTCACGCTTGCGTCCAGCACAGTCAAGCCCGCGTCGCCGACGATGATCGTCGTCACCGGTGTCCAGGTGATGGTGGGCGTAATCGCTGTGTTGGTCAGGCTGAACGAAGTGGTTGCCGTTCCCGCCGTCACGCCGACGTTGTACGACCCGCTGTTGTTGTTCGCCGTAAACGTTCCCGGATTTGCCACGCCGGAGCCATCGGCCGCCACGCTGATGGTGCCCGTGGCATTGGAGAAGGTTCCGGTCGCGCCCGAGCCTGCGGTCGTCGCCGTGAATGTCACCGAGGAATAGCTCGGAATGATCGCACCGCCGCCGTCCTTCACCGTCACCGCCAGGCTTCCGAAGGCCGTCCCTACCTGCGCGGACTGAGTCTGACTCCCGTTGATGGCGATCGACGCCGGAACCTGCGATACCGGCACGCCGTTGTCACTGCCTGTAGCGGCCGTCCCCAGGGAGCTGTGGTTCAGATCGCCGCCACCGTAGACCGAGGCGGTGTTCGACACCGAGGTGGGCGAATTTGCGGGAACGTTGACCATCAGCACCAGGGTGAAAAACGAACTGCCGCCGCTCACTCCCTGCGTCGAAGTGCAGGTTACGGTTCCAGTCCCGCCACACGACCAGCCGGTACCGGTGGCATTGGACAGCGTGTAGCCGGTGGGCAGGGTGTCCACGACCGTCACCGTTCCATTTGTGACACTGCTGGGCGCCGAGTTGCTGACCACGATGTCCCATACCGCCGTCGAGCCCTGGGTGAACGTCCCGGTGTGGCTCTTGGTCACCGACAGAATCGGCGCCGGCTGGATGGTGATCGCGTCGGTGTTTGAACTCGTGGGTGCTACTCCGGCCCCGCTCACGGTCGCGCTGTTGTTGATGGTCCCGCTGGCGCTGTTGGCCACGTTCAGATCGATCGTCAGTTGCGGATAGCTGCTGTTGATGGCCACCGCGTTGTCGTTGGTGCAGGTCACGGTCTGGCCAGAGGGCGAGCAGCTCCAGCCGGTGCCGGAGAAGTTCGCATAGGTGGAAGCCGAATTGAGCACATCGACCACCGTCAGCGGATGGCTGCCGAGGGTCGGGTCGGCGGTCGAACCGGGTCCTGTATTTTCCACGTTCACCGTGAAGGATGCGCCCTGCTGACCCTGGGTAAAGTCGCCGGAGTGTGCGAGCGTTGGCGTTACCACGGGCGGGTTCTCCGCCAGCTGCACGCACCAGCCATTGGTCGCGCCGGACGGTTCGGTGGCCGAGATGTCCTGGTTGAAGAACAGGCTCCATGTGCCGTTCGGATTGCTACCGCTGGGGAACGTGCTGGCGAAGTTTGCGGACGTCTGAGGCGGCGCGGTGCTGAAGCTGGACGGGACGTTGTAGAAGCCGCTCTGGCTGGAGATGAACGAGTCCTGGCTGGCATACGACGGCTGGTAGGAGGTTGGCTTATAGCTGCCAGGCACGATGTTGCTCCCGCTGTTCGGTACCTCGCCGCTGGCGCTGTCCTCAAAGATGTAGTTGCCCGCGTTGGCCTGTTCATTCCCCAGGCCACCCGTGTTGGAGAAGAAGTCCAGCGCGGCTCCGCTGGGCGCTTCGATCAGCGAAGCCAGGTAGGGGGGGCCTCCTGGTAGATGGAGAAGTTATTCAGGTCGACAGCCACCGAGTTCAGCGTGCCGGGGAAGTTAGTGACGAAGATATTCGACGGATTCGGCGTGTAGGCACCGCTGCTTTGGCCCAGAACTGCGCCTGTGTTGCAGTACTGCCAGGTGGTGTCGCCGACCGCTGCCACGGTGGTGGCGTGGTCAACCCGCTGCCAGACGAAATTGAAGCTCGGGTTGAACGAGGGGGTGCCGTTGTAAGACGCAGTGATCTTGTGATCGCCTTCGGAGAACGCGCTGCTGGTGTAGGTTGCCTGGCCGCTGCCGTTCACTGCTACGTTGCTGGCCAGTGTCACGCTCGCGGTGCTGTCGACAAAGGTGACGGTGCCCTGGTTCACCGGATTGCCACCACTCTGCACTGTTGCCGTGATGGTGACGGATTGCCCAAACGTCGCTTGCGGATGATTCGAAGCAACAGACGTTGTGGTCGCGCTTCCGGTATTGACGTCGAACGTGATGCACCAGCCGCTGTTCAGCGCGAACGGGTCTGCGCCCGCGATGTACAGAGCCCACTCGCCATTTACCGGAGCTCCGTTGAAGGCCTGCTCGAAGGTAATTGCCCCCGCGCCCCCCTTGGTCTGGGGGTAGTTGGGAGTGGTGGGAACCGCCGGGATATTCGAATCGATGGCCGGCGACTGTAAGGCCGGAAACGTATCGGGGCTGTTTGGATTGTCGTCGGTCGGCTCCCACGTGCCGCTGGCACTGGTCGAAGGAACGGAGAACGGGTTGGCCCCGCCGTCGGCGATGGTCAGGGTCTGATTCGACATTGAATTCGAGGTGAACGTGTCATCCAGAAAGTCCGGGCTATACGCGCCGCCGCCAGGCGCAACCAGGAGCAAGCGGTCGAGAAATCCGTCCGTGGAGGTCGCGCCCTCCAGTTCTACTGTCACGTTCCCCACCGATGGATTGCCGGAGTACCCCGAGACGCCGATGATGGAGGGATAAGCCAGCGGGACAGTGGATCCCGCCGTCGAGACCGGCGCGTTGTTGCACCAGGTATTCGTGGACTGCGTCGCGTGTTCTTCCATCAGCTGCGTAAAGGACGGGCTGCTGCTGCCGGCGAAGAGGCTCGTCGGGTTATACGTCGCGACCACAGTGTTATACCCCTGGGGCAGCTGGATGTTGCAGCTCGCCGTGCCGCCGCTCAGCGCAACCGCGCTGCATCCCGAGGCAGTGGCGCCATTCGCAGTAAACGCCACCGTTCCGGTTGGAGTCCCCTGGCCCGTTGGGCTGGTGGCGACGGTCGCGGTGAAGGAGTTGGTAAGCTCCACCGTCTGGCTGGTTTCGAACGCCGGGTCAGACGCTGAATTGCTCAGCGACGTCGTCGTCGCAATCAGCGCGGAATAGGTCAAAGTCAACTTCCAGCCCGTGATCGATACCGCGTCGCTCACCAGGGCTGGGGTGAAAGTATTCTTATCCATCAGAGTCAGCGTCCACGTCCCGTTTCCCGTGGCGCCTGCCATTCTGTTGTTGAAGAGTCCTGTACTGCCGCCATCGGTTTGCGCCCAGTTTGCAGTAGTGCCACCACTGGTAGGCAGAATCGGCATGGATGGCTCATTGTACGAGCTGGGCTTCACCGTGACTGCGCCACTGTGCTGCCAGGCGGTCGTCGGCGCCGCGTTCCCGCTGTCTACAACCGTTATGTTCAGACCGTTGACCCCGGTTCCGGCATCCGGCGGAAAAGCGTCGTCCCCGTCCGTACCATCGCCCGTTGCACCCAGAAATTCAAACTGTCTTCCGTCGGGCGAAGTCAGCATAAAAAACACACCCTGCATGCTCATCGTTTGGGAGCTCTGACCGGCGGCCGTATTCACGCCATCCAGTTCCACCTGCACGGTAGCGACCGGGCCCGTGGCACCCGATACCGTAACCGTTGATGTCACCGGTGTGGTCCCGCCAGCCGGAAACGAAAGGCTCCCACCGGTCGCCGTCTGCGCGCCGGCGATCGCGGTGAACCCCAGCGTGACCAGGGCAACGACAACCAGATAGAACCGGGCCGGGACTAACCGCGCCAGCCGTTTGGCAAAACAGCTCGTGGACGACATTTGTGGAACCCTCACAGTCGTGGAACCGGGCCGCAAATTGCGGTCAGCATCGTGCGCCGATGAGCGCCCGTCACTTCTTCGTGGCGCGTGGGGGTGCGCGACACCCTATGCCTGCAATCTGGGGAAATAGGTACTCGGCTGTCAGAGGCTGAACCCGCCCCTTTTGAACTCAACAGGACGAAGAATGACGTAATGATGGAGAAATGAGGAGCATCAAGATAATGATTGGGCATGGGGCAAAATGTCAAGACGTTCTTTTCAACGTTTGCCCCGGAATCCACATGCCAGGAACCTGATATTTGGAACCCCGCGGCTGGCAGCCAAATGTTCATTTCCCCGCACAATCCATGTTTTCCTGAAGAACTCCATAGCCGGAAATTAATCCGGAATTCATCTCGACCCAGCCGCGTCCGCCCGGGACTTATGCCTCATCCCTAACCCGGCCTGTCCTCCATTTTCCACCGCAGTCACGACATATTTACTCTGGAAGCTTGACAAAGCGAACTGGTTAAGTGGTACGCTGCGTGGACGCGCCCCCACGCCTGCTTTTTGAATCTCTGAGAGGTCCATGGATGAGTAACTCCTATGTAGGTGAAGTTCGCCTGGTCGGTTTCAACTACCCTCCTTACGGCTGGGCCGTTTGCAACGGAGCAGTGCTCGCCATCTCCCAGTACAGCGTCCTTTACAACCTCATCGGCACCACCTACGGCGGAGACGGCCAAACCAATTTCCAGCTCCCCAATCTCATGGGTCGCATCCCCATCCATCAGGGATCGAACGGCACGACCACCTACACCATGGGACAAACAGGCGGAGCCGAAAAGGTGACTGTCGCCGTCGCCCAATATCCAACCCACACCCATAATCTGATGGCTTCGGCCAACCCCGCCAACAGCAGCACGGCGGGCAACTCTGTTCTGGCGCAGGGCCCCACAGCCTATACCCCACAGTCCCCGCCCACCGCTGCCATGAATGCGTTGATGGTGGGTTCCAGCGGCGGCGGCAACCAGCCTCACGACAATTTGCAGCCCTTTCAGGTGCTGAACTGGGTTATTTCTCTTGAGGGTATCTACCCGCCCCAAAGCTGATCGGAGCGTATTCCACAGGAGCAGAAAGGAACGACGGAATGCAACCGTATATCGGCCAGCTGTTGCTGGCGTCCTGGAGTTACCAGACCACTCCCTTTGTTTTTTGCAACGGCCAGACGCTGGCGATCAGTCAGTATCAGGCTCTGTTTTCTCTTCTCGGAGTTACTTTTGGGGGTGACGGACGCACGAACTTTCAGCTTCCCAACCTTCAGGGTCGCAGCCCGATAGGGGTCGGAACCGGCGCAGCCGGCAACATCGCGTGGGGGCAAAAAGGCGGCGAGGACTACCACACCCTGGTGGCCAACGAAGTGCCGCAGCATACCCACACGCTCAACTCGGTTCCAGGCGCTAACTCCAACCTGCCTACCGGAGCCATGCCGTCCAGTGGGGGCTTGATGGGCTATACCACTCCGGCGAATTTGGGAGCGATGAATGTGGGCACCCTCACGGTGGCGGGAGGAGGCCAGGCGCATGAGAACCGCCAACCCTTTCTCGTCATGAATTGGCTTATCGCTTTGAGCGGTATCTTTCCGTCCCGCAACTAACCCTTCGAGTTCAGGAGACTTCAGGCATGGCAGATCCTTATCTCGGTCAATTATCCCTGGTCGGTTTCAATTTCGCCCCTCTGAATTGGGCCATAGCTGCTGGGCAAACCCTTCAGATTAGCAGCAACACCGCGCTTTTCTCGCTGCTGGGAACCATGTACGGAGGCAACGGGACATCCAACTTCATGCTGCCCAACCTGCAGAGTGCAGTCGCCATCGGCGCCGGGGCCGGTGCCGGTCTGAATGTGTATACCCAGGGAGAAATCGGCGGCGAACCGACGGTCACCCTGCAGACAGCCCAAACCCCAAGCCACACTCACCCGGCCAAGGCCGATCCGACCAAGAAGAACTTTGTAGCCCAGCCGGTAGGAAACTGCTTCACGGATTCAAGCGGCGGCAACCTCTACTCCAGCAATACCTCGCCGCTGGCCCAGATGAATTCCGCATCCGTTCCCTTTTTCGGCGGAGGCCTGCCGCACAATAACATGATGTCGTTCCTCGGCCTCTATTGGATCATTGCCCTGCAGGGCGTGTTTCCTCCGCGCAACTAGAGAACTTCCGCACTTGGGGACTCGCTCGCAGGGCGGGTCCCCCGGACCCTTCGTCATGTCGACCCTAGCCGTTCGCCCCGCACTGCCCCAGGACGAAATCTTTTTGTACGATCTGTACTCCGCTGTGCGCGGGCCTGAGTTTGCTCTGGCTCCCGTCACTCCTGCGCAACGAGAACACCTCATCCGCATGCAGTTTCGCGCTCAGATGTCGGCCTACACTTACACCTATCCGAATTCCTGCTATCACGTCGTGCTTTTGGATAGTAAGCCGGTAGGCCGGTTATGGGTCGCGCCGCAGCTGACGAACTCCATCTGGTCGATATCGCCGTTCATCCCGGCGTGCAGCGCAAAGGCATAGGAACTGTGCTGATTCGCCGGCTTCAGGAGGAAGCCGCCAGGGCCAGGCTGCCGATCCGCTGCTGCGTCTTCCGCTTCAATCCAGGCTCACTGGCCTTTCATCAACGGCTCGGCTTCACGATTGTGCGCGAGGATCAGATGCATTACTACATGGAATGGCGCTCGGTGGCGCTGTTGTAATCGCGGCTCTGGAGCCTATGCGCCGGTGGGCTCCACTGAGCCGGCGACTTTCGTCGCTTCGATCAGGTCTCGCGCCCATCCATTGCAGACCTCGGTCAGGTGTTCTCTCAGCGCATCCACGCTGCTATAGCGGAACAGACGAAGATCCTGGCGCTCTTCCAGTTCCCTGCGAAACGCCAGAATCTCCGTATTGGTCTCGTGCGGCGCGTCTTTCAGACAAACCACAACTTCACGCATCGGCATCGCCGCATCATCGCGGCATTCGGTCGCCAATAGAAAGAGCTTTCGGAAGAGGTCGCGCGGACCCCAGTCATCCTGAAAGAGCTGGATGAAGTAGCTGCTCCAGCGGACGTTATCGGAAACGATCGCTCGATTCCCGGTAATCTGATCGTTCTCCCGGAGACCGACCGCAACCAACAGAATTTTTGCGGGCATCGCTGTGGTTTCGTTCGCTTGTGCGATAACGTCGTGACAAACCTGGCGATCCCGTTCGAGGTCGCCCGGCGCCGAGATGAAGACGCGATAGGCGTCGAATCCATGGGGCATAGGCTAACTCAGCATAGTCGAACTGGGTCGGAGTTTGTCTCCTTACGCAAAAGCCTTCGCTGAAAGGTCGCACGCGGCCAAAACTGTGACCACGGAGTCCGTGGTGTTCGACGACCAGGGGCGTCAGTTGACCGTGATGGTAAATGCCTGGGTGCTGGTGGCACCGAACGCGTTGGTGTAGGTGAGGGTGAAGACGTTACTGGCCGAAGGCAGTGGAACAGCGTCGATTTCGCGCGCGCTGGCGTTGAAGCCACCCGGTCCGCTCCAGCTGAAGGCTGCCGCCGCTGAGAATCTGCGGCCCGAGGTTCACCGTGTCACCCTGGCTCACCGCCAGAGTGGAGCGCTGCTGCCATGCTCCGCTGTTTACCTGGATATAAGGAGTGAGCGGAGTGCTGCCGATCGTGATGGTGAAGGTTACGGTGCTGGTGGCTCCACCCGGGTTGGTGTAGGTGAGGGTGAAAACGTTGGTTGCCGAGTTGAGAGGCACACCGGTGGCGACCCGGGTTGTCGGGTTGAAGCCGCCGGGGCCGCTCCAGCTATAGGTGCCGCCGACGAGGCCTTGCGGCCCGAGGCTCACCGTGTCGCCCTGGCTTACCGTCACACTCGCCTTTTGCTGCCATGCTCCGCCGTTCACCTGGATATAAGGAGTGAGCGCAGTGCTGCCGATCGTGATGGTAAATGCCTGGGTGCTGGTGGCACCGAACGTATTGGTGTAGGTGAGGGTGAAGACGTTGGTTGCCGAGTTGAGAGGCACACCGGTGGCGACCCGGGTTGTCGGGTTGAAGCCGCCGGGGCCGCTCCAGCTATAGGTGCCGCCGACGAGGCCTTGCGGCCCGAGACTCACCGTGTCGCCCGGGCTCACGACCAGAGTGGAGCGCTGCTGCCATGCTCCGCCGTTTACCTGGATGTAAGGAGTGAGCGGAGTGCTGCCGATCGTGATGGTGAAGGTTACGGTGCTGGTGGCTCCACCCGGGTTGGTATAGGTGAGGGTGAAGACGTTGGTTGCCGAGTTGAGAGGCACACCGGTGGCGACCCGGGTTGTCGGGTTGAAGCCGCCGGGGCCGCTCCAGCTATAGGTGCCGCCGACGAGGCCCTGCGGCCCGAGACTCACCGTGTCGCCCGGGCTCACCGTCACACTTGCCCTCTGCTGCCATGCTCCGCCATTCACCTGGATATAAGGAGTGAGCGGAGTGCTGCCGACCGTGATGGTGAAGGTTGCGGTGCTGGTAACTCCACCCGGGTTGGTATAGGTGAGGGTGAAGACGTTGGTTGCCGAGTTGAGAGGCACACCGGTGGCGACCCGGGTTGTCGGGTTGAAGCCGCCGGGGCCGCTCCAGCTATAGGTGCCGCCGACGAGGCCTTGCGGGCCGAGGTCCACCGTGTCGCCCGGGCTTACCGTCACACTTGCCTTTTGTTGCCACCCTCCGCCGTTCACCTGGATATAAGGAGTGAGCACAGTTGGATTGACCGTGACGGTGAATGCCTGGGTGCCAATATCGCCGTTGATGTTGTAGGACAAGGTGTAGACGTTGGTGGTGGATGGCAGAGCAACAGCATCGATTTCGCGCGAGGTTGATGTGAACCCGCCGGGTCCGATCCAGCTGAAGGTAGCTCCGTTGACATAGAGTGGCGCCAGGTTCACCGTAGCCCCGGGATTCACTCCGACGCTGGCCGTCTGCTGCCATGCTCCTCCGTTCACCTGGATATACGGCACCAGGTGCGTCGATCCACTCAGCGCGATGCTCTGCGTCGCATTGGAAACGTTCAGATTGTTGTCGGTCAGAATCGCCGCCGCTCCGGAGTTCATCCCATTCGAAGTGGGAGCGTAGTCCACGGCCAGTCCGCAGCTCGCGCCGGCGGCCAGCGTGCCGGCTGAAGACGAGGTCGTGACCTGAGGGCAGGTGGTCGAAGCGTCCAGGATGAAGTTTGCGGGAAGGTTGGGGTTCTGTCCTGTGGCGGGGACCGGGAAGGTCAGCGGCGCGTTGCCGATGTTGCTCAGTGTTACGGCCTTTGGGCTGTCGCTGCTCTGCGAGCCGATGCTGGTTGTGGCAAAGCTCAGGCTGGGTGGGGTGGCCAGGGGCAGCTCAGCCAGCGTATTGGCGCCAATGCTGGTGACATAAACGTTGCCGGTCGCATCCAGAGCCACGCCTGCAGCTTTGGCAATGCTGCCGACCAACGTTTTCACGCAGCTCGCCGAGGCACAACCGGCGGGCATCCAGTCCACAGCGTTGTTGCCAAAGTCGGCCACATAAACGTTGCCGATTGCATCTACCGCGACGACCCCGGGAAACGCGAAGTTACCGCCGAGCATTATTACGCAGCCGGAAGAAGAGCAGCCCCTGGGGATCTCCTGCACCTGGCCGCCACTGACTTGCCCAACATAGAGATTGCCGTTACTATCCAGCGTCAGGCCTCCGGGCGTGGTTTCGGCGAGCAGTGTAGTGACGCAGGCGTAGGAAGAACAGCCGGGAGTCATCTTGTATATCGCATTGTTGCCGTCGTCGGAGACATAGATATAACCGCTTCCGTCCACCGCTACGCCGCCAGGCCTGTAGAAGCCGCCACCCATCGTCGTTACGCAGCTGGATGAAGTGCATCCTGGCGGAATCTGCTTCACTGCACCATTGAGGTAATCGGCGACGTAGACGTTGCCGCTGCCATCCACTGCAACCGTGTTGGGATTGGCGAAACCGCCCCCGAGCGTTGTGACACAACTGGACGAGAAACATCCGAGGGGAATTTTCTTCACCTGGTTGTTGCCTTCGTCAGCGAGATAGACATTCCCGCTGCCATCCAGGGCAATGCCCTCGGGGAATGAGAAGCCTCCGCCCAGCGTCTGCGGAGCCGTGTTGCTCGGAAATACCACCTGCGGGCCCACACCTGTGCCGTACATGTAGGATGTCGCGACTACATTGCCGGATGAATCGAGGACATTCGCCGCACCATAGCGCGCCCCGGCAAACTTCGGAGCAAAGATCACATTCACGGTGCAGGTGTCGCCCACGTTGTAGGTGTGGACGCCGTTGGTATCGCAGGTTCCCGTGCCCGCGTTGGTGAAATCCAGTCCCTGGGCGCCCTGGGTTACGACCTGCGTCGATGCCGCCTGGGAGATTGCGTTGAACAGGAGGGTAATCGGGGTGGTATTCGTGCTTCCCAGGTTGACTGCCCCTACGTTGTTATCGGGATAAACCGGAGCGGTCACGGTCACGGTCGTGGTTGTGGTGGCTGGGAAGTAGACGCCGTCCCCGGAATAGCTGATCGTCAACGTATCCGTACCCAACGGTAGTGCGGTAGCGGAGATCGTGATCCCCCCCGGAAGCATTCCGGCCGCCAGGGTGCCGCTGCCGACCGTGACGGCTCCACTGGTCACCGTGACCGTCCCAGTCGCCCCTTGCGGGCTGCCGATTTCGACACCGATCAGCGTGGACTGCAGTGTCGTGATGTTGGTCGGGGTCGCCGAAACGCTGAATGTGGGTGTAGTCATCGTGACGGTGACCGAAGTGGATCCGGTGGCCGTGGTGTAAACGCTATCCCCGGAATAACTGGCTGTCAGCGTATCGGTACCCACTGCCAGTGCGCTGCCGGATACGGCGATCTGTGCTGTCCCGCCGACAAGGGAGCCGCTGCCCACCGTAACTCCCCCGCTGGTGAGCGTGATTGTTCCTGTCGGTTGGATTGCGCCGGCGACCGATACCGTCACCACGGTCGACTGCAAGGTCGTAATCGTGGTGGGGGTGGCCGACGCCGAGACTGTGGGTGTCGCTTTGCTGACCGTGACCGAAGTCGATCCGGTGGCCGTGGTGTAGACGCCATCCCCGGAATAGCTGGCGGTCAGCGTATCGGTACCCGCTCCCAGTGCGCTGCCGGATACAGTGATTTGTGCCGTCCCGGCTACGAGAGGGCCGGTCCCAACCGTGACTCCTCCGCTAGTTAATGTGATCGTCCCGGTGGGTTGGATAGAACCGGCAACCGAGACCGTCACGACTGTGGAATCCAAGGTCGTAATCGCGGTCGGGTTCGCCGATGCCGAAACGGTGGGCGTCGCCTTAATGACCGTGACCGATGTCGATCCGGCGGCCGTGGTATAGACGCCATCTCCGGAATAGCTGGCGGTCAGGATATCGGTGCCGACTGCCAGTGCGCTGGCGGATACGTTGATTTGTGCCGCCCCGCTGGTAAGTGCGCCGGTCCCAACTGTAACTCCTCCGCTGGTTAGCGTGATCGTCCCGGTCGGTTGTGGTGTGCCGGCAATCGAGACCGTCACCACGGTGGAGTCCAGGGTCGTAATCGCAGTCGGGTTCGCTGACGCCAACACGGTGGGTGTCGCCTTGGTGACCGTGACCGAAGTGGATCCGGTGGCCGTGGTGTAGATGCCGTCTCCGGAATAACTGGCTGTGAGCGGATCGGTACCCACTGCCAGTGCGCTCGCGGAGACGGTGATTTGTGCCGCTCCGGCTGCCAGGGCTCCACTGCCTACCGTGACTCCTCCGCTGGTCAGGGTGATCGTCCCGGTTGGTTGTGGCGTGCCGGGAATCGATACCGTCACCACGGTGGAGTCCAGGGTCGTAATCGTGGTCGGGTTGGGCGATACCGATACGATGGGCGTTGCTTTGGTGACGGTGACCGATGCGGATCCGGTGGCCGTGGTGTAGTTGCCATCCCCGGAATAGCTGGCGGTCAGGGTGTTCGAATCCAATGCCAGTGCGCTGGCGGATACGTTGATCTGTGCGGCCCCCGCTGCCAGGGTTCCACTACCTACCGTCACTCCGCCGCTGGTCAGCGTGATCGTCCCGGTCGGTTGAGTCGAACCGGCAACCGAGACGGTCACCACGGTGGATTGCAACGTCGTCAAGGTGGTCGGGCTCGGCGACGCCGACACGGTGGGTGTCGCCTTGGTGACGGTGACCGTGGTGGTTCCGGTGGCCGTGGCGTAGACGCCGTCTCCGGAATAGCTCGCGGTCAGAGTATCGGTGCCGACTGCCAGTGCGCTGCCGGATACGGTGATCTGTGCCGAACCGGCGGCCAGGGTTCCGGTCCCTACTGTGACTCCTGCGCTGGTCAGCGTGATCGTCCCGGTCGGTTGTGGCGTGCCGGCGATCGAGACCGTCACTACCGTGGATTGCAGCGTCGTCAAGGTGGTCGGACTCGGCGACGCCGATACTGTGGGCGTTGCTTTGGTGACCGTGACCGAGGTCGATCCGGTAGCCGTGGCGTAGATGCCGTCCCCGGAATAGCTGGCGGTCAGTGTATCGGTGCCCACGGCCAGTGCGCTGGCGGATACGGTGATCTGTGCCGAACCGGCGGCGAGGGTTCCGGTCCCTACCGTGACTCCTGCGCTGGTCAGCGTAATCGTCCCGGTCGGTTGTGGCGTGCCGGCGATCGAGACCGTCACCACGGTGGACTGCAACGTGGTCATGGTGGTCGGGTTCGGCGATGCCGACACCGTGGGCGTCACCTTGGTGACCGTGACCGAATTCGATCCGGTGGCGGTGCTGTAGTTGCCGTCCCCGGAATAGCTGGCGGTCAAAGTATCGGAGCCAGCGGTAAGGGCGCCGGATGGAATGTTGAAGGTCGCCGCACCGCTGGTGAGCGTAAGCGGTGAGAGTGATAATCCAGGGCCACTGAGGCTGACTGTTCCCGTGACAACCGGGTTGCCGCTGCCGCCACTCAGCGTGACGGTGACGGAGAGGGTTTGAGTCGTCGTGATGCTTGAGGGGGACGGCGTTACGGTGACGGTCGGCGTGATGATGCGTGCCAGTCCGGTGCCGCTCAATCCCATGCTCTGCGTGACGGACGGGCTGGCGTTGAGGTTGTTGTCGGTCAGCACCACCGATCCGGAGAATTGCCCGGTGGTGGTGGGGATGAAGTCCACACCCAGTTCGCAACTGGTTCCGGCGGCGAGCGAGCCTGCGGAGGACGAAGTGAGAACTTCGGGGCAGGTGGTCGACGAGTCCAGCGTAAAGTTGGCCGAGACGCTGGGGTTCGTACCTGTCCCGGGAACCGGGAAGGTCAGCGGCAGGTTGCCAATGTTCCTCACCATGACCGGCTCGGGGCTGTCGGTGCTCTGCGATCCGGCATGGGTGGTCGCGAAGGCGACGCTCTGCGGAGTGGCGAGGGTCAGCCTGGACAGCGTATTGCCGCTGGTGCTGGTGACATAGACATTGCCGCTGCCGTCGAGAGCCACGCCTGCAGCCTGGGCGACGCTGCCGTTCAGCGCGATGACACAGCTTGACGAAGCACAACCCGCGGGCATCCAGTCCACTGCATTGTTTCCGGAGTCGGCCACATAAACACCGCCGCCTGCATCCACCGCAACCATGCGGGGAGACGAGAACCCACCGCCGAGCGGTGTCACGCAGCTGGAGGAAGTGCAGCCTCGGGGTATCTCGAGCACGGCTCCACTGGTCTGCGCAGCATAGAGATTGCCGTTGCCATCCACGGCCAGTCCCGCGGGACCGCTTTCGGCAACCACCGTGGTGACACAGGTACTGGAATTACACCCGGCGGGCATCCGGTAGATCGCATTGTTGTTGGAATCGGAAACGTAGAGATTTCCGCTTCCGTCCACGGCTATGCCGGCCGGCTTGCTGAAGCCGCCGCCCAGCGTCGTCACGCAGCTGGATGTGATGCACGCAGGGGGAATTTGCTTCACGGCGTGATTCCCGCTATCGGCGACATAGACATTGCCGACGCCATCCATCGCCACCGTGGCGGGAGCGCTGAAGCCGCCACCCAGCGTCGTTACACAACTGGACGTAGTGCAGGTCGGGGGAATCTTCTTGACGGTGTTGGTGCCCGCATCGGCGAGATAGACATTGCCGCTGGCGTCGACGGTCATCCCCCCGGGGGCGGAGAAGCCGCCGCCCAGAGTTGTGGGAGTGGCCGGCGGACCAAAGACAATTTGCGGCGCCTGGCCGGTGCCGTAGATCAGCGCCGTCGCGAGCACAGTGCCGGATGTATTCAGCAGCTTGACGGCTCCATAGCGGGTGCCGGCAGCCTTGGGTTTGAAATTCACGATCACCGAACAGGTGGACCCGACCGAGTAGGGATTGCCGGTGCCGTTCTTCGTCGTGCAGGTGCCTGTTCCTGCGTCGGCAAAATCGAGGCCGGTAGCACCCTGGGTTACAACCTGGGGAGCCTGAATCTTCGTACTGGAGGAGCCGGTAAACGTGAACTGCAGGGTCGCGGTTCCGGAGGTGGAACCAACGGCAGTTGTTCCCAGGTTGACCGCACCGACGGCAATCTGTTTGACAGCGTGATTGAAGAAATCGGAAACCAGGACGGTGGTATCGGAATTGGGCCATACAGACACGGGGCCGTTGAGCCCGGTGCCCCAGCCCAGAATCGTGGAGTAGACGTCGCTGCCAGCCGTCTCTTCACGGATAAGGTTGGTATTAAACTCGCTGGCCCACAGATTGCCGTTGACATCGCGGCCGAGGTCGCCCGGTCCCTGCAAACTGTAATACGTGAGCGCGGTCTCCGAGGTGTAGGGAGGGGCAAGCTTCATGAAGTGATCCTGGTTGCCATCGATCACGAAGAGGTTGTCGCTGGAATCGACCGCGATGCCGCGAGGTTGCGCTACGACGTTGGCGGCGGCCGCGGTGGTGATCTGCGGGGTGCCCGAGACGATCGAGATTTTCAGGATTGTGTTGGCAAGATTGTCGGTCACGAAGACGTTTCCCGACAGATCGGCGGCGATGCCCCAGGGACCTTTCCAGGTAGTTCCCACGACTACCGGGGTCGCGAACACGCCGGAGTTATAGACCCACTCGTAGACTCGGCCCACCGTGGTGGGGTTGTTGCCGAAAGCGGCGACCCACAGGTTGCCATGAGAGTCGACGGCAATCCCTCGCAGGCAAGGATCGGGCTCGGTGATCGAGGCCGGGCAGACGAATCCGCCCGCCGGAGAAGGCAGGGCCACGGGGCTGCCGTAAACGCCGGGCGCGGTGCGGGTGAGTTTATAAACAGTCGCTGTGCTCTTCCCAACGGTGTTGTCGGCAACAAAGATGTTGCCACTGGCATCGGTGGTGACGCCCATGGGTCCGTTGAAGGAGGAGCTGATCGTGCCTGAGACGCCATTATCGTAAACCGCCGTCTGCGCGTGGAGCGAGGCGTCCGTGCCGCACAGCAGGGTCAGGAGTCCGAGAACGGACTGGCGCAGGACACGAAGGCGATCTGCTGACCCGGGAGGGATCTTGCATCCGGGAACGGCGTTCATCAAAACTTCTCCTGTGGGAGGGCGAAAGCTTCTGGAACCAGGGAGCAGTAAAAGTCGACGGCCGAGAGCCAGATAGCGGAGCTGGTTCGGACGAAAATAACAGCTAGTTATTCAAAGTGCTTCGATGGATTCTAACGATTCGACCTGTGAATTCAATACCCTATTGGAGAGGCCATTTTGCGAACTCATGGAATCTCCCCAGTAACCATTTCGTGAGTTACCGGCGCAGCTAAGTCCCACGGACCCGGAGCAGCGCAGACTGGTGAAGTGCGAGGGTTTCGTTGGGTGGAAAGAACCTGGGCTGTGGTCGGACGAGCCGGACCTGTAGCGCGCAAGACGGATGGTCATCAAGAGCTTCTCCGGTGACGCAAAGCAGTAAAAGGAGACGGCAGTCGTTACAAATATTTGGCCCTCAAACCAGGCGAATTGCGGACCAAATCAAAAAGGTGTTGTGAAAATGCCAGCGGATACGCTTCAGGGTTGAAGAAATTTTAATGGACCTGTTTTCTAAAGCAATCCCCTGTTGGATAGCTGTTTGCGGCATTACTGAATCACCTCGGTAACCAGGCTGGTCACCAGCGGATATCCTCCGGCTGAATGATGATCCTGCAGGAAGCTGGAGTTCGAGGTGATGAGAGGGAGGGACGCGCCGGATTTAGGGCGCGATTTCCACAGGCGTGATGGTGGTGTCGGTTCGGCCGAACTGGAAGTGCAGCATCCAGGCGCTGGCGACGGCGCGGCCATCGGCCTGCTGGGGAGCGAACTTCCAGTCGCGAGCGGTGGCGAGAGCTTTGGCGGCGAAATAGCGGCTGGGTCCTGGATCGTCGATGGCCGCGTTGGAGACTTTGCCTTCGGGATCGACGTCGATGCGGATCCTCACGCGAATGTGGCCCTGAATGGTATCGAGGATGTGCTGGGGCACGTCGGGCGTGGTTCGGAAAACGACTGCGCCTTTGGCGCCGGAAGGCTGAGCAGGCGTCGGCTGCGGGACAGCGGCTTGCGGGGCGGCGGCTTGTGGGGCTGGAGGTTCCTGAGGCGAAGGCTCCGGTGCTGACTGAGGCTGCGTGGCAGCTGGCTCGGGAGCTGAAGCCTGGGTGACGGCCGGCGGCGATGGCTGACTCTGACTATGGCGGGAGCTGACGATCAAGGCGGTGATCGCACCTCCGAGCACCACCGCGGCGCCGACAAGGATCATCGTGCGGGTTCGGTGAGGCAAGGTTGGCGTGGTGCTGCGGACAGGTTTTACAACCTGGGCGGGAGCCTGCGAAGACTGGACCGATGCTCGGACATCGTTCAGAGTGCAGCGGCGTGCGGGGTCGACGAGAAGACAGCGTCGCGCGAGTCCGGACCACGGCTCACGGAGGGTGGCCGGCACGACGGGTTCTCCAGTTCGCGGCCCGTTCCAGGCAGGCGGATGCTGAGAGAGCGCCTGGACCAGAAGGACGCCGAGCGACCACACATCGGTCGCTGGGGAGATGAGTCCTGTGGCGATTTCCGGAGCGTCGTACTTGTTGGACGAGAGGGCGGGCCTGCCAAACTCGCCATCGGAGTGCAGGCCGTCGACAGAGAGCTTGAGGCGGTCATCGACCACCATGATGTTGGAAGGTTGAAGATGACCGTGGACGCGATCGTGGTCGTGCAGCCAGGAGAGCGCGTCCAGAACCGGGCCGAGCATCTCAGCGGTTTCGGCAGGCGTGAGGGCGCGCGCGGTGAGGATCTCGGACAGCACTTCGTCGGCGTATTCGGTGACGATATAGAGACAGTCTTCGCCGTCGACCTCACAGCGTCCGGCATGGAAGACATGGATGAGATGCGGGTGCGAGAGATTTTTGGCCGTGACCCACTGCGCGAGGCGGAGGTCGGCATCGATTCCGGCCGCAGGGATCAGCTTGATGGCGGCTTTGCGGGGCGGATCGCCGTCGAGCTCGGTGAGAAAGACACTGCTGCTCTCGGTGCCGCCTAACCACCGGAGGAGGGGGAATCTCCCGTCGACGATACTTCCGATGCCATTGCTGGCGATCAATGCACAACTCACCACAGAATCCATTCTTATCTATATCGACAGAACGCGCATCAGTGCAAATGCATATAACCGCAACATCAACCAGAAGGGTTCCTGGCGTACCTGCTGTGATGCGTGATCCCGCCTGCGAGAACAGGGGAGGTGGGAGGCATTATCCTTCCTGCATGGATCTCGGGCTGCATGACAGTGTGATTGTCGTAACCGGCGGTGGCGCCGGCATTGGGCAGGCGATCTCGCGCGCTTGTCTGGACGAAGGCGCGACGGTGGTGGTGGTGAGCCGCGCCTCGGACAACGTGAAGAACTTCCTGGCGGAGATGCTGAACACGCGGCGCAAATGCGACTTTGTGGAAACGCATCTGGCAGACGCTGCGCAGTGTAAGCGCGCGGTGGACTACGTGCGCGAGCGCTATGGCAAGATGCTCGGCCTCGTGAACAACGCGGGCGCGAACGATGGGGTGGGGCTCGAGTCCGGCACGCCGGAGCGGTTCATGGAGAGCCTGCAGCAGAACCTCGTCCACTACTACGCGATGGCGCACTACGCGCTGCCGATGCTGAAGGCGTCGCACGGGTCAATCGTGAACATCAGCTCGAAGGTGGCGCTCACCGGCCAGGGTGGGACGTCGGCCTACGCGGCGGCGAAGGGCGCGCAGCTGGCGCTGACGCGCGAGTGGGCGGCGGAGCTGGCGCCACATGGAGTGCGGGCCAACTCGGTTCTGCCGGCGGAGGTGATGACGCCGCTCTACGAGCGCTGGATCTCGTCGCGGCCCGATCCAAAGGCGGCGCTGGAGACGATTGCGCGGCGGATTCCGCTGGGGCATCGGTTCACCGAGGCGCGGGAGATCGCGGCGATGACGGTGTTTCTGCTGTCGCCGGCGCAGAGCGGGCACACCACGGGACAGAACATTGTGGTGGACGGCGGGTATACGCATCTGGACCGGGCGCTGACGTAAAGCCTGGAGCGGGGAGCTGGGGAGCTGGGAGCCCGTCATCGTGTCTGCAGCAATATGAATCCAAAATACATAGCAACATCTATTGTAGATTCATATAGATACACGCAACCCTAAAACCTGCGCCTCAATGAAATCAAATACATGCACGCCAGGAAGGGGGTCGACCCCCCTCCAGCGAGCCTTTCCCTCACTCCTTCACCAGCGGCAGCTCGACGTAGCTCTGGTGCCCGGGCGCGTGCCAGATCCGCTGCTCGGCCTTCTGGTAGTCAGCGGGTTTGGCCCAGAAGATGTTCGGCACGTAGGTCTGCGGGTTGCGGTCGTCACCCGCACTCCCTATGACGCAACCGCCATGACCGTACACGGTCCCAGCATGCATCTGGGTCCGAGGGAGGATGAGGGCGTGCCTGTTGCTATGGGCTTCGCACCGGCGCCACAAAAGCGAATCATCTGGAGTCCTTTCGCGGTAGACCAGCGGTGGATGGAGCCTTTGTATCGCGAGAGGACGGGCGGGCACAACCGGAGGGAGCGTGGGGTTCACAGACCGTCGCGATTGAGGACTGGCACGACGAGAAACTCGATCCCGGATACAACTGCACCTGATTGAGATCTGTGTCTTCCCACATCTGCCAAAACCGGGCAGATATGGGGCACC
Organism: uncultured Acidobacteriaceae bacterium; assembly: GCA_963702285.1. Classification (GTDB taxonomy): domain Bacteria; phylum Acidobacteriota; class Terriglobia; order Terriglobales; family Acidobacteriaceae; genus Palsa-343. Next base: position 42,160 of record CAVPCB010000086.1, on the reverse strand, counting down.
CTGCTGTCGTGCCCGGATACAAAGGAATCGCTTAGTAGTCGATGCCTTTCCAGTAGTTCGGGGCGTTGACGTATTCGTAGCGGTTGGGATCGCTTTTGACTAAGGCGTCGGCGTCGGAGTTCCAGAAGGTGCCGTGGCGCGTTCTGGGAGTTATCCTGGATGACGGTGTAGCCGAGCTGGTAGTTTTCAAATTCCTGGCTGCGCTTGTCGAGCGAGTCCCAGCGCTGGTAGAAGCTGCTCTCCTGAATGTCTTCCGCCTCGTGGGCGGACTTTGCCTGAGCAGCGGCAGCGGCGCCGATGGCGTGGATCTGCGCGATGACGGGCGCTGCGATGGCGGCGGCCTGAGCATTCACGACGGCCTGGTTGACGGTAAAGCTTTGCAGAATGGCGCCGAGGGTGGCACGCTCTTTGGCGGCGACGGCGACGGGGGCGGTGGTGGTGTAGATGGCGCTCAGCCATCCGCCTACCGGCCCGGGGGCTTGCTGGCAGTAGAGGCCGCTGAGTTCGCGGTTGCCTTTGCCGTCTTTGAAGTCGGCGGTGCCGGACATTTTGAAGCAACGCTGGCCGGCGGGGGCCTGGACCTGAGTCATGCTGGTGAAGTTGTAGGTCGACTCGGAGACTCCGGCGCGATGCTGGATGGCGTGGATGAGGGCGACGAGGATTTGTCCGGGATCGCCGTTCTCCGGGATGTAGTTGGCTTGCGCGTAGGAAGTGTTCTGCAACTGGCCGGCACGCAGCTGGGCCAGGGTCCGCTGCACCCAGGGGTTGCCGGGATCGTAGGCAAGGAAAGTGAGTCCGAGCGCGGCCTGTTCGCCATTGGGGCCAGCGGCCTGGATGGTTCCTCCGCCACTCGTCTTCGCAACGGTCCAGCCATCGGGGAGACCGACGCTGGCTGAGTTATCGGGGAGGGTGATTTTGTGAAGCGCGGCTGGCGCGCCGGCTCCTGAGGCAGCCGAGGCGGGGACGTTCATCGGGTGCCAGACTTTGAGGAGGGACTGCATCATGGGCGCGAGGGTTTTGGGAAAGCGCGCAGCGTCGTCGGAGACCACGCCGACCTCGACGTCGGAATTCGTCACTTTGGTCGCGATCATCATGCCGGCGATCTGGCCGCCGCCGTGGTTCTTGTTGGTCACGCTGAAGAAGGTTGCGATGGACTCGGTTCCCTTCACCTCGAAGAGCTTGCCGACCTGCGGGCGGTCGCCGTACTGGGTGTGGAGGGATTTGAGGACCGCGCCCATGGCGCCGGCTTCGTTGGTCTGGCCGTCGACCTTGCCGTACTGAATGCTTCCGCCCTGGGGTGCGGCTACGGTTTTGAGGGCGGCGTGCGCGTGGTTGGGGAGGCAGAGCGCAGGAAGAAAAAGGCAGAGGGTCAGGAGCACGGTGGAGCGCACGTTACATCTCCGGAAAGGCCCGAGGCGGGAGTCTGCGGGCGCTGAGGAATTTGGCGTCAAGCATCGCATGCGGAGGAGAGGAAGGGGAAGGGGCACGGGGGGGCAAGTCGGGAATTTCGCTGTTAGCCTTTAGCTTTTAGCTGTTACTTTTGGGCAAACCGCGGGCGGTGGCATAAGAGGCACATCCATCGAACGGGAGCGTCGATAAGGCGGAGCAAACGTTTTCTAAAGTCGCTATAATCGGTGCCGTCCGTCTATGGGCGTGGTGCACGCCTGGTATCGTCCTGCGATTGGCGCGTTTGGAACGTCCCCGGGAGGGAACGCGATGAGCAGCCAGATTGATTTGCCTTCGGTTGGAACGCCGATATTTTGGTCTTAGATTTCCCCCAGCGAACACATCGCCCAGTTCTATGACACCGATGCCGTTTTCCTGGACGCGCTTGCGGGATTTATTGGCGCGGGACTGATCGCGGGCGAGAGCGTCATCACGATCGCAACCGCGCCGCACCTGAGGGCGCTTGAAGACCGGCTGGATCAGACCGGCGTGGATGTCGCGCAGGCCATGGTGGAAGGCCGATACATCGCCATGTCCGCTGAAACCGCGCTCGCCCGGTTCATGGTGAACCAGTGGCCGGACGACCAGCTTTTCGCGAACTTCGTGACGGAACTGATCGCCCGGGCGCAACAGAATGGAAGGCGGGTTCGCGCGTTCGGAGAGATGGTGGCGCTTCTTTGGGCGCGAGGAGACGCCGCGGCGACGGTGCGGCTGGAACATCTCTGGAACCAGATATGCAGGAGCCACAATTTCCCGCTGTTGTGTGCGTATCCGAAGACCGGTTGTACCGAGGACGCTTCGGAATCGATCCGCAACATTTGTGCGGCGCACACGCGCGTGATTTGACTGGGGAGTTGCGTCCAGCTCGATTCAACATGGGGTGGTGGCGGCGGGTAGGATCGAACTACCGACCTTGGGGTTATGAATCCCACGCTCTAACCATCTGAGCTACGCCGCCATGGGGTGGAGAGCAATCCGCGAGAGTGTTTTCGGGACAGGCCTTTTTCATCATACACAGGGCGCAGAAGAACCTCGATCGCGCTTGGCGCGATGCCCACCCTGATTGCGCCAAAAGCGGGCGCAACAGAATGGGGCACCCGGCGGTCGGTATGACTAGTTTGGGTTTGTAAGCAAAACGATTTACATGCGGGGATAGGTCTTGGGCGGGCTGTACACGTTTTCATGCCCGGCGTAGACTGGCGAGCGGCACTCGTCACAATAAAATTGAAAGCGACTGAACGAAAAACAAGACCTATGAATCGAAGGACTGCGGGGATTTTTGTCTTCGTGCTGCTCGTTGCCGGCAGCGCGTGCGCGCAAAAGCAGATCGTTCTGGAACGGCGCGATGCGACGGTCACGCTGGAACCGTATGCGCCGAATATCGTGCGCGTGACGATGAGCCTCGACAAGAGTGCCGCGCTCACGGGGCCTGGCTATGGGATCACCGCGCAGCCGGCGGGCGCGGGCTGGACCTATGAGCACACGGACACGATGGACACGTACCGGTCCGATCGGATGACGGTGAAGATGCCGGTGCCGCATTACGGGCCGCGCAATACGAAGTACACCTGCGACACGTGCCAGTACTTTTCGGGATCGACGCCGTGGATTCCGCTGACGGTGGACGATGGCGCAGGAAAGACGCTTCTGAATTTGCAGGGTTGGCAGATGAGCGTGCCGAATCACAAGGACGGCAACGCCGCGGTGCTGGACGAGGTGAGGCCGTCGGTGAACGGGGAGGGCTACGATCCGCGCAATCCGAACGGCGTGTACGACCAGGTGGGCGCGAGTTTCCACTCGCCCGACGACGAGCACTACTACGGGCTGGGGCAGAACCAGGAAGGGTGGCTCGATCATCGCGGTCATCCAGTGCGCTGCTGGAACGACTACCTGGCGACGGCGGCGCCGAGCTTCTGCGTGCCGTTTCTGGTGACGAACAAGGGCTACGCGGTGCTGTGGGATAATCCGTCGAAGACGACGATTGAGCCGGGGTTCAACGAGCAGACGCGGTGGAGCTCCGAGGTGGGCGATCGCGTTTCGTTTTTTGTGATCGCGGGAAAAACCACCGATGAGTTGTACGAGGGCTATCGGCTGCTGACGGGCGACACGCCGATGCTGCCCAAGGCGGCATATGGGTACATCCAGTGCAAGCAGCGATACTCGAGCCAGGCGGAAGTGCTGGCGGTTGCGGATGGGTATCGGCAGCGGCATTTGCCTCTCGATGTGATCGTGGTGGACTGGTTCTACTACACGAACATGGGGCAAATGGATTTCGACGCGCGGGTTCTGGCCCGATCCGAAGGCGATGAACGACAAGCTGCATGCTGAAGGGATCGAGACCATGATCAGCGTGTGGCCGCGCTTTGTGCCGACCGATCGGTTCTATCGCGAGATTGCGGAGCACGGATGGTTCGAGCATCTGGCCGATGGCACGCCGACCAACGGGCTGCCGTATGACAAGGCGGGATCGGATATCGACACGACGAATCCGGACGCGGCGAAGTGGTACTGGGGGACGATTCGCGACAACATCATCAGCAAGGGATTCGACTCGCTGTGGGCGGATGAGACGGAGCCCGATCTGCCGCCGAACGGGAGCTACTTTCACATCGGACCGGGGACGGAGTACTTCAATGTCTATCCGCTGTTTCATACGGCGGCGCTGTATGACGGGTTTCGCAAGGACACGGATCATCGGGCGCTGATTCTGTCGCGTGACGGCTATCTGGGCGTGCAGCACAACGGCGCGATGGTGTGGTCGAGCGACATTTTTCCGCTGTGGGATGTGCTGAAGCGACAGGTGCCGGCGGGTCTGGACGTTGCGGCGTCAGGATTGAGTTACTGGAGCAACGACACCGGAGGGTGGCAGGGGTTGCCGGCGGTGCATCATCCGGATCATCCGCCGCTGCTCGATCCATCCGACGCGCGCGCCAACGTCGGCGGCTACGACGATTATCCGGAGTTATACACGCGTTGGTTCGAGTACGCGACGTTTCTGCCCATCATGCGTACCCATGGCACGCGGAAATACAACGAGGTGTGGTCGTACGGAAAGCAGGCGGAGCCGATTCTGGAGCAGTATCTGAAATTGAGATATGAGCTGATGCCGTATATCTACTCGCTCGGATGGTTCACGCATAAGACGGGTGCGCCGTTTATGCGGGCGCTGTTCATGGATTTTCCCGGACGATCCGAAGGTGGCCCAGATTGGGGATGAGTATATGTTTGGGCCGGCATTCCTGGTGGCTCCGGTAACGGATCAGGGGCAGACGACGAAGGCGGTGTATCTGCCGGCGGGGGCGGACTGGTACAACTACTGGACGCGCGAGCGGCTGCACGGCGGACAGACGGTAATGGTGGATGCGCCGATCGACAAGCTGCCGCTGTTTGTTCGCGCGGGGTCGATCATTCCGCTGGGCAGCGCGGTGGACAGCACTGCGGACAAGCAGACGATCGCGAAGGTGCAGGTGTGGCCTGGGGCGAATGCGGAGTTTGATCTGTATCAGGATGACGGAAAGACGTATGCGTATGAGAAGGGCGACTTCGAGGTGACGCATCTGGAGTGGGACGAGAGCGCGCATGTGCTGCGTCATACGGGGACAGCAGCGTGGAGCGAGCCGGATGCGCAGGTGGTCGAGGTGATCGGGGGAAGCGCTGAACGCTCACCAGAGAGTTTTGGATTCGGCCAGCATGGCGTCCTCGGTGATGGGGAGGAGGAAGGTGTTGCCGAATTCGAAGCGGGCGTAGCCGGCGGGATCGGGCGGCAGCGAGCGGATGAAGAAGGTCTCGCGGCGAACGAACGACTGCGGAGCGGTTTTGGCCGTGGCGGTCGAGGAGTTCGTGACCATGGCGGTGAAGATCGAAGGCGGGATCACAGAGAGTCTCGACGGCGATGCGCGCTTCGATGCGGATGCGGTGCTGATAGGTGGAAAGCGCGAGCTGGATGGAGCGCTCGCGGCAGGTCAGCAGATTGTGGCGGGCAATGGACCAGGCAGCCTCAAGGCCGCGATCGGCGGGCGAAGTGGCGAGCAGTGGATGGGTGCGGCGGAGGCGTCCCCAGCGCGGGGAGAGGATGAGGGTCTCGTGCGAGCCATCGGCGTGGGTGGCGTGCGGATCGAAACAGCGGACGAGGCGCTCGGCGTCGGCGAGGACCGGAATGGATTCCATCGTAGCCATGGCGGATGGTCGAATCCATTGTAGGCGCGGAACGCGAACGGGAAGCAAGTCTTTGTGCTGCGGATTTGATCTGCGGCACGAGGATGCGGCGCCGGAAAACTCCGGTGGCGCCTCGTTCGGATCGTTACTCGACGTGGTAATTCGGGGCTTCGCGGGTGATGAGGACGTCGTGGACGTGGGATTCGCGGAGGCCGGCGGAGGAGATGCGGACGAATTTGGCTTTGGCCTGCAGCTCTTCGATGGTGGCGGCGCCGCAGTATCCCATGCCGGAGCGGAGGCCGCCGACGAGCTGGTAGACCATGGCCTCGAGTGCGCCACGATAGGGGACGCGGCCTTCGATGCCTTCGGGGACGAATTTTCCGAGGCGGTTGGCGTTGCCGTTGCGCTCGCGGTTGACGACACTCTCGTTGTTGTCGTCGATGTCGAGGTCTTTGGTGCCCTGGAAATAGCGCTCGCCGCCGCCCTGGGCCATAGCAGAGAGCGAACCCATGCCGCGATAGGCCTTGAAGGAGCGGCCCTGGTAGAGGATGGTTTCGCCGGGGCTCTCGTCGACGCCGGCGAAGAGGGAGCCGATCATGATGACGCTGGCTCCGGCGGCGATGGCTTTGGTGATGTCGCCGGAATACTTGATGCCGCCGTCGGCGATGATGGGGACGCCGCGCGACTGGGCAGCTTTGTATGCCTCGCTGATGGCGGTGATCTGCGGCATGCCGGCGCCGGTGACCATGCGCGTGGTGCAGATGGAGCCGGGACCGATGCCGACTTTGATGGCGTCGGCGCCCGCATCGATGAGAGCTTCCGTGCCTTCGCGGGTAGCGACGTTGCCGGCGAGAAGATCGACCTGGGGGAAGCGCTTTTTGACTTCGCGGACCGCGTCGAGGACGCGCGAGGAGTGGCCGTGGGCGGAGTCGATGGCGAGGACATCGCAGCGGTTGCGAACGAGCTCGGCGGCGCGCTCGAGGTAGTCGCCGGTGGCGCCGATGGCGGCTCCGACGCGGAGTCTTCCCTGCTCGTCTTTAGAGGCGTTGGGGTATTTCAGTTTTTTCTGGATGTCTTTGACGGTGATCAGGCCCTTGAGCACGTAGTTTTCGTCGACGACAAGCAGTTTTTCGACGCGGTGATGGTGGAGGATTTCTTCAGCCTGCTCGAGGGTGGTGCCGACGGGGACGGTGATGAGGTTTTCTTTGGTCATCACTTCGGCGATGGGAATGTCGGTGCGGGTTTCGAAGCGGAGGTCGCGATTGGTGAGGATGCCGACCAGCTTTTTGTTGCGGGTGACGGGGACGCCGGAAATTTTGTAGCGGCGCATGACCTCGAGGGCGTCGGCGATGAGCTGCTCGGGGGCCATGGTGACGGGGTCGACGATCATGCCGGACTCGGAGCGCTTGACCTTGTCGATTTCGCCGGATTGCTGCTCGATGGTGAGGTTGCGATGCACGATGCCGAGGCCGCCCTGCTGCGCCATGGCAATGGCCATGCGCGATTCGGTGACGGTGTCCATGGCGGCTGAGAGCAAAGGAGTGGTGAGCGGAATCCGCTTCGTCAGCCGAGTGGCCGTGGAGACTTGCGCGGGCGCGATTTCACTCCATGCGGGGGTGAGGAGGACGTCGTCGAATGTGAGGGCTTCGGGCAGGGGCTGCTCAATCATGGTGTGTCAGCTTAGAACCGGTCGGCTAAAAAGCGGTCAGCTAAAAAGCGGTTAGCGAGGAACCGGTTAGCGAAGAACCTCTCAGGTAGAGATGCGCGCCGGCCTTTGATGTTGCGGTGTTGTTGTTGGGCTGGCGGCTTTTGGCATATTGTAGAACAGCCCAGACGGTTCAGCGATGAAGCGGTCAGCGGAAAACCGGTCCGCTGGTAAAGCAGTCAGCGGGTTGCGCGTTGCGCGAACCCCACATGCCCAACTGCAGGCAAGTGGGGTACCCGGTGGGTGGGGAAAGAAAAAACCAGCGCCGGCGGTTTGCGGCCGGCACTGGTGGAAGCCCGGAACGAGTCCGGGACGAAACCTGGTTGTGGCCCGCGCTACTCTTCCTTGCGCGGGGCTGGCGCCGCGGGCTGCTCGTGGCCATTGCGCGGCGAGATGTTGGGCGAGGCCTCGCGACCCGGCATGGCGGCGCGCCCGGCGTAGACACGCCATGTGCGCTCGAGATCGTCGGTGGCTTCTTTGAGCAGTTCCGACGCAGTATCCGGATGGGCGCGCTGCAGCATGGTGTAGCGGGACTCGCTGTAGATGTAGTCGCTGAGCGGAATCGAGGGCGGACGCGAGTCGAGGAAGAACGGGTTCTTCCCTTCTCCGCGAACCGCGGGGTTGTAGCGCATGAGCGGCCAGTAGCCGGAGTTGACGGCGGCCTTCTGATGGTCGAGGCCCTGAGTGAGGTCGTAGCCGTGGGCGATGCAGTGGCTGTAGGCGATGATGATCGCGGGGCCATCCCACGCCTCGGCTTCCTGGAAGGCTTTGACGGTGTGGCTGTCGTTGGAGCCCAGAGCGACGCGGGCGACGTAGACGTAGCCGTAGGCGACGGCTTCCATGGCGAGGTCTTTCTTGCCTGTCTGCTTGCCGGCGGCAGCAAACTTGGCGACCGCACCGCGCGGGGTCGATTTCGACATCTGCCCGCCGGTGTTGGAGTAAACCTCGGTATCGAGAACCAATACTTTAACGTTCTTGCCGGAGCCAAGGACGTGGTCGAGGCCACCGAAGCCGATGTCGTAGGCCCAGCCGTCGCCGCCCAGAATCCAGACGCTCTTGCGGACCAGGGTGTCGGCTACTGCGGTGAGAGAGCGCGCGGGCTCGGAGTCGATGGTGGCGAGTTTGGCGCGGAGTTCGCGGACTCGCTCGCGCTGGGCATTGATTCCCTGCTCCTTTGACTGGTCGGCTTCGAGGAGGGTGCGGACGAAGTCTTCGCCGAGGCTCGGGGCGAGTTTTGCGACGAGACCCTCCGCGTAGGCCTTCTGCTGATCGACGGCGAGGCGCATGCCCATGCCGAACTCGGCGTTGTCTTCAAAGAGCGAGTTAGACCATGCCGGACCGCGGCCCTCGTCGTTCTGGCAGTAGGGCGTGGTGGGCAGATTGCCGCCGTAGATCGAGGAGCAGCCGGTGGCGTTGGCGATCAGGAGGCGGTCGCCGAAGAGCTGGGTGAGCAGCTTGATGTAGGGGGTTTCGCCGCAACCGGAGCAGGCTCCGGAGAACTCAAAGAGCGGCTCGAGGAGCTGAATGTCTTTGACCTGGTTCAGGGAAAGACGGTCGCGTCCGACGGTGGGCAGCTTCTCGAAGAACTCCCAGTTGGCGCGCTCGGGCATGCGCAGCGGCTGCTGGGCGGCCATATTGAGGGCCTTGTGGGTGGTATCGGTTTTGCTCTTTGCGGGGCAGACTTCGACGCAGAGCTGACAGCCGGTGCAATCTTCAGGAGACACTTGAAGTGTGTAGAGTTCGCTATCCATGCCGCGCCACTTCGGCTTGGCGGACTTGAAGGTCGCGGGAGCGTTGGGCAGCAGCGCGGGTCGTAGACCTTGGCGCGGATGACAGCGTGCGGGCAGACCATGACGCACTTGCCGCACTGGATGCAGAGGTCCTGATCCCACACGGGAATGAACTGGGCGATGTTGCGCTTCTCCCATTTCGCGGTGCCGGTGGGGAAGGTACCGCCGGGAGGCAGCGCGCTGACGGGCAGCAGATCGCCGTGACCGGCGGCCATGGCGCCGAGGACATCGCGAACAAAGGCTGGAGCCTGCTGCGGAATGGAGGGCAGGATGTCGAACTTCGCGGTGACGTGGTCGGGGACTTTGACTTCGTGCAGCTGGGCAAGCGAGGCGTCGACGGCGGCGTAGTTCTGCTGGACAACAGCTTCGCCGCGCTTGCCGTAGGTCTTCTTGATGGCTTTCTTGATTTGCGCAATGGCTTCGTCGCGGGGCAGAACGCCGCTGATGGCGAAGAAGCAGGTCTGCATCACAGTGTTGATGCGGGTGCCCATGCCGTTTTCGCGGGCGACGGTAAAGCCGTCGATGACGTAGAAGCGGATTTTCTTCTCGAGGATGGTTTTCTGGATGGTGCGGGGCAGGTGCTGCCACACATCGTCGGGACCGTAAGGGCTATTGAGCAGGAAGACGGCGCCGGGTTCGGCGGCGGCGAGGACATCGATCTTCTCGAGGAACTCAAAGCCGTGGCAGGCGATGAAGTTGGCGCGCGAGATGAGGTAGGTGGAGCGGATCGGTTCGGGACCGAAGCGCAGATGCGAAGTGGTGAGCGAACCGGACTTCTTGGAGTCGTAAACGAAGTAGCCCTGCGCGTAGTTTGGCGTCTCGGAGCCGATGATCTTGATGGAATTTTTGTTGGCGCCCACGGTGCCGTCGGAGCCGAGGCCGTAGAAGAGCGCGCGGACAGTCTTTGCGCTTTCGGTGGAGAAGTTTTCGTCCCAGTGCAGGCTGGAGTGGGTGACGTCGTCGTCGATGCCGATGGTGAAGTGGTTCTTCGGGTGCGGTTTGGCCAGCTCGTCAAAGATGCCCTTGGCCATGGCCGGGGTGAATTCTTTGGAGGAGAGACCGTAGCGGCCGCCGATGATGACCGGGAACTGCGAGAGCGGGATGCGTCCGTTGGAGAGCGATTCGGAGATGGTGGTGACGATGTCCTGATAAAGAGGTTCACCCGACGCGCCGGGTTCTTTGGTGCGGTCGAGAACGGCGATTTTGCGGGTCGTTTCGGGGAGGGCTGTGAGGAAGGCCTCAGCGGCGAAGGGGCGATAGAGGTGGACTTTGAGGAGCCCGAGTTTTTCACCTTTGGCGTTGAGTGCGTCAATGGCCTCCTCGGTGGCTCCGGAGGCCGAGCCCATGAGAATGATGACGCGGTCGGCGTCGGGAGCTCCGTAGTAGTCGAAGAGGCGGTAGCTGCGGCCGGTTTGGAGGGCGAAGCGGTCCATCACGTCCTGCACGATGACCGGGCAGGCGAGGTAATAGGGATTGCAGGCTTCGCGGGCCTGGAAGAAGACGTCGGGGTTCTGCGCGGAACCGCGGAGGACGGGGCGATCGGGCGAGAGGGCGCGCTCGCGATGGGCGCGGATCGCCTTCTCGTCGAGCAGGGCGCGGATGGTGTCGTCGGAGATGGGGAGGACTTTGTTAATTTCGTGCGAAGTGCGGAAGCCGTCGAAGAAGTGCATGAAGGGGATGCGGGACTCCAGCGTGGCCAGGTGCGCGACGGTGGCGAGGTCGGCGGCTTCCTGGACGGAGTTGGAGGCGAGCATGGCGTAGCCGGTCTGGCGGACGCCCATGACGTCGGAGTGGTCGCCGAAGATGGAGAGCGCGTGGGTGGCGACCGCGCGCGCGGTGACGTGCATGACGGTCGGCGTGAGTTCGCCGGCGATCTTGTACATATTGGGGATCATGAGCAACAGGCCCTGGGAGGCGGTAAACGTGGTGGCGAAAGCGCCACCCTGGAGGGCTCCGTGCATAGCGCCGGCGGCGCCGCCTTCACTCTGCATTTCCGCGACGACGGGGACCGAGCCGAAGATGTTGCGCTGGCCGTCGGCGGCCCACTGGTCGGCAAACTCGGCCATGGTGGAGGAGGGCGTAATGGGATAGATGGCAACGACTTCGGAGAAGCGGTAGGCGACGGAGGCAGCGGCTTCGTTACCGTCGAAAATCGCAGTTTTGTTCGGGGTGCTCATGATGCTCCTTGCTGGGGTTCAATGGTTAGGAGTGCGAGAAGGTTAAAAGCCACAACTGAAAAGTCTGCGCTGCGGGCGAGTGGGTCGGCTGTGACAGAGAACACAGGTGCGAAAGGCAGGCGGTAGGCGGTAGGCGGTAGCCTGTAGGCGGGGGCTGGGAGCTGGGGGCTGGGAGCCTGGAGCGAAAGGCGAGTGAGACGGCGAGTGAGAGGCGAGTGGTAATCGAGTGAAATGGCAGCGGTAGGCGAGTCAAGAGTGAGTTAACGACGAAGCTCTGGAATTGTGAATTGGGCGGTCACCGGTCTGAGGGCTGCGGCGACGGCGGCGACTGTGCGAGGATGGAATGTTGCAGCGAATGGCGGCGAAACGGGAGCCAAAGGCGGGCAGAGACGGGCGAATGGCGGCAGGCGGACCAGGGGCGAGATGTGATTGGAATCACGGAGGACCGTGGGTGGCGGCGCGTAGGCTCGCAGGAGTCGCGGCTGCAGGCCGGAGAGTGGATTGCCGATGATGGGACGTGCTGAACATCCCTGGCTGACGATTGTGGGGCTATTGGTGGGCGCGGTGGCGTTTGGGTTCACGCCGCTGGCGCTGGCGTGGCTGTGGGCAAAGGTGTTTTCGCCGAACAAGCCAGGCCCTGAGAAGAATGCCACCTACGAATGCGGGCTGGAATCGAAGGGCGATTCCTGGACGGGCTTCGGCGCGTCCTACTACATCTACGCCATCGTTTTTCTGGTTTTCGATGTGGAGGCGGTGTTTCTGCTGCCTTTTGCGGTGGCGTTTACGGGACTGTCGCTGGGTGCGTGCCTGGCCATGCTGGTCTTCCTGTTGCTGTTGGTGGAAGGGCTGGTGTGGGCGTATGGGAAGGACGTTTTGACGTGGGCGTGAAGTGCGGCGCTGCGCGCCGCACGAGGGAGTAGGGAGTAGGGATGGCGGATGAACTGAAAGAGCTGAAGATCGAGTTGAGCAAGAACGGGATCTTCACGACGACGCTCGAAGAGATTTACAACTGGGGGCGGAAGAACTCCGTGTGGCCGCTGACGTTTGGGCTGGCGTGCTGCGCGATCGAGATGATCGCGACCACGATGGCGCGCTACGATCTGGCGCGCTTCGGAGCGGAGGTTTTTCGGCCGTCGCCACGGCAGGCCGACCTGATTATTGTGTCGGGGACTGTAACGAAGAAGATGGCGCCGCAGGTGGTGCGGCTCTACAACCAGATGCCGGAGCCGAAGTACGTGATCGCCATGGGGGCGTGCGCGATTTCCGGCGGGCCATTCCGCGATGGCTACAACGTATTAAAGGGCATCGACCGGTACATTCCGGTGGACGTGCATATTCCAGGGTGCCCACCACGGCCGGAGGCGCTGATCCACGCGTTCATGACGCTGCAGAAAAAGATCGATGAGCAGGCGCTGGCGGGATCGACGCGTCCACGGCACCTGAATAAGGATTTGCCGAGCGAGTTTCCGGTGCCGGAGTTTGGCGAGCACGGGCTGGAGCCGCCGCAGAACGATCTGGTGTTCCACGACGCTCCGGGAAACCCACTCAAGGTGATTCAGTAATGGCGCTTCCGGCGGTTGAGGAACTTAAAGCGCAGATTGAAGCGGGCGTGCCTGGCGCGTCGGTGACCGTGATCCAGAATGGAAGCCCGTCGGCGCAGCACTCGCTGTTGCTGGATCACGCTCATGCGCGGGCGGTGGCGGAATTGCTTCGGGACCATGCGGAGTGGCGGCTGGACTATTGCACGCTGATGACCGGCGTGGACTGGCCGGATACCGAAACGTCGGAGAAGGTCAAAGTCAAAAAGCTGGTGAAGGCTGCCGATGGCACAGAGTCCGAACAGGAAGTCAACGAGGTTCGGAAGACGAAGGTGCCGGGGTATCTGGAGGCGGTGTATCACCTGTACTCGATGGAGAAGAAGCACGGGCCGGTGGTGATTCGGATGCGCACGGCGGATCGCGGTGAGGGCGTGCATGTGCCGTCTCTGACGCCGGTGTGGCGCGGCGCGGAGTTTCAGGAGCGCGAGGCGTTCGACCTGTACGGCATCGTTTTCGATGGGCACCCGGACCTGCGGCGGATTTTGATGTGGGATGGGTTCATGGATTATCCGATGCGGAAGGATTATGTGCCCCCGGCGGATGAGATTCCGGTGATCGAGGTGCGCTCGTGAGGGATGCACTGCTGGATCGGCCGGTCTACGAGCCGGAAGAGGGCGAAATTATGGAAGTGTCGATGGGGCCGCATCACCCGTCGACGCACGGCGTCTTCCGCATGGATGTGAAGCTGGAAGGCGAGCGCGTGGTGCGGCTGAAGCCGGTGTTCGGTTATCTGCACCGCAACCACGAAAAGATTGCGGAGCACGGCGCGTATCTGTCGGCGATTCCCTACACCGACCGGCTCGATTATTTGTGCTCGATGACGAACAATTGGGGCTACGTGCTGGCGGTGGAGAAGCTGGCCGGCCTGCAGGTGCCGGAGCGGGCTGAATATCTGCGGGTGATCGTTGCGGAGCTGACGCGTTTCCAGAATCACGCGGGGCTGATTGGGTTTCTGCTGCAGGACATGGGCGCCAGCGGCACGCCGCTGATGTATGCCTTCCGCGAGCGGGAGAAGATCCTGGACCTGTTCGAGTCTCTGAGCGGCGCGCGGATGATGTGCAACTACATGCGGTTCGGCGGGCTGCGGGTGGACGCGACGAAGGAATGGCTGGACGAGGTGCGGGCGCTCGTGGCCGTGCTGCCAAAATTTGTGGACGAGTTCGAAGCGCTGTTGCGGGCGAACGAGATTTTGATGGCGCGTACCCAGGGGACGGGCGTGCTGCCGCGGGCGCTGGCCATCAACGCGAGCGTGACCGGGCCGATGTTGCGGGCGAGCGGCGTGAACTACGACGTCCGCAAGGTGGACCACTACGGCGTCTACGACCGCTTCAGCTTTAAGGTGCCGCTGGGCGAGCACGGCGATGTGTACGACCGCTACATGATGCGGGTGCTGGAAATGCGGGAGACGGTGAAGATTCTGGAGCAGGCGCTGAGCGAGGTTCCGGAGGGTCCCATCATGGATCCGAAGGTGCGGCTGCGCGGGCTGCGGCCGAAGGCGGGCGAGGCGTATGGGCGGATCGAGTCGCCGAAGGGCGAGCTGGGATTCTATTTGATCAGCGATGGCACGGGGAATCCGTACCGGTATCGCGTGCGGCCGCCGAGCATGATCAACCTGACGATTCTCGAGGACATGTGCCTTGGGCACAACATCGCGGACGTGGTGATTATTTTGGGCAGCGTGGATATTGTCTTAGGCGAAGTGGATCGGTGAGAACAGCGTTGAGCGTTCGGCGTTCAGCGTGCAGGGGAAACAAAAATGCTGGGTGAAGGCATCATTCAGGGACTTGTCGAGACGGCGCGGAACTTCTTCGGCAGCTATGTCGAGAAGGATCGGCTGACCACGGTGCAGTATCCGGAGGAGCGGCTCCCGCTGCCGGAGGCGTCGCGGGTTTTTCCGTTTCTGCTGTATGACGGGAAGGATCCGGAGGCGGGGCTGCGGTGTGTGGCGTGCCAGATCTGCGAGAAGGAATGCCCGCCGCGGTGCATCCACATTGAGAAGAGCAAAGACAAGAAGCCGGACTTCGTGGGCAAGCCGCAGGCGTATCCTGCGGTCTTCGATATCGACGTGTCGGTATGCATGAGCTGCCAGATCTGCGTGGAAGTCTGCCCCTTCGACGCGATCCGCATGGACAAAGTGTTTGAGCTGAGCACGGACAACCGGTTCCGGGAGCTGCTGTACACGAAGAAAGAGCTGTCCAAACCGAACGAGTACTACCAGAAGATTCATCCGCTCGAAGCGGCGGAGACGGACGAGCGGCGCGCGAAGGAAGCCCAGGAGGCGAAGGCCAAGGCTGCTGCAGCAGAGGCGGCGGCTAAGGCTAAGGCAGCGGCGGCGGCGGCACCGCCGGCGGTTGAAGCATCCGGTAACGGCGCTGCGGCTCCTGCAAAACCGGCCGAACGGAAAGTGACTCCGCAATGAGCACGGCAGGCACGGCGGATCAGATTTTTGTCACGCTCGATCACTGGATCGTTGGGCATGTGCCGGCGCCATTGCAGATCCTGGTTTCGATTGTGATTCCGGTAGCGATGATCATCGTGGTTTTCGCGGCACTGTTTGCGCTGACGACGGTGTTCGAGCGCAAAGGGCTGGGGCGGATGCAGAATCGCTACGGTCCGAATCGCGTGGGGCCGTTTGGCATTATGCAGCCCATCGCCGACGCGCTGAAATCGCTGACCAAGGAAGACGTTGTGCCTCGCCGCGCGGATCACCTGGTGCACTACCTGGCGCCGCTGGTGCTGGTGGGCGTGGTGTTTCTGAGCTACGCGGTGCTGCCGGTGGGACGCAACATGGTCGCGGTCGATCTCGATACCGGGGTGCTGTACTTCTTCGCGGTGGGCGCGGCGACGGAGCTGGCTGTGTTTATGGCGGGGTGGTCGAGCCACAACAAATATTCGCTGCTGGGCGCAATGAGGGCGATTGCGCAGATGATCAGCTACGAGATTCCGCTGATCCTGTCGTCGGTGGCGGTGGTGATGATTGCGGGAACGCTGTCGACGGTGAAGATTGTCGATCAGCAGGCGCGGTTCTCGGGAGGAATCGCGCACTGGAATGTGTTCACGCCCTGGGGACTCGCGGGGTTCATCCTGTTCATGATTGCGGCGACAGCTGAGACGAACCGCAGCCCGTTCGACTTGCCGGAGGGCGAGTCGGAGATCATCGCTGGATACTTCATCGAGTATTCGGGCTTCAAGTTCGCGCTGTTTTTCCTGGCCGAATACATCGAGATGTTCGCGGTGAGCGGCCTCGCGATCACGCTGTTCCTGGGCGGCTGGTCGTCGCCGGTGAGTTTTCTGGCATGGATTCCGTCGTGGCTGTGGTTCTTCGGGAAGCTGCTGGCGATGATCTTCGGGTTCATCTGGGTACGCGGAACCATGCCGCGGCTGCGCATGGATCAGCTGATGAACTTCGCCTGGAAATTCATGCTGCCGATGACGCTGATCGTTATTGTTTCCGCAGGGATCTGGCGCTTTCTGTTGCCCGGCATGGTGGGGCCGAAGCCGCTGGGCGGTGTGATACGCTGGCTGGTCTGTGCACTGGTAATTTTTGCTCCTTATCTATTGTTGGCGCGCAAACTGGAGCGCGGCCGCAGGATTGAGAAGAGAACCTATCGCTTCGCGGAGTAGAGCGGGCGCGGAGCGGTCGAGCCGGCTGGTGATAAGAGTCACAGTCGCGCGGGCGTTGCCGTGAAATTGTAGGAGAGTGCCCGGCGCGGCGGATCCCGTCGCGAGTCGGGAAACAATTGCAACCCCGGTGCAGGAACTTTGCGCCGGACTTTGTACGCATGGGCATGACGGTTTCTTTCCTGATTCTCGCGATTCTGACGCTGGCCGGAGGTGTGGCCGCCATGACGCTGCGGCGTCTGGTGCATTGCGCCCTGGCGCTGGCGGTTTCCTTCGCCGGACTTGCCGGCTTGTATGTCAACTTAGGGGCGGAGTTCGCCGGGCTCGCGCAGCTGCTGGTCTATGTCGGCGCCATTGCCATCCTGATCGTCTTCGCCATTCTGCTGACGCGTGGTACCGAGACAGAGTTGCAGAAGGTGTTCTCGCCGGCCGGCATTACCGGGGCCGTGCTGGCGCTTGCAGTCTTCGGAGTACTTGCCTGGGCGGTGGTGGGTAGCAGCGCGGCTCACTCTGCGGCGAGCGTTGCCGCTCCTCAAACATCGATGCGCGACATTGGCTTCGCCCTGATGCAGGGCTACGTGCTGCCGCTGGAGGTGATCGCCCTGATGTTGACCGCGGCGATGATCGGGGCGGTGATTCTGGCGCTGCGTCCGACGCGCGGCGGCGAACCGGCGGAAACGCAGGCGCCGCGGAATCCGGAGTTGCGCGCCGGATGAATCCTCTCGCTGGTTGTCTGCTCGTTTCTTCCCTGCTCTTCTCGGTCGGACTGGCCGGCGCACTGACGCGCCGCAACGCGATCCTGGTGCTGGCCGGCATCGAGCTGATGCTGAACGCGGCGAATCTGAACTTCATCGCATTTTGGCGCTTCGGTCCTCACCCTGAATTTCTGACCGGGCTGATGTTCGTCATCTTCTCGATCGCGGTGGCGGCGGCGGAAGCGGCTGTGGGGCTGGCACTGATCCTGGCCATCTATCGTCACGCGCGCACCAGCGACGTGAGCGAGATTACGGAGATGAAGGGATGACGTCCGGGTTCTCACAAACGTGGATCGTGCAGAACCTGTGGCTGATTCCTGTGCTGCCAATGGTGGCGGCGGGCCTCTCCGCGCTGCTGAAGCGGCGGGAACGCGGGCTGTCGGCAGGGCTGGCCATCGGGTCGATGGCGATCTCCCTGTTGCTGTCGCTGAAAGCGTTCGCCGAGGCGCTGGCACATCCGGCGCTGCAGGTGAAGATCGTCAACTGGATGCAGTT
This sequence comes from uncultured Acidobacteriaceae bacterium, assembly GCA_963702285.1. Classification (GTDB taxonomy): domain Bacteria; phylum Acidobacteriota; class Terriglobia; order Terriglobales; family Acidobacteriaceae; genus Palsa-343. Next base: position 24,418 of record CAVPCB010000086.1, on the reverse strand, counting down.
TGGCGATCAGTGGGTCCAGCTGGGGTGGCTGCTCGATCCACTGGCCGCGGTCATGCTGGTGATGGTCAGCTTCGTGGGCCTGCTGATCTTCATCTACAGCCTCGGCTACATGGCGCACGACGACAACTTCACGCGCTTCTTCTGCTTCCTGTCGCTGTTTGCGGGCGCAATGCTGGGCGTGGTCATCGCCAACAGCTTGTTGCTGTTGTTTATGTGCTGGGAAGTGGTCGGGTTGACGTCGTACCTGCTGATCGGATTCTGGTTTCATCGGCCGGCGGCAGCGGCGGCCGCGAAGAAGGCATTCATCACCACGCGTGTTGGCGATTTGGGCCTGCTGATCGGGATGGTGTGGCTCTACTCGCAGAGCGGAACGCTGATCTTCTACGGCTACGGAAACGGCTGCCTCGAACAGCGTGCTGTGACGGCGATGGCGGCGCACGCGACCGTGGCGGGCATGGCGGTTTCAACCGCGATTGGGCTACTGATTTTCTGCGGCGCGGTGGGCAAGTCCGGCCAGGTGCCGCTGCATGTGTGGCTGCCGGATGCGATGGAAGGTCCCACGCCGGTGAGCGCGCTGATCCACGCGGCGACCATGGTGGCGGCAGGCGTGTATCTGGTGGCGCGCGTCTATCCGCTCATGAGCGGGAGCGCACTGGAAGTTGTGGCATGGGTCGGCGCCATCACGGCGCTGTTCGCGGCGTGCATTGCTGTTGCGCAAAACGATATTAAGAGGATTCTGGCCTACTCGACGGTGTCGCAGCTCGGCTACATGATGCTGGGCCTGGGCGTGGGCGGCGTTGCGGTGGGCATGTTCCACCTGATCACGCATGCGTTCTTCAAGGCGCTGCTTTTCCTGGGCGCGGGGTCGGTGATTCACGGCTGCACCGAGGAGCAGGACATCCGCAACATGGGCGGTCTGCGGAAGTTCATGCCGGTGACGTTTGCGACGTACTCGGCCGGAATGCTGGCGCTGTGCGGGTTTCCGCTCTTTGCGGGCTTCTGGAGCAAGGATGCGATTCTGCACGCGGCGCACGGGTGGGATGTATCGATGGGGCCGTTCTACCTGGGCGCGATTGGCGCGCTGCTGACCGCGTTCTATATGACGCGGCAGATGTACTACGTCTTCTTTGGGCAGAAGCGCGCGCCGGCAGCGACGGTGACTGCGGCTGGTGAGGCCGCGCACGGCGCTACGGGACATGGTATGGAACCGGCCGTGTCGCCGCGGCGCGGCGAGGTATGCGCCGTTGAAGATCCGCACGAGAGCGCGCGCGTGATGACGACGCCGCTGGCGATTCTGGCCGTGTTTGCCGTGTTTCTGGGATTTGTGGGGACACCGGCCTGGCCGTGGTTTCAGAATTTCCTCAACGGGCGCGGCGCGACGTGGGACTGGTCTGGATTCTCTGAGCCAGGGCTAGTTTCGACGATGGGCGTTTCGACGCTGATTGTGTTTGCCGGACTGCTGCTGGGATGGTGGTTCTACGGACGGAAGCCGATCGTGAACGCGACAGATGAAGATGCGCTGGAGAAGATCGCGCCGCCTCTGTTTCATGCTCTGGGCAACCGCCTCTATATCGATGAGCTGTACGGCGTGACGGTGATTGCTCTGACGCGCTTCTGCGCGGCGTTCGCCTCGTGGCTCGATCGCTGGATCTTCGGCGGCCTGGTGCGCCTGTTGACGTGGGCGGTGAGCGGCGTGAGCTGGTTCGATGCAGGCGTCGATCGCTTCGTGGTCAACGGCGGCTTCGACGAAGGGTGCCGTGAGGTATCGCGCGGCGGCAGGTTGCTGTCGCGCCTGCAAAACGGGCGCGTGCAAACCTACCTGAGCGTGATTGCGGCGGCGCTGGTGGTGCTGGCGCTGTGGCTACTGTGGGGGCATCGCGGATGATCACACTGCTCACGCTGCTGCCGATCGTGGGAGGCCTGCTGGTTCTGGCCACGACTAAATTGGGCGACATCGCGCGCATGATCGCGATCACTATCGCCGTGGCTTCGCTGGCCATGGCGGGCCTGCTGTGGTGGGGACTTTCCCCGGCGAATCCTGGGATGCAGTTTGAGGAGATGCGCGCGTGGGTGCCGGCGCTGGGGATCGCGTATCACGTGGGCGTCGACGGATTGGGCGCGTTGATGCTGGTGCTGAGCGCGGTGGTCGTGCTGATGTCGCTGATGGCTTCCTGGAATAACGAGAAGCATGGACCGGTGTACTGCGCGCTGGTGCTTTTCCTCGAGGGGGGGCTGTTTGGCACGTTCACGGCGCTGAATTTCGTCCACTGGTTTATTTTCTGGGAGCTGAGCCTGATCCCGGCGTTCTTCCTGGTGCGCATCTGGGGCGGCAAAGGACGCGCGAAGGCCGCGGCGCAATTTTTCCTTTACACGATGGCTGGCAGCGTGGCGTTGCTGCTGGCGTTTTTGGCGATCTTCCTCGCGACCAGTCAGTTCGATTTTGTGCAACTCGCGCAGCTGGGACAGTCGGGACAACTGACGACTGCCCTGGCGCATAATCTCCACTGGTCCGGCAGCCCCGAGCATCTTTCGATGCTGCTGTTCTGGGCTGTGTTTTTCGGATTCGCTGTGAAGACGCCGGTGGTGCCGTTCCACACCTGGCTGCCCTCGACCTACGCCGAGGCATCGAGCGAGACCACGATGCTGCTGACGGGCGCGATGTCGAAGATGGGCGTCTACGGATTCCTGCGCGTGCTGTTGCCGATTTTTCCCGACCAGATGCAGCATGCGATGAAGCCACTGCTGTGGCTGGCTGTCGCGTCGATTGTGCTGCCCGCGTTTGCTGCTTGGGCGCAGAAGGATCTGAAGCGGACCTTCGCCTATTCGTCGATCAACCACCTGGGGTACTGCGTGCTGGGCGTGTGCGTTGCGGCGCAGTTTACCGGGAGCGATCCGGCGATGGCGACCGAAAAGGCTGCGGCGCTGACTGGCGTGGTGCTGCAGATCTTCAGCCATGGGCTCACTGCGGCTGCGATGTTTTGGTTTATCGCTTTGCTGGAGCGCCGCAGCGGCGGTCTGCGCGGGATCGAGGACTTCGGCGGTCTGCGGCGGGTGGTGCCAGTATTTTCCGGACTGATGGGCATTACGATCTTCGCATCGCTGGGATTGCCGGGCTTGAATGGCTTCCCTGCTGAGTTTCTGATCTTCAAGGGCGCGTTCCCGCTGGCTCCGCGGGCGTCGTCGATTGCCGTGCTGGGCCTGCTGATGACGGCGGTCTTCCTGCTGACGGTGATCCAGAAAGTCTTCTCCGGGCCGGTGAATCCGAAGTGGGCCAAGATGCCGGACCTGACCACGACGGAGCGCTGGGCGCTGGTGCCGGTACTTTTGCTGATGCTGGTGCTCGGGCTCTATCCGCAACTGATCACCGGCGTGCTGCAAGGCACGGTGATGCAGTGGGTGACGGGGATGAGGTTCTGATGCTCGCGTGGACGATTTACATTTCGTTCGCGGGCGCGCTGCTGGCGCGGCTGAGCCCGTCGAAGGGATTGGCGCGTGCGGTCGCGCTGCTCACGGCGCTGGCCGGCCTGGGCATCGGGTTGGTCACGCTGCATTCCTGGGCGCCGGGTGAGTTCGTGACGGTGACCCGGGTCGCGTGGGTTCCGCAGCTGGGGCTCGAGTACCACCTGGCGGCCGACGGCATCAGCCTCACGCTGGTGTTGCTGACGGGCCTGGCGGCAACGGCGGGTATTTTGTTCTCGTGGAACATCGAGAAGCGGACGCAGGAGTTCTTCGCGTTCTTTCTGGTGCTCATCGGCGGGGTCTATGGCGTTTTTCTGAGCTTCGATTTGTTTCTGCTGTTCGTCTTCTACGAGATTGCGATTATCCCGAAGTATTTTCTGATTGCGATCTGGGGATCGGCGAAGGCGGGGGCATCCGGTGAAGAGGCCGGATCGCAGCGCGAATATGCGGCGATGAAACTGGCTCTCTACTCGTTTGGCGGCAGCGCGCTGGTCCTGGCCGGGATGGTGGCGACGTGGGTGGCGGCGGGCGGGCGCAGCATGAGCTTCGACGTGCTCGCTACGGCTCACTTCTCCACGCCCCTGCAGATGGCGCTTTTCCCGCTGGTGTTTGTGGGCTTCGCGATACTCGCCGGCATGTGGCCGTTCCATACCTGGGCGCCCACCGGACACGCCGCGGCTCCGACGGCTGCGTCGATGTTGCTGGCCGGGGTGGTGATGAAGCTGGGCGCGTATGGCTGTCTGCGCGTTGCTATGATGCTCTTCCCTGCCGGGCTGGGCCCGTGGGGATTCCACGTGTTCGGACTGGGCTCGTGGCGCGAGGTCTTCGCCCTGCTTGCGGTCATCGGCATCGTCTACGGCGCAAGCGTGGCTCTGGTGCAACGCGACTTCAAGTTCGTCATCGGCTACTCCAGCGTTTCGCATATGGGTTTCGTGCTGCTCGGGCTGATGACGCTCACGCAGATTGGCCTCGACGGAGCCGTCCTGCAGATGTTCTCCCACGGCGTGATCGCGGGACTGCTCTTTGCTGTGGTGGGGCGCATGGTCTACGACCGCACCCATACGCGCGACCTGAACGAGCTGGGACCGATGCAGCTGGGGCACGCAATTCCCTTCGCGGCGGTGACCTTTATCCTGGCCGGCATGGCGTCGATTGGCTTGCCGGGATTCAGCGGCTTCATCGCGGAGTTCCAGGTACTGGTGGGGACCTGGCAGTCGTTCTCGTGGATGATCGTGATCGCCGGCATTGGGATTCTGGTAGGGATCGCCTTCACCTGGCGCGCGCTCACGAAAGCGTTCTACGGCGAGCCAACGCCTGGCGCGGCTGAACATGCCCTGCCGCCGATCACGTTCCCCGAAAAGCTGGGCGCACTGCTGTTGCTGGCGAGCACCCTCGCCGTGGGACTGTATCCGCGCATTCTCACCGACCTGATTCTCCCGGCACTGAATTCGCCGCTGTTTGAAGGCCTGCGGCAGGGGGCGTGGCGATGAACGCCTTTCTGAGTCCGATCAGCTACGCAGAGCTGCTCCGCGCCACGCTGCCTGAAATCGTGGTGGCCGCGACCGGCCTTGTTCTGCTGGCGCTGGATTTGTCGGTGCTACGCCGGGCCGACGTCGGACGGCGGTTGGGAGTGGGCGCGCTGATCGCCTGCATCGGATCGCTGCTGGCGATCTGGATGCTGATGCACGGGACGGGAACCACGAGTCTTCACGACGCGATGTTGGTCGTCACGCCGCTGACGCGTGTGGTCCAGATTGCGCTGCTCGCGCTCACGATTCTGACGGCTTTGCTCTCCACCTCGACACGCATCACCGAGCATGTGGGCGAGTATCTGGCGCTGATTCTGTTTGCAACGGTGGCGATGATGTTCCTGGTCGCCACGCAGAATCTGCTGCTCATTTTTGTGGCGCTGGAATTTTTGAGCCTGTCGCTCTACATCCTCACCGGCTTTGACAAGCAGAGCCGCCAGTCGGCTGAGGCGGGCCTGAAGTACTTCCTGTTCGGCGGCATGTCAGCCGGGTTCCTGCTGTTCGGCATGAGCCTGCTGTATGGCGTGTCGGGCTCGATCCAGTTGCCGCAGATTGCCGCCGCGATCAGCGGGCCATCGCTCGATCCGCTGGTGCTCATCGCGATCGTGATGGTGGCCATCGGATTTGGCTTCAAAGTCGCAGCGGCACCGTTCCACCTCTGGGCTCCGGATGCGTATCAGGGCGCGCCGACGGTGAGCGCTGGATTCATCGCGTCGAGTTCGAAGGTCGCCAGCTTCTTCATCTTCGCTCAGGTCGTCACTGTCGGGCTGGCCATGGCCACCGGCAGCGGGGCGTATCGCGGCTACGCGCCGGGATGGGTGCCGGTGCTTTGCGCCATCGCGGCGCTCTCGATGATCGTCGGCAACCTCGCGGCGATCGCGCAGACCAGCGTGCGGCGACTGCTCGCGTACTCGGCGATTGGGCACGCGGGCTACATGCTGCTGGGGTTGATCGCGCACTCGCCGATGGGCGAACGGGCGCTGATCTATTACGTGATCACGTATGCGCTGGCTTCACTGGGTGCATTCGGTGTGCTGGGCACGCTGGAGGCGGAAGGCATCGACAAAATCAGCGACCTCGCCGGACTCAGCAAGCGCGCGCCGGGATTGTCGCTGTGCCTGCTGATCTTCGTCTTGTCGCTGGCTGGAATTCCGCCGCTGTCCGGATTCTTTGCCAAGTTTTACATTTTTTCGGCGGCCGTCGATGCGGAGCCGCATCTCGGCCTGCTGTGGCTGGTGTTGCTGGCCGTCGCGATGAGCGCTGTCTCGCTCTACTACTACCTGAAGGTGCTCAAGCAGGTGTATGTGGTGGAGGGCGCGGCGGAAGCGGGTCCGTTACGGGTGTCGCTGGTGACGCGCGTGACGATCTGGGTGCTCGCCGGCCTGGTGGTTCTACTGGGTTGCGCGCCGGGGTTGTTGCTCAGGTGGCTCGGGGCGTAGCTGGCTCGCTCTGGTTTCCAGAAACGATCGACCGTTAGACCGCGGCCTGGGGCTTGTTGGCGTACATCGCTGCGTCGGCCACGCGCTTCAGCTCATCCTTCGTCGCTCCATCGTCGGGGTAGACCGCGATGCCGATGCTGGCCGATCCGCGAATCGTGTAGTCGTCAATGCGGAAGGGCGCGTCAAAGCAGTGCGCGAGGCGCTGGATGATCTCCTCGACTTCAGCCCGGTTGCGGACCACGGGAATCAGCGCGATGAATTCGTCGCCGCCCACCCGCGCCAGCGTGTCCATGCCGCGCAGCTTTTCCGAGAGCCGTTCCGCCACCTGCTGCAGATAGACGTCGCCCACGCGGTGACCGTAAAAATCGTTGACCTGCTTGAACTGGTCGAGATCGAGATAGACCAGCGCGAAGTGAGTCTGGCTGCGCCGGGCGTGGCTGAAGGCTTCGTCGAGCCGGCTCTCGAGCAGGAAACGATTGGCGGCGTTGGTGAGCTGATCGTACTGGGAGCGATGAATCAGCGTTTCGTAGAGACGGCGGTTGTCGATGGCCAGCGCCGCGAGGCTGGCGCCCATTTCAAGTGCTTCGCCGGCCTGCTCCTGGCAAGCCTGGGCTCCGGAGACGACAACCGAGCCGAGGCGCTCGCCTGCGCCTGAATAGATGCCGCGCCGCACCACGTCGCCGGAATCCTGAGAGGCGGCAGCCTGACCCACGACGGTGCCGTTGGCCAGTTCGCACCAGCAGGAACGCTCTTCCAGCTGCGTGCTGATCAGGCGCAGAATCATGAGCAGCACGTCGTCCAGATTGAGCATGCTGTTGATGGCTTCCAGCACCCTGCCGCGCTCTTTTTCAAGGAAGGCGATGCGGCGTTCGCGCGAGGCCTCGGACTCCATGGTGACGCGAATCTGCTCGGTCTGCCGGCGGACTTTGCCGTGCAGCATGAGAGCCCACACCAACGCGGTGAGCATGAGGGCCAGCAGCGCGGCGCTCACATAGAGCAGGCGGCGCACGGTCCACCAGGGTGGCGCCACCAGCACGGTCACATCCTCAGGCGTACGCAGCTGCAGATCGAACCAGCGCTCCGTGTTCCAGGGGCCTCCCGCATGAACGAAGCAGACGCCCGCGATGCGCACGGTGCTGCCGACGGGGTAATCGGGAAGAACGGCTTCCTTGATGTCCTGATCCCACACGGTGCGGGGCAGGATGGCCGAGAAAACGTGCGAACCGGCCTGAATGATGAGGGTGTCCTGATGGGGCTCGTGAACCTCGGCAGCGAGTTTGCCCTTCATGGAGATCAGCCCGAAGGGATAGCGGCCGGCCAGTGCATCGGCCCAGTCCACCCTCTTCGGTTCGATGGGCTGGGTCGCTTCGGTGGGCAACACGTTGGCATCGGTGAGGACTTCGGAATACTGATGCGGATCGGGGAAGCCGACGACATCGACCACCTGGCCGATGCTGAGCGGCGACTGCTCGAAGGAAGTGACTTCGACCGCGTCTCCCTGGGCGGTCTGCAGCACCATTTCGAGGCCAGGCTGATAGAGCGTGATGCTGCCGCGAAGGTGGATGCGCTGACTCTGATCCCGCACAAAGGAGCCGAGCATGACGTGATCGATGGGAGTCAGCGGCAACTGAGCGGGATCGCTGGCCGGATGATCGAGGATGCGCATGTGCTGCGCACTGCTCACCCACAGCTCGGCCCCGGTCAGCTGGAATTTTCCGTCGAACAGGCCTCCGGCCACGCCGGTAAAGCTCACGTTCGCATCCAGCAGGCGGAAAGGATCGATGCCCTGCACGTCTTCCATGTGGACGCGCACCAGCCCGCCCTCGGTCTGCAAATCGATCAGGAGGTAGGGCTGCCTGCCGCCGAGCTTCGCAATCGCCTCAGCGATTTTGGCAGGCGACATCGTCCGCTGCAGCACGCCTCCCTGCGAATATTGGCCGATGGAAGCCTGCAGCGTCGCGGAGCGCACCCTGCCGGTGATGGTGACGTAGCGGCAGTCGTTGGATTTCTGGAGGAAGTCGCGCCAGCTGAGAGAAACGGGCTCAGGAAACTGCGCGTGGTGCTCGAATTTCATCTCGGTCGCTTTCACGTTGACCGAGTAGCTGGGCACCGTCGTGCCACGGACGACGATGGCATCGCCAGGACTGAGGGCTGGGGGATTCGGCGGCGATGCAATGTAGATCCCGCCGGTGGCGTCCTGCACAAAAACCTGGCCCTCGGTGGGCTCGTAGTAGGTGACGATGGCGTGCAGTTCGACGGGCAGGCCTTTGGCCGCCATGCTGCTGGAAAGCGCATGCACCTGCGCGACGGTGGTGAGGAGCTGGGGCTGGCCGGCGGCAGAGGTCACGCCGGTCGAACTCTGGGCCGTCACCGTTGGCCCGGCGAGTGCGATCCCACAGCAAAGAACGAACACGACGAGGAAGGGGGAAGACTTCCGCACAGATGGCACTCCTCACCGGTGCCATTGTTAAGAATGGGCTACAAAAGTGGGGGTGTCTGTAGCATTTTCAGGTTAGAAAATGGCCGTCAAGTTACTTTCGTTTTAATCATTTGCGCCGTTTTGAGACAGCGCCAAACAACGCCAGCAGCGGCCAGGTCGCAGGCGGCGATGCCCAGGGATTTGAAGACGACGCGGCCCGTGGGAAGGGGCTTGAGCCCGGCGAGAATTTCGCCCAGCTCGGCGTAGACCGGCTCGCCGGAGCCGATAATGTCGCCGGATTCGCGCAGGGCGGCTTCACGGGATTCCACCACGATCGCGCCTTTCATCGCGGCGTCGTCCAGCTCGCGGCGATCCGGAGTGACAACGGCGACAGCACAAACCAGGGCGTGCGGCTCCAGCCATGCGCCGCGCAGCAAGGGTTCGCGAACGCTGGCGACGGTCACGACGACATCGGCTCCACGGACCGCCGATTCGGGAGTGGGCATCGGGGTCGCACCGCATTCGCGGGCGAAGCGCTGGGCATGGGCCGGCGTGCGGCTCCAGACGCGGACGGCGGAAAAATTCCGGACACGGCGCAGAGCCTCGAGGTGCGAGCGTGCCTGAACGCCGCTGCCGAGAATGGCGAGCGTGCGAGCATCCTTCGCTGCGAACAAGCGCGTGGCCACGGCGGAAACCGCGGCGGTTCGCATCTCGGTGATGAGGCGTCCGTCCATAGCAACAAGCGGCTCTCCGGTTTCGGCGGAAAGCAGCTGGATCACCGCCTGATGGGTCGGCAGCGCGGTGTTGCGTTCGTAGAACGTGACCAGTTTGACGCCCATCAGTTCGCCGTCCACAGCCGGCATGAGCGCGAAGAAGCCCCGCGGTTCGTTGGATCCCTCGGCGATGCGGAGGACGGTGCGAACGGGCTGCTGGATTCTGCCCAGCGAGAGATTCGTCAGCGCCCGCTCGACAGCCGGAATCAGGTTTTCCCAGGTGAGCAACGAGCGGACTTTCTCTTCGTCGAGGAATTCCATGGCGTCTCCGGAGCGCTCACATCAGGCTGACGGGATCGACATCGATGATGAGGTGGGCGCGCGGGATCTGCGCTTCTTCGGCATGCAGGAGCAGGGCGCGCAGGGCCTTCTGCAGAGCGGCACGGGTTTCGCCTTTCATCACCAGGTGAAAGCGGTAGGTGCGTTTGATCTTCGCAATGGGCGCGGTTGCCGGGCCGAGAACGCGAACATTGGGCAGCGTGGTGTGCTGGCACCAACGGCCCAGAATGTTCGCCCAGGCGGCGGCTTCTTCGAGGCGCTGGCTTTGCAGCAGCACGTTGGCCAGTGCGGCGTAGGGTGGGTAGCGCATCATGCGCCGGAATTTCAGCTCCTTCTCGACGAAGCCGGTGTAATCGTGTTTGGCCGCGAACAGAATCGCATAGTGATCGGTGTGATAGGTCTGCACGATTACTTGCCCGGGAAGTTCGCCGCGGCCGGCGCGGCCGGAAACCTGGGTGAGGAGCTGGAAGACGCGCTCGGCGGCGCGGAAATCCGGCAGACCGAGCGCATAGTCGCAGCCCACAACGCCGACCAGGGTCACGCCATGGATGTCGTGCCCCTTGGCGATCATCTGCGTGCCGACGAGCAGGTTGATTTCACCGGAATGGAGGCGAAGCAGCAGGCGCTCCATATCCGCGCGCCCGCGAACCGTGTCGCGATCCATGCGGCCGATGCGCGCACCGGGAAAAATCTCCTGCAGGCGCTCTTCGCCCTGCTGCGATCCGGCGCCGAGAAAATACAGAAACTCGCTGTCGCAGGCGGGGCAGAGTTTGGGGACGGTCTTTTTGTAACCGCAATAGTGACATTCTAAGCGCTGCCCGGTGGCGTGGCCGTCGCCGGGCAGCGGCTTGTGATAGGTGAGGGCGATGGAGCAGTTCTCGCACTCGAGTTTGGCGCCGCAGGCGCGGCAGATCACAACGAAGGAGTAGCCGCGGCGGTTGAGCAGGATAATGGCCTGCTCGCCGCGGTCGAGCGTAGCCTGCGTCTCCGCAATGAGAGCGCGCGAAAACAGCTTCTCCTCTCCGGTCTCCTGAAATTCCTGACGCATATCGACAAGGCGAACCTCGGGCAGCGGCCGATCCATTACGCGCTCGCGGAGCTCGATGCGCTTGTACTTGCCGCTGACCGCGTTGTGCCAGCTTTCGAGCGAGGGCGTGGCGGAACCCAGCACGACAGCGGCATTCGCGAGCTTGGCCCGCATCACGGCCACGTCGCGTGCGTGGTAACGCGGCGTGGATTCCTGCTTATAGCTCGAATCGTGTTCCTCATCGACGATCACGAGGCCCAGATTCTCAACCGGCGCGAAGATCGCCGAACGCGTGCCGACGACGACGCGCGCCTCCGCTTTGCGAATGCGGTGCCATTGCTCGCCGCGCTCCTCTGGAGTGAGCGCGGAGTGCAGCAGCGCCACTTCAGAGCCGAACGCATGATGGAGCTGCGCAGCCATCGCCGGGGTGAGTCCGATTTCCGGCACCAGAAGAATCGTCGTTCGGCCCGCGTCCAGCGTCCTCCGCATCGCCGCGAGGTAGACCGCCGTCTTTCCGGATCCGGTGACGCCGTGCAGGAGGAGCGGCCGAAATTCGCGCGCAGCAACGGCGGCGGTAATGGTGTCGAGCGCGTCGAGCTGCGCCGGATTCAGCTCGTGCTCGGGCGTGAGGAAGGCGTGAAGATGAGTCAGATGGAAATCCGCCGGCCGCTCCTCGATCCGGACCAGGTTCTTGCGGACCAGAGTGCCAAGGGTCGATGGAGGAACCGGCAGCCGGCGCAGTTCAGCCACGGGCAGTTCTCCATCGGCGCCGGCCAGCTCGGCGAGGATCGCCTGCTGATTGTCGTTGAGCTTCGGCAGGCGCACGTCCGCGACGAGCACGGCGTAGCGGACGGTGCGGCGTGCGTCGCGCGCTTCGGCGGCCGTTTCGCGCGTGATCCATTTCTTGCGCAGCATGCCCTGCAGGATGCGCATCGATGCGCCGGTGGTTGAACGCAGACGAGCGGTGCGGACCGCTTCGCCGGATGCCAGCTCATTGAGTACCGCGTATTCCTGGTCCTGCTCGCCGGGCGCGAGACGAGAGCGGCGCGACGAACCCTGCTCGGCAGCGGAGAGCAGCACCTGACGGCCCAGATCGGTGATGCGATAAAGAACCTGGCGGCGTACTTCGCCGGCCAGCGGCAGCATGGAGCGCAGAACTTCCCCGATGGGAGCCAGATAATACTGCGCGATCCAGAGGGCCAGTTCCATCAATTGCGGCGTGATCACCGGCTCGCTGTCGAGCACAGCAAGGAGCGGTCTCGCGTCAACGGGCGGCGGCTCGTCGTGCAAACGAACCACCACGCCGGCAAGCTTCTCCTGACGAAAAGGAACGAGGACGCGCGCCCCAACGTGCAGATGCAGGTCGCCTACCGAATAGGTGAAGGACCGGTCGAGAGGAACCGGCAGGGCGACATCGCAAAAGGCAGACATTGGTTCTTTTCCGGAGCGTAACAGAAGCGAAACATCGGCGCGGGTTTGCGGGCTGTGTGAATCCTGGAGGCGAGTTGCGGAATCAGATGGGGACACGGAGGAATTCGATGGCAGCAGAGAAGGTTGCGTTTATCACCGGCGGCAATAAGGGGCTGGGCCTCGAAACGGCGCGCCAACTGGGCAAGCTTGGCATCGCGGTTGTGATTGGGTCGCGAGATCTGATCAAAGGCAAAGAAGCTGTGGAAAAGCTGAAGGAGGACGGCGTCGGTGCGGAAGCGGTCCGGTTCGACATCACCAAAGCGGCCGATTACAAGGAAGTCTACAAATTTCTCGAGAAGAAGTTCGGCAAGCTCGACATCCTGATCAATAACGCAGGCATTTCGAAGGAAGAATTCATGGCTGGGAATAAAACCAGCAGCACGAGTCCTGAGATCCTGCACGAAACCTTCGACACGAATTTCTTTGGCGCGGTGCAGCTGACGCAAGTGCTGCTGCCACTGATCAAGAAGGCGCCTGCAGGCCGGATCGTCAACCTGTCGAGCATTCTCGGATCGCTGGCGCTGCATGCCGATCCAAAATCGCCGATCTACGATGCGAAGGCCTTTGCCTACGACGCTTCGAAGGCGGCGCTCAACTCATTCACCGTGCACCTGGCGCACGAGCTGAAGGACACGAAGATCAAGGTGAACTCCGCGCACCCGGGCTGGGTGAAGACCGACATGGGCACGGATGCCGCGCCGATGGAGATCCCCGACGGCGCGAAGACCAGCGTAGCGCTGGCGACGCTGCCCGAGGATGGTCCGACCGGCGCGTATATTCACCTGGGCGAGACGCTGCCGTGGTAACGCGCTGCTGACGGCGTCAGCGGCGCGAGCCGGTAGCGGACGCGAACTGCGCCGGCTCAGTTGCTGGCTTCCCCTGATTTCGCTGGCGCCTTCAGGCCCAGCTCGGCCATTGCAAGCTGCAGATCGGCCCAGGCTTCTTTTTTCTGGCGCGGGTCGCGCAGCAGATACGCCGGGTGGTAGGTCACGATCAGCTTCGATCCGCGGGCGTGGTGAATGCGCCCGCGCAAGCGCCGCGAGCGGACTCTTGCCGCCCAGCATGTAAGTGGCCGCAGTCGAGCCCAGCGCGACGATGACTTCCGGGCGGATCGTGTCGATCTGGCGAAACAGAAACGGCGCACAGGTATTGGCCTCGGCCGGTTCCGGAACGCGATTCTGCGGCGGACGGCATTTGACGATGTTCGCAATGTAAACCTGGTCGCGGCGCAGGCCCATCGCACCGATCATGTTGTTGAGCAGCTGCCCGGCGCGACCCACAAAGGGCAGCCCTTGCGCGTCTTCGTCGGCGCCTGGACCTTCTCCGACGAACATGAGGCGGGCGTTTGGATCGCCGTCGCCAAACACAACCGTGTGCCGGCCCTTGTGAAGGGCGCAGCGGGTACAGTCGCCGATCTCGGACCGGATGGCAGCGAGCGCGGCGGCGCGATCCGCAGGAGCGACGGCGACTGAAGGTTCGTTGAGCACAGGCAGGGATTGCGGACGGGCTTGCTTCGGGGACATCTCTTCGGCGGTCTCCAGGTCTTCGTCGGAAGCGAACACGGCGGGGACAGCCGCGGGATCGTCTTCTGTAACAGTATCGGTTACGGATGCAGCCATTTCTGTAACGGTCTTTGTATCTTTTTGCCAATCGCCGGGCGCGGAGCCCTCCCGGCGGTAGAAGTCGAAGATGCCCAGATCACGAAAATACGCGATGCGGGAGCGGATTGCTTCTTCGGTTTCCGGGGAAAGGTGTGCGTTCAACCCTGTTCTCCGAGACTCACGGAAAGACCGGGGTCGGACTCAGACAGGACCTGGTTGCGCGGACTGCGCAGGGTAAGGATCTCGTCGAGAATCTTATCGGCCAGTTCGCGCTTGGTCAGCTCCGGCAGCTCGATGGCGCGATCGAGGGTGAGGAACGTGACGGCGTTGCGATCCGAATCGAACCCGACGCCCTCCCGCGAGACGTCGTTGATCACGATGGCATCGGCACCTTTGCGCAGCAGCTTGTCGCGGCCATGCGCGAGCACGTCCTCCGTCTCGGCGGCGAATCCCACCACCAGCATGCCGGGGCGGCGCTCCGCGACAACCGCTGCAAGGATATCTTCGGTGGGCTCCAGTTCCAGCGTCAACGGGCCTTTCCGGCGCAGTTTTTGATCGGCCTGGGCGCGGGGACGGTAGTCGGCGACGGCGGCGGCTTTGATGACAATGCTGGCCTGATCGAGGCGGCCGAGCACGGCGTCGCGCATCTGCTGCGTGGTGACGACGGGGATGACCTCGACATTCGCAGGCGGCCGCAACGCGGTGGGCGCAGAGACAAGAATCACGCGCGCACCTCGGCGCTGAGCGGCTTCGGCCATGGCGTAACCCATCTTGCCGCTGGAGCGGTTGCCGAGGAAACGCACCGGATCGAGCGCCTCGCGCGTGCCGCCGGCGGTGATCAGCACCGTTTCGCCGGCAAGGTCGTTGCGATGCAGCAAAACGCTCAGCACGGCGTCGACAATGGCGTTGTTTTCCGCGAGCCGGCCGGCGCCAACCATGCCGCAGGCCAGGTAGCCACTGTCCGGCGCGACCACGCGCACATGGCGGTTGGCAAGAGTCTCGAGGTTCGCCTGGGTTGCCGGCGTGGTTCCACATATTCACGTTCATCGCCGGAGCAACGATCACCGGCGCCGTGGTGGCGAGGTACATCGTGGTGAGGAAATCGTCCGCAATGCCGTGGGCGAATTTGGCGAGGATGTCGGCGGTGGCCGGCGCGACGACGAGCGCGTCGGTGGACTGAGCAGCATCGATGTGCTCAATGGCCGAGGCAGCGTCGCCGGGGTCGGAGCTTTCGGGAGTCCAGAGGCCGGTGATGACTTTGTGGCCGGTGAGAGCGGCGAAGGTGAGCGGCGCGATGAACTGCTGCGCGGCCGCGGTCATCACCACATGCACGTCGAGGGCGTGCTTTTGCAGATCGCGAACCAGTTCCGCGGACTTGTAGGCAGCGATGCCGCCGGTGACGCCAACCGTGACCTTCATGAGTACAGGGTACAGGGTACGGGTTGCAGGGTACAGGCCTTGTGGTGCGGCCGATGGCTCAACCGAGCCTGCGCCCACTGCCTGCCGGAAAGCGCTTACAAGGCGAACTTCGGAATTTCGGCGCCTTCGACTTCCGGCCGCACGGTGGGCGCGTCCTCGGCCTTTACGTAGGTAATTTTCCCGGCGGCGATCTCTTCCTGGGCGACGCGGCACGCTTTGCGCGAACGGCTGGAAACCATGGGCTCAGCCCCGTTCTGCAGCTGGCGCGCGCGGCGGGCGGCCACCAGCACATAGCGAAAATTGCTGTCGTATTCTTTCTCGATACTCATCATTCTACCTCCAGAACTTTTATGCGTGCCCTTGTCCGTTGGTTCCAGGCTCCGGCACGCCGAACGCCCGCAAGCACCGACCTGATCCGTGCATAGGAGTTCGATTGACGGCAAGTTTCGGCCAGGGCCAATGCGCGATCTCGGTCGGCACTGCTGAATCCGCTATCGCCATTGCGCCGGATGCGTTCCGCGGCAACGATAGCGACCATTTCCTCGACTGCACGATCCAGGACGTCGTTGACGAGAATATAGCCATATTCCCGATAATTCTCAATCTCAAGCAGAGCGCGACCGAGCCTGCGATCGATGATCTCTTCCTTGACGGCGCCCTCGGCGCGGGAACGGTTGCGCAACCGGGTCGCCAGCACCTGCGGCGAGGGTGGCATGAGGAAAACCGAGACCGCGTCGGGACATTTGGTGCGGACCTGCGCGGCACCCTGCACATCGATGTCAAGGAGCAGATCCTTGCCTCGTGCAAAGGCATCTTCGAGCGTGGATTTAGCGGTGCCGTAGTAATTGTCGAAAACCTGCGCGTGTTCGAGGAACTCGCCGTTGCGGATCATCTCCTCGAAGTGCTCGCGCGTGGTGAAGTGGTATTCGCGGGAGTCCATCTCAGAGCCGCGCGGGCCGCGCGTGGTCCAGGAAACGGAAAACTCCAGCCCGCTTACCAGCGAACGGAGTTGGTTCACGAGGGTCGATTTGCCCGACCCGGACGGCGCCGAAATGATGAACAGAATTCCCGACAAGTCTTTTCGTTCGCCTCCGCCTACTCCAAGTTCTGCACTTGCTCGCGCGCCTTTTCGATTTCCGATTTCATCCCCAGACCCGCTTCGGTGATGCGTGTGCCGTTACCGGCGACGCCGCTGGTTTTCGACAGCAGTGTGTTGGCCTCGCGGTTCATCTCCTGGAGCAGGAAGTCGAGCTTCTTGCCCACTTCGCCGCCCTGGTCGAGCAGGCCAACGAAATGGTCGATGTGGGTGCGCAGGCGCGTCACTTCTTCCTCGACATCGCTGCGCTCGGCAATGAGTGCGGCTTCCTGCAGGATCCGGTCCTTGTCAAAACCGCCGTCGAGCATGGTCTTCATGCGCTGGTTGAGGCGATCGAAATAAGCCTGCTGGACTTTTTCGCGGAGGGTCGCGGCCTCATCGACAAGGCTGCGGAGCCGCTCCATGCCGGCACGAAGCTCGTCCGCCAGCGATGCGCCTTCCTGGGCACGCATGGTCTGCAATGCGGCTACCAGTCCGTCGGTCTCCCGCAGGACGGCGTCTTCCAGAGCCTTCGCCTCTTCCTCGGTGCTGCGCGATTCAGCCAGCAGAACCCCAGGCAGGCGGAAGACAGAGTTCAGATCGGGTTCGGCGGTGAGGTTGTGCTCGGCCGCGGCGGCACGAAACGCCTCGATATATGCAGCCACCAGCGCGTGATCGTAACCGGCTTCGGCTTTTTGGCTGCGCTCGAGGTTCAGCGTAACTTCCACATGCCCACGGCGCAATTTCTCCTTGAGAATGCGGCGCAGGTTCATCTCCACCGTTTCGGCGCTGTTGGGCAGACGCATGTGCAGGTCGAGGAAGCGGTGGTTCACGCTCTTGAGGCTGAGCGAGAAGCCAAGCGTTTCCGAGACCCGGCCGGCCACGCGGGCGAATCCCGTCATGGAATAGACCGGTTCCTTCGCGGATTGCGCGGCTGGCTTGTCGGTTTTAGTGGAAGGCTTCGCCGGGCTCATCGGTTGATCTTACCTGTGAGCGTGGGTTCGGGGGAGTCAGGCGCGATGGCTTCGAGCGTGAGAGCGGCATCCGGCGACTCGGGTTCGTTGGCGCCGGTCGATTTGCCGTTCCCGTTTCCGTTGTTCTCGCCGATATCCATGAACTGCAGGCGATACAGCTTCTGATAGATGGGCGAACTCAGCAGCAGTTCCTCGTGGGAGCCGATGGCGGTGATGTGGCCGTGTTCAAGCACGACGATGCGGTTGGCGCGCCGAACCGTGGAGAGGCGATGGGCGATCACGATCACGGTGCGCCCTGTCATGAGATTGGCCAGCGCAGCCTGCACCAGCGATTCGCTTTCCGCATCGAGGGCGGAAGTGGCCTCATCCAGAATAAGAACCGGCGCGTTTTTCAGGATCGCGCGCGCGATGGCTAGCCGCTGGCGCTCGCCGCCGGAAAGGCGGAAGCCCTTCTCCCCGATCACCGTATCGTAGCCGTCGGGCATGTGTTCGATGAAGTCGTGCGCCAGCGCCGCTTTGGCAGCGTCCACCACCTGCGACAACGGCACGCCGGGCTGGCCGTAGGCGATGTTGTTGCGCACCGTGTCGTTGAACAGGATCGTCTCCTGGGTGACTTTGCCGATCTGCGTGCGCAGCGAGTTGAGGCTGGCCTGACGCACATCCAGGCCATCCATGAGAATGCGGCCACCGGTTACGTCGAAGAAGCGCGGAATCAGATTCACCAGGGTCGACTTCCCTGCCCCGCTCGGCCCCACCAGCGCGACCACTTCGCCGCAGTGGATGGTGAGGTTGATATCGCTCAGCACCACCGGCGGACCTTCTCTGCTCGCCTTCCTGATAGCAGAAGCTCACGTTTTCAAGCGCAATGCTGTCTTTGAATCCCCTTGATCGTCTGCGGATGCTTCGCTTCGGGAACCTCGTCCTGGTCGTCCATGAAATCGAAGATGGCGGCGGAAGCTCCGACGGCCTGCTGGAAATTGTTGTAGTAAGTCCCGAAGCGGCGGATGGGGTCGTACATCTTGAACAGCGCGACGATGAAGGCGAAGAAGGTGCCCTCCGCCATGGCCCCGTGCCCGATCTCATTGCGTCCTACCCACAGCAACGCGGCAATGGCGACGGCTCCGATGAAGTCCATGAGCGGCGAGGTAATCGCCTGCGCACGCACCGAGCGCAGATTCGCCCGGAAGAGCTTCTTCGCCGCCTGGCGGAAGCGCAGCAGCTCCCAGAACTCCATGTTGAAGGCCTTCACGATGCGATTGCCGGTGATGGTCTCGTGCAGAATGTTCTGGATGTCGGCGAGCTTGTCCTGGCCGCGGCGGGTGGTGCGGCGCACATCGCGCCCGATGCGGAAAATCGACCAGGCGCAACCACGCCAAACAGGAGCAGCATCCAGGCCAGCTTGCCTCCCAGTGCGATCACGATGATCGACCATGCAGGCCAGGGTGCAGGCCTGCTGCAGGAAGTCCGACAGAATCGTCGCGGTCGCGTACTGCACGCGCTCGATGTCGTTGATCAGCGCCGAGAGCAGCGTGCCCGTGGTGTGTTTCTGGAAGAAGGAAACCGACCGGCGCAGGATGGCCTCGTAGAGGTCGTCGCGCATGTCGGTGATCATGCCAAAGCCGGCGTAGTTGGCGAGATAGGTGCCGGCATAGTCGAAGATGCCCTTCAGCAGCGTCGCGGCAACAAAGGCGAACGCGATCACGCCCCAGTCGTTCTTGATATGGAGGAACGACGGCACCAGAATCTGCGGGCGTCATGTTGATGTGCCAGCGCGCGCCGATGGAACCCAGCAGTTGCGTCTTGTTGGCCCGGCTGGCGGCGCCCGGATGCAGCACGTTGTCGAAGATCGGCCCGATCAGCAGGACGCGATACGCGTCCATGAAACCGACACCGGCGGCCAGAATGACGGCGGAAAGAGCCTGGAGCGTGTAGCGGCGGACGTAGTACAGCAGACGCCAGAGGCGCTTCATGCCCGGCTCACTCCCGGCAGCGGAAAACAACGCATCCCTTGATTTTATCCCGCAACCAGGGCCGGGCCGGTGATGAAGCTCACCGCAGCACAAGGGGGCTGGAACAAGAGCAGGCACCAGGCAGGCACTGGATACAATGCGGATATATGACGATGTCTTCTATCCCAAAGCGCCGGGGCACGCGCGGGCAAAGTAAGGCTGATCATTTTTGACGTGGATGGGGTGCTGACCGACGGCGGCATCTGGATCTTCCCCGCGCCGGCGCCGAGCACGACAACAGGCGACCACGCTGCGCAGATGGAGGACAAGGGCGGCTACGGCATCTCCTCGGCAGAGCATGGTCGAGGCCAAGGGCTTCAACGCGCATGACGGCACGGGCATCTCGCTGGCCAAGCTGGCCGGAATCAAATGCGCGATCATCACCAAGCGCATCTCGGAAACCGTGGCGCTGCGGGCCCGCGACCTGCGCCTGGAGTACGTCTACATGGGGCAGTCGTACAAGATGAAGGCGGTGCGCGAAATGATGGAGAAGGAGCAGATCGGGCTCGAGGCGATTGCCTACGTCGGCGACGACGTGATCGATCTGCCGGTGATGCGCGAGTGCGGGTTCGCGGTCGCCGTGGCGAATGCGCGCGACAACGTTAAGGCCGAGGCGCACTGGGTGACTCCGCATGAGGGGGGACACGGTGCGGGGCGCGATGCCATCGAGTTCATCCTGGCGGCGAAGGGGATTCTGGAAAAGACCATCGAGTCGTACATCGACGAGCGGAACCCGCTTCCGGCCAGCATGGACATTGGAAAGGGCGGATTCTGAGCGACGGGGCACAGGGCGCAGGGGACAGGGAGCAGAAAAGCAGAAACGCTCGGCCGCCGAAGCAGTCGCGCATCTACATCACCGGCGGCATTGCGATCTTCACGGCGGCGTCGTCCGCCTGGCTGATCCTGGAGTCGGAGGTTCACTGCGACTCGCTGGCGCCGCTCACGGTGCTGGCGACGCTGGCCGCGTTCCTCATTTCCATCTGCTTCCGCCAGATGGGGCGCTTCCCCGACAAGCGCAGCCGCTGGATTCTGCTGGTCTTTCTGCTGATTGCAGCGGGCACACTGTTCGCGGATTTTCGATATGTGCGGAAATACCGTGCGTTCTGCGATTCGTTGCAGCAGCAGATGCGGCCGGTTCTGCCGAGCAAATAGGAACGGCAGCGAGAACGGCCCGTCAGTTGCGCAGCAAAGCCGTCAGTCCGGCAATATCGGCGAGTTTGTGTTCGGCCAGAAACGCGTAGCTGGTCTCTAAGAATTCGCGGCTGTGCTCGAACTGGCGGGACACGACCTGGACCGTCTCCACGACATCCTGCGCGGAAAAGGCCGAACCTCGTGCACCGGCAACGCCGATCAGCAGGCCCTTGAAAATTCCGAAGCGGATCACGAGCTGCGCAAACTCCACCATAAACGCCGGCTTACCCGCGGCCTGGAAAAACGAGGTACCAAAGGGGAAGGTCCAGCCGACCAGCTCGTTGAAGAGATAGTTTTCCAGGATCCACGGATGTTCGCGAAAGAACGGCTCGAAGGCGCCGGTGCAGGCTGCACTGTAAGCGGCGATCTGCTGCTCCTCGGCGCCGCTGTCGCCGATGCCTTCGTTGAATGCGGAGAGGCACCGGGCCAGCGAGGGATTTCTCTCGATTTGGCCCGCACCAAGACGGACGAGCTGGCGAACGAGTTGCAGCTGCAGGCCAGGATTCGCCGGGATAGTTTCCATCGGAACGCGAAGTCCGCCGGAGGCGACCACGGCCGAGAAGTCACGCAGAAATTCGGGCAGGCTTCGTTTGTCCTGGCCGCGGGCGATCGCATCGAGGCGCTGGCAAAAGATTCCCAGCAGAAACAGTCGCTGCCACAACGCGTAGCTGCGCTCCACAACCAGACCGGTGACAAATTCGCGGATGGCCCAGTAGAAGGTGCGCAAGGGATCGGTACACGCAACCGACGTCTTCCAGTTCACGCGATAGCGGCGAACCGGCGACGTGCGCAGCTCCGGATCGAGCAGCACCAGGCGCGCAGCTTCAGGGCAGGAGAGCGCCAGTGCGATCTCCTCGATGCCGTCAATGCGATGAACGAAGCGCGGATACTGCGCGCAGGTCTCGCTCAGGTAACGGGCTCCCTTTTCCTGGTGAATCCGGCAGAGGCGCTTCTCGGTCAGGAAAGGGCAATCCCCGGACGGCAGCATGCGGATCGATGCGGTACCCGAGAACGCTGGCTGGCCGTCGTTCGCTTCCTTGATCCGGATGCATGCGTCGAGTTGCGAACGCAGCGGACCGGCAGGCAGCCTGCGGTATCTGTCGAGGGAGGACGTGTCGATGGGGACTACCCAGCCGTGGCAGCAGTTGTCCTCGCAGTCGGGTCCAATGCAGCGAAAGCGCCTGCTGTATTCCGGCACAAGGATGTTGAAGTGGCTCAAGGGCACTCCTCGGTCGCAAGTCTCATCACCGTGGAGCATGGCCCGAACCACGGCTGCGTGGACAAAGATTGGAATCTTCTGAGGATTGACCGTTGGCGCGGGATCAGCGCTTCTTTAGAATCTCCGCCTTCTGCCCTGCAATCGGCGAAACTTCGTCCAGGAAACCCTTGAACACCGGCCCGATCTGCGCGGCGCATTGCCCTGGAGCCAGATGGCCGCAGCCATCCACCACCACAAACTCCGACTGCGGAACCGGCTTATGGATGGTCTCTCCGACCGACACCGGAATCAGGTGATCCTCTTTACCCCAGACAATCAGCATCGGCATTTTCAACCCGCCCAGCTGCCCGTCCAGCAGGCTCTTGCCGGTCGTCATGGAGTCCATGTTGCGCTTCACGACCCAGCCGTGTTTGCCGACGAACCGAAAGATGTCGCGCTGCACAAATCCCGGTACATGCGGAGCCGGGCCCGCCATCAGCAGGTTGTCGAGGGTGCTCAGCTTCTCCGGCGTATCCGGCTCGAAGAGCGTCGTGTCCCAGCTGAAGGAAAAGCGCACACCAGCGCTGTCGAGGATGACCAGGCGGCGGATGCGCTGCGGCTGGTCGAGCGCGATCCGCATTGCGATCCATCCGCCCATCGACCAGCCCGCGAGATCGGTCTGCTGCAGATGGCGATTATCCATGAAAGCTTCTACCGCTCCGGCCAGCTCGGGGATCGAATAGGTGGCGTTGCGAGGCCAGTCGGAGCGCCCGTATCCGGGCAGATCCAGCGCGTACACGCGATGGTGATCGCGCACCAGCTGCGCCATCAGGTTGGTCCAGTCTTCGGCGCGCGAACCCAGGCCGTGCACCAGCACCACCGGCGAACCCGATCCGCCGGTGTAGTAGTGAATGCGGACCTGCGGATTGCCGGCGAAGGAGATGGTCGTGGACTCCGAGTGGATGCCGTCGAACAGGAGGCGCGTCTCCGTGGCGAACCAAAGCACGGCGAGCGGACGCGCAAAGGCAAAGACGACGACGAAAACCAGCAGCAGCCAGGATGCTGAAGACCGCCCATCGCAGAGCCCTCCACCGCCGCCGGGTTCTTGTCTGAGGTGACGTAGTCGCGGTGGCCATGCTCGTGCGCGATGCCCTCCCGTCTTAGGATGCCATTTCGAGCGCTTTGCGAATCACCTGAATGGTCAGCTGACTCAGTCCGTCGAAATCAATCACTTCGCTGCCCGGATACAAGAAAAGTTGCTTGTCTTCAACGGCCAAGATTTTATAAGCGCAAAAAGGAATGCCGCTGGAGTTCCACTCAGAGTGGACGCGCTCAAATACGACTGCTTCATTCAGAGGCACGTGAAGAAATATCTCAACCCTGGTTTCCAGAGGAAGTTGTATTCCATGTTCTGTATTAGAACGAAAAGAATATTTAAATTGCTTCCAAACAACACCCCGCCACAACTGGCCACGAAAAAATCTAAATAAACACCATAACATTACATCAATCACAAGAAATTATTTAGGAATGTCAGCAGTTAGGTATGACAGAAACACCATGGTATGTATAGTTACATACCTAGTACATCGGATGGGGCGCAGACGGATGGGTGCGGAATTCGTAAACAGCAACAAACAAGTGTTTCAAAAATGACAACTCCCTAGCAGGGTAGCAGAGCAGGGGGACCTAAAATTTCAAAACAAATCAAGTATGTAATATTGTAATGTGCTGTATATGCATCGGGAAATTCACAACCAGCCCAAAAGTCCAAACATTCTAACCTTCCCCCCAAACCCCCAGTGTTCTCCAAATTTCAAACCCCCACCAGATCTAGTCAACCTGAGCCTGCCCATGTATTTGTTGGTATGCACACTCTTACCCACACACTTGTATTATACGTAATCATCCTCTTCTACTGTATGATTTGTTGGCCCAACGCCCAATAAATCTTTCAAACTAAAAATAAACTAAAAATTAAATTTTGATTATTTGATAGCATCCAGAGTCAGAGATAAAGAAATTGCTTAGTACCGGACACCGGTATATGCACACAATTTAAGCGCTCATTAAATGTATTAAATTTAACCAAACCATATCATATGTACCTAAAACTAAAACCTAACTACATACAACCATGCATGCGGTACGACCATACCAAAATTACAAACCGTGATTTTGACAACAATTTGATTTTGGTATACATATATAGGTACATACAGTCATACATACAGTGCATCCTACAGTGCATTCCCGACATGGATCCTGATTTCCCACCTGGGAATTCGAAATACACCGACATAATTATATAGAAATTGCGATTCTTACAGTCAATAAAACATAAAACCTGCTCGTTTCCATGTTTCCAATTAATAAAGCTAGAAATCTACAAACATTTTTTCGCCTGCGCGGCGCCATGTAAAAGTCTTTTTAAGTACTTACCGGTAACTTCTCCCTTGGAGTTGTTGCGAATTCCGCACATATCGGAATTCGCTGTGTAGTTATCGGAATTCCACGTGCAAAATTAGCTTTCTTCCAGGAAGGCGTAGCGGCTTA
>CAVPCB010000085.1:0-16094 GCA_963702285.1 uncultured Acidobacteriaceae bacterium | reverse complement strand
GGGTAAGAGCACGGTTGCACCGGGCCAGGATCGCCGGCGGACCACCCCTGCACAACTTTTACTCCTCTTCGACGTCTGGTTCTGTAGAAGGCTTTTGATTCGGGTCTGGACGCTGGTGCAGACCGGAAATTGCCTTCCGGTTCCACAGCCGACCGCCAGGCCACCGACCAGCGCCGAGCCAGCAATGATCGCGCCGGTCAAAAAGGCCTTCAGCCTGGCTCCTGACTCTGACTTTTCGGCCGTTTCTGGTTGATTGGGCATGGGATAAGCAGTCAACAAAGTTCCGAAATGGGAAGACTAACACGCGCTGGAAATATTAAATTGTGTAGAGGACTTGTGCATTAGGGGGTTCAGGGTTACACTATTTTGGAGATCGGGCAGTACCGATTTCGAGCCTTGCCGGGCAAAATAAATCGTTCGCCGCCCCAATGCAAGGCATCAGAGTTTAAGAAGGGTTTTAGCCGGATCGGCGACTGAGAATTCGCCGCTGGCAGCAAGTTTATAAGTTGCGTCACTGGCCTCCCGGCACGGACAAAATAACGTTCGTGCCGCTTTTTTTTTGCCTGGACCCGTCATCTGCCGTCGTCTCCCGCCCCGAGTCTTCAGCTCTCTCTTGTACGATTGGGGCTGGAGAGTCCCCAGTGAAACGAGCCCTCCTTAGCCTTGTTCTTGGCGTGGCCATTGTCGCGGCCTACGCCATCCCCGCCAGCATCGGTCCCGCCAGCGCTGTGCACGCGCAATGGTCCGATCCTGCGCAGGATGTTCCTGCCTATCACCCGCTGCCCCCGGCGAAGGGCCGGCCCTGCCGCCGATCCTGTCCGGTAATCAGCTCACCGGGCAGTTCTTCCAGCAGAAGTGGCAGGTGGAAGTCTATAAAGAGGCCGCCCAGATTCCCGGCGTGCTCTATCAGCTGCCCTGCTACTGCCGCTGCGACCGCGCGCTCGGCCATGCCAGCCTGCATAGCTGCTTTGAAGGAACGCACGGCGCCATCTGCGCCACCTGCGCGGCGGAGGAAGCCTACGCGTACAAAATGACGAAACAGGGCAGGACGCCCGACGAGATTCGCGCCGGCATCGAACGCAAAGACTACGAGTCGATCGACCTCGACGCGCTCGGCCGCAGCTGAGGCGCTGCGGCCCCTTGCTCCATTTGCCATAATCGCTGGGTGAAACCCCTCTGCGCTTCGGATCGCTGTTGCTGCTCTCCTGGAGCGCAGGCTCGTTTTCTGCCGATACGCACCGCCGGCCCGGCCCGTACGTTTCGCAATGCACAGGCGTCACGCTGAAGGCAAGCTACATCGCCGACGTTGGCGTCAACGCCGGACCCGGTTTCGCTTTCCGCATCGAAAACAAAACCGGCAAAGACATTCGTCTCGCGCAGCCGGTTCCCTCCAGCGCCCACTGGTACGCTCGCGTCGGCCTGCGCTGGCTGTGGCGTGCTTCCGCCGGACGCGGCGGAGCGCTCGTCAACGCGCTCGAGTGAAAAAGGACCCTATGTTCGCGTATCAGCCCCCGCCCTCCCCCGAGCACGCGGACTATCTCACCGTACCCGCGCATGGATCCGAGGACTGGACAGTTGCCATGCGCGACGATCCTGCGATTCAGTATCGGCCCGGTTGCGCGCGCTGCAACTACACCGGCGAGACCGACTATCAGGCGATCTTTGCCTACGCCTATCTTCCCAATGCCGACGAGCATGTGCCCGATCTGCTGCGCTGCGGACTGCGTTCCGCGCCCGTGCCCATGCCGCCGGTGGCGCTCCACGATGCGGCGCTACAGACGCCATAATCCTCAGTCGAGACGCACCCTTCAGCAAAAATATAGTCCCCGGTTCGACACAACACGCCGCATGGGTGTGGGTTGGAAACAGCAACAGGAGGAAGTACAAAGCACCCCATGAGAAACAACAACAAATTGATGAGTAACAAACTTTTCGCAATCGCACTCGGCGGAATGCTCGCGCTCGGCGCGAACGCCGCTCTCAACGCACAGGACCAAACCCAGTCCCAGAACCCGGCCCAGGACTCAGACAGGACCCATCCGCCCCGCAGGGCCAGTGGGCCACGGTCATCGCCGCCCCATGGATCCAGACCGGCAGCTCGCCCATCTGACGAAGACGCTGAATCTGTCGACCGATCAGCAAACTCAGATCAAGCCCATTCTGCCCGATCGCCAGCAGAAGATGCAGGCCCTCTGGCAGGATCAGTCGCTCTCCCGCCAGGACCGCCGCAGCAAGGCGGTCGCCATCCAGCAGGACACCAAGACGAGGCTGGAAGCGGCTTTGAACGACCAGCAGAAACAGCAATTCGACGAGATGCAGGCGAAGATGCAGGCCCGCCGGCAGCACAGGATGGGTGGCGACGAACCAGGCGCCTCCCAGCAGCGCTCCGCAACCCGAATAACAACTCGCCGGGTGCGAATGCAGGCCGCCGGTTTCTTCCGGCGGCCTTTCTGATTCGTAACCGCCACTGATACAAAACTCGCCGCTTTCGAGAAACCAATCCGAGCGGTGGTTGGTAGTTTCGCTCCCCGGCTCCCGACTCCCCGCTTGTCCCTCCACCCTTCCTGCCGTATGCTGTTCTCGCTCCGGCCACCCCGGATCGAAAGAGGTTCGCCCTATGGTGCGATTGCTGCTGAAGTGGCTGCTGTATGCCTTTGCTCTGTTCGTTACGGCACGACTGGTGCCTGGGTTCCATGTCAGGAGTATCACTGCGGCGCTGGTTGCTGTGCTGGTGATCGGGCTGCTCAACGCGACGCTGGGATTGCTGCTGAAACTGGTCACTCTGCCCCTTGGCATCCTCACCCTCGGCCTGTTTTTCCTCATCATCAACGCCTTCATCCTCAAGCTGGCCGGCCACGTCGCCCCCGGCTTCTACGTCTCCACGTGGACTGCGGCCATCATCGGCGCCCTTGTGCTCGCGCTCCTCAACATGCTCACCTCGGCCCTTCTCGACAAGAAAGAGAATTGATTCTCCGGGCGGCTACAATGGAGTCATGCCGCCGACCAACCCTCCCGCCGCCGGCACAAAGATCCCCCACCGGGCGAAACTGGACAGGAAGCCCTCTACCTTCGCTCGCTGAGCGACCGCCAGGTCCCCGTTCAGGTGAAATTGCAGGACGGCGAAAGCGTCACGGGCTGGATCGAATATTTCGACGACCGCATGATTCGCCTTACCCGCGAAGGCAAGCCGAATCTCTTCATCTACAAAAATCAGATTCGCACCATCACCGAGCATGGCCGCGACAGCCGCCGCCGTCCGCGCTCCGGGAACGAGGACACAGCGGGCGAGGACGCCCCATGAGTCCAACGTCCCCGCACAACTGGATCCCCACGGAGCTGGACGTCGCCGCGCGCGCCGTTCCCATTGCGCTTGAAGCCGGCGCGCTCCTTTGCGGCTACTTTGAGCGCGGCGTCGCCACCGAATACAAGGGCGAAGTGGACGTGGTCACCGAAGCCGATCGCGCCTCGGAAAAACTCATCACCGAGCGCCTCACCTCGACCTTCCCGGATCACGGAATTTACGGCGAAGAAGGCGTGCGGCAGCGCATCGACAGCGAATACCGCTGGTACGTCGACCCACTCGACGGCACGACGAATTTCGCGCATGGCTTTCCAGTGTTCTGCGTTTCGCTCGGGCTCGAACATCGTCCCGCGGGCAAAGACGGCGAACTCGTCGCCGGCGTCATCTACGATCCCACCCGCGACGAGTTGTTCATCGCGCAAAAAGGCCTCGGAGCCTGGCTGAACGGCCGCCGTATCCATGCGTCGAAAACCAGTCGCCTCGCCGAAGCGCTGCTGGCCACCGGCTTTCCCAGCCGCAAACGCCACGTCAGCCCCAACATCCACTTCTACCAGGAATTCACCCTGCGCTCGCACGGCGTGCGCCGCGCCGGTTCCGCCGCGCTCGACCTGGCCTACACTGCCTGCGGCCGCATCGACGGCTTCTGGGAATTCCATCTCAACCCGTGGGACACCGCCGCCGGTGCCCTGCTGGTGATGGAAGCCGGCGGCGCCATCACACGTTTCAATGGCGCGCCCTTCCGCCTCGACAGCAGCGAAGTTCTCGCCACCAACGGCCTCATCCAGCAGGAAGTCGTCGGCCTCTTCACCGACATGTTCGCCGGCCGCGAGCTGCATCCGATTCCATCGCCCGCCGAATTCGCCGCCCAGCGTGCTGCGCAGCAGCGCTGACCACAACCCTCGCCACTCTAAAGTAATTTTCCTTCGCGCCGCGCTTGTTACCGCGCCGCCATCCCCTGCTAGAATGATCCGTTGTCACTTCGACTCCGAAGAGGAATTCATGGCTTACGTGATTGCGGAACCCTGCATCGGCACCAAGGATACGGCGTGCGTCGATGCCTGCCCGGTCGACTGCATCCATCCCAAAAAGGACGAGGCGAAGCACGCCGAGAGCCAGCAGCTTTTCATCGATCCGGTCGAGTGCATCGACTGCGCCCTGCGTGCCCGTCTGTCCGGTCACCGCCATCTTTGCCGCGGACGATCTGCCCGAGAAGTGGCAGAGCTACCAGCAGAAAAACGCCGCCTTCTTCGGGCGCTAAATTCTGCATTTCGCCTCCGGGACGCACAACCTCCGGGTGTGCGTCCTTTCCGCCCTTCGATCACCTCCCTCCCCGTTGCTTCAGGCAACCCCGGACCTGCTGCCTGCGTCGTAAGGCCATACTGTTTTCCCTGGAAAAAGTTTTGCCTATGAGCCTGACTGCGCAGAAGACCACGAACAGCAGAGCCACTGGAGCGTCCTCGCATGCAACAATTGCACGGGAAAGGTTTGTCCTGATGGCCGGGCCGACACAACCGAGACCGGCAAACCAGCACCTCCGCCGCAACCCACCCATCGCAGGGGAGCAGGAGGCGATCGACAAGGCGCGCGAGGGCGACGGCCGCGCCTTTGAAACCCTCTACGCGATGCACAAGCGGCGTGTTTACTCGCTTTGCCTGCGCATGCTCGGCAACGTCGCCGAAGCCGAGGACCTCACCCAGGAAGCCTTCCTCCAGCTCTATCGAAAAATCGGCACCTTCCGCGGCGACTCCGCCTTCTCCACCTGGCTGCACCGGCTGGCCGTCAACGTCGTGCTGATGCACCTGCGCCGCAAAGGCCTCCCCCAGGTTTCGCTCGAAGAAACCCTCGAGCCCTCGCAGGACGACGGCCCGCGCAAGGACATCGGCGCCGCGATCTCACCCTTTCCGGATCCATCGACCGTGTCACGCTGGAGCGCGCCATTGAGAATTTGCCACCCGGATACCGCCTGGTTTTTGTGCTCCACGATGTGGAAGGGTACGAGCATAATGAGATAGCGGAGATGCTCGATTGCTCCATCGGAAACAGCAAGTCCCAGCTGCACAAGGCGCGCATGAAGCTGCGGGATCTGCTGCGCACCGGTCAGCGGAAGGAGCAGATCGCGTGACGGTGATCCGCGCCATGGACCCTATCATGACCTGTGCCGAATTTCAGGATGCCCTTCCCGAGTTGTTCGAGACGCAAGCCGATCTCAGCGGACACGAGCATCTGAAGTCGTGTGAGAATTGCGCCGCTCGGTCCGCGACCTCCAGTACATCGCTTCCCAGGCCAGGCTCCTGCTGCCCATTCACGATCCCAGCCCCGAGGTTTGGGATCACATCCAGCAGGCCATTCGTCAGGATAAGCCGGAGCCTCCCACCGCGGCCGTTCGGAAATAAGCGCCGCTCTGCTCCCCTGCCATTCATATAATCAGCAAAGCATGAGCGGGTCTCAGCCACCGCCGGATTTGTCTCCGGCCCACCCTACGCGGATGATCCTCACCGGTTTCATGGGTGCGGGCAAAACCACGGTCGGCGCTCTGCTCGCCCAACGGCTTGGCTGGGACTTCTTCGATTCCGACGTGCTGGTCGAAGCCCGCGCCGCCATGACCGTTGCCGATATCTTCGCCCGTCGCGGTGAGTCCGCTTTCCGCGATCTCGAAGCCGACGTCATCCGCGAAGCGTTCGCCTCCGGCCCCGATCACCACTTCGTCCTGGCTTTCGGAGGCGGTGCGCTCGAACAACGCGCAACCCGCGACTTCCTCGCGGCTCTTCGCGACACCCTCGTCGTCTTTCTCGAAGCGCCCCTCGAGACCATGATCGCCCGCTGCGCCACCCATGAGGGCGGTCCCGTCCGTCCTGTTCTCGCCGATCGCGCACGCCTCGCGGAACGCTGGAACCAGCGCCTGCCCTGGTACCGCCAAGCGCACCTTACCATCGACACCGCGAACCGCTCGCCGGAAAATGTCGTCGAGCGCATCCTCGAGAGCCTTGCTCCGGACGCCGTCGAGGCACACCGCAAAGCAGGAGCCCCGCATGAGCCCATCCAGACAGTTGAGCTCCCGGGGCATCGTGCTCTTCGCGTTCGGCGTCGCCATCGCGCTCTACCTCGCGTATCTGCTGCGCGAAGAGCTGGTGGTCATCTACGTCAGCGCGCTCTTCGCGGTCGTCCTCATGCCGCTGGTCCGCGGCGTCATGAAGCTGCATATCGGCCGCTGGCATCCAGGCCGCGGTATGGCCGTCTTCATCATCGTCCTGCTCACCGTCGGCAGCCTCGCCGCCTTCTTCGGCTTTGGTCTCCGCCCGGCGTTCAAAGACCTCCGCGAGTTCGTTAGCGAATTGCCCCAGCGTGCGCCGCAGTTCTTCGCCCGCATGCAGCAGTTACCCATCCTGCGCGACGTCAACATGGATTCGCTCAGGAAAAGTTCAGGACGTTACCGCCAATCTCGCCAGCTATGCTCCGCTTTGCCAGCGACTGGGCCGGCGCCGTGGTGCGCGTGATCGCCGGCATCGTGCTTACCGTCTACTTCGTCCTTGAAGGCGGCGGCGCCTTCCTCGTTCCTCTCCCTGTTTCCTGTGGAGCGCCGCCTCCGCCTGATCAGACGCTGCCCGTGCCTCTGCGCGCATGGGCCGCTGGCTCCTTGGCCAGGGTGCTCTCATGCTCATCCTGGGCGTCCTCAGCACCATCGTTTTCGCACTGCTCCACATCCGCTA
Source organism: uncultured Acidobacteriaceae bacterium (assembly GCA_963702285.1). Classification (GTDB taxonomy): domain Bacteria; phylum Acidobacteriota; class Terriglobia; order Terriglobales; family Acidobacteriaceae; genus Palsa-343. The sequence continues at coordinate 9,086 of CAVPCB010000085.1, read as the reverse complement.
TGCCTACGCGCTTGGCGTCATCATGGGCCTGTTCAATATCGTGCCCGTCGCCGGCGCCCTGGTCTCGGTATCGCTGGTGGTGCTCATCGCCGCTCTGGACTCCTGGGGACGCGTCGCCGGTGTCCTCATCTTCTACTTCACTTACCTCCAGATTGAAAACACCTGGCTTGTTCCCAAAATCATGCGCACCCAGGTCGATCTCGCTGGCCTCACCATCCTCATTGCTCTCCTCCTAGGCTCATCGCTGGCTGACATCATCGGAGCCATGGTCGCCGTTCCTACCGCCGTCCTCATAGCGTCATCCTCAACGAGTTGGCCGATCCACAAGAGGGCATCATCGAGGAGCCGCGCCCGGTCAACGTCGTGCCGCCCATCCAGCTGCCGTAGATATTCCCGCTAAACGTGGGGACAGCGACAGGCTAGCGAGTCGTCAATTAAATTGCGGAAGCAGTCGCTGGGATTGTTGCGGCAATCCGTCCTCGCGGAAGATGCGTAACTGTCTATAGGGGCGCAGCCGAGAGGTACAGGGCGAAATTTGACACCGGGTCGCCCGCTGGTGCGTCGAATCAAGGGAGAGGTAGAGTAGGGGTCATGCTCATTCGAACCACAAGCGACATTCCATCGTCGGAGATCACGCCGAAAGAGACTTACATGAATCGGCGGAAATTCATGGCCGCGGCTGCGGCAACCGGACTGGCGGCCAGTCGCCGGAGAAGCAGCGTCCCGCCTGCTGCAGCCATCGAGCGCAGAAGCGGCGGAAGAGAAGCTGACCACGGTTAAGAGCCAGTACTCCACGCCCGGGCTGACGCTCACCTCCTTCCAGGACATCACGCATTACAACAACTTCTACGAGTTTGGCGTCGAGAAGGGCGATCCCGCGCAGAACGCATGGAAGCTGAAGACCCGGCCATGGACGATCCAGGTGGAGGGTCTGGTCAAAGCGAAAAAAACCTTCGACATCGATACGCTGCTGAAGATGAAGCCGCTCGAAGACCGCATCTATCGCTTCCGCTGCGTCGAGGCGTGGAGCATGATGATCCCGTGGGTTGGCTATTCGCTCTCGGAGTTTATCAACGCCTGCCAGCCGGCTCCTCCGCAAAGTACCCCATTTGAATGAAAGCAATGTGTGCGGAGGGCAGCAGCTGGCACAGCGTTGATAAGCTTCGAGAGCGAATAGCCAACGAACGGGATCACCATGCTCCACGCCTCGACGCATCGGAAGAAATACATGCGGTCTTCGAGACGGCTTCATCTTTGGCGGCGTGTCTGATCTCGAAGGTTTTTTTCGCTTGACAAGACCCTCCACCTTGATCGTCCATGGCCGGGTCTTCAGCTTCCATGCGTTCTGCGCGGGATCGCCCTTCTCGACGCCAAACTCGTAGAAGTTGTTGTAATGCGTGATGTCCTGAAGGAGGTGAGCGTCAGCCCGGGCGTGGAGTACTTGCTCTTAACCGTCGTCAGCTTCTCTTCCGCCGCTTCTGCGCTCGATGGCTGCTGCAGGCGGGACGCTGCTTCTCCGGCAACGGCCGCACAGTCCGGTTGCCGCAGCCGCGGCCATGAACTTCCGCCGATTCATGTAAGTCTCTTTCGGCGTGATCTCCGACGATGGAATGTCGCTTGTGGTTCGAATGAGCATGACCCCTACTCTACCTCTCCCTTGACTCGACGCACCAGCGGGCGACCCGGTGTCAAATTTCGCCCGGTCCCTCTCGGCTGCGCCCCTATAGACAGTTACGCATCTTCCGCGAGGTACGGATTGCCGCAACAATCCCAGCGACCGCTTCCGCACCTAATTGACGACTCGCTAACCTGTCGCTGTCCCCAGTTTCACGGGGAATATCTACGGCAGCTGGATGGGCGGCGCTACGTTGACCGGGTGCGGCTCCTCGATGATGCCCTCTTCGTGGACGGCGTACTCGTTGAGGATGACGGTCATGAGGACGGCGGTAGGAACGGCGACCATGGCTCCGATGATGCCAGCCAGCGATGAGCCGAGGAGGAAGCGACGAGGATGGTGAGGCCGGCGAGATCAACCTGGGTGCGCATGATTTCCAGAAAAGACCAGGTGTTTTCAATCTGGAGGTAAGTGAAGTATAAGATGAGGACACCGGCGACGCGTCCCAGGTCCAGAGCGGCGATGAGCACCACCAGCGATACCGAGACGAGGGCGCCGGCGACGGGCACGATATTGAACAGGCCCATGATGACGCCAAGCGCGTAGGCATAGCGGATGTGGAGCAGTGCGAAAACGATGGTGCTGAGGACGCCCAGGATGAGCATGAGAGCACCCTGGCCAAGGAGCCAGCGGCCCATGCGCGCGGAGGCGCGGGCGAGGGTCTGATCGAGGCGGAGGCGGCGCTCGACGGGAAACAGGGAGAGGAACCAGGCGTAGGCGTCGTCGCCTTCGAGGATGAAGTAGACGGTGAGCACGATGCCGGCGATCACGCGCACCACGGTGCCGGCCCAGTCGCTGGCAAAACGGACCACGTAGGTGGCCAGATTGGCGGTGAGGTCCTGCACTTTTTCCTGCAGCGTGTCGAGGTCGACGCTGCGCAGGATGGGGATTTGCTGCAAGCGGGCAAAGAACTGCGGCCCGCGCTGGGGCAGTTCCTTAATGAACTCGCGCAGGTCTTTGAAGGCCGGGCGGAGTGCAAAGCCAAAGAAGGCGGCGAGGCTGCCACCGGCGAGCAGGACGATGATGAAGACGGCCATACCGCGGCCTGGATGCCAGCGGCCGATGTGCAGCTTCATGACGCCGCGGACCAGGGGCATGAGGACGACCGCGAAGAGCGCGCTGACGTAGATGACCACCAGCTCTTCGCGCAGCAGATACGCGAGGTAGAGCGCGATGGCGACGCCGAACGCGAAGAGCACGATGCCCCGGGAGCTCAACTGTCTGGACGGGCTCATGCTGGGGCTCCTGCTTTGCGATGTGCCTCGACGTCGTCCGGAGCAAGGCTCTCAAGGATGCGCTCGACGACATTTTCCGGCGAGCGGTTCGCGGTGTCGATGGTGAGGTGGGCCTGGCGGTACCAGGGGAGGCGCTGGCGCCAGCGTTCCGCGAGGCGCTTCCGGTCGGCGAGAACAGGTCGGACGGGACCGCCCTCATGGGTGGCGCAGCGGGCGATCATGGTCTCGAGGGGCGCTTCGAGAAAGACGACGAGGGTGTCGCGAAGAGCCGCGAGGAAGTCGCGGGTTGCGCTTTGTTCGAGCGCACCGCCTCCAAGAGCCAGGACGAAGTGGTGATCGGGGCGGGAGGCGAACGCTTCGCGGATGACTTCGGCTTCCAGATCGCGGAAGGCGGACTCACCGCGACGGGCGAAGATATCGGCAACGGTCATGGCGGCGCGGGCTTCGACCAGTACGTCGGAATCGAAGAACTCCCAGCCAAGACGTTGGGCGAGCAGAGCGCCGACCGTGGTCTTGCCCGCACCCATGAAACCGGTGAGGATCATCCGCGTAGGGTGGGCCGGAGACAAAGCCGGCACTGGCTGAGACCCGCTCATGCTTTGCTGATTATATGAATGGCAGGGGAGCAGAGCGGCGCTTATTTCCGAACGGCCGCGGTGGGAGGCTCCGGCTTGTCCTGACGAATAGCCTGCTGGATGTGATCCCAAACCTCGGGGCTGGGATCGTGAATGGGCAGCAGGAGCCTGGCCTGGGAAGCGATGTACTGGAGGTCGCGGACCAGAGCGGCGCAATTCTCACACGACTTCAGATGCTCGTGTCCGCTGAGATCGGCTTGCGTCTCGAACAACTCGGGAAGGGCATCCTGAAATTCGGCACAGGTCATGATAGGGTCCATGGCGCGGATCACCGTCACGCGATCTGCTCCTTCCGCTGACCGGTGCGCAGCAGATCCCGCAGCTTCATGCGCGCCTTGTGCAGCTGGGACTTGCTGTTTCCGATGGAGCAATCGAGCATCTCCGCTATCTCATTATGCTCGTACCCTTCCACATCGTGGAGCACAAAAACCAGGCGGTATCCGGGTGGCAAATTCTCAATGGCGCGCTCCAGCGTGACACGGTCGATGGATCCGGAAAGGGTGAGATCGCGGGCGCCAATGTCCTTGCGCGGGCCGTCGTCCTGCGAGGGCTCGAGGGTTTCTTCGAGCGAAACCTGGGGGAGGCCTTTGCGGCGCAGGTGCATCAGCACGACGTTGACGGCCAGCCGGTGCAGCCAGGTGGAGAAGGCGGAGTCGCCGCGGAAGGTGCCGATTTTTCGATAGAGCTGGAGGAAGGCTTCCTGGGTGAGGTCCTCGGCTTCGGCGACGTTGCCGAGCATGCGCAGGCAAAGCGAGTAAACACGCCGCTTGTGCATCGCGTAGAGGGTTTCAAAGGCGCGGCCGTCGCCCTCGCGCGCCTTGTCGATCGCCTCCTGCTCCCCTGCGATGGGTGGGTTGCGGCGGAGGTGCTGGTTTGCCGGTCTCGGTTGTGTCGGCCCGGCCATCAGGACAAACCTTTCCCGTGCAATTGTTGCATGCGAGGACGCTCCAGTGGCTCTGCTGTTCGTGGTCTTCTGCGCAGTCAGGCTCATAGGCAAAACTTTTTCCAGGGAAAACAGTATGGCCTTACGACGCAGGCAGGAGGTCCGGGGTTGCCCGAAGCAACGGGGAGGGAGGTGATCGAAAGGCGGAAAGGACGCACACCCGGAGGTTGTGCGTCCCGGAGCGAAATGCAGAATTTAGCGCCCGAAGAAGGCGGCGTTTTTCTGCTGGTAGCTCTGCCACTTCTCGGGCAGATCGTCCGCGGCAAAGATGGCGGTGACCGGACAGACGGGCACGCAGGCGCCGCAGTCGATGCACTCGACCGGATCGATGAAAAGCTGCTCGCTCTCGGCGTGCTTCGCCTCGTCCTTTTTGGGATGGATGCAGTCGACCGGGCAGGCATCGACGCACGCCGTATCCTTGGTGCCGATGCAGGGTTCCGCAATCACGTAAGCCATGAATTCCTCTTCGGAGTCGAAGTGACAACGGATCATTCTAGCAGGGGATGGCGGCGCGGCAACAAGCGCGGCGCGAAGGAAAATTACTTTAGAGTGGCGAGGGTTGTGGTCAGCGCTGCTGCGCAGCACGCTGGGCGGCGAATTCGGCGGGCGATGGAATCGGATGCAGCTCGCGGCCGGCGAACATGTCGGTGAAGAGGCCGACGACTTCCTGCTGGATGAGGCCGTTGGTGGCGAGAACTTCGCTGCTGTCGAGCCGGAAGGGCGCGCCATTGAAACGCGTGATGGCGCCGCCGGCTTCCATCACCAGCAGGGCACCGGCGGCGGTGTCCCACGGGTTGAGATGGAATTCCCAGAAGCCGTCGATGCGGCCGCAGGCAGTGTAGGCCAGGTCGAGCGCGGCGGAACCGGCGCGGCGCACGCCGTGCGAGCGCAGGGTGAACTCCTGGTAGAAGTGGATGTTGGGGCTGACGTGCCGTTTGCGGCTGGGAAAGCCGGTGGCCAGCAGCGCTTCGGCGAGGCGACTGGTTTTCGACGCATGGATACGGCGGCCGTTCAGCCAGGCTCCGAGGCCTTTTTGCGCGATGAACAACTCGTCGCGGGTGGGATCGTAGATGACGCCGGCGACGAGTTCGCCGTCTTTGCCCGCGGGACGATGTTCGAGCCCGAGCGAAACGCAGAACACTGGAAAGCCATGCGCGAAATTCGTCGTGCCGTCGAGTGGGTCGACGTACCAGCGGTATTCGCTGTCGATGCGCTGGCGCACGCCTTCTTCGCCGTAAATTCCGTGATCCGGGAAGGTCGAGGTGAGGCGCTCGGTGATGAGTTTTTCCGAGGCGCGATCGGCTTCGGTGACCACGTCCACTTCGCCCTTGTATTCGGTGGCGACGCCGCGCTCAAAGTAGCCGCGAAGGAGCGCGCCGGCTTCAAGCGCAATGGGAACGGCGCGCGCGGCGACGTCCAGCTCCGTGGGGATCCAGTTGTGCGGGGACGTTGGACTCATGGGGCGTCCTCGCCCGCTGTGTCCTCGTTCCCGGAGCGCGGACGGCGGCGGCTGTCGCGGCCATGCTCGGTGATGGTGCGAATCTGATTCTTGTAGATGAAGAGATTCGGCTTGCCTTCGCGGGTAAGGCGAATCATGCGGTCGTCGAAATATTCGATCCAGCCCGTGACGCTTTCGCCGTCCTGCAATTTCACCTGAACGGGGACCTGGCGGTCGCTCAGCGAGCGAAGGTAGAGGGCTTCCTGTCCAGTTTCGCCCGGTGGGGGATCTTTGTGCCGGCGGCGGGAGGGTTGGTCGGGCGGCATGACTCCATTGTAGCCGCCCGGAGAATCAATTCTCTTTCTTGTCGAGAAGGGCCGAGGTGAGCATGTTGAGGAGCGCGAGCACCAGGGCGCCGATGATGGCCGCAGTCCACGTGGAGACGTAGAAGCCGGGGGCGACGTGGCCGGCCAGCTTGAGGATGAAGGCGTTGATGATGAGGAAAAACAGGCCGAGGGTGAGGATGCCAAGGGGCAGAGTGACCAGTTTCAGCAGCAATCCCAGCGTCGCGTTGAGCAGCCCGATCACCAGCACAGCAACCAGCGCCGCAGCGATACTCCTGACATGGAACCCAGGCACCAGTCGTGCCGTAACTAACAGAGCAAAGGCATACAGCAGCCACTTCAGCAGCAATCGCACCATAGGGTGGAACCTCTTTCGATCCGGGGTGGCCGGAGCGAGAACAGCATACGGCAGGATGGGTGGAGGGACAAGCGGGGAGTTGGGAGCCGGGAGCGAAACTACCAACCACCGCTCGGATTGGTTTCTGAAAGCGGCGAGTTTTGTATCAGTGGCGGTTACGGAATCAGAAAGGCCGCCGGAAGAAACCGGCGGCCTGCATTCGCACCCGGCGAGTTGTTATTCGGGTTGCGGAGCGCTGCTGGGAGGCGCCTGGTTGTCGCCGCCCATCCTGTGCTGCCGGCGGGCCTGCATCTTCGCCTGCATCTGGTCGAACTGCTGTTTTTGCTGATCGTTCAAAGCCGCTTCCAGACGCGTCTTCGTGTCCTGCTGGATGGCGACGGCTTTGCTGCGGCGGTCCTGGCGGGAGAGCGACTGATCCTGCCAGAGGGCCTGCATCTTCTGCTGGCGATCGGCCAGAATCGGCTTGATCTGGGTTTGCTGATCGGTCGACAGATTCAGCGTCTTCGTCAGATGGGCGAGCTGCCGGTCGGGATCCATGGGGCGCCGGTGACCGTGGCCCCACTGGCCCTGCGGCTGGCCGCTGGGTGCAGTTGTCTGGTCCTGCGCCGGAGCCTGGGCCGGAGTTTGATCCTGCGCGTTGAGAGCGGCGTTCGCGCCGAGCGCGAGCATTCCACCGAGGGCGATTGCGAAAAATTTGTTGCTCATCGATTTGTTTCTCATGGGGTGCCTGGTACTTCCTCCTGTTGCTGATTCCAACCCGCGCACAGGGGGCGTGTTGTGCCGGACAGGCGGACTATATTTTTGCTGCAGGGTGCGTCTCGACTGAGGATTAGTGCGTCTGTAGCGCCGCATCGTGGAGCGCCACCGGCGGCATGGGCACGGGCACGGAACGCAGGCCGCAGCGCAGCAAATCCGGCACATGCTCGTCCGGATTAGGCAGCCAGGCATACGCGAAGATGGCCTGATAGTCCGTCTCGCCGGGATAGTTGCAGCGCACGCAGCTGGGCCGATACTGAATGGCTGGATCGTCGCGCATGGAAGCGATCCAGTCGTGCGAGCCGTGGGCGGGCACGGTCATATACTCGGCATGCTCCGGCGGAGTCGGAGGCCGATACGCGAACATGGGTCCCTTTTCATCGAGCGCGTTGACGAGCGCACCGCCACGGCCGGCCGAGGCGCGCCACATCCAGCGCAGGCCCACGCGCGCGTACCAGTGCGCGCTGGAGGGAACCGGCTGCGCGAGGCGAATGTCTTTGCCGGTTTTGTTCTCGATGCGGAAAGGCGAATCCGGGTCCGGCGTTGACTCCAACGTCGGCGATGTAGCTGGCCTTCAGCGTCACGCCTGTGCATTGCGAAACGTACGGGCCGGGCCGGCGGTGCGTATCGGCAGAGAAACGAGCCTGCGCTCCAGGAGAGCAGCAACAACAGCGATCCGAAGCGCAAGAGAGGTTTCACCCAGCGATTATGGCAAATGGAGCAAGGGGCCGCAGCGCCTCAGCTGCGGCCGAGCGCGTCGAGGTCGATCGACTCGTACTCTTTGCGTTCGATGCCGGCGCGAATCTCGTCGGGCGTCCTGCCCTGCTTCGTCATTTTGTACGCGTAGGCTTCCTCCGCCGCGCAGGTGGCGCAGATGGCGCCGTGCGTTCCTTCAAAGCAGCTATGCAGGCTGGCATGGCCGAGCGCGCGGTCGCAGCGGCAGTAGCAGGGCAGCTGATAGAGCACGCCGGGAATCTGGGCGGCCTCTTTATAGACTTCCACCTGCCACTTCTGCTGGAAGAACTGCCCGGTGAGCTGATTGCCGGACAGGATCGGCGGCAGGGTCTGGCCCTTCGCCGGGGGCAGCGGGTGATAGGCAGGAACATCCTGCGCAGGATCGGACCATTGCGCGTGCACAGCGCTGGCGGGACCGATGCTGGCGGGGATGGCGTAGGCCGCGACAATGGCCACGCCAAGAACAAGGCTAAGGAGGGCTCGTTTCACTGGGGACTCTCCAGCCTCAATCGTACAAGAGAGAGCTGAAGACTCGGGGTGGAAGACGACGGCAGATGACGGGTCCAGGCAAAAAAAAAGCGGCACGAACGTTATTTTGTCCGTGCCGGGAGGCCAGTGACGCAACTTATAAACTTGCTGCCAGCGGCGAATTCTCAGTCGCCGATCCGGCTAAAACCCTTCTTAAACTCTGATGCCTTGCATTGGGGCGGCGAACGATTTATTTTGCCCGGCAAGGCTGCGAAATCGGTACTGCCCGATCTCCAAAATAGTGTAACCCTGAACCCCCTAATGTACAAGTCCGCTACACAATTTAATATTTCCAGCGGTGGTAACCTTCCCATTTCGGAACTTTGTTGACCGCTTATCCCATGCCCAATCAGCCAGAAACGGCCGAAAAGCCAGAATCAGGAGCCAGGCTGAAGGCCTTTTTGACCGGCGCGATCATTGCTGGCTCGGCGCTGGTCGG
>CAVPCB010000084.1:0-51097 GCA_963702285.1 uncultured Acidobacteriaceae bacterium | reverse complement strand
GGTGGTGGAGACGCATCCGCCGGCGCAAACGGTGCCGGAACCGCTGGTGGGGCCGCCGCCCGGCGATGAGGTGCGGATCCTGGCGGGATCGACGCGCAGCTATGCCGACCATGCGGACAAGCTGTGGAGCGCCGATGCGTGGTTCACGGCGGCACCGCGGTGAAGAACGAAGCGCGGTATATCGCGCGCACGCTCGATCCGAGCTTCTATCATGCGAGCCGTGAAGGGCAGTTCCGGTATGACATTCCGCTGAAGCACGGCGTGTACGAGCTGCACCTGTTCTTCGCCGAGACCGAATACGGGCCGGAAAATACCGGCGTGGGCGGCGAGGGCAGCCGGCTGATGACGGTGCGCGCGAACGGGCAGCCGCTGCTGACGCCACTTCGACGTGATGGCGGATGCGGGCGGCGAGCGGATCGCCGACGATCGCGTGTTTCGGGGCTCTCGCCGGCGAGCGACGGCAAGCTGCACCTGGAATTCGCGGGCGAGAACGGCGCCAATGCGACGCTGTCGGCGATTCAGATTCTGCCCGGTTTGGGAGTTGGGCCGGGCGCGCGGATGCGGCCTGTGCGGCTGCTGGCGCGGCAGACGCCGTACTACTCGAATGACAGCCACTGGTGGAGCCCGGACGATTATTTCAACGGCGGACAGATGGCGTCGTACACCGGATCCGGTGAGCGGGACCGACGATCCGGAGTTATACGAGACGGAGCGCTGGGGGAATTTCTCCTACGCGATTCCGGCCGCGCCGGGCCGCTACACGGTGACGCTGCAATTCGCGGCGCGGCATCGCGGGTGGAACGAGCCGCTGGAACCGAATGCCCAGGCGACGCGGGTGGCGCACATCTTCAACGTGTTCTGCAACGGCAAGGCGATTCTGGAGAACTTCGACCTGGCGAAGGAAGCGGAGGGGTCCGACGTTGTGGTGCGGAGGGCGACAGGTCTGGAGCCGAACGCGCAGGGGAAGCTGGTGCTGAATTTTGTGCCAGTGCAGGGGTATGCGTCGGTGACGGGGATCGAAGTGGTGGAGGAGTAGAGTCAGGGCGCAGCGTTCAGCGTTCAGCGTTCGGCGTTCAGCGTTCAGCGTTCGGCGTTCGGCGAGTTTTGGACGGGGTTCCGGCGGGATGGCTGCATCGCGCGCCTTCATTTCCCATAGAGGTCTTCTTCCGAGAGAACGGGCTCGATGTTTTCTGTGCGTGTGGAGCGGTGGGCGGCGGTGAACATGGAGCCGCGCGCGGGGACGACAGGCGCAAAGGCCATGAAGCCGATCTTCGGGGCGATGTCGTCGTAGATGGCTTCCATGCCGCCGCGCAGGGTGTAGGTTTCATGCCAGAAGCCGGTGCCGCCGGAGTCGCGCAGAAAATTCTTCCACCAGAGGCGGTGCGGCTCCGAGCGGGTCCACTTGAGGAGCGAGTCCATGTCGCGCCAGTACTGGCGCATGCCCGCATGCATGGGGAAGAGCGAGAAGACAAAGTTTTCGTGGCGGAGAAGGCCGTCGGGCTGCGCTTCGACGGATTTGGCGATCTTCGGTCCGAACCCGATGAGGGTTTTAAGGCCAGCGATGCGGTTGACACGCATGCCGAGGTAGACCACGACGAGGTCGGGGTACTGGCTGAGATCGACGGTGCGGCGATTGACGGGGATCGGCATGGGGAGACTCCGATGACTCAGAGTTTAGAGGTTGGAGTTTAGAGTTCCGATGGCGTCGCGGCGCAAAGTGAGCCACAACCCTCAGGACTGCGTGAAATCCCGCGGAACCCAAGAGCCTGGTTGGATACCCCGGTGGCAAATGCTGGCGCGCGTCGTTGGCGGGGGGTCGCGCATCTGGTAATGTATTACGTCGGGGCGAAGGAAGAGAGAACTATGGCGAAGGCGGTCTGGAACGGGAAAGTCCTTGCGGAAAGTGACAGTTACGAGACGGTGGAGGGGAATGTCTATTTCCCCGAGGGAGCGGTGAAGCGGGAGTTTCTGCGGCCGAGCTCGACGACGTCGACGTGTCCGTGGAAGGGCCAGGCCAAGTATTACAGCCTTTTGGTGGATGGGCAGGAGAATCAGGATGCTGCCTGGTACTATCCCAATCCAAATCCTGCAGCGCGTAACATTAAGAATCATATAGCGTTCTGGCGCGGCGTTGAGGTGGAGAAGTAGCGGGGAGCAGCAGTCGGCGGTCAGCAGTTGGCGGTCAGCAGTTGGCAGAGAGCCAGTCCATTTAGAGCGATAGCACGCAACAGCGCGATCGCGCTCAGGTTGTTTTCTGATAGCGCACCTGGTGCCACTCCCAGGCGCTGGCGATAATCTCATCCAGATCTGTGTGTTGGGGCTTCCAGCCTAGTTCCAGGGCGATCTTTTCGGCACTTGCGATCAGGACGGCGGGGTCGCCAGGGCGGCGCGGGACCACGTTGACCGGGATCGGGCGGCCAGTGGCCCTTCGAGCCGATTCGATGACTTGGCGGACAGAGAATCCGGAGCCGTTGCCGAGGTTGTAGGTGAGCTGCTCTCTTGATGCAAGCGCTTCAAAAGCAAGAAGATGGGCGTTGGCCAGGTCTTCGACGTGGATGTAGTCGCGGATGCAGGTGCCGTCGGGTGTGGGGTAGTCGTCGCCGTAGATCTTGATCCTGTCGCGGCGGCCCAGGGCGACGTCCAGAACCAGGGGGATGATATGGGATTCGGGCTCGTGCGCCTCGCCGCGGCCACCCATGGCGCCGGCGACGTTGAAGTAGCGCAAGCTGGCGTATCGAAGACCATGTACTCGATACATCCAATTGAGCATTTTTTCCACCAGGAGCTTGGATTCCCCATAGGCGTTGGTCGGGCGAAGGGGGGCATCTTCGGGGATGGGCGTTACGTCCGGTTCGCCGTAAACCGCAGCCGTCGATGAGAAAACGATCCTGTGGACGCCTGTGGAAATCATGGCCTCGAGGAGGCTAAGCGAGGAGGCCGTATTGTTGCGGAAGTAGCGCTCAGGCTCCCGCATACTTTCGCCGGCTTCGATGAGTGCCGCAAAATGCATCACCCCGTCGAAGCCGGTGGCGAGAAGATTTTCCAGCTGCGGCCGGTCGGCGACGTCGCCCTGGATGAAACTGGCGCCGGGAGGCAGCAGGGCGCGGGTGGAATGGCAGAGGTTGTCGTAGACCACAACCGTATGACCCTGCTGGAGAAGGGCCAGGGCCACCATCCCACCAATGTACCCAGCTCCCCCAGTGACCAGAATTCGCACGATTCTCAACCTCCGATTCCGTTATGCTATTTCCATCGCAGCTGCGTCAGACTCTTTATAATCCATCGAGAGGAACGCCTCGACTGTCGTAACCGGGGCGAGGGCTCCTGACTCCGGGTTCGATCCGAGGATTTGATGGACAGCAGCCGGTAAGGGCTTGCAGATTTCCCGTGCAAGAGAGTAGACCAGAGTGAACGAGCAGGGCTCGATTCGCGTCCTTCAGGTGGAGCAAGACCCAAAATGGGCACGATTCTGCCTCGTTTGTGTGACTGATGGAGGTAATAAGCAGTAGTACTCTCAAGTCACCTCTTGCGCGTTCAGAAGTACCCGTAGGAAGATCCAAATGGTAATCCCAACTGCAAGGCGCGATTTCCGGGAGAACGTGTCCCATAGCCTTGCGTAAAGGCTTGTCCGAATTTGGGCCAACGCGGATGGGGCTTACTGGTCATCAAAGTGCATGCCTGAAATGATGCACCGATTGAAAATTGCAACTTCTTTTCTCAGGTGAGGTTGGAGATACAGGGCAATGGCAACAGATAACTCCATGAAGCGCGCAACGTTCGGTCTGCTCCCCGAGCCGGAAGGCCGGATGGGCTCGTTCGGCATGAGCATGGTTCTCAACGTGACCGTAGCGGCTTTGCTGCTGCTGCTGACGGTCGCACAGGTTCACCAGGTGCAGGAGCACCGGTATCAGACGACGCAGTTGATTTTCCCGGTCGAGCAGCCCAAGCCGTATGTGCCGCCGGTGCCGAAGATCAAGCTGCCGCCGCCGCCGCAGGTAGCGAAGCTGGAGCAGCCGAAGATCGAGATGCCGAAACCGATGCCGGCGCCGCCGAAGGTAGCGGAGATCAAGCTGCCGACGCCGGTGATGCCGAAGATTGAGGCGGCGCCGCCCAAGCGGTTCGCGCCTCCTCCGCAGCCGAAGCTGGGCATGTTCAAGAGCGAGACACCGACCGCGGTTGCGAACAATAAGAGCGCCCCGTCGCCGAAGATGGGTGGTTTTGGGGATCCGGTGGGTGTCAAGCCGAATCCGAGCGCGACACGGACGGCGACGATCGCCGCAGTGGGTTCGTTTAACGCGGCGCCGGGAGCGGATTCCGGAGCCGGAGCGGCACGTCAGGGAGCAGTACGCGGCACCGATTTCGGTTCAGGCGTGGCGAACGGCGTTCCGGGCGGCAAAGACAGGAACGCGACGGTCGCGTCGGCAGGATTCGCGAACGGCGTTCTGGGCGGAACAGGGCCGAAGGACAGCCACGGAACGATCGCGCACGGCAGCTTTGGGGACAACATGTACGGTTCGGCGCCGGCTCCGGCGGTGCATCCGCAGGCACCGCAGACGACACCGATCGTAGTGCTGGCGAAGCCTCTGCCGGCCTACACGGCCGAGGCGCGGCAGCTCAAGATTGAGGGCGATGTGACGCTTGAGGTACGATTCCTGGCGTCGGGACAAGTGGAAGTGCTGCGCGTCGTGGCAGGACTGGGACACGGTCTGGACGAACAGGCAAAACTCGCTGCCGCGCGGATCCGCTTTAAGCCGGCGACGAAGGACGGGCAGGCAGTGGATCAGGTCAGCATCATCCATGTGACATTCCAGATGGCATAAGGAAGCACAGTTGTGGACGAGGCGCGATGCCTCGCGATTTGTAAAGGCCGAACACAAGGCACGTATTCAGGAGTCATAACAAAATGCATCGTCGCAAGCTTTTAGTTCTGGGCATGACATTTTTGCTGGGCGTTCCGGCGTTCGCCGCGAAGAAGGAACCCCGTGCTCCGGCAGGATTGCCGCTTACTCCTCAGCAACAGCGTCTGGTGCAGCAGGCGATCGCCCGCGAGAAGGTGGTCGTCAGGCAGATCCAGAAGAGTACACCGGTGGTGCAGTCGTATATTCAGGACCTGCGTCCGGATACGAAGCTCTATCAGGTGCCGGTTTCCGATCAGTACATGATCGGACGCGTCGACTTCGGGCGGGCATTCACGGCCGACGAATATGCGCAGGCGGAGCGGAACGAGCATCACGGCTGGTTTGCCGGCTCCTTCCACTTCATGTCGGATCTGACCAAGGCCTTCCATCTGGAAAATTCGCCGACCGGATTCATGGCGATGATGTTCATCGATCCGACCAGCTTCGATCAGCAGCACTACGACTTCACGTTTGTGCGGCGCGAGTTTCTGGGAACGGTGCGCACGTGGGTGTTCGATGTGCGGCCGAAGGAGAGGGGCGCGGGGCGTTTCTTCGGGCGCATCTGGGTCGAGGACCAGGACGGTAACGTCGTCCGCTTCAACGGGACCTACGTCAGCAATCCGAACGACGAAGCCGACCACTACTTCCATTTCGACAGCTGGCGCATGAACGTGCAGCCGGGAGTATGGGCGCCGGCGGCGGTGTACGTCGAGGACACGCTGCACAACGGCGTGAACCATGCCAGCAGCTTCAAGGGTCAGACGACGTACTGGGGCTACTCGCTGAAGCTGCCGACCAAAGAGTCCGACTCGGAGTCGATGGAGATCGAGAACGCGCAGGACCAGAGCGACAACTCCAACGACGTGAGCCCGCTGCAGGCCGAGCGGGAATGGATCTCGCAGGCGGAAAACAACGTGCTGGACCGGCTCACGCAGGCCGGGCTGGTAGCGCCGCCGAGCGCCTTCGACAAGCAGCTGGAGCAGGTGGCGACGAACATCATCATCGGCAGCAATCTGCAGCTGCCCAGCGATATTCACTGCCGCGTCATCCTGACGACTCCGCTGGAGTCGCTGGCGGTGGGCAATACGATTCTGATCAGCAAGGGGCTGATCGACACGCTGCCGGACGAGAACGCGCTGGCAGCGGTGATCGCCTTCCAGCTGGCGCACATCGTAACCGGGCACCACATCGATACGCGCTATGCCTTCAACGACCGGCTGCTGTTTCCGGATTCGGCGACCTTCCGGCGGATCACGATGAACCACTCGGTTCCGGACGACGAGGAAGCCGCGAAGAAAGCCGTGGATTTGTTCAGCCACTCGATCTATCACGACAAGGCCGCCAGCGTGGGGCTGTTCTTCCAGCAGCTGGAACTGCGGGAGAAGGACCTTCCCGCGCTGTTCACGCCGCGGCTGGGCGACTCGCTGGTGCGTGCCGACGGGCAACCGTGGCTGGCCGGCCTGACGCAGGGCGCGCCGAAGCTGGACATGGACAATCTGCAGCAGGTGGCGGCTCTGCCGCTGAACAGCCGGCTGAAGATCGATCCGTGGGACGACAAGGTCTTCATGCTGAACTCCAGGCCTCCAGTGCTGCTGAACGCGCGGGACAAGATGCCGCTGGAACTGACGCCGGTGTTCTTCCGCCTGCAGCGCTACTCCGACGCACCGCCGGGAGCAGCCGTGCCTGCGAACGCGACTCCGGCCGCAAGTGTGCCGCCGTCTGCGGATGCAGGTGCGCAGCAGCCTTCGGCAAGCGCGCAGGCTCAGCCGCAGGCCGGGCCGCAGTAGTCCGCGGATCTGGATCGAGTTGCTGCGCGGCTCAGAAAATTGAGCCGCGCGGCGCAACGCCGGTAATCGGCAAGGGTTAAAACGGCTAACGACATGCGTTGAAAGTGGAAAGGGCCCGTAAGTGCAAGACCGGAGAACGAACGTGGGCAAGAAGATCGCAATCATCGCACTATTTTTATTTCCTGCAGCTTTGATCGCTCAGAGTTCCGAATCGGCCACCGGCGGCGAAGCTACGGTCGCGGCGGGCGTTGAGATGTCCACCTTTAATCCGGACTGGGGCTGCCCCAACATTGAACCGCTCGGCTGCAATAACCAGCTGTACGGTCCAACGGCGGTGTTCAACTTCGACCTTCATCAGAAGTACGGGATCGAAGGAGAGGCGCGCTGGCTCCACTGGCATGGCGGTGGAAACATGGTCGAGTCGAATTACCTGGTCGGCCCCCGTTATCGCCTCTATCGGATACAGCGCCTGACTCTTTGGGGCAAGCTGGACATGGGTGGCGGCTGGATTACGACTCCGAATTACCCCGCTGCCGGCAGCCTGAAGGGCAGCTATTTTGCCTACGCGCCAGGAGCGACGGGCAGCTATCAGCTAACCCATACGATTGGAATCCGCGCCGATTATGAGTATCAGGTCTGGCCTTCGTTTGCCGGGCCGCCAACCTACGATCCCAACACCGGCAAGGTGATTCAGCATCAGAGCGGGCTTACCCCGAACGGGCTGAGCTTCGGCGTGATGTACAGGTTTCTCGGGCCGTAAAGCGATTTCAAAACCGTCGAGAGACGTAAAGGGCAACGGGCTGGGCGAATGCGCCCAGCCCGTTTTGCGTAAGAGAGTCGTCGATTAGAAGTGGTAAGCGATGCCGACCACCGGATCGTAGATGTTGTAGTAGACGTTGGTGCGGAAGGCGTCGCCGGGGTAGCTGAAAGTCGGGGTCTTCATGAGCAGGCCGCGGTATTCGGCGCGAATATCGAAGCTGGGACTGATTTCGTAGGCGAAGCCGGCGCCATACATCAATCCGACATTGGTGTTGCGGCTTACATTGAACGTGTTGGTCTTGGAATCGTCGATGGGCGAGAACATGAAGCCTCCGGGGCCGGCTTCGACAAAGGGATTCCAGTTGCGGAAGTTGAAGGTGTAAACGTAGCCGGCGGAAAACTCCTGAAAGCGGTCGTGAATGTGGTATTCGCCGGCGTTAAAACTGAAATGCTGAACGTTCTGGCTGTACTGGTAGTTGAGTTCGAGCGCGCTGTGAGGCGACAGGTCAAATCGATAGCTGACGAGGGGGCCGTAGCCGGGGGTGGCATGGATCTTGACGCCGTTTCCGGAGGCAAAAGGCGCGTTCAGCATTGAGCCGCTGATGCTGATGTCCTGACGGCTTTCCTGCGCGAAGGCGGGCACCGCCAGCAGCAACGACAACAAAAACACAAACTGCGATTTCTTCATTCGTTGGTCAACCTCTTCACAACACCCTTCGGGAATTTTGGCGCACGCGCGCGGCAGCGCCTTAGGAGCCTGCGGCTCCTGAAAGAGCAAACACTGTGGGAATGTCCACCTGGCCATTGTACCTGCCGAGGCGGCGTTTCCACAGTCCTGCCAGTACGTTAATGCTTGGACGCACGACGACCCCGGATGGGAGTGTGCTCGGTGCGAAACGCGAAAGGATGTCCGCGGTCCGCAGCCATGGCCCGGACGGATTCAAGAAAGGCGACGCCAGCGTGGGAGAGCGTGGCGCGCTGGCGATGGACCAGCCAGAGACGGCGGGCGATTCTGAGTTCCGGTACCGCAACCTGCACGAGTTCGCCGCGGGCCAACTCCGGCTGAACCGTCAGACCGGGTACCAGGGCGACCCCCTTGCCGCGCGCCACGAAGCGCTTGATCGCCTCCAGGCTTGGCAATTCCACGCCCATGTTCAGGGGGGTTTGGTTGCGGGCGAAGGTTTCAATCACGCGCTGCCGCAGCGGCGAGGCAACGGTGTGGGCGATGAAATTCTCCGTGCCCAGCTCGCGAAGGGAAACCTGTTTTCGGCGCGCGAGAGGATGCTTTGGGTCGACGACAAAGGCGACCGAATCGGTGTAGACAGCGATGGCGTGCAGGCGCGCGTCATCGGGGCGGAAGGAGAGGATGCCGAATTCGGCGGCGCGCTCCAGAAGCTGGTCGGGAATCTGGCTGGCCAGCGATCGCTGCACCGTCACGCCGATCTGAGGGTGGTGGGTGCAAAATGCGTCGAGCAGGGGGAGCAGCCAAAGGCAGGTGTATTCATTGGCGGCGATGGTGAGCCGGCCGCGCTCGAGAGAGCGCAGTTCTTCCAGAGCGGTGATGGTTTCGCCGCGCAGGCGCAACAGGCGTTCGGCGTAGCTGCGCAGGAGCTTGCCGGAAGCCGTCAGCGTGCCGTCGCGGGAAGAGCGCTCGAAGAGGGGCTCGCCGATTTCCTCCTCCAGTTTGCGGATGGCGTGGCTGATGGCGGGCTGGGTGCGGCGCATGCGCGCGGCCCCGCGCGAGAAGCCCTTTTCTTCGACGACGGCGAGGAAGGTCTCAAGCTGGTAAAGGTCCATGGAGTGGCGGAGAGTGGGGCTGCCGGATCGATTATGAACTTAATTTATGCAAATGCAAAGAATTACAAATTTGCTTTATGGTGATCGCTCTGCCAAACTGGTTGTGTACGGAGCGGGATTGACGTTGCTGCCGGGCGCCGCAAGGCTGCACCCGAAATGCAACGGAGAGAGGCGCTGTATGCCCCAGAATCGGATTTATTTCTTCGACACTACACTGCGCGACGGCGAGCAGTCGCCGGGCTGCAGCATGACGCATCACGAGAAGCTGGCGCTGGCCCATTCGCTGGCCGATCTGGGGATCGACATCCTCGAAGCGGGATTCGCGATCGCGTCCGATGGCGATTTCGCGGCAATTTCAGCGATCGCGCAGCAAGTGCGCGGACCGAAGATTGCGTCGCTGGCTCGGGCGCGCCAGGAAGATATCGAGCGCGCGGCGAAGGCGGTGGAGAAGGCGGCGCGGCCGAGGATCCACGTATTCCTCGCCAGCTCCGATATTCACCTGCAGTACAAGCTGAAGATGAGCCGCAGCGAGGCCCTGGAGCAGGCCGCGAAGATGGTGGCTCTGGCGAAAAGTTACGTGGACGATGTGGAGTTTTCACCGGAAGACTCGACACGGACCGACCCGGAGTTTCTCTGCCAGTTTGTGGGCGCGGCGATCAGCGCGGGAGCGACAACGATCAACCTGCCCGATACGGTGGGCTATGCGACCCCGGAAGATTATGCCGGGATGTTCCACAACATCCTGGAAAACGTGCCGGGCGCAGACCGGGTGATTCTTTCGACGCACTGTCACGATGACCTGGGCCTGGCGGTGGCCAATACGCTGGCGGCGATTCGCGCCGGAGCGCGCCAGGTGGAGTGCACCATCAACGGGATCGGCGAGCGCGCGGGCAATGCGGCGCTGGAAGAAATTGCCGCGGCCATTCGGGTGCGCGCGGATATTTTTCCGTACGAAAGCGGTTTGAAGCTGGAGAAGCTCTATCCCGTGAGCCAGCAGCTGGCGGGCACGATCAGCTTCGGCGCGGCGCCCAACAAGGCTGTTGTCGGGGCGAATGCATTTGCGCATGAAGCGGGAATTCATCAACACGGCGTGCTCTCGAATCCGCTGACCTACGAGATCATGACACCGGTGTCGGTGGGGGTTCCCGCGAATCGCATGGTGCTGGGCAAGCACTCCGGGCGCACTGCTCTGCGCTCGCGGCTGCATGAGCTGGGGTATCGGCTCTCGGCGGAGGATCTTGACATTGCTTATCGGGCATTCACGGAACTCGCCGATCGCAAGAAGGCGATCTACGACCAGGACCTCATTAATCTTGTGGCGCATCACCAGCGGCACGAGGATCTGATTTCGACCGAGCCGGCGGTGAACTGAAGACGCAGCGGTCGGCGGTCGACTGCCAGCAGTCAGCAAGCCAGCGGATGCAGATTGCGGCTGAGCGGGAACACATCACAAGAAGAGAGCGATGACCAGGAAGCTGAACATTCTGATTGTGGCCGGCGACGGCATCGGCCCCGAAGTGACCGCTGAAGCGGTTCGGGTGCTGCAATCGCTGGCAGAGCTGGGCGGTTACGACTTCGCGTTTCGCGAAGAGCTGATCGGCGGAGTTGCGATCAAGGCTCATGGTTCGCCGCTGCCGGATACGACGCTGAAGGCCGCGCTCGACAGCGATGCGGTGTTGCTGGGCGCAGTGGGCAGCAACGAATTTAACGCGCTGCCGCCCAGCCAGCGGCCGGAAGCCGGCCTGCTGAAGATTCGCGCGGAGTTGGGCGGCTATGCGAATCTTCGTCCGTCGTTCGCGTGGCCGGGATTGAGTCAGAATTCGCCGCTGCGGGCGGAGGTCGTCGAGGGCGCGGACATTCTCTTCGTGCGCGAGCTGCTCGGAGGCCTGTATTTCGGCGCGCCGCGCGAATGGGACAAGGCGAAGGGCGAGGCCTGGAACACGATGCGCTACACCCGCGACGAAGTCGTCCGCGTGGCGAAGGTCGCCTTCGAGCTGGCGCGAAGCGGCGGAAAAAGGTCACATCGGTCGACAAGGCCAATGTGCTCGAGGTTTCGCAGCTGTGGCGCGCGACGGTGACGGAAGTGGCACAGGAGTATCCGGGTGTCGCGCTCGAACATCAATATGTGGACGCGATGGCGATGCACATCATGAATCAGCCGCGGAATTACGATGTGGTGCTCACCGAGAATCTGTTCGGCGACATCCTGTCGGACGAAGCGGGCGTGATCACGGGATCGCTGGGCATGTTGCCGTCGGCAACGATTGGCGGCAAAGTAAATTTGTACGAGCCGGTGCACGGATCGGCTCCGGACATCGCCGGCAAAGGCATTGCGAATCCGCTGGGCGCAATCCTGACGGCGGCGATGCTGCTGCGTTACTCGGCGGGGCTGGAAGAAGAAGCGGCAGCGATTGAGGCGGCAGTGAAGCAGGTAGTTGCCGATGGCTACCGGACGGCGGATCTGGCGCGCGGCGATAAGGCGGCCAGGGTTTCGTCCACAACCGAGATCGGCAGCAAGGTGCGCGAAGTTCTGGTCGGAGCGCGGGCCAGCGCGGCTTCGGCGCGATGAGTTTGCGAAAAGCTAAGCAGGAAATCGAGATGGCTGGAAATTCAAAAACACTCTTCGAAAAAGTTTGGGAGTCGCACATCGTTGCGGAGCCGCAGGGCGAACCGGCGCTGCTCTACATCGATCTGCACCTCATCCACGAGGTCACGTCTCCCCAGGCGTTCGATGGGCTGCGCATGACGGGGCGCAAGGTGCGGCGGCCGGATCGCTCGATCGCGACGGTGGATCACAATGTGCCGACGACGGCGAATCGGCTGGTGATCGAGGACCCCATCGCCGCGAAGCAGATTGAAGCGCTGCGCAAGAACTGCGCGGAATTCGGCATTGAGTTGTACGACGTGCAATCCCCGCGCCAGGGCATTGTGCACGTGATCGGGCCGGAGCTGGGCCTGACCAAGCCCGGCATGACGATTGTCTGCGGCGACTCGCACACCTCGACGCACGGAGCACTGGGCGCGCTGGCGTTTGGGATCGGCACGTCGGAGGTGGAGCACGTGCTGGCCACGCAGTGCCTGCCGCAGGGAAAGCCGAAGACGTTCCGCATCGCGATTGAGGGCGAACTGCCCCAGGGTGTGGGCGCGAAGGACATTGTTCTCGCGATCATTGGACGGATCGGGACCGACGGCGCGACGGGCCACGTGATCGAGTACGCGGGATCGGCGATCCGATCGCTGAGCATGGAAGGCCGGATGACGATCTGCAACATGAGCATCGAGGCGGGTGCGCGCGCGGGCATGATCGCGCCGGACGAGACCACGTTCGCATGGCTGAAGGGGCGGCCCTTTGCTCCGGCGGGCGCGGCGTGGGATGAGGCGGTTGCGGAGTGGCGGAAGCTGGCCACGGATGCCGGCGCGAAGTTCGATCGCGAGCTGACGATTCCGGCAGTCGAGCTGGAGCCGTTCGTGACGTGGGGAACAAATCCGGGCATGGTCGTATCTGTAACTGCCACTGTGCCAGATCCAGCGGATGCGAAAGACGAGGCGGATCGGCGGGCGTTTACGCGGGCGCTGGAGTACATGGACCTGAAGCCGGGACGCCGATGGAGGAGATCGCGGTGGACCGCGTGTTTATCGGATCGTGCACGAATTCGCGGATCGAGGATCTGCGGGCAGCGGCGAAGGTGGTGGCCGGGCACCATGTCCACAAAAATGTGCGCGCGATGGTGGTGCCGGGATCGCAGCTGGTGAAAGCCCAGGCGGAGAAGGAAGGCCTGGACGCGATCTTCAAAGAAGCGGGGTTTGAGTGGCGCGAACCGGGGTGCTCGATGTGCCTGGGGATGAATCCTGACATTCTGCAGCCGGGCGAACGCTGCGCTTCGACCAGCAACCGCAACTTCGAAGGCCGCCAGGGACAGGGCGGACGCACGCATTTGGTGAGCCCGATGATGGCCGCGGCAGCCGCGGTGATGGGGCACTTCACCGATGTTCGGACATGGGAATTTAAGGGAGCGGAGGTGCTGGCGTAATGGAAAAGTTCCGGACTCTCACTTCGCCGGTGATGCCGCTGGATCGGGTTAATGTCGATACCGACCAGATCATCCCCAAGCAGTTTCTGAAGCGCATTGAGCGCACTGGCTACGAGAATTTTCTGTTTTTTGACTGGCGCAAGGATCCAGCGTTCGAGCTGAACAATCCAAAGTACAAGGACGCGAAGATTCTGGTGGCAGCGAAAAACTTCGGTTGCGGATCGTCACGCGAGCATGCGGCCTGGGCGCTGAGCGACTATGGTTTCCGCTGCGTGATCGCGCCGTCGTTCGCGGATATCTTCCACTCGAACGCGGGCAAGAACGGCATTTTGCTGGTTACGCTGCCGGAAGAGCAAGTGCAGGCGCTGCTGGACCGGGCAAGTAGCCGTGACGGTTACAAATTGACGGTATCGCTGGAAGAAAACACGATCGGCGACGGCGAGGGTTTCAAAACGAGCTTCAGCATCGATCCCTTTCGAAGGGATTGCCTGCTGCAGGGGCTCGATGACATTGGTCTCACGCTGCGGCATGCGGGGGAGCTGGACAAATACGAACAACAGCACGATGCGGCCTTCTGGGTAAAGCCGCGGGTTGGAGAACAAGCGCAGGCATGAGCGGAAACGGAAAAAGCAACGGTTCGGGCAAGCTGTATTCCATTGCGGTGACGGAGGGGCCGAGCCGCGCGCCGGCGCGGGCGATGCTGCGCGCCGTGGGGTTCACGCCGGAAGACCTGCACAAGCCAATCATTGGCATCGCGAACACGTGGACCGAGATTGGACCGTGCAATTTTCATCTGCGCGCGATTGCCGAAGCTGTGAAGCAGGGCGTGCGCGAGGCCGGCGGGACGCCGATGGAGTTCAACACGGTAACCATTTCCGACGGCATCACGATGGGCACCGAGGGCATGAAGGCATCGCTGATCAGCCGCGAGGTGATTGCGGATTCTGTCGAGCTGGTGACGCGCGGCAATCAGTTTGACGGTCTGGTTGCGATTGCCGGCTGCGACAAGAACATGCCCGGGCACGGTGATGGCGCTGGCTCGGCTCGATATTCCTGGGCTGATGCTGTATGGCGGATCGATTGCGCCGGGTCATCTGAACGGAAAAGATCTGACCGTGCAGGATGTGTTCGAGGCAGTGGGAGCGCATGCGGCGGGCAAGCTGGATGACGCGGGGCTTGAGGCCGTCGAAGCGAATGCGTGTCCGGGCGCAGGCGCGTGCGGCGGACAGTTTACGGCGAACACGATGGCGATGGCGTGCGAGTTCCTGGGTATTTCGCCGATTGGGCTATCGGGCGTGCCGGCGTTCCTCGAGGAAAAGCTGGAGGCGTCGCGCGAGGCGGGCCGTTTGGTGATGGAGTTGGTGCGCAAGGGCAGAAGCCGTCGCAGTTCATCACCCCGAAGGCGATCGAAAATGCGATTGCGAGCGTGGCTGCGAGCGGCGGATCGACGAACGCAGTGCTGCACTTTTTAGCGATTGCACATGAAGCTGGGATTCAGCTCACCGTGGATGATTTTGACCGCATCAGCGCGAAGACGCCGCTGCTGTGCGATCTGAAGCCGGGCGGCAAATACGTCGCGGCGGATTATCAGGCCGCGGGGGCAGCCGGCTGCTGGCGAAGCGGTTGATCGAAGCGGGTCTCCTGAATGGATCGAGCCTGAACGTGACCGGCAAAACGCTGGCCGAAGAAGCGGCGGCGGCGAAGGAGACGTCCGGGCAGGATGTGATCCACACGCGCGAAACGGCCTTGAAGCCGACCGGGGGGCTCGTTATTTTGAAAGGCAATCTGGCGCCGGATGGATGCGTGATCAAAGTGGCGGGGCACAAACGGCTTGAGCATCGCGGACCGGCTCGCGTTTTTGACTCGGAGCACGCAGCGTTTCAGGCGGTCGAGGCGGGGCAGATCAAGCCGGGCGATGTGATGGTGATTCGCTACGAGGGCCCGAAGGGCGGACCGGGCATGCAGGAGATGCTGGCGGTGACGGGCGCGGTGGCGGGGATTGCGGAACTGACGGATACGGTGGCGCTGCTGACCGATGGGCGCTTTAGTGGCGCGACGCGCGGGCTGATGGCGGGCCACGTGGCTCCTGAAGCGGCGGTGGGCGGGCCGATCGCAGCGGTACGCGAGGGCGACACGATTCACTTCGACATTCCGAACCGCAGGCTGGATGTGGAGATTTCCGAGTCGGAGCTGCAGTCGCGGCTCGCCCAATGGAAAGAACCCGAAGCGAAGTTCAAGCGCGGGGTGTTTGAGAAATATGCGGACACGGTTTCGTCGGCGTCGCAGGGCGCAGTCACCAACTAGGGAGTAGGGAGTAGGGAGTAGGGAATAGGATGAAACGAAGCGCGTTCCCCAGAGCGCACTATAACGAGGAGCAAACATGGGAACGGCAAAGAGCATTCATCGCAAACCACGCAGGCGCACGCGGCGCCGGCAACAGCGGCAACGCAGCACGCAGAGACGCCAACATCGACGAAGCTCGCGGGAACGAAACTGACTGGCTCCGAGATTATGTGGGCGACGCTCGAAGGCGAAGGCGTCGATGTGGTTTTCGGTTATCCGGGCGGCGCGATTCTGCCGGCGTACGATGCGCTGCGGAAGTTTCCCATCCGCCATGTGCTGGTGCGGCATGAGCAGGGCGCGGCGCACATGGCCGATGGATACGCGCGCGCGTCGGGCAAGGTCGGTGTTTGTGTGGCGACGTCGGGGCCGGGCGCAACGAATCTGGTGACCGGGATTGCGACAGCGATGCTCGATTCGGTGCCGATTGTCTGCATCACCGGCCAGGTTTCGAGCAAGGTGCTGGGGACGGATGCGTTCCAGGAAGTGGACATCACGGGCATCACGCTGCCGGTGACGAAGCACAACTATCGTGGTGACGCGCGCCGAAGACGTGGCGCGGACGATCCGCGAGGCATTCTGCGTAGCGAAGTCCGGGCGGCCTGGACCGGTCCTGGTGGACATCACCAAGGATGCGCAACAGGCCTCGGCGGAGTTCGACTTTGCCGCGGCGGCGCCGAAGCCGCATCGCCCGCACCCGATGCTGAAGACCGAGTCGGCATCGATTCTGCAGGCGGCGGAACTGATTCGCAACGCGAAGAAGCCGGTGATTCTTGCAGGGCACGGCGTTTTGCAGTCGCGGGCCGACGCGAGCTGCGCACGCTGGCGGAGCGCATGCGGATTCCGGTGGCGTCTGACGTTGTTAGGTCTGGGCGGATTCCCGGCGTCGCATCCGCTGTCGCTGGGCATGATGGGCATGCACGGCGAGGCGTGGGTGAATCACGCCATCCAGCAGTCGGATCTGCTGATTGCGTGCGGCATGCGTTTCGACGATCGCGTGACGGGGACGTTGGCGACGTATGCGCCGAGTGCTAAGAAGATTCACATCGAAGTGGATCCGGCGGAGATCAACAAAAATGTCAAAGTCGACGTTGCGCTGATCGGCGATCTGAGGGAAGCGCTGGAGGCGCTGCTTCCGCACCTCGCGCCGCGCGATACAAAAAGCGAAAGCGCGTGGGTGAAGGAGATTGAGGCGAGCAAGGGCGAGTGCGCAGTGAGGGACATCAAAAACCTGCCGGACAGCGGGCACCTTTACGCGGCGCATGTGATCCATGATTTGTGGAAGGCCACCGGACGGCAAGGCCATCGTGGTGACCGATGTGGGCCAGCACCAGATGTGGGAGGCGCAGTACTACAAGCACGATGAGCCGCGGACGCTGATCACTTCGGGCGGGCTGGGCACGATGGGTTTCGCGCTGCCGGCGGCGATTGGCGCGAAGTTCGCCTGTCCTGACAAAGAAGTGTGGGTGGTTGCGGGCGACGGCGGCTTTCAGATGACGGCGGCGGAGTTGTCGACGGCAGCGCAGGAAGAACTGGACCTGAACATCGCGATCGTCAACAACGGCTATCTGGGCATGGTGCGGCAGTGGCAGGAGTTTTTCTACGAGAAGAATTATCGAGTCGACGCCGTTGCTGAGTCCGGATTTCGTGAAGCTGGCCGATGCGCATGGAATCTCCGGAAAGACAGTGAAGAATCGCGAGCGAGGTTGTTGCCGGCAATTCGGGAGGCGCGCGAACACCACGGGCCGTACGTGATCAACTTCCTGGTGGAGAAGGAAGACTCGGTGTATCCGATGATTCCGGCGGGTTCGGCGCTGCACGAGATGATTCGGCGGCCGGAGAATCCGCTGGTCGAAACCGCGCAGGACAAGTGAAGCAGCGGAAAAGCGGCCAGCGATACGACGGTCAGCAGTGAAGCGGTTAGCGATGGAACGGTTAGCGAACAGCCGTTCTGCCTTAACGAAGATTGCATGAGGATTTTATGCTGCACACATTTGTTGCACTGGTGGAAGACAAGCCGGGCGTGCTGACGCGGGTTGCGTCGCTGTTCCGCCGGCTGAACATCAACATTGTTTCGCTTACGGTGGGCCGCTCGGAGCGTATCGGCGTCTCGCGCATGACGATCGTCTGCGAGGCCTCGCCGACCGCGGGGCACCGCATCGCGGCGAGTCTCTATAAACTGGAAAATGTGCTCGAGGTCGATGACGTCGGGCAGTTGTCGCACGTGGCGCGCGAACTGGCGCTGATTAAGGTGGCGGCCACGCCGAAGACGCGGTCGATGGTGTTTGAACTGGTCGAAGTCTTCCGCGCGCGCATTGTGGACCTGGCGCCGGAGTCGCTGATGATCGAGATCACCGGCGTCGAGAGCAAGATCGAGGGGCTGATCCAGGTGCTGAACGAGAACGGCGATCGCATCCTCGAGATCACGCGCACGGGGCGCATGGTGATGCGGCGCGGCCAGCATACGAGCAAGGTGCTGGAGGCGATGCGGGTGCCGGGGCTGGAGACGCCGGACGAAGTGAAGGCGGAGGAAGAGTCCAGTGCCAGCGATGTGCTGATGGCGGAAGAGACGGGGTTCTAAAGCAGGGAGTAGGGAGTAGCCGATAGGGAGCAGCGCAATGCGGTCGCCGTTCTGCGAAAGCGACGTTCCGGTCGGGTTGACAAGGTTTTGATTTCCCAGAAACGAGGACACGAATGGCAGCGAAGACGTATCACGATGGCGACGCGGATTTGTCGCTGATCCAGCAGAAGAAGGTTGCAGTGATTGGTTATGGTTCGCAGGGACACGCGCATGCGCTGAACCTGAAGGACTCCGGCGTGGATGTGCGCGTGGGGTTGCCGGCGACAAGCAAGTCCGTCGACAAAGCGAAGAAGGCCGGCCTGCAGGTGATGCCGGTGAGCGAGGCCGCGGCGTGGGCCGACGTGATCATGATCCTGACGCCGGATCACTCGCAGGGCGAGACGTACGCCAAAGAGATTGCCCAGCACATGAAGAAGGGCAAGACGCATCATGTTCGGGCACGGCTTCAACATCCGCTTCGGGCAGATCAAGCCGCCGGCGGAAGTGGATGTCTCGATGGTGGCGCCGAAGGGGCCTGGCCATCGGGTGCGCGAGGTCTTCATCGAGGGCGGCGGCGTGCCTTGTCTCATTGCTGTGGAACAGAACGCGTCGGGGAAGGCGAAGGAGTTGGCGCTCTCCTACGCGAAGGGCATCGGCGGGACGCGGGGCGGCGTGCTGGAGACGACGTTCGCCGAGGAAACCGAGACGGATCTGTTCGGCGAGCAGGCCGTGCTGTGCGGCGGCACGTCGGCGCTGGTGAAGGCCGGATTCGACACGCTGGTCGCGGCCGGGTATCAGCCGGAGATTGCGTATTTTGAGTGCCTGCACGAGCTGAAGCTGATCGTGGACCTGATGTACCGCGGCGGCCTGGCCTACATGCGTTATTCGATTTCCGACACGGCTGAGTACGGCGACTACACCGCGGGTCCGCGGATCGTGACGGACCAGACACGTGCCGAGATGAAGAAGCTGCTTTCCGAGATCCAAGACGGCACGTTTGCGAAGAAGTGGATCGAGGAGAACAAGACGGGGCGCAAAAACTTCACCGAGATGCGGAAGAAGGAAGCCGGGCTGCTGGTGGAGGAAGTGGGCGCGGGCCTGCGGGCGGCGATGCCGTTCCTCGATCCGGTGGTGGTGAAGGACGGCGTACCGCAACCGGCGGCGGCATCCGCGGAGACAGTGAACGCTTAAAGGGCAGGGCACAGAGCGCAGATCTCAGGGCGCAGCACGCGGATTGCGGGTCGGCATGACTGGACGCATTTTCATGGTCGCAGTGGTCATGGCCACGCTGGGCGGCAGCGGGTATGCTCAGGCGAAGCTGACGTGCGCCGTGGTTCCAAAGACGCTGGATGCGATGAAGGACTGCTACCGGCCGCTGCTGGTGTTCAGCGCGAACGGCGACGATGCACGGCTCAAGGGCCAGGTATCGCGGCTGGATGAGGCGGCCGATGACATGATGGACCGCTTTGTGCTGTACGCGCCGATCGTGCCCGATGGCCACAACGTTTCGACGCCGGCGGATTCGCCGTACACGATTCTGAGCGGCGACCAGATGAAGGCTGTGCGCACGAAATTTCACATTGCGCCAGCCGAATTTGTGGTGTTGTTGCTGGATGAGGATGGGAGCGTGATGCTGCGCTCACGAACCCCGGTGGATGCGGACCGGCTGAACGCGCTGATCGATAAAACGCCGCGCCGGCAGGCCGAAGCGCACCGTCCGCACGCGAATTAGTCACAAAAAGCGCGCGTCAGGAGTCAGTCATTTAGCATCCTTGTAGCGGGCCCCCTTTCCCCTTCTCACCCGCCCGGAACGCATCGGGTATCCCCCAAGGGAGGGCATATGGAGTCGATGACAGCCACCGATGTGTCAGTTTCACCCCAAGCTCTGATTGGAAAGCCGCT
This sequence comes from uncultured Acidobacteriaceae bacterium, assembly GCA_963702285.1. Taxonomy (GTDB): domain Bacteria; phylum Acidobacteriota; class Terriglobia; order Terriglobales; family Acidobacteriaceae; genus Palsa-343. Next base: position 31,023 of record CAVPCB010000084.1, on the reverse strand, counting down.
GAAGACCCCGCTCGGGGAAATCGTGGAAGCGCTGAAGCGCGTGCAGACTCTGCAGGGGCTCACCGACGGCGAGCTGGAATGGCTGGCGACGCACGGCGAAGAGGTGTGCGTGTCCGCGGGGACATTGGTCTTCCGCGAAGGCGATCCTGCGACAAAGATGTGGGTGCTGCTGAAGGGCGAGGCGCACGTGCGCCGCTCGCAGGGCGGCCTGGCGCTGTTTGTCGGGCGCGCGGGGCAGATCACCGGCGTGCTTCCCTTCTCGCGCATGAAGACGCACGGCGGCCAGGGATTCGCGGCGACAGATATGTGGGCGCTGCAAATCGATCGCGACGTCTTTCCGGAAATGCTGCAGGCGATTCCCTCCATGGCGCAGCGGTGTGTCTCGGTGTTGCTGGATCGGGTGCGTGAGATGACGCGCCTGGAGCAGCAGACGGAGAAGCTGAACGCGCTGGGCAAGCTTGCCGGGAATCTGGCGCACGAGCTGAATAATCCGGCGTCGGCGGCGCAGCGCGCGGCCTCGGGACTGATGGAGGAGCTGCAGACCTACGGGCACCAGAAGTTCATGCTGGGCGGCCTGTGCCTGGACAGCGCCCATCTGGACAACATCCGGTCGTGGCGCAGCCGCATGGAGGAGCAGGCGAGGCGGCGGCCCATTAATTCCGTCACCCAGGCGCAGCGCGAAGATCTGCTGCAACGCTGGCTGCGCGAGCATGGGGTGGAGAAGACCTGGCAGGTCGCGCCCGATCTCGCGGAGCTGGGCATCACGACGGAGAACCTCGACGAGCTGTCGGAGCTGCTGGGCGGCCAGCATCTGGATGTGATTTTGTCGCAGTTTGCGTCGACGGCGCGGACGGAGCGCATGGCGCAGGCGATGCTGGACTCGACGAATCGTATCTTCGATCTGATTCGCGCCGTGAAGGATTACTCGTGGATGGATCAGGCGCCGATTCAGGAGATCGATATTCCGCAATCGCTGGAGACGACGCTGACGATGCTGCAATCCCGCACGGACAAGGTCCGGATCGAGCGGCGCTATGCGGCGGACCTGCCGCGCATTTCGGCCTACGCCAGCGAGCTGAACCAGGTATGGATGGCGCTGCTGGAAAATGCGCTGGACGCGATGCACGACGTTGGCAAAATCGTGTTGAGCGTGCAGCTGACCGGAGACTTTGTCGTGGTGGAGATTTGGGACAGCGGTCCGGGAATCCCGGCAGAGATCCAGGCGCGCATCTTCGAGCCGTTCTTTACGACCAAGGCGCCGGGCGACGGCCTCGGGTTGGGGCTCGATACCGCGCAGCGGATCGTGCGGCAGCATCGCGGCTACATTCATGTGGAGTCGAAGCCGGGCGAGACGTGCTTCCAGGTGCGGTTGCCCATCGAGGCGCTGCAGGCCTACTGAACCGGCAAGCGCGGATCGCAATAAAATATCGGACTAATGCCTCCTCATTCCCGGGCGATGGGGTTCTGCGAAAAGTTCGCGAGGAAGCTGGCCTGGATCGTCGCCGATCTGTCTCAGGGCGCGCGCCCCCGGATGGCGGACGCGTGGCGTGCCCTGCCTGGCGCCGTGCCTGAAAATGATACAATGTATCTACGAGGCGGGAACGGGTTGCCTCCGGGGTGAACGGGATGCAGGCTCGGATGCTTAAGTGGGGGAACAGTCTGGCAGTCAGAATCCCCAAACACATTGCCGAAGAGGCAAACCTCAAGGCGGGCGACGCGCTGGAAATCGACGTTGAAAGCGAGGGTGCGGTGCAATTGTACCGCGCTGCGAAGACCCCGTCGCTCGCACGTCTGGTGTCTGAAATCACATCAGAGAATCGCTATGAAGAGATTTCGACTGGTTCAGAAATTGGTCGCGAAGCGGTGGACTGGTAATGGCATATGTTCCCGAAGCAGGCGACATCGTCTTCATGGACTTCGATCCGCAGGTGGGCCGGGAGCAGGCAAAGCGGCGGCCTGCGCTGGTGCTCACGGACACGCGCTATAACCGCGCCAGCGGCCTCGCTGTGGTGTGCCCGCTAACCAGCAAACGAAAGCCGTATCCGTTCGCATTGCCGATCGCGCTCGGAAACACGGAGGGAGCGGTTCTGGTGGATCAACTGAAGAGCCTGGACTGGGCGGGCCGTCGTGCAGAATTTCATTCGAGAGCGACCGCCAGTTTGGTCACCAAAGTCCGGCAGTACATCGCGGTTCTGTTATCGATTCGGTGAATGCAGGATCGTTGGCGGCGCCTGTCAGGCGGACTTGCGCAGGTCCAGCCAGTCCACGGCGGCGTCCGACCAGGAATGATCCGACCCCGGCCAGCTGTTGCGGCTGAGGCGAACCGGCGCGGGCAGATGATTGCGCGAGAATCCCCGCTGCGCTTCGAAGTCGAACGCAGCCTGGGGCACGCCGTCGAGCAGCAGCGCGCATTTTCGCCCGTCCGGCGACCATTCGATCGACAGCGATGTGTGCCGCTTGCGGTGCGAAAAGCGAGCCTTATCGTAGACGCGGACCGCATCGAGAATCAGGTCGTCGGAGTCGAGGTCGAGCGCGTAAAAATACGCCGATTCGCCATCGTCATCGAAAAAGGCCCCGTAGCGGCCGTCGGGGGCAGCTGTTGCGGCAAAGGAATCGCTTCCGGGGAGGAAGCTTTGTTGCGCCATGGGGGTGTGGCTCCGGTCTTCCATTTCAGAATAAGGCATGGTCGAGCGGCGCTTGCCACCTCTTTTGTCACACGCTGGCGGACGCGCAAAGTCGTGATCCTGTCGCCAGCGTCCGCTTTCGGATGGTGCGGGCGGGAGGACAAACGTTTCGTCTGTCTCCGGCCGGGAGTGGCCGAGCCGTTACAGCTGGTTCATGTTGACGAGGAATTCCGCGTTGTTGCGGATCTTTTCCAGCCGGCTGACCAGCAACTCCATCGCTTCGACCGGGGAGAGCGGGTTGAGCACCTTGCGCAGGACCCAGGTGCGCTGCAGCTCGTCCTTGGGGATGAGCAGCTCTTCCTTACGGGTGCCGGAGCGCTGGATGTCGATGGCCGGGAAGACGCGCTTGTCGACGAGCTTGCGGTCGAGAATGATTTCCATGTTGCCGGTGCCCTTGAACTCTTCGAAGATGACTTCGTCCATGCGCGAGCCGGTGTCGACGAGCGCGGTGGCGATGATGGTGAGCGAGCCGCCTTCTTCGATGTTGCGGGCCGCGCCGAAGAAGCGCTTGGGCCGCTGCAGGGCGTTGGAATCGACGCCGCCGGAGAGGACTTTGCCGGAGGGCGGCACGATGGTGTTGTAGGCGCGCGCCAGACGGGTGATGGAGTCGAGCAGGATGACGACGTCGCGCTTGTGCTCGACCAGGCGCTTGGCCTTCTCGATCACCATTTCGGCGACCTGCACGTGGCGGGCGGCGGGCTCGTCGAAGGTGGAGCTGATGACTTCGCCCTTGACCGAGCGCTGCATGTCGGTGACTTCTTCCGGGCGCTCGTCGATGAGCAGGACGATGAGGACGACTTCGGGATGGTTGGTGGTGACGGAGTTGGCGATGGACTGCAGCAGCATGGTCTTGCCGGTGCGCGGCGGAGCGACGATCAGGCCGCGCTGGCCTTTGCCGATGGGCGTGAGGATATCCATGACGCGGCCGCTGATGTTCTCGCGCACCGTCTCCATCTTGATGCGTTCCTGGGGATAGAGCGGCGTCAGGTTGTCGAAGAGGATCTTGTTGCGGGTCTCTTCCGGCGACTCGAAGTTGATGGCTTCGATCTTGACCAGCGCGAAGTATTTTTCGCCTTCGTGCGGCGGACGGACGTTGCCGCTGATGGTGTCGCCGGTCTTGAGGTCGAACTTGCGGATCTGCGAAGGCGAAACGTAGATGTCGTCGGGGCCGGGGAGGTAGTTGTAATCCGGGGAGCGGAGGAAGCCGTAGCCGTCGGGCAGGATTTCCAGCACGCCTTCGGCGAAGATGTGGCCTTCTTTTTCGCTTTGCGCCTGCAGGATCTTGAAGATCAGGTCCTGTTTGCGCAGGCCGCTGGAGCCGGGGATTTCAAGGGTGCGCGCGATGCGGCTGAGTTCAGTAATGTTCTTTTCTTTGAGTTCTGCGATGGTCATCAGTCACCTGCGGTGAGCTTTCGAGGAGGGAATTTTGAAGCGGGAAGGGAGAATTCAGAAGGGAGTGGGGGTTCAGGCTCTATGTTAACCGATGGAGGGGGCGGCGGAAGGCCACACGCCGCACCCAGGCAGCGTGCGCCGGCGCTATGCGGCGCGACGCTGCGAGTGCTGTGAGATGGCGACAGGTTCGTGACGGGCTACCGGCGCGGCCGCTGCCGGGCTGGATTCCCGGAAGCGGAGGAGCACGTCGTTCATCGTGTCCTGCAGACGAGTGTTCGGCTTGTGCAGCTTGCGCGTCGCCTTGGAAGCGAGCTGGCACAGCTGATAACGATTGCTGATATGAGTGAGTGCACCAAAAATAAGTTCTGAACGCATGAGAGTGTCTCCTTGCTTTTGACTAGTTTGTGTCCGACCGCTTTCGACCACAGAAGAACCGCTGAACCAGCTACGGCCCACAGCAGGTTTTGGGAAGAAGGGGATCCCGGAAGCTACACAGATTAGACGCGCCAACCGGGAAATTTGATCACCTTTTTCCTCTCTGAAAAAACGTGCTAAGTGCGGATCGTCTCTCTCAACTCGTCGAGCCGTCGCCGTATCGTGCAGAAGAGAGAGCGTGCGCTCCAGGGATCAATTTCTCTTCTGCTGACCGGATTGCGATAAGGGCGGCGGACCCGGCAGGTCAAAATCAACAGTTTGAAAATACATTTCAGGGGAAACCGGGTCAACCTTTTTTTTCATAGTGGGGTCACGTCGGTTACCGAAAATGGAAATGGCTGCATAACCCCTTGATCAGACGGTCATTAGCGGCGGACGGTGGTAATCAATTGAGGTACCGGCCGTCTCAGAAAAATTCCAAAATCTGTAGAATTAGGCCCTCAAATGGCCGAAATGATCAAACAATCGGCAAATAAGGCGTTTAAATGGACACCTCCGCTGTCCAATTCTGAACAGTCTCGCAAAGCGGAACGCCAACAGCCCCAAAACCGTTACTCATAGCGCAACGCCTCGATCGGGTCCAGATTCGCCGCGCGAATCGCCGGAATCATCCCGCTCACCAGCCCCACGACCCCCAGAATCACCGTCGCCAGGAGCACGGAAAGCGGAGATATCAACAAGCGGATGTCGGCGTTCTCCGCATGAGTCGCCATCGCGCTGTAGAAGGTGATGCGCCCCACTCCGATCGAAACCGCATAGGCCAGCACGATGCCCAGCACGCCGCCGGCGCCGGCAATCACCAGCGCTTCGGAGAGGAACTGGAAGAGAATGTGCCGGCGCCGAGCGCCCAGAGCCTTCTCGATGCCGATCTCCTTCGTGCGCTGCTGCACGGCCACCAGCATGATGTTCATCAGGCCGATGCCGGCGATGCCCAGGGTCAGCGCGCCGATGAACAGCAGCAACGCCTCCAGTGCGATGGTGATGATCTGGAACTGCTTCAGCTGGTGCATCAGGTTGGCGACAAAGATGGCGTTGTGATCCGACGGCAGGAAATCGTGCATGGCCGCCAGCGTGTTGCGCACCGCCTGCTCCACCACCTGGTTGTCGCCGTGATAGTTGAGCCAGATACCGCCCAGGTATTTGGTATCGCCGAAGTCCTGAAAGGTGTTGAAGGGAATGTAAACCTGTCGGTTGACGTCGTCCTCCTCCGCCTGCATCTTGGGATCGAGCACTCCGATCACCGTGAAGCCGATCCCATTCAGGCGAACGCGCTGGCCGATCGCATACCGCCCATTGAAAAGCTTTGTTTTGGCCTCCGATCCGAGCACGGCGACGTGGGCGCGGTCCTGATCGTCCTTGTCGGTGAAGAAGCGGCCCTGTGCGATGTCGAGCTTGAGCACACTGGAAATTTCCGCGCGGTAGCCGTTCAGTTGCCAGTTGTACATGTGCTCGTCGCTGGCTACGTTCACCTGCTTGAACATCGCGGGCGAAATGTGGGTGACGCCAGGGACCGTCGCCCACAGGCGCTCGACGTCCTCCTGGGTGAGCCGCACCTGCACGCCGGCTTTGGAACCGCCCACCTGCTGCGAGGTGCGGCCGGGAAACACGCCGATCAGGTACGTGCCCCACTCCGCAAAAATCGCCTGGATTGCCCGGCCGAAACCGGCGCCGTAGGCAAGCAACAGCACCACGGTGGCAATGCCCCACGCCATGCCGATCACGGTGATGAAGGTGCGGCGGCGGTTGTAGATCATCGCCTCCCACGCCTGTGCCCATATATCGCGAATCATGGCGGCTCTCCTTATTGCTATTGCTCGCGGCGCAGCGCTTCCACCGGTTCCATCGCGGCCGCCTGCGCGGCGGGATAGAGCCCGGATACGATGCCGCAGACGGTGAGGGAAACGATGGCCAGAGCCGCCGACCATGCCTGCAGGCGGGGCGGGTCGAATCCTTCCATGTTTTGCCCGACCAGGCGCTGCAGCACCCACATGAAAAACGCCGACCCGGCAATGCCGATCAGGCCGCTGACGCCGGTGAGCGTCAGGCCCTCGAGGAAGAACTGCACCAGGATGCTGCGTTTGGTCGCGCCGAGCGCCTTGCGCAGCCCGATCTCGCTGGTGCGCTCGGTAACCGAGACCAGCATGATGTTGATGATTCCCACCGCGCCCAGTGCCAGCGTGACCAGGCCCACGCCGCCGAGGAAGATGTCCATGGCGTTGAAAATTTTGGCGACCATCTGCTGCGACTGCACGGAGTCCCACTCATTGAAGGCGTCGGCGTCTTCGGCGTTGAAGCCGTGGCGCCGCGCGATGATCTCATGCACCTCGTGCAGCGCAGCCGCATGCTGGGCCGCCACCGTGGGCTGATACTGAATGGTGTTGATCGTATCCTGCGGATTGTTGCCCCAGTTCAGCGCGAACATCTCCATCATGACCGGGAGCGGGATGTAAACCTGCTGGCTGCGATTGTCGTTGTCGCCGTGACCGACGTGGTCGGCCACGCCGATCACCGTAAAACGCGTGCCGTTGAGCGTGACCCATTCACCCACGGCCGGATGACCGGGAAAGAGCAGCTTCGCGCTCTTCTCGCCCAGCACGATCACGCGGCTCTTGTCCTCCAGGTCGTTGCGATTGATGAAGCGGCCCTGTGCGATGGGCAGGTAGCGGATGGTCTGGAACTGCGGCTCCACGCCCTGCACCTGGCCGCCGGCCGTCTCCCAGATGCTTTGCTCCTTGATGTCGCTGCGGCTCAGGATCGCGGTCGCGTCGCGGACGTCGGGAGCCTGGGTGCGGACCGCGTTCACGTCGGACATGGTGAGGTAGTAGGGCCGCATGTTCGCGTGCTGGCCGGGCACGGCCGGAATGTTGCCGTTCCACAGCATGATGACGTCGTTGCCCAGCTCGGCGAACTGCCGCTTTTGCCCGGAACGGAAGCCCTCGCCCACGGAGATGAGCAACAGCATCGAGCCAACGCCCCAGGCGATGCCGAACATGGTGAGAAACGAGCGCAGCTTGTTGGCGCGGATGGCCAGAAAGACCTGCCCGAAAGTGTCGGCAAGGCTCTGCATTGGTGCTTTCAGATACGCGGCGGAGGGGCGGCGGGTTCCAATCCGGCCGCTACAGGGTAGACCCCGGCGGAGCTCGTTGGGATGGGAAAGCCGTGCGGCCACGTGGATTTGTGACGGCCGTGTGCCGGGAGGCGGGCATCACCCGGAAATGGCCTCGGCCAGGACCGCGCGGCCTGGAGGCGATGTTCGAAAAGGCAGGCGCTACTTCGTGGGCGCCAGAGCCGCCTGCACCTGCTCGGCGCTCGGCTCGGAAGCCTTCAGGTAGTCGCTGACGCGCTTGCGTTCTTCGGGTGGGATCGTGGGCACGAGGGACAGGAGGCGGCGCATTGTGGTCGCCGCATCGTCCACCAGGTTCATCATGCGAATGGCTTCGCCGGAAAGGGGCATAAGACCGTTGTTGACCTCTCTGCCATTTTCGCCCGAGCGAAGGCTTCGGTAAAGGGGAGCCTCCGGCGCGGGACGCGCGCTACTTCGCGATTTTCATTTCCTCGATGAATCCGCGGATGGGCGCAGGCTTGGTTTCCTCGAGGTAAGTTTTGGTGTAGTCGAGGTAATTCCGCGCGTACATGAGGATGTCCTCGCGATCCTCCGAGGTGAGGTCGCGCCGCACTTTGCCCGGAACGCCGGCCACCAGCGAGCGCGGCGGCACGATCATGCCTTCCGGGATCACCGCGCCGGCAGCGATGATGGACCCTTCGCCGATGCGTGCGTTGTTCAGGATGGTCGAGCCGATGCCGATGAGGCAGACGTCCTCGATCACGCATCCGTGCACCGTGGCGTTGTGACCGATGGTGACCCAGTCGCCGACGATCACGGGATACTTGTAGCGCTGCCCGTGCAGCACCGCGCAATCCTGCACGTTGGAGTGGGCGCCGATGCGGATGGAGTGGACGTCGCCGCGAAGGACCGCGTTCATCCACACGCTGGAGTGCTCGCCCAGAACAACGTCGCCGATGACCTGCGCGGAGAGGTCGATGTAACAAGTGGCGGGGATAGTGGGAGCGACGCCCTGGTAAGTGCGGATCATGGTATTAGTCTAGTCTCTGCATTATGAGCTTTCCGAGGGACGGAACCGTGAAATTCGCGGCGATTTTCGAGCATACGGAAACAGGATGGAGCGCTTATGCACCTGATTTGCCTGGGCTGGGCGTCGCCGGCACGACCTTCGAAGAAACTGAGCAACTCATGCGCGAGGGCATCGAGTTTCATATCGAAGGATTGCGGGCGGATGGAGAGCCGGTTCCGGAACCGACAACCCGCGTTACTGAGATCCCGATTCCAGCGTAAATTCGAATCTCGCCGGCCTTTCCTGCGACCTGTACCCTGCGCCCTGTACCCTGCCTCGTGATTTATCCTCAAGAGAATCATGCAGGAGAACGAAATTCCGCCGCTTGGCGGCTATAGCAATAAGGAGCTGGACCAGGCCTTCGCCGAAGTGGCGCGCGAAGTCGAAAAATCCGCCGCTGCCCTCCGCTCCGCCGACGACAAGGAGCAGTTTCGGCTCGCCTGGCTCGGCCGCAAGCAGGGCCGGCTCAAAGCCATCAGCGACGCGTGGCTCAAGTCTGCGCCGCCTGACGCGAAGAAGCTGATCGGCCAGCGTTTCAACGCTCTCAAAGCAGAGATCGAGCAGCGCCTGGAGCAGGCTGGGGCAGGTGAACTCGACGCCGAGGCCCTGAATTCCGAAAGCCTCGACATCACGCTGCCCGGCACGCATCGCAAGCTGGGCGCCGAGCATCCGCTGATCAAGACCTGGAACGAGATCGTCGCCGTCTTCCAGCGCATGGGCTACTCGGTCGGCGTCGGCCCCGAAGTCGAGACCGACTACTACAACTTCGAGTCGCTCAACTTCCCGCCCGGCCACCCCGCGCGCGACACCCAGGACACGCTCGTCGTCGCCGGCCAGGAGCGCAAGCCGCTGCGCGATCGCCTGCTGATGCGCACCCACACCTCGCCCGTGCAGATTCGCACCATGGAGCAGCAGCCGCCGCCGGTGCGCATCATTATCCCCGGCAAGGTGCATCGCAACGACGCCGCCGACGCGACGCACTATCCGATCTTCCACCAGGTCGAAGGCCTCTGCGTCGACACCAACATCACCTTTGGCGATCTGAAGGGCACGCTCGACTTCGCGATGAAGGCCTTCTTCGGCTCAAGCGTGAAGACGCGCTTCTTTCCGTCGTTCTTCCCCTTCACCGAGCCCAGCGCCGACGTGCAGATCAGCTGCCCTTTCTGTGGCGGCTCGGGCTGCCGCAAGTGCAAACAGTCCGGCTGGATTGAGCTGCTCGGCTGCGGCATGGTCGACCCCGCGGTCTTCGGATTCGTGCAGGGCAAGCAGCCCGGCTACGACCCGAAGAAGATCAGCGGCTTCGCCTTCGGCATGGGCATCGACCGCATCGCGATGATGAAGTACGGCATCGGGGATATCGGCTTGCTCTACTCGGGCGACCTGCGCTTCCTGGAGCAATTCGCATGAGGATCCTTAGCTCCTGGCTGCGCGAATACGTTCCAGGGTTGACGGTTTCAGACCGTGCCCTCGCCGACGACCTCACCCTCCGCGGCATCGCTGTCGAAGGCGTCTTCGATCTGGGCGAATTCGGTTCGCTCTTTGAAATGGACATCACCACCAACCGCGTCGATGCGATGAACCACTACGGCATCGCGCGCGAGGCGGCGACCATCTATGGCCTGGAACTGCAGCCGCTCGACGTCCACCTGCCGGCTGCAAAGTCCGCCGCTCGGCCAGTGCCCGTCTCCATCGAGGAGCCGAAGCTCTGCGGCCGCTTCACCGCGCGCGTGCTGCGGGATGTGAAGATCGTTCCCTCCACCGGCATCATTGCCGAGCGCTTCCGCCTGCTCGAACAAAAGCCCATCTTCAACGCCGTCGATGCCACCAACTACGTGCACGCTCGCCATGGGCCAGCCCACGCACGCCTTCGACCTCGACAAGCTCGAGGGCGGCATCATCGTCCGCCGCGCTCGCAAGGGCGAGAAGCTGCGGACGCTGGATGGAGTGGAGCGCACCCTCGATCCCGACGATCTCGTCGTCGCCGACGAGAAGAAAGCTCGTTGGCATCGCCGGCGTCATGGGCGGCTGGGACACGATGATCACGGCCGAAACGAAGAACATCCTCGTCGAAGCGGCGTGGTTCGATCCCGGCGTTGTGCGGCGCAGTTCGAAGCGCCATCTTCTGCACACCGACGCCTCGCATCGCTTTGAGCGCGGCGCCGACTTCAACGCGCCGCCCGTCGCCTCGGCGCTCGTGAGCCAGATCATTCTCGCCGCGGGCGGTTATCCCGAAGGCGAGCTGGTCGACGTTGTCATTCCCGAAGCCGTCGCGCGCACGGCGAAGCGGCCCAGCGTCACCTTCAGCCTGAGCGAGGTGCACCGCATGCTGGGTCCGACCGAAGATCCGGCTGGCATCACCGCTCCGATGGCCGTGGACATTCTGGCGCGACTGGGCTGCGGTGTTGAAGAACAGAAGCACCGTGCACCCGCCGTCCCCGCGCCGCAGGATCTCAATCCATCGCGCGCAGTTCTCGGAGAAGCCGCGCCGGACGCGCGCCATGCCACCGGCCTTTATTCTGTTACGCTGCCCAGCTGGCGGCTCGATCTCGAACGCGAGATCGACCTGATCGAAGAGATCGCTCGCGTCTACGGCTACAACCGCTTCAAAAACACGCTGCCCTCCTTCGCGGGCAGCGTGGTCGAGCTGCCGTGGGCCGAGAAGGAACGCACCGTGCGCGGCACCCTGCTCGCGCTCGGCTGGAACGAGGCCATCTCCTCGAGCTTTTGTTCAGCCGACGCCGCAGCGCGCTTCGTCCGCGAGCCTGGCGCGTTCGTCGCGCTCGGCAATCCCCTCAGCGAGGAGGCCGGCATGCTGCGTCCATCGCTGTTGCCCGGCATGCTCGACATGCTCGCGCTCAACATCAGCCGCGACGTCGAAGGCGCAGCACTGTTCGAGATGGGCACCGTCTTCAGCGGCGGTTCGGAACGCGTCGACGAGCGTCCATCGCTCGCCGTTCGGCGCGACAGGCCCGGCTTTCGGCTCGCAACCCGCCGACTTCTACGACCTCAAGGGCCTTGCTGAAACGCTGCTGGGCAAGTTCGCGTCTCGTTCCTTCTACGTCGACCGCTTCCCGGCCGATTCCGGACTGATGCCGGCCTGGCTGCATCCGGGCCGCAGTGCGCGCGCTGTGCTGGACGGCGCCACGATGGGCTGGTTCGGCCAGCTCCATCCCGCGGAAGCCGAGCGCCGCAAGCTCAAGCAAGCGGTCTGGATCGGCGAATTGTGGCTCGATCGCCTCTATAAGCAGGCGTTGCGCCAGCCAGTCATTGAAGAGCTTTCCCGCTATCAGCCGGTGCGGCGCGATTTCTCCGTGACGTTATCGGACAGCGTCACCTGGGCGAAGCTCGCTGCGGCCATCGAAGCTCTCGCCATTCCGGAACTGCGCAGCTTCGTGCCGGGAGAAGTTCTGCGCGACCCGAAGGGCAAACTCGTACCCGCCGGACACTACTCCTTGCTGTTGCGCGTCGTCTTTCAGTCCCACGAGCGAACCCTGCGGGACGAGGAAGTGCAGCGCTGGTCGCAGCAGGTGATTGCGGGGCTGGAAGCGCAGGGCGGCAAGCTGCGCACCTGAGCAAGTCCAGGAAAATTTGTCCTTTAGAGAAGTTCGGCGAGCTGCGGATAGAGTCCGGCATGGCTGGTTTGATAAAGGGCCAGCAGCCGCTGCCGCATCAGGTAGTAGGACGAAGCTGCCTCGTGCAGGTAGAAGGGGATCAGAGTAGCGGAGCGGCGCAAGACCCGATGGAAGGTCAGGGCCAGCTCGATGTGGCGGATGGCGCTGCGCAGGCGGACCGCATCGCGGCGCATGCGCTCGGTGACGATGACGCCTTCATCGAAATTCCATTGCTGGGCGTGGGCGGCGAGCAGGACCATCAGCTTCGCATTTTCACGCATGCGGCGCAGACCGTCACGCCCCCCCAGCATGAGCCACATATCGGTGGGCTCGAGAGAGATCTGACCTTCTCTTGGTTCCAGATAGTCACGCGCCACGGAAGTGACGCGTTCAAATTCGATTCGCTTGAGCTGGGAAACCAAATCCTGCCAACTGCGCCGGTCGACCCGAATGGCCGACAACTGGGCTCTTACAGCAGCCGCGATCAGACAACCTACAACTGCACCCAGGAGGAGGTAAGCCAGCACGGAACTGCCTTTCTGTCAGGAGAGCCTCCAGGCCCCCGAATCCACTGCGACAGGACCACTAATGTCGAGCGTCAAGTCTCCGAAGATCGTACTCGACCCTTCTGTGGAGCGCAAGGATATATTCATGTAAATCGGGAGAAATTGGCTTACGTTCAGGCTCATCCCGCCAAAGTTGCACAATCATCCAGAAGATTGCCGCAATGTAGGTCGCACTCCGGACCTGTTCCAGATCGAGATAGTGGATTTGTGTGCCGAGAAAGCTCTCCAGTGCGGTTTTCGCGACCATCAGGGTACTCCAGGCAGTTAGTCCCTGACCGATTGCCATCACGTGATTTCGCCAACCCAGACCCAGCCGACTGGCAGTAAAGGCCATAACAATAAATAACTCGCATATCACCATCGAGGTAAAGAGGTTGCTGCGCACCTGCCACGTGCGCAGGACGTTCGAACCGGGTGGGGCAATCCACCAGGCGAACAGACCTGCCACCCCAATCCCCGCCAGGCCAAGCGTGGCAATGCGCGATCGTGCGTCCTGGACCCAGGTACCGGTTGGCCGCAGCAGAATCCGGGCAATTTCCAGCACCACCCCCAGTTGCAGGGCGAAATCGATCAGGTAGGCTGCGCTATAAACGACGGTGTACCAATGCATTGAGCCACGCTGGTAGATGACCATCAGCGCAATCGACCGCGCCAAAGTGAAGGTCAGCATGGTGGTAAACACAGGGAACTGGCGCCAGCGGTGGCGGAAGACCAACACAAAAAGCAGGGCCAGATTCAGAACAAGCCCTGCGATCCAAAAGAAAATGAAGAGTGCTGAGAAGTGCATCCGGTCCGCCCTGCATCCTTAAGATACGCCACTCCCGGACATCCGCGGGGATTGCGGTGGTCCGGGAGCGCGCGGGCGGACTCGCGTGCAGGCTGTGGTCTAGCCGGCGATGCCGGTCAAAATCGAAACAATGAGACTGCCCATGGACAGAGTGCCGTTACCACTCTGCTTGGGCGGCGGCGGATCGGTTCCGGTTGGGTCGGCGAAGACCGGGGCGGCGCAAAGAGCAAGGGTGGTGGACAAAACGGCAATGCGAAGGGTCTTTTTCATCGGGCTTTTTCCTCAGTGGCGTCATTCGACGCAGCCCGAGACTAACTCTAAAGTGGGATTGCAAAATTCACAAAGATTTCCAGACTTGGTGGGCCGAAAGTAAACGAAAGTATCATTTTGGAGCAAGGAGAAATAACTACTTATGGTCTCAACAAAAGAGTTACTTAGGTTGAGTGTCTATACTACTATCGCGTGCTAACTCTCATCAAAACGACTTATCGGTTTCTCACCACACGCGGCAGCTTTTCACTGGTGTCATCGGCTCTCCCGCCTTGCAGCCGAACGCATGCGCAAACTCCGGCATGTTCACAATCACCCCGCGAACGCGCAACGGACCGGGAGAATGCGGATCCGTCTGCGCGATCATGCGCAGGTATTCCGGCCGATCGCTGCTGCACCAGTTCTGCGCAAAGCCGAGGAAGAACTGCTGCTCCGGCGTCAGCGAAGCCTCCTCCTTCTGCTCGGCCGTCGTGGCTGAAGGCTTCCCCTCGGCCAGCCGCGACATCAGGGCGATGAAGGCCAGGCGGAGGCCGCCATTGTCCGCGGTGTTCTCGCCCAGCGTCAGCTTGCCGTTGACCTTCACGTCGTCCACGGCGGTGAACTGGCTGTACTCATTTGCGATGCAATCGGTCCGCTGCTCGAAATTCTTCTCGTCCGCGGGCGTCCACCAGTCGTGCAGATTGCCTTTGGCATCGAACTGCGCGCCCTGATCGTCGAAACCGTGCGTCAGCTCGTGGCCCACCACAGCGCCGATATGCCCATAGTTGGTGGCATCTGTCGCATTCTTGTCGTAGAACGCCGGCAGCAGAATGCCGGCGGGGAAGTTGATGTCGTTCATCGACGGATCGTAGTAGGCGTTCACCGTCGGCGGCGTCATCTGCCACTCCTGCCGGTTCACCGGTTTGTCGATCTTGTTCAGCTGGTAGTCCACCTCAAATTCCCGCGACCGCATGGAGTTGCCCAGCGCATCGTCCGGCTTGATCTCCAGCTTTGAATAGTCGCGCCACTTGTCCGGATATCCGATCTTGTCGGCGACCGCGTGCAGCTTCTCCTTCGCCTTGACCTTCGTCTCCGGGCTCATCCAGTCGATCTGGTCGATGTCCTTGCCCATCGCCGCTTCGATGTCGTGCACCTCGCGCAGCGTCGAGGCCTTCATATCGGGCGTGAAGTATTTCGCCACATAGAGCTGTCCCAGAGCCTCGCCCAGCGCAGAATCGGTCCCCTGCACGCAGCGCTTCCAGCGCGCTTCCTCCTCCGGGGTTCCGGTCAGCTTGCGCCCGTAGAAGTCGAAGTGCTCCTCGTCGAAAGCCTGCGGAAGCCGCATCGAGAACGAGTCCGCCAGATGCACGCGCATGTAGGCCTTGAGGGTGTCCAGATCCGTGTCCGCAATTGCCTTGTTCAGAGCCGGGAAGAAATCCGGAGCGATGACATTGAGTTCGGCGATCGACGGCGACCCCATCAGCTGCACGTACTTCGCCGCGTCCAGACCCGGCGCGGTCGCCGCGAAGCTGGTCAGCGTCATCATGTGGTAAATGTTCTTCGGATCGCGCCGCTCCACTACGCCCTGCGATGCCTTTGCCAGCGCTGTCTCCAGATCCAGGATCTTCTGCGCCTCGGCCTGCGCCGCATCCGGCGCGTCGCCCAGCAGCTTCAGCATGTTCGCCATGTGGGCCACATATTGTTTACGCAGCTCTGCGCTCTTTTCATCGGTGCGCAGGTAGTAGTCCTTCTCCGGCAGCCCCAGCCCGCTCTGGTCGATGTAGGCAATCTCCCGCGTCGCGTCTTTGAAATCCTGCAGCGATCCATAATCCAAAAACACGCCCACCGACTCGCGGTTCAGGTGGGCGATGAGCGCCGGCAGCTCTTCCTTCGACTTCAGCGCCGCGATGCGGTCCAGCTCACCCTGGATCGGCGCCAGACCCCGCTTGTCGATGGCGTCGGTGTCCATGCAGCTGGAGTAGTAGTCGCCGATCTTCTGCTCGTTGGTGCCGGCGGCGGCGTGCGCGGCAGCAGCTTTTTCCACCAGCCCATGCAGCGCCTCGGTGTTGAACTCGAAGAGATTCACAAACTCACCGAACACTGGCATGTCCGCCGGGATCGGATGCAGCTTCGCGAAATTGCCGCAGGCGTACTGATAAAAGTCCACACAGGGGTTCGCAGTTTTGTCCATCGCGGACGCGTCGTAGCCCGGAATCGGCTTGAATTGTTGCTCGCTGGCGCCGGGCGCGCTGGACTGCGCGGCGCAGGTGAGGGTGAGAGCGATCGACAAACAAGCGGCAGCCACCACGGATTGGCGCATGAATCCTCCTGAGGCAAACAATCGATGATACGCGACAGGAGCGCCAACGGGCAGATCCGAGCCGAGCTCCCTGCCCGATTTCTGGTGGGTTGACGCCGCAATGCGGCGAGTGGAAACGGCGACTTAGGGCCGAGGCAAATCGTCGCTCGATACGTCGCGCACGCCGGCCGCCGGCTGCTCGGTCGCCCGTGTAGCTGGCCCCTCAGCCGTTGCCAGTTCCGGATCGAATACGGCAGCATGCGGATCGGGATGGAAGCGCCCGCCACCGAAATACGCCGCCACCAGACTGCCCGTCACCCAGGGGTTCAGATACGCCAGCGGCAGCACGTACTTCTTCGATTTCACCAGCGACTCGATGACTCCATCCACCGGAGTGCTGCGCGCGATGGTGCCGGGCACCTGCGGAATGACAAAGGCGTGCAGCTCCATCTCCGGATGACGGCGGCTGTATTTCACCAGCGACTTGGCCGCCTGCTTGGGCGTCATCATGCCCACGTCGGCGATGAAGTTCCGGTGGATCGAGTGCGGATAGTAGAAGTTCAGAATCTTCTGCGAAAAATTGGCGCAGTTGTTGAAGAACAGATTGAAGTGCGAGATATTGCGCCGCCGGTTGAACCGCGCGATCAGCGCAGCATCCTGCTCCGGCGTGGTGTTCACCGTGAAGCCCCAGATGCGCCGGTCGTACGACGCGCCCACCAGCTGGATCCACTCCCCGCCGGGAATCTCATGGTTCGGATCGTCGGGCACCAGATCCAGCAGATGCTCGCGGCGATACTCGTCACGCAGCTTCAGCTCCAGTCTTCGGCGTTGCGCTGTCGGGTATCTCCGCTGCGTCATCGACGGCGTAGAGATACGCAAGCAGTGGCATCGCCAGCCAGTCGTAGCCGTCGACGCGGTGATACCGGCTCAGCACCACGCCCGCTTCGCCCTCCTTGCAGGCACGCAGGTGGGTCGGTGAGTCGGCGCAGACCTGATCGAGCCAGATGGCCGCGTGACCGGTCGGATTCATGGCGCCGAACTTCCCAAACGGCTCCTCGAGCAGAAGCGAGGCGTCAGCGCGAGCCGAAGAACAGGCGAAGATCAGGCATGCCCAGGTCAGCAGGACCAGGGAGGGCATAGCGCAGCGGATTGTGGGGTCGCATCATTCGATAGAAAGTCGAGCCAGGGCATGGAGATCCACAGCGTAACTTGAGGTTAACCCGCTGTTTCGAATAGTGTTGCGGTCGTCTCTAACACCTTTGTTGTAGTCTTCGACGGGCCTGTGCCTCGGCTCGGTTAGATGCGTTTCCCTTGCTGGTAGCCTGCTTTTAGAGATGACCGCAGAGACCCAATTCGCGCCCGGCCAGACGCTGCTCATCGACGCCGACGACACGCTGTGGGAGAACAACATCTACTTCGAGCGCGCCATCGCCGCGTTCATCTCGTACCTCGACCACAAGGAGTACTCGCGCGAGCAGGTCCGCGAAAAACTCAACGAGGTCGAGCGCGAAAACGTCCGCAGCACGGCTACGGACTGGTCAGTTTTCGCCGCGCCCTCGTCACCTGCTTCGAGCGCCTGTCGACGGGGCCGATCACGCCGGAAAAACACGAGCGCATCATGAGATTCGCGCAGTCCATCGCCGACCAGGAGATCGAGTTGCTCGAAGGCGTCGCCGAGACGCTGCCGATTCTGGCCTCGCGGCACAAGCTGATCCTGATGACGAAGGGCAATCAGGTCGAGCAGATCGACAAGCTGGCCCGCTCCGGCCTACGCGACTACTTCACCGCCGTCGAGGTTCCGCGCGAAAAGGACCCCGACGCCTACCGTGACGTTTGCAGCAAGTACGAACTCGCTCCGCACACCACCTGGATGATCGGCAACAGTCCCAAGTCGGACATCAACCCGCGTTGGCCTGCGGCCTGCACGCGGTGTACATCCACCACCCGCATACCTGGGTGCTGGAACATGAGGTGCGCGACGAGGCGCCCGCAGGGCAGTATTTGCTGGAGGTGGAGAGCTTTGGGGATTTGCTGAAGTGGCTGTGACCCGCTAAACCGCCGCCGTTTGCAGCGCCAACTCCTCCAGGAGTGCCCTTACCTCCAGCAGCACCTCGTCCGGCTTGGTCGCCGCCAGCGGGAACCGCAGCACTCCTTGCGGCGTAAACTGCGCCCCGCGTTTCGCATTCTTCGAAACCAGCTTCATCAGCCGCCCCGGATCAACCGCCGCCGTCTCGGTGAACCGGATGTGCAGCTGGTCGCGCTTGCGGTCAACCTGCGCCACGCCGATCTTCTCGCACTCAATGCGCAGCCGCGCCGCCTGCAGCAGGTGCTCCACGCTGGTCGGCAGCGGGCCGTAGCGATCCTGCAGCTCGGCGCGCACCTCGTCGAGCGCGCGTTCGCCATCGATGCCCGCGATGCGCTTGTACATGCGCAGCCGCTGGTTCTCTTCCGCGATGTAGCTTTCGTCGATGCGCAGCGAGATGCCCAGGTTGACATTTGCACCGACGGCCGCTCCACTCGCTCTTCGCCCTTCAGCTTGCCACCGCCTCCTCCAGCATCGACGTGTACATCTCGAAGCCGACCGCCTCGATGTGCCCGCTCTGCTCGCCGCCCAGCATGTTGCCCGCGCCGCGCAATTCCAGGTCAAGCGCCGCAATCTTGAACCCCGCACCCAGATCGGAGAATTCCTTCAGCGCCGCCAGCCGCCGCCGCGCGATCTCCGTCAGCTCCTGCTCCGGCGGAATCAGCAGATACGCATAAGCGCGCCGATTCGATCGGCCCACGCGCCCGCGCAGCTGATACAGCTCGCCAAACCCGTGCCGGTCCGCGCGATTGATCAGGATCGTGTTCGCCAGCGGAATGTCGAGCCCGTTCTCGATGATCGTCGTCGCCACCAGCACGTCGTACTCGTGATGCATGAACGCGAGCATCACCTTCTCCAGCTCGTTCTCGCCCATCTGGCCGTGACCGAACAACGATGCGCGCCTGCGGGCACCAGCTCCTGAATCTTCGCCGCGATCTCGTAGATCGTCTCCACGCGGTTGTGCACGAAATACTCTGGCCGCCGCGCTCCATCTCCACCTCGATGGCGGAGCGGATCAGCTTCTCGTCGAACTTCGCCACCACCGTCTGAATCGCCATGCGATCCTTGCGGCGGCGTTTCGATCACGCTCATGTCGCGCAGGCCCACCAGCGACATGTGCAGCGTGCGCGGAATCGGCGTCGCCGACATGGCCAGCACATCGATCTCGCGCCGCATCTGCTTCAGCCGCTCCTTGTGGCGCACGCCGAAGCGCTGCTCCTCGTCGACGACCAGCAGTCCGAGGTCCTGAAACTTGATGTCCTTCGAAAGCAGCCGGTGCGTGCCGATCAGGATGTCCACTTTGCCCGTCTCCACCTGTTCGAGATCTGCTTCTGCTCCTTCTGCGTGCGGAAGCGCGAGATCATCTCGACCGTGACCGGGGAACTGGCGAAGCGCCGCTTGAACGTTTCGAAATGCTGGAAGCTCAGCACCGTCGTCGGCGTGAGCACCGCGACCTGCTTGCCGTCCTGCACCGCCTTGAACGCCGCGCGCATCGCCACTTCGGTCTTGCCGTAGCCCACGTCGCCCACAGCAGCCGGTCCATCGGCTGGGTCGACTCCATGTCGCGCTTGATGTCCGCGATCGCGCGTGATCTGGTCGTCCGTCTCGTTGAAGTCGAAGGCGTCCTCGAACTCGCGCTGAAATTCGTTGTCCGGCGAGAAACGCATTGCCCTGCGCCGCCTTGCGCTGCGCGTACAGCTTCAGCAGTTCGTCGGCCATATCCTCCATGGCCTTCTTGCACGCGCGCCTTGGTCTTCGCCCACTGCTGCGTGCCCAGCCGGTTCAGCACCGGCGCCGGCCCGGCTTCGGTCGAGCGATATTTCTGGATCAGGTCCAGCCGCGTCAGCGGCACATAGAGCTGCGCGCCCTCGGCGAACTCCAGGATCATCAACTCCAGCGGCAGCATGCCCGTCCTGCTCGATCTCCCGCAGGCCCTGTAGCGCGCGATGCCGTGCTCCACGTGCACGACGTAATCGCCGACCGCCAGATCCCGAAAATCCGAAACAAACGCGGCCGTCTTCGATTTCTTCGGCGCACGGCCGCGCCTCACGTCCGCTTCGTCGATAAATCCTTGCGCGCCGAAGACAGCACCAGCCGCGCGTCGGTCAGACTCACTCCGTTGGCGATCGCCGTGCGCACGATCACCGGCGTCCGCAGGTCGCCGGCCAGATAGCTGGACTCGTCGTACATGTTCTCGCTGCCGGCGTGCTGGACGCGCGACGCCCAGGCGATACGGCACCTCGTATTCGCTGCAGCAGATTCGCCAGTCGCTCCACCTCGCCCTGGTTCGGCGCCGCCAGCAGCGTGCGCGTGTCCTGCTTCATCAGATTGCGCATCTGCTCGATCAGAGCCGGGATCGATCCGTGAAAGCGCAGCGTCGGGCGCGATGTGAACTCGATCTCGCCCAGCGTTTCGTCCTCGTCCAGCACATCCACCGCGCCGAGCTGATCGAGATCCAGCCCCGGATGCGACGCCAGCTGCGCCTGCAACTCTCCGGCCGCAGATAAATGTCCGCCGGCGTGATCAGCGACCCGATGCTCGCGCGCTCGTGCCGCTGCTCGACCTTGTTCCACCAGCGATCGATCTGGTTTTGACCATCGCCGGCTCTTCCACGAAGACCCGCGCGCGGAAACAGATCGAACAGCGTGGCCGTCTGCGCCGCTACGCCGGCGAAAAACTCCCATCCGGGAAAGACGTCGTCTCCTCCCGCGCGCAATCGCAGTCCTCGAGCAGCCCCGCATCGTCCGCGCCTTCGACGACGCGCCGCCGCTCAGCCGCGCATTGCACCGCCGCCAGCAACGCTCTCCGTCGACCGGCGTCTCGGTCAGCGGCAGCAGCCGCGCCTCATCCACGGGCGCCGAGCGCTGCGTCTCGGGATCGAACTTCCGCATCGACTCAATCTCATCGCCGAAAAACTCGAAGCGCACCGGCCGGTCCATCTCCGGCGATACACATCGAGGATGCCGCCGCGCAGCGTGAACTGTCCGGGCATCTCCACCATGTCCATGCGCGTGTAGCCCATGCTCGTCAGGTGCGCCAGCAGCGTCTCGATGTCATCTCTTCGCCGCGGCGCAGCACCAGCGCCAGCGCCGCATAGTGACGGCGCAGCGAACAGCTGCATCGCCGCCGCCTCCACCGGCGCCACCACAATCGACGCCTCGCCGGTGGCGATCTTCCACAGCGTCTTCGCCCGCTGCTCCTGAATGTCAGGATGCGGCGACAAATTTTCAAACGGCAGCACGTCATGCGCGGGCAACCGCAGCACGCGGTCCGCTGCTATCGCCCCGGTCAAATCGCATCCCGCCAGCAGCGCGAGGTGCATCGCGTCGGCGGCTTTGTTATCGGCCACCAGAACGACCGTCGGCACCTGTGCCGCGCGCGCAAAAAGGGGAAGGTAAAGAGCGCGTGCGGTCGAGGTCAGTCCGGACACACGTCGACGCCCACGGGCAAGCGCCAGGTGCCTCCTTGCGTGTTCGAAGGAGGATGAATGCTCCAGATCCGCCAACAAATCGCGGACAAAGGGGAGGATCATGCCATGTTCAGTTTAGCAGCGGGGATGCAGCCTCTTCCGGATATCGGCATAGCCGCGGGTGCGATAATGGGAGGGAGGATTTTCGCTGATGGCGATTCCCAACACGTCGCAGGCTACGCAGCCGGCACCGCGCAAACGTCGCGAGTTTCCGCGGCGGAATAAACCCGCTCCACCGGCGGACCTGGTGCTGCCGAAGCCGGTTAAGATTCCGCAACCGCCCGCCTCTCGTTAAGATCAAGGTCACTCAGGAGAGTGCTCGATGCCAGGTACCTTTCAGGCATTCGCGGTTCTGTTCATTCTGCTGCCTGGATTTTTGGCTGCCTACATTCTGCAGACGCTGGCGGTAAGACCGAAACAGACCGATCTGGAACGCGTGATCGAAGCACTTATCTTCAGCTTTGTCATCTATCTGGCTTCGATCATGCTCATCGGCACAACCTTCCCGGTGACCTGGCGGCTGGGCAGGAGTGCTGCTGGGGATGTGACGTATTCCATCGACGCGATCTGGTGGAAACTGCTGGTGCTTTTTCTGCTGCCGATCGTCTTCGGGCTGGGTTCAGCCTTTTTACTTGAGCATGATTCAGTTCTTGGGGTATTGCGCGGACTCCGCTTTACGCAGCGCACCGGACGCAGTTCAACCTGGGTGGACGTGATGACCGACGTCGATGCCGTAGCTCAGGTGCAACTTGCGGATGGACGAAGCGTGATGGGCTGGATCAGCTACTATTCCGACGATCCGGACGACGCCTCGCTCTTTTTGGAGCACGCAGCCTGGGTGAACACCGAAACCAATGAACTGGAACCCATTCACGGACCCGGCATTCTGCTGACGAAAGAGGCTGAGATCCGCAGCGTCATGTTCCTCGACGCTCCCCGCTCCGGATCGACTCAATTGGACTGAGGCGCTCCCGGGATGCGCTCTACCCGCCCGTCGCTAAACGCTATACGCTAAAAGAATGTCCTACGCTGCGGCGCTCGACAGTCTCCATGCGCGGGTGGGTGAGCTGCACCCCTCCCCCGGAGAGCCGCGGCGAAAATTCCGCCTCGAGGAGATGCGCACCCTGGTCGAGGCACTCCGCCATCCCGAGCGGCGTTTTCGCTCCGTTTTGATTGCCGGCACCAACGGCAAGGGTTCCACCGCAGCCACGCTGGCCGCGATCCTCGCGAGCGCCGGCTATCGCGTTGGCCTTTACACTTCGCCGCATCTGGAGCGCGTCAACGAGCGCATCCGCATCGACGGCGTCCCTATCGGCGACGAAAATTTTGCCCGTCTCTACTTCCGCGTCGACGATTGCGCCAGCCGCCTGGTCGCCGAGGGCGGCCTCTCCGCGCATCCCAGCTACTTCGAAATGCTGACTGCCGTTGCCTTCGAGGCCTTCGCGGAGGCGCAGGTCGATCTTGCCGTGCTCGAAGTGGGCATGGGCGGCCGCCTTGACGCGACCAACGTCGTCGAACCGCTGCTCTCGGTCATCACCGACATCTCGCTCGATCACATGGAGTGGCTCGGCGACACCATCGACCTCATCGCGCGCGAAAAGGCCGGCATCCTGCGCCGCAACGGCACGCTGGTCACGCTGCCACAGCATCCTGAGGCCAACCAGGCCATCGGCGAAGTGGCAGCAGAACTCGATGTGCGAGGCGTGAATGCCGCCGAGTATGTACCTGGCGTTCAGCGTTCGGCGATCGGCGTTCAAGAACAGGGCCCGGCGAGGAATCGTTACCCTCTCCAGGTTTCAGGCCAGTCGATCGAGGTCGACTCGCCGCTGGCCGGCGTCCACCAGCAGCGCAACATCGCTCTGGCCATCGCCGCCGCCGTCGAATTACGTAACAGCTACGGATACAGAATCACGCCGGCACAGATCGAGGACGGCATTCGCCACACGCAGTGGCCCGGCCGCCTCGAGCAGTTTCACCTCCCCGGCAAAGCGCCGGTTCTCCTCGACGTCGCGCACAATCCCGCCGGCGCCTGGGCCCTCCGCGCCGCAATTTCTGTCCTGTTGGAGCAGCGCGCCGCATCGGCGACCAGGCAGGTATCACTGCGCTCTGAGCCCTGCGCTCTGTGCTCTGTCCTCGTCTTCGGCTGCATGAAAGACAAGGCCTACGAGGAAATGGCCCAGATCCTCTTCCCCCTCTTCGACCGCGTCGTCGTCACGCCTGTCGCATCTCCGCGCACCGCCACTGCAGAAGATCTGCTGCACGCGGGCGCAAGCACCGGTGTTCGCACTACCACCGCTCACGACGGCGTTGAGGCTCTCGACACAGCATGGCGCGAAGCCGGAGAAAACGGCCTCGTTGTGGTCGCAGGATCCGTCTACCTCGTCGGCGAAGTTCGCCCCCTCCTCCACCAGCACCAAGCGGTGGCGGTGCCATGAAGCCCACGGTCCCCACCGCGCCCCGGCCCAATCCGCTGCCCTGGCACGAGCGCCTCATCAGCAACGGCTATCGCCTCCCGGCATTTTTCATCGCCACGGCGTTCTTCGCCAGCCTCGCCGTTCTCGCATCGCTTTTTGAAAAGCGCGGCACCTGGCAACATCGCATCGCGCAAACCTGGGCGCGCGTCGGCGTCTTCATCAGCGGCGCCCGCGTCACGGTGCTGGGTCGCGAACACGTCATTGGCCGGCCCGCAGTCTACATCTGCAATCACCTGTCTTATATGGATACGCCGGTGATCTTCAGCTCGCTGCCCTTTCAGTTCCGAATCGTCGCTCGGCACGATCTGTGGAAGATCCCCTTCATTGGCTGGTGGCTGGGCCGCTCCGGCCAGGTTCCCGTGGACGTTTCGAATCCGCGCGCCTCCATCTCCAGCCTCATTGGCGCGGTGCGCACGCTCAAGGCGGGCATGCCGCTCTTTATTTTCCCTGAAGGCGGCCGCACCCCGGATGGCAAGCTGGCAAAATTCATGAACGGGCCCGCGTTCATGGCCATCCACGCACAGCTTCCGGTAATTCCCATGGCTCTCATCGGCACCCACGAGCTGCTCCCGATTCACACCCACACCATCCACAACGTCCCCGTCACCCTCGCCATCGGCGAGCCGATCGAAACCCTTGGCATGAAGACCAAACAGGTGAACGAATTGACAACGCGACTGGAGGAACGAGTCGCCGCGCTGTATGATGAGCACTCCTGGCAGAAAAGTGCCGAAGCGCCGTCCGCGCAGGCGGCGAACAGCACGGACGTTGGGCATCTGGACGCGGTGAGCATCGCTCGGGACCTGCAAGCAACCGAGGAGGCGCAAAAACAATGAAAGCACCACGCATAGCTATTCCGGAACCCAATTTTGCGGATCACGAATACAGCGAGCGAGCGTGGCCCCAGTATGCGCACGCGGTCGAATACGCCGGTGGTGAAGCGGTGAAAGTGCCGCTGCGCGATTCACCCGCGAAGGTGGCGCAGCTGGTGGCCTCCTGCGAAGGCGTGCTGCTTCCAGGCAGCCCCGCCGACGTTAATCCACAGAAATACGGCGAGGATGCCGACGCGGATTGTGCCGCCGCCGACGCGGCGCGCGAAGCCGTCGATGAGCTGCTGCTGCAGGATGCGTCAAATTTGTATAAGCCGCTGCTCGGAATCTGCTACGGCTTCCAGGCGCTCAATGTCTGGCGCGGCGGCACTCTTGTGCAGCACCTGAAAACCACCGTGAATCACACAGCGGGTCGAGCCGTTGCCGAGGCGCATGCCATCGAACTGGACGCGCGCTCGCGCCTGCGCCGCATTCTCGGTCTCGGCTCGCGCACCGTCCTGATGGTCAACAGCAGCCATCATCAAGCCATTGGCGTTCTTGGCGACGGCCTGGTCAAGTCGGCATGGTCGCCGGACGACGGAGTGGTCGAAGCCGCTGAGGTCCACGGCGATCAGTTCCTCATGGGTGTGCAATGGCATCCGGAGCGCGTGCTCGAAGAGAGCAAAGCCGCGCAGTGCCTCTTCCAGTCGTTCGTGGATGCGGCAGCCGCGTGGGAGCCGCGCATGATTCGCGAGTCCGTCGCCGACTAACGGTAGCCGGAGGGCGGCAGGCAACAGTTTTATATCCGCCCACCAACCACAGCGCACGGAGCGCAGCCATCGGTTGCTTTTGTATCAGGGCACGACTCAATGGGTGCCCCATATCTGCCCGGTTTTGGCAGATGTGGGAATGCAGAATCCTCACCCGCCGCCCTTGTATCAGGGCACGAGTTCACTCGTGCCGAAACAGATCTAAGCAGTGCGGGCTTTAGCCCCTGAGGTCATACGAACTCGGCGGCAATGAAGAAAGACAACGAGCACGGATCCACGCTGGACGCTTTGGGCCTCGATACGCCCACCGTCACCCAGCTGGAGATGTTTCTCGCGCTGCTCCTGCGCTGGAACGCGCGCATCAATCTCACAGCGGTGCGCGAGCCCGCGGAAATCATCCGCCGCCATTTCGCTGAGTCGATCTTCGCCGCGAAGCAGGTCCCGCAGCGCGCGAAAACTCTGCTCGACTACGGCTCCGGCGCTGGATTCCCCGGCATTCCCATCGCCATCTGCCGCCCGGATCTCGCCGTCACTCTCGCCGAATCGCAGAGCAAAAAGGCCGCGTTTCTCCGCGAGGCCGTGCGCACCCTCAGCCTCAAAGCGGAAGTCTGGCCTGGCCGTGTCGAAGCGATGGAGCCGGGGCGCGTCTTCGATGCCGTGACGCTCCGCGCCGTCGAGAAGATGGCCGCGGCCTGCAAGACCGCCGCTGAACGTCTTGCGCCGCGCGGGTGGATTGCTGCTTTCACTACGCGCAAAACCGAGGCCGCCCTCGAAACGATTGCCGGAGTCCGCTGGGACGCCGCGATCGAAATTCCCGGCTCCGAACAGGAGCTGTTGAAGACAGGCCACCCTCAAACGGGGTAGCGTTAGAAATCACTGGCAGCTTGCTCCTCGAAATTTCCCCCAGGGAGGACTCGCGCATGCATCGTCCGATTTATGTTGCAATGCACGGACTGCTGGTCTCCGCAGCTGCCCTGCTTATCTCCGGTTGCGGCACCAGTAGCGGATCAGGCACGAAACCGCAGCCTGACTTCTCTCTGAGTGCGAGCGCTTCCACTCTCACGCTCACCGCCGGTGGCTCCGCGCAAGCTGTGTCGCTAACGGCCACAGCGCTGAACGGATTCTCCGCAACCATTCAGGCAACCGCCAGTGGCCTGCCCTCGGGCGTTACCGCGACTCCGTTGACCGTGAGCCTGACGCCGGGATCGCCGCAGTCCATCAGCTTCGCCGCTGCGGCCAGCGCTGCTTCCACAACGGCGACCGTGCAGATCACCGCAACCTCGGCCAGCCTCAGTCACACCGCATCGGTGAGCCTCACGGTTCAGCCGCAGATCGTCGTCACGTCCGGCATTGACGTCACCACGTATCACTTCGACGTGGGCCGCACCGGGCTCAACCCCGCCGAAACATCGCTCACCCCGAGCAACGTCACCTCGTCGAAATTCGGCCTGCTGCGCGTTCTGGGGGTCGACGGCAAAGTCGACGCGCAGCGGCTGGTTCTCTCCGGCCTTACCGCCGGCGGCTCGTCGCGCAACGCCGTCTTTGTCGCCACGGAACATGACACTGTCTACGCTTTCGACGCGGACACCGGCGTGCAGATCTGGAAGACATCGATCCTCGGCGCGAACGAGACCACCAGCGGCGATCACGGATGCGGCCAAATCTCGCCCGAAATCGGCATCACCTCCACGCCGGTGATCGACCGCCACGCCGGCCCCAACGGCACCATCTTCGTCGTCGGCATGTCCATCGACGGAGGCGGCGCCTATCATCAGCGCCTGCACGCGCTCGACGTGACCACCGGCGCCGAGCTAGACAGGAGTCCCAGCGAGATTCGCGCCACGTATCCCGGCACCGGCGCGAACAGCTCCGGCGGCAACGTCGTCTTCGATCCCGGCGCAGTATGCCGAGCGCGCGGGCCTGCTGCTGATGAACGGCACAATTTATCTGGGATGGACCTCGCACTGCGATCAGGGTGCGTACACCGGCTGGCTGATGGCCTACAGCGAATCGACGCTGGCGCAAACCAGCGTGCTCAACCTCACGCCGAACGGCAGCGAAGGCTCTATCTGGATGGCCGGCGCCGGCCTCGCCGCCGACTCCGAGCGGCTATATCTATTTCCTCGATGCCAACGGCACCTTCGACACCACGCTCGACACAAACGGCTTTCCAACGAAGCACGACTACGGCAACGGATTCGTGAAAATCTCCACTGCCGGCAGCACTCTGGCCGTCGCCGACTACTTTGAGCCGAACAACACCGTCGCCGAATCGAACGCCGATGAGGATCTCGGTTCCGGGAGGCGCGCTCGTCTTGCCCGACGTCACGGACACTGCCGGCACGGCGCATCATCTCGTCGTCGGCGCGGGTAAAGATGCAAAGATCTACGTCGCCAATCGCGACGCGATGGGCAAATTCAATCCGCAAAACAACAGCGCGCTCTATCAGGAAATCGACGGCGCCATCGGCGGTGTCTGGTCCATGCCCGCGTATTTCAACAACACCGTCTACTACGGCAGCCGTCGGCGACACGCTGAAAGCGTTTCCCATCGCGAACGCGAAACTTGCCACCACGCGCCACCGCGCAGAGCGCGAACACGTTTGCCTATCCTGGCACTATCCCCGCCGTCAGCGCCAATGGAACTGCCAACGGCATCGTCTGGGCCGTCGAAAATTCATCCCCCGCCGTTCTCCACGCCTACGACGCAACCACGCTGCAGGAGCTGTACAACAGCAACCAGGCGGCGGGCAGTCGCGATCACTTCGGCAACGGCAACAAATTCATCGTGCCCGCCATCGCCAACGGCAAAGTCTTTGTTGGAACGCCGAGCGGCGTGGCAGTATTCGGACTCCTGCCGTGAACCGCGGCAAGTCACTTTTGTTTGGATCGTCCGCGCTTCACCAGCGCCAGCATCGTCTCGACATTCCGCCGCTCATCGCCTTCTTCATCCACCGGTGTCTCCGCAATGAACGCGCAGTGTGCGAACCGCGGGTCGTTCAGCAGCCGCCGGAACGGCTCCAGCCCCATCGTCCCATCGCCGATATGCTGGTGCCGGTCCAGCTTCGATCCGCGCGGCGCCTTTGCGTCATTCATGTGCCACACGCGCACCGCGTCGATGCCCATGGTCCCCGCGATCCACTCCACGGTCTGCTCGTAGCCCGGCTCGGTCACCAGGTCATACCCGGCCACATGGCAATGGCACGTATCGAGACACGCCCCCACCGGCACAATCCCCTTCAACTGCTCGATCAGCTCCGCGACCTGCTCGAAGCTTCCGCCCAGCGAGAATTCCGCTCCCGCCGTGTTCTCGATCAGCACGCGAAAATCGCAGCCGTCGAACGGCACGCCGTCCACCGCGCGCGCAATCGACTCCGCCGCCAATCGCAAGCCCTCACCGCGCGTCAGCCCCTTCCACGATCCCGGATGCAGCACCAGATACTCCGCGCCCAGCGCCAGCGCCCGCTCCACCTCGCCACGAAACGCCACCACCGATTTCTCCCGGAAAAGCTCCGTCTGGCTGCACAAATTCACCAGATAGCTGGTGTGGATCACGAGCGGCGCGCAGTCAAATTCCTTCCGCAGCGTTCGCATCTGCTCGCAGTGGCTCCCCAGCAGCTTCTGCGGACGCCACATCCGCGGGCTCGACGAAAAAATCTGAAACGTATTGGCGCCGATCGCGTGCGCCCGCTCTGCCGCCCGAAAAACCCCGCCCGCCGTCGACAAATGGATTCCTATGCGCTTCGTCGTCACAGAAACTTAGTCTATCGGCGTCGCGGTTCATGAACGTTATCCGCTAAACGCTAAACGCTGACACTAATCCCTGAACCCTAACCCCTCAGGAGCGTTATCCTGAGCCTTCCGTGCCCGACAACGCCGACTCCCAAACCCCGCTGATGCGCCAATATCTGGCCGCCAAGCGCCAGCACCCCGACGCGCTGCTCTTTTTCCGCCTCGGCGACTTCTACGAGCTGTTCTTCGACGACGCCAAAACCGCCTCCCGCGAGCTGCAGCTCACCCTCACCGCGCGCGACAAAGAACGCAGCATGCCCATGTGCGGCGTCCCCTACCATGCTGCGGAAAACTACATCGCGCGCCTCCTTCGTCTCGGCTATCGCGTCGCCATTTGCGACCAGATGGAAGACCCGAAGCTGGCGAAGAAAATCGTGCGCCGCGAAGTCACCCGCGTCCTTACCCCCGGCACTGCGCTCGATCCAACCCTCGCCGCCGAGCAGTCCAACTACCTCGCCGCCATCCACCTCACGGACACTACCGCGGGCGTCGCCTTCCTCGACCTATCCACTGCCGACTTCCGCGCCACCGAATTCTCCGGCGCGGGCGCTGCTGCCCAGGCACTCGAGGAACTCCTCCGCCTCACTCCCGCCGAGCTGATCTTCCCCACCACGCGCGGCCCCTTCGGACCCAGAACCGACGCCGCCACGCTCGACCCTCTCCTCGCGCAAATCAAAACCCGCACCGCCGTCGACGACTTCGTTTTCTCCGCTGACTTCGCCATCCCGCTGCTCGAGCGCCAGCTCGGCAGCGCTTCGCTGGAAGGCTTCGGCCTCGCCGGCCACTCCGCCGCCGCCATCGCCGCCGGCGCCATCGTTCACTACGTCCGCACCACGCAGCAGTCCGACGTCACTCATGTCGACTCGCTCCGCTACTACGCCCGCGCCGAGTGCCTCCACCTCGACCAGGTCACCGCGCGCAACCTCGAGCTCGTCGAGCCGCTCTTCTCCGAATCCGGCCCCGACGTCACCCTCTTCCGCACCATGGACGCCTGCTGCACCCCCATGGGCAAGCGCCTTCTCCGCGCCTTGCTGTTACGACCGCTGATCGATCCCGCCTCCATCGAAGCCCGCTATGAGGCAGTCAACACCGCCCGCCAGGACCTCATCCGCCGCGAAGAACTCCGCCGCGCACTCCAGGGAATCCTCGACCTTGACCGCCTCCTCGCGCGCATCTCGCTCGACAGCGCAGGCCCCCGCGACGTCCTCGCCCTCGCCGCATCGCTCAAGCATCTCCCCGCTGTCCGAGCCGCCGCTGCATCTCTGGCGAACACCGTACTCCAGAATCCTTCGGAACCCGGAACGCCGAACGCCGAAAGCCAGGACTCTTCTGAACGCCGAACGCTGAACGCTGAACGCTCGTCGTTCTGGTCCACCACCTCGACCAACCTCGATCCCCTCGAAGACCTCTGCACCGTCATCTTCTCCACCCTCGTTCCCGACCCGCCGCTGACCCTCGCTGAAGGCGGCC
>CAVPCB010000083.1:0-15351 GCA_963702285.1 uncultured Acidobacteriaceae bacterium | reverse complement strand
TATTCACTGGCTTTGGGCGGCGTGCATCGTGATGACTTTTCTCGGCATCAATTGGGTCATCATCCCGACCAATTTCAACACTGCAACGCAGAAATCGGTCCCGCTTTGGGTAAAAGGCCGGGCGATTTCATTCGACCTGACAGTGCTCTTTGGCTCATTCGCCATTGGCGGGAAAATGTGGGGACCCATCACGCAGGCCACCTCAATCGGCACATCCCTCTTCATCGGCGGCCTATCCATGGGCATCCTGCTCATACTGGCCAAATGGTTCCCGCTGACCATCAACGAAGGCCTCGACCTGACGGCGGCATTCGCAGGCAAACCGCCTAAGCCGGTGCTTCCGGACATTGTTCCGCCGCCGGATCCTAACGCTGGGCCGCTGCCGGTCGACGGCGAGAGATCGGTGTTGGATTACCGCTCGGCCGATCCTTCTCATTTGGGGCCGGTGCAGGTTTCGCTTCGGTATGATGTGCTTCCCATTCGCACCGAGGATTTTCTGGTGCTGATGCAATCGGTCATTGGCCGCCAGCCGCCGCAATGGCGCTTCAAGCTGGCGCCTGGAACGCGCCGAGTCCGGGAACGGCACGGTGACCTATGTGGAGATGATCGGCTACCGTTCCGCCGCCGAGTATGCCAGACAGCCCGCTCGAATGACCAAGCACGATATGAGCCTGCTTGACACAGGCCCGTGCCCTGCACATCAGCATCGACGAACCTCCCGCCCGCGCGCGAAATCTCGCGCGGCCGGCCCGCCCCCAAACGCCGCGATTCAGAACCCCGCGATCAAAGAGTGGATGCTGACGAAAGTCGGCGAATCGTTCGACCGCTTCTTCGAGGAAACCGCCGCGATATTCGACCGCATCACCTTCCTCGCGAACGCGAACGCAAACTGCGCAAGGCGGCTTATCGGGAGGTTCGAGTGAGAGTGCCGGAGTGAAGAGAAGCAAAATCCGAAATCCGAATCAAATCCAGAATCACAACTCGATTCAATGAACTGCGCGGTGCTTAAGCTGCGGTGGTTGTCGAACGCGATTTCAGACTTAGGAGCTTTTGATTTTTTCGGGTTTCGGATTTCGGATTTCAGGATTTCCAAACCGCTTACAGAAGGCGAGCGAGAAGTCTCTAATGATCCTCCCGTCCGACCCGAATTCCCTCCCCGCGCCGCCGCCATTCTTCGGCAAGGATTGGCCGATGGCATCCACATCGGCGCCCAGGTTTACGTCGCCAAAGACGGTCAAACCGTCGCCGATTTCGCCATCGGCGAATCCCGCCCGGCGTCGCCATGACGCCTGGCACGCTTACGCTCTGGCTTTCCGCCTGTAAGCCGATCGCCGCCATCGCGATCGCGCAGTTGATTGAGCGTCGCGGTGTCGGATTGAATGATCCCGTCGCCGACTACATTCCCGAGTTTGCCGTGAATGGTAAAGAAGCCGTCACGCTTTATCACATACTCACGCATACAGTTGGCCTGCGATATGTCGATACATCGTGGCCGCTGACGACATGGCATGAGATTATCGATCGCATCTGCCAGACCCGCCTGGAGCCGAATTGGCCGCCGGGCGAGCGTGCGCGGTATGACGCGAGCAACAACTGGTTCATTCTCGGGAGATCGTGCGACGGGTCGACGGCCGGCCATTTGAAAGCTACGTTCGCGATGAAATTTTCCTGCCGTTGGGGATGAACGATTCATGGATTGGGATGCCGCCGGATCGCTATCGAAGCTACGGCGATCGTCTTGGCGTTCTGTACAAAACCGACAAGCAGCCGATCGTGCCGCTTGCTCCCTATGACTCCGAGCAGGCCATCACCCATTCCCGCCCGGCTTCCAACGGCCAGGGTCCGATGCGGCGAACTAGGCCAATTCTATCAAATGCTACTAAACGGCGGCGAGATCAAAAACGATTTTACAACGACACCAACACCTTTGCTTTGTTGGTTTTGACACGATTGACTGAATTGTACTGCTGAGTCCATGGGTATTAAATGGATCCTGCTCGTGTTCCATAAATAGACTTCCCGATCCCGAGCTGTCGAAATCCATTTGCAGCGGCTGAAAGGGAGAAGACGTGGTATGCTGCGGAGGGGGAGAGCCCGATGTGGATTCTTCTTCTTCATCGTAGATGATCTCGTGCTCCCTCTGTGCGACAGCATTGTACGCCATGCTGCTACAGTCGTCGCGGGTAGTGAAGTTGGGAAGGCTCAGATTTGGATGGGGGTCACGGGTTCAAAGCATTATTCGCGTCCTGAATGCTTATCCGATAGGGACCAGCCAGCGCGAGCCAAGTAATGGCCAGCCCACCCAAATCTTAGCTATCTTTTCTTTCGATAAAAATGCCTATCTCTTCCTACATGGGAATACGACGCAAAAGAGCTGGAAAGAGGAATAGTTTCGCTGTGGTACACGATCAGCCAAGCCCCCCACTTTTCAGCCACACGTGGGGAGTTAGGGGGGCGGAGAGGAGCGGAGCGGAGATGGCGGGCGGCCCAAAGGCCCTGGCTTCGCCGGTAGAAGTGAACGAGGATTCCGAAGAGCTGGGCAAGCGCGATATCGCGCGGCGGCGGCCGAGCCGCAAAGATGTGGTGATCGGGCTTTCGGCCAGCGGACGCACGCCGTATGTGGTCGCGGCGGTAGCGTATGCGCGCACGCTGGGCGCGAGAACGGCCTGCATCACCTGCAATCCGAATACGCCTTTAGGCAATGCCGCGGAAACGGCGATCGTGGCCGAGGTGGGTCCCGAGGTTGTCTCCGGGTCGACGCGCATGAAGGCAGCGACGGCGCAGAAGATGATCACCAACATGATCACCACCGGGGCGATGACGCGGCTGGGTTATGTGTACGAGAACCTGATGGTGAACGTGCACATGCACAACTCCAAGCTGATCGAGCGGGGCATCGGGATCCTGATGCGCGCCTGCGAGGTGAGCCGGGAGAAGGCCGTAGAGGTGATCAAATCCGCGGGCCGCAGTGTGCCGGTGGCGCTGGTGATGCTGAAAGCGAACGTGGACAAGCCGGAAGCGGTGCGGCGGCTGGCGCGCGCCGAAGGCAATGTTCGCCGCGCGATTGAAGACTCCACGATGGACGTTTGAGACACGGGCGTGAGTCAGGGCGGCAATCCTGGCCGGCTCCCGATGAGCTCACGTGCTTCGTCAGCCCTTGTTTTAAGCACCTCCAGAGCATTCTGCAATTCGATGGCGATGCCACGTGCTACGTGATGCGGGTCGTCGATATGTTGCTGGAGCGTCCGGATGAACTGCCGGATTCTTTCGAGGGAGGCAAGGGCTTGAGACTGGGAATGCCAGCGAGCCTCGTTCTCGGCGACGCGGCAAAAGGTCAGCGTGGCGGCGATAGAGGTTTGGATCGTCATGACCCGCATCCGGTGCGCGTCGATCCGGAGGCGCTCGCATTCGAGAATGATGAATTGAACCATCGCCTTCCCATAGGATGCCGCCGTTGGGGCGTTTTCCTGGACGCCAACGTGCGACGGGACGCAGGCCTGCGACAGGAGCAATCCTGAGTGACAGGCGTTGGGTGGGTGGCACAGGGAGGCATCGCCTGCGGGGACGAACGGTGATTCGGCGGGCGGCCGTTATACTCAGCCCAGACTCCAGGAAGCCATAGCAGCAGGCGCCATCTGCGGCTGATTTTATGCGATGGGCAGGAAGGACTTACTCCTTTGTTTGCATCTCTGCGATTTGTATGGAATGCGACCCGGCGCCATCGCCTGCGGCCCTGGCGCAGCGAGTATCTGAAGTGGCGGATCGAGACGTATTCCGGGATGAAGGCGGAGGAGCTGCGCGCGGCGGACATTTTCGCGTTTGTGTGGCGGGAGAAGGGGAATTTGCTGCACTTTCTGCGCTGGACGAACCGGATGGAGACGTGGCGAAAGGCGGGCGCAGGGCACCGGACGGAGGCAGGGGAGTAATGGGCGAGCAGGATCGGCGCCTGGTTCGCCGCGCTGGAGCAACGACGCGGCGCGAATTCCTGACCAGCTCAGCCGCTGTGGCGGCGGCGGGAGCTATGGGAGCGCTGCTGCCGCTGGGATGCGAGGCGCCGAAATCGAAAATGGGGCAGGGAACTCTGGCGCCGACACTGAACGATGTGAGCGGGCCTCGCTCGCTGCGCGCTCATGGGGCGGCGCGCGGGCTGCTGGTGGGCTGCGCGGTGAATCCGGACTACCTGGATGGCGAGCCTGAATACGCGCGGACGGTGGCGGAGCAGGCCAGCATCGTGGTTCCTGAGAACGCGATGAAGTGGGCGGCGCTGCGGCCGAATCCGACGCAGTACGATTTTCGCAAAGCGGACGATGTGGTGGTGTTTGCGCTCGCGCACGAGCAGAAGGTGCGGGGACACAATCTTTGCTGGCACGAGGCGATTCCCTCCTGGTTCGCGGGGACGGTGACGAAAGAGAACGCCGCGCAGTATCTGACGCAGCATATCCAGACGGTTGCCGGACGCTATGCGGGCAAGCTGCACTCGTGGGACGTGGTGAACGAGGCGATCGATCTGAAGGATGGGCGGCCGGACGGGCTGCGCAACTCGCCGTGGCTGGAGCTGGTTGGGCCTTCGTATATCGAGCTGGCGTTTCGCACGGCGCGCGAGGCGGATCGGATGGCGCTGCTGACGTACAACGACTACGGCATCGAGCTGGATACGCAGGAGCACATCGACAAACGCGGGCAGGTAATGATGCTGGTGCGCCGGATGCAGGCGCGCGGCGTGCCCATCGATGCAGTGGGGATCCAGAGCCATCTGAGCGCGGGCGATGCGCCCGGGGAGGGGCTGATCCACTTCATCCGCGAGCTGCGGGAGATGAACCTGCAGGTTTTCATCACCGAGATGGACGTGAACGACCGCAAGCTGGCGGAGCCGGTGGCGGAGCGCGATGCGGGCGTGGCGAAGACCTATCGCGACTCTCTGACGCCGATGCTGGCCGAGCCGAATGTGACGGCGGCGCTGACGTGGGGGATCACGGATCGCTACACGTGGCTGAACGGGCTGCCGCATGCGTCGCGGGCCGACGGCAAGCCGGAGCGGCCGCTGCCGTTCGACTACGACTACAATCCGACGCCGGCGTTTTTTGCCGAGCGCGACGCGATCGACGGGCGGCCGGCGCAGGCGCTGCCTGGGGCTGATCGTTATGCGCCGTTCAATCCGACGCAACCGCAGCGGCCGCAGTTGGGCTGAGATAGCCATCGGAATTGCGCCGTCCGTAACCTCGCCTCGTCCGTCTGTGTCTGATGTAATGAAGGCTATGAGGCGGCGCGGGCTAATCCTGATGCAATGGCTGATGGTCTTGTGTGTTGCCGCACCTTTTTGCGCCGCACAGCAACAGGCGGAGCCGTTTCCGGGAGAGCCGGCGAATCAGCCGAAGAATCAGCCGGCGCAGCCCAGTGCCGAACCTTCGCCCCGGCAGGCCCCCCGGGCTTTTCCGCCGGATCCGAATGCCGAGCTGCCGACGTTTCGCGTGAGCACGACGGTCGTGACCGTACCGACGCTGGTGGAGAAGGCGAACGGAGATGTTTTGTACGGGCTGAAGCCGCAGGATTTCGCGGTCTACGACAACGGCGTCCAGCAGAAGGTTCATGTGGACGACGATCTGGACACGCAGCCGATCTCGATGGTGGTGTGCATCGAGCGGGGACGCGATGCGCCGCTGGAGTTCGACAAGATCGGCAAGCTCGGGCCGCTGCTGGAGCTGTTCACGCGCAACGGGCGCGGCGATATGGCGCTGGTGGCTTTCGATTCAAAGGCCACGTGGGTGGAGCCGTTCGGGAGCGATGAGGACACGATGACCCGCGACCTGAAGCAGATGCCGGCGGGGGACGGCGGCGCGGCGATTCTGGATGCGGTGGGTTATTCCGTCAATCTGCTGGAGCAGCAGCCGCCGGATCATCGACGAATTCTGCTGCTGATCAGCGAATCGCGCGATCACGGCAGCCATCACTTCAATATTCCGCAGCTGGTGGAACGGATTGGCACCAGCAATACGCTGGTGCTGAGCCTGGTTTTCTCGCCGGGGAAGGCGGAGATTATCGACTGGGGGAAGGGCAACGCCGGTGGCGGCGGCACGGAGCTGAATATTCTGGCGCCGCTGATGATGACGGTGAACGCGATGCGCCGCAACACGCCGAAGAGTCTGGCCGAGCTGAGCGGCGGCGAGTACGACCCCTTCACGCGGGAGAAGGGGTTCGAAGCGCGGGTTGCGGAAGTGGCGAGCCATGCGCGCAATCGCTATATTCTGAGCTTTCATCCGACAGATCTGACGCCGGGCCTGCATTCGATTCAGGTGAAGCTGACGCAGGATTATGGCGGGCACGTGGTCGCCCGCAACAGCTACTGGGCGATCCTTCGCGACGCAGAACACCCGGGTCCGGAGTCTTTGCCGCAGCCCGGACGTCCCAATCCATAGCTGTTCGAGAAGCAGCATCCAATCCGCTGAAGCATGCCGTCCGAGCCAAAGACCCCTGCACATGTCGAGAACGCCAGCGGTTCGGCGCGCGATTTTTCGCACGCGTGGCGGGCGCTGCGTCATCGCAATTTCCGGCTGTTCTTCGGCGGGCAAACGATCTCTCTGGTGGGCACGTGGATGACGCGGATCGCCACCGCGTGGCTGGTGTATCGGCTGACTGGGTCGGCGCTGCTGCTGGGGACGGTGAGTTTCGCGGGACAGATTCCGAGCTTCATTCTTGCACCGCTGGCCGGCGTGATTGTGGATCGCCACGATCGCCGACGCGTTTTGGTGTGGACGCAAACGCTGGCCATGGTGCAGTCACTGCTGCTGGCGTGGCTGACTCTGGCGCACCGCATCAACATTACGGAGATTCTGGTTCTAAGCGCGTTTCAGGGGATGATTAACGCCTTCGACATGCCCGGACGGCAATCGTTCATGGTGCAGATGGTCGAGGACAGGAACGATCTGTCGAATGCGATCGCGATCAACTCCTCGATGGTGAACGTCGCGCGGCTGGTGGGGCCGTCGCTGGCCGGCCTGGTGATCGCGGTGTCGAGCGAGGGCTGGTGCTTTTTGGTGGACGGCATCAGCTACATCGCCGTAATTATTTCACTGCTGATGATGCAGGTGCCGGCGACGGCGGTGCGCCGCGCGACTGCCTCGATGGTCGAGCAGATGCGCGAGGGGTGGGCGTATGTTGCGAGTTTCATTCCGGTGCGCACGATTCTGATTCTGTTTGCGCTGCTCAGCCTGATGGGGATGCCGTACATGGTGCTGATGCCGATCTTTGCGGCCAGCGTGCTGCACGGCGGACCGCACACGCTGGGCTTTCTGATGGGCGCGGCGGGGGCGGGTGCGCTGGTCTCGGCGTTCTCCCTGGTATTGCGGCGTTCGGTGCGCGGCCTGACGAAGATGATTCCGACGGCGGCCATTGTTTTTGGCGCGGGGCTGTTCTTCTTCGGACTTTCGCGCTGGCTATGGCTCTCGCTGGTGCTCATGCTGTTTGTGGGATTCGGAATGCTGCAGGGCATGACGGTGAGCAACACCATCATCCAGACGCTGGTGCCGGAGGATCGGCGGGGCCGCGTGATGAGCTATTACACGGCGGCGTTCATGGGGATGGCGCCGTTCGGCAGCTTGCTGGCGGGATCGCTCGCGCACTGGATTGGCGCGCCGCGCACGGTGATGGTGACGGGGTCATGCTGCGTTGCGGGAGGGCTGTGGTTCTGGTCGCGTCTGCCGGCGATTCGCCGCGAGATGCGTCCGGTGTACGAGCAACTCGGCATCCTCTTGCCGGTTCCCGAAGTGGTGGAGGAGCAGGCAGCGAACTGACCGGGATCACAGGTCGCAGGGCACAGGTCGCAGTTCGCTGGGCACCGGGGCAAAAAAAATCCCCAGTCGCAGCGAGCGCCGGGGATTCACAGAAGGCAATTACGATTTGCAAAGACAGAATAGGAAATTGCGGCTCCTGTGTCTTCGGGACAAAGGCTGTTTTTTTTCTACAACTTTGGTTGGAGGGTTTTGCGGCTGTCGATGCATAGGAACGCGGCGGGTGCGCGGCGCATCCTAAAAGACTGCGGATAGGCCCTGGGTCAGCACTTGCGCGGGAATCGCAGCGCGGTGGCCGGTCCGCTGTTCCCGAATCACCGAAAATGAGCGTTCGCCTGTTACAAATTCTGGTTGCTGCCGGCAATTGCCTTTTCGGCCTGCTGCTGTTGGCGATCTACGGGCCGGCACTTCTGCACGGCCACGCCTGGCCGGCCAGTCTGGAGCACCAGGTGCTGGTGCTGGTAGCGGGGTCGGTGCTTCCGCTGGCGGTACTGGCGGTGCGTTTCCCGGTAGTGGCGGGAATGGCTCAGTTCTCTGCGGCTTATATCGGCAACCAGCTGCTGCATGAGGCGCCGCTGCGTGTGCTGCGGGAGTTCTCGCGCGTATCGATGGGAATCGCCCTGGCGATCCTGTTCCTTGCTGTGTTTCGCGGAATCCTGGAGATTACGCAGGAAGCCTTCGGCGAAACCGAGGAAAGCGACGAAGAAAGCCTGATGCGCGCCGCCTGAGCGACGCGCCCCGGAAGCAACTGCAGCTTATTAACGGCGGTGCGATTCCTTTGCCGGAACGTCGCCGTTGGGGCCCTGAGGCGTGAGCAACACGCGGCGCAGCGCGCGAATCAGTTCCGGTCCGGTCTCTTCCAGTTCACGCAGGTGCCATGCGGCCAGGGAACCGAGCAGCTTTTCGCCCTGGGGGGTCATGCGGAGCAGGATGCGGCGGTGGTCGGTGGGGTCGGGGCAGCGGCGCAGCAGACCCTGCTCGATGGTGCGGTCGACCAGCTCGACGGCGCTGTTGTGTTTGAGCAGCATCCGGGCGGCAACGTTGGCGATGGTGGGATCGAGCTCCTCCGGCATGCCCCAGATGCACTGCAGCAGCTGATATTGCTGGGTGAAGACTCCCGCCGCGCCCGCGGCGAGGCTGCTGAAGTGGAGAAACTTGCGCAGCTGAAAGCGAAACTCCGCAAGCCGGCGCATCTGCGCGCGGCTCAGGGGCTGGGGTTCTTTACCCGGATCGGTTCGTTGCCCGTGACGGGCCAAAGAGATAGCTCCGTGTATTTCGGCAGTTTCCATAGAATCATCGTAGCACGATATATCGTGCAGCGATAATCGTGTCACGATGCCTCGGGTTCGTCGCTGACCGGCTCGCCGGGATCGGCGAGGATGGCGCGCGCGTCGGCCTCATCGTCGGAGCTGACCTGGAGCTGCAGCGGCCCGAGTCCCGGCTCCATGATGCGGGCATTTTCGCCGGAGAGAAACACCTCGATGCCCGCCGATTCCAGGCGCAACTTCGCCATTTCGGCTTCCAGCGGTTCGGTAAAGTTGGCAATGGTAATGACATTCGCCATATTTCTCCTCCGGGCGCAGCGCGCCTGCCCGTTCTCCCATCTTAGTAGAGGACATCGCACGGAGCCTCAGCCTTTGAGATGCATCATCGTATTTCTCCTCGCTTGCCTGAGCACTGCGGTGGGTGCCCAGATTGAGAGCCCGCCGCCCGACACACTGCTGGATGCGGGCCATTGCCTTGCCGCGGACCAGCGCGACTGGCTGGACGTAGCGCGCGAGAAACCGTACGAGGTGGAACTGGGTTTTGTCTCCCCCGACGAATCGGACTCCGGCAAATCGGATGCTGGCAAGGGTTCTCTTTACCTGGTCGAGTTCACCACGGCCACGCACACCGAGGGGTTTGTTTTTGTATTCCTGAGCCGCGGAAAGGACCCGCATCGCGATCTGCTGCTTCAGTACCGGACTGGCTTTCATCAGACGGACGACGGATCGCAGCAGGTCACCCTGGTCGATCCGCCGCTGGGTGGTGTTGGTACGCAGGATGAGATTCTGGCAGCCATCAAGGAGGTTGGGTTTCACACCTGGAAGGTTCCGGTCGACAGTCTGCGAAAACGCGCGAGTTCGGCGCACTGTGCAACGGCGGAAGGCCTGATGTGAAGCGGCGTGTCGCGGCGGTGCGGGCGCGGGTTACGCAGGATAAAATGATGAGTTCTCCTGGAGAGCTCTGCCTTGATCCCGCGTTATACCCGTCCGGCCATGGGCCGGATCTGGACCGACGAAAGTAAGTTTCGCGCCTGGCTCGAGGTTGAGGCGGTTGCGAGCGAAGTGCTGGCTGAGGACGGCATCGTCCCGGTCGAGGCCGCGAAGGCCATTCGCGAGCGCGGCGATTTCGACGTCGAGCGAATCCACCAGATCGAGGCCGAGGTGAAGCATGACGTGATTGCTTTCACCACCGCGGTTGCCGAGAAGGTCGGCGCCGAATCGCGCTGGCTGCATTACGGGCTCACCTCGAACGATGTGGTGGACACGGCGCAGGCGCTGCAGATCAAGGACGCGTCGGCGATTCTGCGCGAAGACATTTCGAAACTGCTGGACGTGCTGAAGGCTCGCGCGCTGGAGTTCAAGAACACGCCCACAGTGGGGCGCACGCACGGGCAACATGCCGAGCCGACGACCTTCGGGCTGAAGGTGCTGAACTGGTATGCCGAGATGCGGCGCAACCAGGAGCGCTTTGAAGCGGCAGCCGAGCAGATGCGGGTGGGCAAACTTTCCGGCGCGGTGGGGGCTTTCGGGCACATCAGCCCGCGGCAGGAGGAGCGCATCTGCACGCGGCTGGGGCTTTGGGCGGCGCCGGTCGCGACGCAGGTGATCCAGCGGGATCGGCATGCGTACTACATTGCGACGCTGGCGGTGATCACCGCGACGCTGGACAAGATCGCGACGGAGATTCGTCATCTGCAGCGGACGGAAGTGCGCGAGGTCGAGGAATATTTTTCCGAGAAGCAGAAGGGCTCGTCGGCAATGCCGCACAAGCGGAATCCGATCACGTCGGAACAGATCAGC
Source organism: uncultured Acidobacteriaceae bacterium (assembly GCA_963702285.1). Classification (GTDB taxonomy): domain Bacteria; phylum Acidobacteriota; class Terriglobia; order Terriglobales; family Acidobacteriaceae; genus Palsa-343. Next base: position 4,502 of record CAVPCB010000083.1, on the reverse strand, counting down.
GGGCTGGCGCGGGTGGTGCGGGCGAACTCGCAGGCGGCACTGGAAAACGTGGCGCTGTGGCACGAGCGCGATATTTCGCACTCGTCGGTGGAGCGGGTGATCCTGCCCGACTCGACGATTCTGACCGACTATCTGCTGGCGAAGACGGCCGATCTGATCGAGAGGCTGGTGGTTTATCCGGCGCGCATGAAGAAGAATCTCGATTCGACGGGCGGGCTGATCTTCAGCGGGCAGTTGCTGCTGGATCTTGCCGAAGCCGGAATGCTGCGGGAGGATGCGTATCGTCTGGTGCAGAAGCATGCGATGAATGCGTGGCAGAACGATCTGGTGTTTCGCGATCTGGTGGCGGCCGATGCGGAGATCACGGAAGCTGTTGAGCATGGGGAAGCTGGCGCGGACGTTCGATCTGGAGCGGCAGCTTGCGAATGTGGATGCGATTTTTGCGCGGGTGCTGGGCGACGGGGACGGGCGCTCGTACGGAGCCTGAAGAATCCATGAAGATCGCGGAACCCTTCCCTCAGCGGCTAAAGCCGGACTGGTTTTGCAGCTCTTATGGCACAGCTGAAGCTGTGCCCCTTCAAAGCCGGCGAGTTCTCCGCAACTGTAAAGCCGTGCCCTTTCAAAGCTGATGGGTTGGTGGGCAAGCTGTGGAGCCGTGACCGTGATCAGAGATTCCTGAGTGCTCGAGGGACGGGATGGCTCCTGAAGGGATACAAATATTATGACCTTACTCTAAGTAATACGGTATAATTTAAGATTGTTAACGTTCTCTCTTTAGTTGAGAAATTTTAACAAAAATGCTCCGGCAACGCAGATCTGCACTTCTAAACTCGTAAGGACAGCAGTTTATGCGTTGATAGCACTTTACTTACAAAGTAAAATTGGGAAACCTGGCACTCGTAGGAAGGGGTTTGTGAGACATTGATTCCGCATCATTTATTTGTGATTCTTAATCAAAGTCATAATTATTATTCGATTTGGTAACTTTGAGATGGCAGTGCCCATTTTGGATTTCGGGAGCTTAGAGGCGGCCGTGCGAAGCCTAAAAGTGCCCGAGATGGGCCACAAACGCACAAACCCGGTTGGGCTGGCTCGTTGCTTAAGGCCTCAAAGCATTATCGTATCACAATCCCAGCATTCGTCAGAAAGTCATACAATTTTCTACCCATCAAGTAAGGATTGGCTGCATTGCACCAAGTCTGAGTATAGCACTTAAGTATTAGCCAACTCCATCGTACTACCCGGAACCAATGATATTCAATGTGGCAGGAAAAAAGGTTTTGTAAAAATCGTCGGGTCACTATACACAGCCCAACTTCTAACAACTATAACAGCTCCATCTATATATAATAATGGTCAGGTTCCAAGTTTTTGAGCTTCAAAACCAGTTCGGCAAATAAATAAATCTTGAAATATAGATTTACAGAAACGTTGATCTTCTTCCATCTTCATAGCCCACTTTCGGCATCCCAAAGACCAATTCCTAGGCATTGAAACTAGCCTAAAATCATTCCGTTAGTCAATTATGCAGCCAAGAGGATCAGTAATAAGAACCTGTGTGTACACGAATTACTTATAGAATATGAGTTTTTCCTGCCCTTACACGATTCTGACATTTTGGTAGTGGAACATTGCCCTGAAGGATACCCTCGATTGGCAGCACTTCTCGATTGCGACGAGAAGTTCATGCTATATCGGAAGTTCGGCTTTTTGCAAGCTCGGATCCTTCTCCACAAACAAGATGAGTTGAGGGAGCTCGAAAAAGATCTTGAACGACTGGACAAGGTGGATCAGGGGAAAGATCCAAGCCTCTTAAAGTCCCGAGAAAAAGATGATGCAACAAATGGACATCGCAAGAAACTACTCAACGACATTGAGAGAAAATTTACAGAATATGGTCATCTCATTTTATACTCTTGTCTCATATTTTATATGCATGGAATCTGACTAAAAACAGCGCAACTACTCACTGCCGCACGCGATATCGCAAGCTTTAATCGACCTGCTGCCCGAGACTATCAGAGCGTCAAAAGCTACTTTGATGAAGAGGCTCCACTCTGTACCGTTGAGAGCTATATATACTGGAAGGAAGATATTATTACCCTCAAACCCGGCCGAGAAACTGCGTGGCTAGATACCTTCATAGAGAATTTTCTACAGAAGCTTTCATCCAGATTCATACGAGTGCGTGTTATATACCCAGCTGGAAGGATTATTGATTGTCAACTGATCATCTCATAGTACATGTTCTGTTCTCCAGTTAGTCGTCAGCTTTCAGTTTGAGTGACCAGTACTCACGAAGAAACTTTAGGAATTGTATCGAAAAACAGACCCGGACGTAACTGGAATAATGCTTTATAGCAGAAAGAGAATTGACGTGGTGGCTTTGCTAGTAATCACTGCAATGGTTCTGGCTCTACTGATCATCCCCGTCTATATCCTATGGCATCTGATGGGTGCAATTCAATCGGGCAAAGATACAGCAATCATCATTGGCATACTATTGGTTTTCACATTAATTTTCTCTGGAGCCTTATCTCTGCTCACAAGAGCTCAGCGACATGAAATCCTGGCATCTGCAGCCGCGTATGTCATGCCAAAAGTACCCTTTTTGATTCCGTGAAGCTGATGGGTGTTGATAGGTACTGCGCTGTCCTTGTCGTATTCATTGGAAATGTAGGACAACCCTCGCACCCCCAAAATTCCTACATGGCAATATGAGAATGTATATTCGCATTTATGAAGTTCCACAAGAGTAGTGGAGATAACATTCTGCCCCTCCGCCGTGACGGATTGACATGAGGGGATTCACTAAATATACCCCAAAGTTTTATATTTTCATGGGTACGTTGGGCTCCAACATAATCCTAACCGAGTCGTCTCTGCCCAGCACATACATAATGCATCTGTTGGAATGTCACAAATAATTTTCCGGCCAGACAATTGGATGCCATCATCTCAGATTAATCCTGGTAGAGGTGTCTAGCGTATCTCTTCTTTGATGTTCTTCTGGCTGCTGGCAAGGCATACAGCTAGTCGCCCTGCTGGGCTCTCCATTCCGAGCCGAGTATTGGTGTACCTGTGCGCGGAGTAGTCCTACTGCGCCAGTGTTCTATCAATGTGAGAGCCTTCTGCGAATGAAATTATCAGCGCAGATTAAGCGGGCTAGGCTTTCCAGGCTCTTGTTTATCTTTAGGTGTAAGCCCTGTCTTCTTGACCATCATTCAATATCCACATTTATCGCCGAAAACGCCCAACTTCCCCTACGCCCTAAACAGATTTCTTGGAGTCAAAACTTGAGAGTCACCTCGATAAATTTACCATTTTCCCACCAAGTTCGTCAGGCAACAAATAGGCTTTCCAGTCCCACCAAAGGGACTCCGTTGTCCTTTCTGCAGATAGAACGAGACAGGATGAACGCAGAGTCATGGATGTCGTCTGATGAAAAAGCAAATGCTGCCTCGGAAGAAGCCAATCTTAAAACTGTTTGGGACGACACGATGAAGGACTTTGGGGTCACAGGGAAGCCTCACCGAGATACTGCAGTACTTATGGTCTCCTGGGCCGAAAAATGCGATGACCTTGGTACCAAGACTGAAGTGGACGAACTCGAAAGCGTATTCACTGGACTCTTTCATTACACAGTCAGAAAACAGCAGCTCTCGGAATCTGGGGGCAAACGACCTAGCCTCCAAATCTCGAAATATCTTCTCGACTTTGTTTACGAATTCGACAGTGACTCGACAATGCTCATTGTCTACTATGCGGGGCATGGCATTCCTGGGAAGCCTGGCGAGCTTCATTTGGCTGGGTAGGAACATGCTAATGCTCACTATTCATATCCACTACTTGCTAATCCAGAAATAGAAATCGCCAGCCCGACAGAGAGCTTTCTGTTTGGAATGCAGCGGCATGGCATGACGTAGATCGAATTCTCAAAAATTCAGAAGCTGATGTCTTACTGATCTTTGATTGCTGTTATGCAGGAAACTTGCTGCCCTGCGATGTTCACCAACATTACCCCACTAGAAGTTTCGAATGCATTGCTGCTTGTGGGAGAGACTCACTGACGAGCCGCCCGGGCGGAAAGTCCTTCACTTCTGCCTTGATCTGGTCCCTGAAAGATTTAAAGAGAGACCGGAAATCGTTCACAACTCAGGATTTGCAGGCGCGGATTATGAAAGCGCCATATTTCCCAGAAAACCAGTTCGTTCCATTACTCCAGCATGATGAGCCATGCGATCAGCGATTGGTACTTGCACCACTACCAACGGATTCGAATACTATACCTCCTAGATTTGATCCAGCCCTAAGCAGTGATGAGCTACCACAGAATTATCTGGATTTGAGATTCAGGTTTCTGAACCGCCCGGACGAAGGAGAGATTGAGAATCTCGCAAGTCAGCTGATAAAGCTCATGAAAGAGGAGAATATCAGTGCACGTCGAATTGGGTGGCTTGGTCTGAAGAAAGGAGGTTGTGGGAGGGCCGTCACTCTCAGGC
>CAVPCB010000082.1:0-45360 GCA_963702285.1 uncultured Acidobacteriaceae bacterium | reverse complement strand
ATCAGTTCATACAACCGCACTAAGCGAAACCAGCCAGTTATCCGGTTCCTGTAACCCGCCTGTCTCGCGCTCCTCTTTCCACAATTCGCGGATCGCTCCTGGCCTGAAAGTCGCAGTGCGCCGGCCGGTCGGCAATGCTAGCGTCGTCGCATGCCCTCCAACGCAGGTTGCCCCCGTTGCGGGCGCTGGATGCCCGACGGCCATTGCCCGATTTGCGATCCCGGCGCAGCGGTCCCCTCATCGGCTGGCCCAGTCCGCCGCACCTCCTGGTTCAAATATCTGCGTCTCGGAATTGCCGCCGTCAACCTCGTCACCCTGCTCGTCGTCTCCCTGATTGCTCGCAACCACCGCGCCGCTCCCGTCAATTACAAGCACCAGGGTCCCGTGGCCCGTCTCGAAGAGCTGAAAGGCAAGGGCCGCATCTATCTGGTCCAGATGGGCGATCACAAAGATCCCTACTCCATCGCGGATTTCGCTCAGTGGCTGCGCATGAAATACGCCCTGGACGTCCGCGTTCTGCCTCCCACGCCCCTCGACCCCGCCGCCTGGGACAAAGACCGCCACCAATACATTGCCGAGGCCCTCTACGATCAGATCAAGCACGATCATCCCGATCTCGCCGCCGACCCCAAGGCATTCCTCATCGGCTTCACCGACGCGGACATGTACTCGGTCTGGGAAAAGTGGACCGGTTCATTCACCAGCGCGATCGCCTTCGCACCGCGATCATCTCCGCCGATGGCATGCAGGATCGCCGTCCGTGGTTCGTTCAGCGCCACGACCCCACTCTCGCCAGACAGCACTTTCAGGCTCGTCTCCGCCGCATTCTGCTCAAGGATGTCGCCGTCCTCTATTGGCATCTTTCCGTCAACAATGACCGACCCGCCTGCTGCACGACACCCTCAATGTGGACCTTCCCACCGAAGACATCTGGGAGTCCGACCTCAACTCCGCGCGCACACAGTGGGGTGAATCGATCGGTGGCCCCTGCATCTTCTTCCGTTACTCCGCCGCTGCCGGGCTGCAGCGCGAGGGAGATCTCATCGATACCTGCGCCGAAGCGAACAACCCCTCGCCGACGACTCCATCGAAGAATTTGAAATCGATTTGCGCCTCGGTGATCTCGTCACCAGGCACACCGATGTCACCTGCCTGGCTCCATGCCCGTCCGCTTCGAGCGAGCCCTGAGGGCCGGCTGGCGCGGTCCCGATGCCTTTGGCATGAACGGCAGCGACTCCTATGACGCCTATCTTGCCTCCGCCGACAACATCCGCATCGAGGTCATCCACGACGACGGCGTGGAATACGTCCTCGATCGCACCCCGCGCTGGATCTCCGACCTTTCCATCGCCAAGTATGTCGACGCGGACTTCTCAGGCAGGCTGTACGAAATGCGCTGGCACACCGCGCCGTTTCCTCATTACGAGTTAAAGCATACGACGGCCAGGTGGAGACATCTTCCCTGCCTGACCCCCGACGTGAACATCCGCAAATGCTACCTGGATGGCGTCCGCGACGCCCAGGGTCAGGAGCTGAAATTCCAGCGTAACGACCGCCGCAAGCTTCTCCAGGTCACCTCAACGGATAACGCCTGGCTCCGCGTCACCCACACGCCCGGTGACGATCGCATCGCCCGCATCGACGACAGCAGCGGCCGCTCCGTGCTCTATGCCTATACCGACCAGAACCAGCTCTCCACCGTCACTTATTCGTCCGGCGAGAATCTCCACTACACCTGGGACAGTACGCAGCATCTGCTCACTTTCAGCGCTTCACCGAATGCCGCCACGCCGCCGCGACTCCTGCTCCGCAATGAATATTCCAATGGCCTGATCACGAAGCAGACCCTCGCCGACGGCAGCGTTTATACCTACAGCTACGCTCCCAACAAGCTGCCCATTCGTGGCGCAACGGTCCGAACACCGGACGGCCGCACCTTTCGGCTGGCCATCGGCTCCGCTGTCTCAACCCTGTGGGAGCTCCCACCCGTCACAGAGCGCTCTGCAGATACCGCTCCCGCGCGCGGGACAATTCCAGCTCCTGCGCCTTCTCCAGCGTGTTGTAGCCGCCAAGCTGCTGCGCGACCAGCCGGATCTGCGCCACATGCTCCAGCGTCTCCATCTTCTGAAACGCATTGAGCAGCGTCGCCCCGCACGCCACAGCCCCGTGATTCGCCAGCAGGATCGTATCGTAAGCCGGAATCAGCAGCCTCAGGCTCTCCGCCACGTCTTCCGTCCCGGTCGTCGCATACCGCGCCAGCGGCACCGGTCCCAGCGTCATCACCGCTTCCTGGCAAATCAGCTCGTCCAGCGCCCATCCCGCACAGGCAAATCCAGTCGCCACCGGTGGATGCGCGTGGATAACCGCTCCCACATCCTCCCGCTCGCGATAGAACGCCAGATGCATTCCTAATTCGCTCGTCGCCCTGCCCGCGCCTTCCATCCGTCGCCCATCCAGATCCACCACCACCATGTCCCCGCTTCGCAGCAGATACTTGCTCGCACCACTGGGCGTCACCAGCAGCCGGTTCTGGTCCAGTCGCACCGACAAATTCCCCGACGTGGCAGGCATGTATCCCAGCCTGTACAGCCACTTCCCGAACCGAACCAGTTCCCGCCTCAGTTCGTCTTCGCTCTGGGCATGACGGCTCGTCATTCTCCCTCCGCCATCGTTATCGACGCAGATTCCATTTACTTCATCGGTCGGGCCCGTCGGGACGCGAGCCCACGCGCGCAGCCTTTTGAACTTCTCCATGACTCTCTCCGCAGCATCGGGACCCGGGCTGTTGATCGCTATTGAGCTACAGACGTAGCCCGTCGTCCCGGGAAATTAGACTCTTTCCCGTTTCCGATTGCTGCGGTCTGGATCACACTCCCGGAATTTTGCTGGCTTCCTACTCCACCCGCAGCGCCGTCATCGGCTCCACGCTCGCCGCGCGCTGCGCCGGAATCACCGCTGCCAGAAACGCCGCGATCGCCAGAATCACCGTGGTCGCGATCAGCACCACCGGATCCCAGGTCTTCACGTGGTACAGCATGCTGGCCATGAATCTCCCGCCGAAAATCGCCGCCGGCATCCCGATCGCCAGCCCGATTCCTGCCTGCAGAAATGCGCTGCGCAGCACCATCTGCAGAATTCCGCCGCGATCGGCGCCCAGCGCCATACGGATGCCGATCTCGCTCGTCCTCTGCGCTACCGAATACGCCGTCACACCATACAGCCCGATCGCCGCCAGCGCCAGCGCCAGAAATCCAAACACTGACGTCAGCTGCACCATAATCTCCTGGTCGTTGAACCGGTCCTTCACCTGCTCGGAGAAAGTCTGAAAACTAATGATCGTCAGATTCGGATTGATCTGCGACAGCACCCGCCGCACCTGCGACTCCAGCTCCGGAACGTACCCGGCCGTCTGAATCTCAACCGCATTCATCTCCAGATGCGACACGTTCTCGAACATCACTTCGGACGGATCGGTGTAGTGCTGCCATTGCGTCGCCGGCAAAAAGAACATCGGTCGAATATGGCTCATCGGGTCCCAGTACTGCGTATCCTCCGTGATGCCCACGATCTCGTAACTCCCAGCGTACTTCTGATCCAGATCGCCGAAGTGCTGGCCCAGCGCCTGGCCGTCCTTGAAAAAGTGTTTGGCAAATGTTTCGTTCACCACCGCCACGGCACGCGTCGAACCGGTGTCCTGCTCACGGATTCCCCGCCCGGCAATGATCTTCGTTCCAATGTTGTCGAAATAGTCTGCGCTCGCGCGAACCCACGACGCGTTATTGAAGTTGCTTCCCGGCGGTGCCGGCGCCTGCCCTTCGATGTACACGCCCTCGCCCCAGTTGTCGCCCTCCATCGGGGTGTAGAGCGAGTACGTCACTTCCTTCACCCCCGGTATCGTCGCCAGCGCATCGTGCAGTTGGCGGAAAAACGTATCTGCCTGATTGGCCTGGTAACCCGCCATCTGCGGATCGATGTGCAGAATGTATCGGTTCTTCGTCTCAAATCCGAAATGCTGACTCTGCAGATTGGTCAGGCTCCGAATCAGCAGTCCGGCGGCGCACAACAGCGCCAGCGACACCGCCGCCTGGATCACGACCAGAATTTTCTGCGTCCACATCCCGCTGTGTTTCGTCGAGCGATTTGCGCCGCGCAACGCTTCGATCGGGTCCGCGTGCGCCGTCATCCATGCCGGAGCCGTCCCAAACAGAATCCCCGTCAACAGAGAAACACCGAACGCAAACCCCAGCACCGGCAGCGAAGGCGCCGCATCGATCGGCAGATAGCTCTTCCCCGCCACCATATGCAGCAGCAGCCGCGCTCCGGCATACGCCACGGCCAGTCCGGCTACGCCGCCCAATACCGCCAGCACCACGCTCTCTGTCAGTGCCTGTCGCACCAGGCGGCTCCGCGGAGCGCCCAGTGCTGAGCGCACAGATGTCTGCGTTTTCCGTCCCGTCGCTCGTACCAGCATCAGGTTCGCCAGATTCGCCGACGCAATCAGAAGCACAAAAGCCGAAATCCACATCAGCAGATGCAGCTGATCCCGTGAATCGTCCTGCATTTGCTGCACGCCGCCCCCACCATAAGAAAGGTGCAGCGTTTGTTTTGGGATCAGTCCCGCGCTGCGCGCCTGCACCTTGGCTACCGGATCCAGCAGGAACTGCCGCAGCTCCACCTGCAGCTGCGCCTCCATCTTCTTCTTGTCCGCCCCGGGCTCGATTCGTCCGATCAGGTTCAGCCAGTCCAGTTGGGGGCTTTCCAGCACATCGAACGCGCCACCGGAAACCACCGGATTGTCGCTCAGGGGTATCCAGAAGGACGGCGGATCGGTCGTCAGCCGCTCTCCAAAGTAGCCCGGCGGCCCGATGCCCACGACGGTGAATGCGTTGCCGTTGATAAAGAACGACGCCCCTACCACCGACGCATCTTTCCCGAATTTCTCCTGCCAGGCGCGATAGCTCATCACCGCCACCAGCGGCGCGCCCTTCACATCGTCCGACGGTCGCAGCAGCCGGCCCATCCACGCGCTCAGTCCGAAGGTGTCGAAGGCGTTGCCCGACACAAACTCCGCCCCATACGATTCGGCCGCATGATTGCTGCCCGTGCGGCGCACGCCTACCTGGCTCCGCCCTGCCTGGAACGCCGCCAGGTTCGAGAAGCCCGGCGTGTGATCGCGGAATCGCCGATACTGTTCGGTCGAAAACAGCGACCAGTCGTCCTGCATGCCGCCGTTGATGCAGCAGTTCTCGTTGTCGCCGATCCGGATCAGCTCGCTCGGCTGCGCCACCGGCAACGATTTGAGCAGGACCGCATTGATCAGCGTGAAGATCGCCGTCGTCGCGCCGATCCCCAGCGCCAGCGTCAGAATCGCAGTAATGGTGAAGCCCGGCGTCTTCAGGAACTGCCGGACTGCATAACGAATGTCTTCAAACATGCGCGCGACGACCCTCTCTTTTTTCCTTCCTACGTTATCGCAGGGAAGCGGCTTCCGGGCAGATTCTGGGACGAATGGGACACGATTCCTACTCCCTACTCCCTACTCCCTGTTCCCTGGTTCCACGCATCCACTGTCACGTACCGAACCTTCCCAACTCCGTGCCGCTCGAGAATCCGCCGCGTCGCCTCCACCGACGCCGAACGATCCGCACCCATCGCCACATGCCCGCCATCGTGGAGTAGCAAATTTGATCCCCGCCCTCGCCGCCGATTCCGCGCGATCCCTCGCTCCAGATGCGCTGCAATCCCTTCCGCCGTTGCGTTTGCGCGCCAGTCGAATCCCATCGCGTTCCACATCACTGCCGACAGCCCCAGTTCCCGCGCCGCGCGCAACACGGCAGGACGCCGCGACCCATGCGGCGGCCGAAAAATCGCACCTTTTCGCCCAGCACGTCCTCCAGCGCCGCATTGCAGCCCGCCAGTTCCTCCCGAACCCGCGCCGTACTCTGCACCGCCAGCCACGGATGCGTCATCGTGTGGTTGCCGATCAGGTGCCCCGCATCGCGAATTTCCCGGACCAATTCAGGCCGAGCCCGCACGTACTTCCCGATCAGGAAAAACGTCGCCCGCGCCTGGTGCCGCGCCAGCACATCCAGCAGGCGTCCCGTCCACGGATCATTCGGCCCATCATCGAACGTCAGCGCGAACTCCGCAGCATCTCCTCCCGCCACAATCGTCCGCCCAAACAGCTGCGACTCCGGCGCCAGTGATCCGTACGTAGCCACAGCGGCGCTCGCGCATACTACGGCGCCCGCAATCCCAATCTCTGCAAGCATGATTCTCCAGTGTATGCATCCCAACTCCCACTCTCTACAAGGCGCTGGCCTGCCAGCTACCATCTACTGGCTACCGGCTGTATTTGTGATATCTTCGTATTTCCTTCGCTACACCTTTCTCACTCGTGGCCAATCTCTTCGAACAGCCTCGCTTTATCGCCGTCGAGGGACCCATCCGCGCCGGCAAATCCTCCCTCGCTCGCGTTCTCGCTGAAACCCTCCATGCCCGCCGCCTCGTCGAGCCGGAAAACAATCCCTTCCTCGATCGCTTCTACCGCGGCGAGCCGGGCCTGGGCTTCGCCACTCAGATGTGGTTCCTCATGGAGCGCTACGAGCAGCAGCGCGAGCTTGAGGACTTCTCCAACCCCATCGTGGCCGACTATCTCTTCGAGAAGGACAAGATTTTCGCCTACATCAACCTCTCCGACGCCGAACTCGACCTCTATAACCGCTGCTACCAGATGTTCCGTGCCGAGCTCCCCACACCTGAGCTCGTCATCTACCTCCAGGCTTCACCTGAAGCCCTCAAGCAGCGCATCCGCCGCAAAGGCGTCCCCGGCGAGCGCGCCATCAGCGAGAAATACATCGAACAGGTGGCTGCCGCCTACGAACACTTCTTCTTCCACTACTCCTCCAGCGATCTGCTCGTCGTCAACACCAGCGATATCGACTTCGTTAACAACAACCGCGATCTCCAGCTCCTTCTCAAACGCCTCGCTGAGCCGGTCCACGGAACGCAATATTTCCTGCCCCTTGGTTAGGATTTTTTGCGGCCTGCCGCCCTCCCCGCCCATCGAACTCCCATGGTAGTGGTGACCATTCTGTTCGCATCGGTCGCGGTTTGCGGCTGTCTCCCCACACCCTACGAGGGTTCCATGTCCTCCCAGCAACAACAGCACGCCATCGCCCTGCTCCGCGATGCCTACGCCGCCTTCAATCGCAACGACATCCCCGCTGCCGTGCGAGCCTTAGACCCCAACATCGAATGGCAGGAACCAACTGAATTCCCCGGAGGCGGCATGTATCACGGCCGCTCCGAAGTCGCCGGCTACCTCACCAACTCGCGCGCGGGATGGGCCGAAGGCGCCAGCGAACCTGTCCGCTTCATCGTCCACGGCGACCGCGTCGTGGTTTATGTCCACGCGCGCTTTCGCGCCAAAGACAGCACTGCCTGGACTGAAGTTTCACTCGCCGACGTTTACACCTTCCGCAACGGCACACCCGTCGCCATGCGCGCCTTCGCCGACCGCAATGCTGCGCTCAAGTGGGTCGGCGTCACGCAACTCGAATAGCCCCTTCCTCGTTGTCCGCACTCTTTGTGTCCTCTGTGGTGAGAGCCGTCCCTAACTTCGCCTGAACCACCGCACCCGCCAGCTCTTCTCCGCCGACTGAAACAGGTACACGCTGAGAATCGTGATCAGCGGCTCCAGCGGATGCCGGAACCTGGCCTGCGCGAAGGTGAAGTAGTAGAGAAATGGAATGACCGCAAATGCCATTGCGAACAGCCAGGCCGCCGGCACCCGCCGCCGCACCGCCAGCACCAATCCCAGAATGCCGGCAATGCTCGCGAACTGGAAATTCAAATTCCGCAGAAACTCCGTCCATTCCCTGCCGCGCGCGTAAGCATGTGGAAGATCGGCCCAGAAGAAATAGAAGCGGAACAGTGACAGCCGAAGATAGCGGCCTGGGTTTTCGCGAATTCTCGCCATCGCAACCTGGCCACGCCATCGGCAATAGTCATACTCGCCCATCCGATCCAGCAGCTCTTCTTCGTTCGACAGGGCTACCGCCGATCCGATGACCATCCCATTCGTCCCCGGCGTGTTGTCGGCCCATAACTCCGCTCCCAGGTTCGTGCGCATCGGCACGAAATGGTGAAACACCAGCGTGTTGCGAATTGTCCACGGCAGAATGCACGCCACATACACCGCCGCGGCCAGCGCAATCCGCGGCAACTGTCGCCGCAGACCCGAAAATCCTCCCACAATCCATACGCCGCAAAACGGCAGAAAGGCGGCGATCGATGCGCTGCTCAGGGTAGCCAGGCCCCACAGCAACCCGAATACCGCCCACCGCCTCGCGCTCGCCGCGTCTTTCGCCTCCTCCGGCGCACCGCCAATATTCCTCATCCGCAGCGTCAAAACCAAAATGCAGGAGAACAGAAACGCGGTCAGAGTTACTTCCCATACCCACTTCACCGCAAACTGCATCGCCGCCGGATACAGCGCCCAGATCCACGCCGACCATACCGCAATTTTTCGATTAAAGCAGCGTACCGCGATCTCCCAGGTTGTCCGCACCATCAGCGCATTCAACAGCGAATCGAACGCCAGGATCATCCACGCCGAAAGCGCGCTGTAGACGCCAAACAGCTTGAAGTCCGCACCCAGAATCAACGGATACAGCGGCGTCTCCCACGCCGTCGGGCCGCTCGGATGATCGGTGAAGGGATTTGCGTAGCCATGTCCGGTCGCCAGCGAGCGCGCGATACGCCCCATTTCCCACCCGAACCCAAAGTGGTGACTGTAAGGTGGAATACGGTAGTAGTGCCCCAGCGTTATCGCCGCAAGCCGCACCACCAGCGCGATCCAGAAGATCGCCCACGGAAAACGAAGCCTCGAGCCTTTCGGCTCCGCTTTCACGTTTGGCTTGGATCCACTGGTTCACGAGAGCCACTTGACCAGCCGAATCACACCCATCGGCGACGCGCGCCGATGCGCCGACACATCCTGCCGGCTCTCGATCTCCCTTCGCCGCTCTGCGTAGTAGTCGTACGCCTCGATCAGCATTTCCGCATTCGTCAGCGTCGGCCGCCATCCCAGCCGCTCTTTGATCTTCGACGTGTCGAACAGGAAATCCTCCGCGATCATCTTGTAATGGTACGGGCCCATGGGCGAAATCCTTAACACATGCGCCAGTTGCATCGCCGCCAGCGTTGGCCCCTTCGGCAGCGATCGCACCCGCGACCCGCTTCCCGCATGCTCAATGACCGCCCCATAAATCTCCCGCAGCGACTGAACATTTTCCGATCCCACGTGAAACGTTTCCGAGCCTTGCATCTGCTGCGCGGCAATACAGGCACAAACCAGGTCCTTCGCGTAGATGAACTGATACCGATTCGCGCCCGCGCCAACCACCCAGACGGTCTTGCCCTTCATGGATAAATTCGAACAGAATCGCCAGCAGCCCAAGGCGCCCTCCGCCGATTATGGTGGGGCAGCGAAGAACGGTCGCGTCGAAATCCTGTCTGTACTCGGACAGCAGCTGTTCGGCGGCGAGCTTTGATCGCCCGTAAATCTCCACCGGAGCCGGCGCTTCGTCCTCTCGAACCGGATGCCCGAGACCCCGCCCCCACAGACAATTTGTCGAAGTAAAGATGAATTTCCCGACGCCGATGTTTTCGGCAGGCGTCTGCAAGAGCCCGGGTTCCATCGACATTCGCGCTCCACAGCAGTCGTCGTCCGTGTAGCCGTGCGCCAGCATCGCCGCACAATGGAACACCGCCTCGAATTGCCTGCTTTGAAAAGCGAATCCAGCAACGCCCGGTCGCGAATATCTCCACGAACGCTGTTGAGCAAATCATGCTCGTCCGCGTCCGGAACGATGTCGACGTTCGTGACGGCATACCCGCGCGCCAGCAACTCCTGCTTGAGAATGCCCCCGAAAAATCCGGAACCCCCGGTGACCAGTACTTCACCCATGGATCAGGACACCGATCAAAGCACAAACCTCTGTACTACATCGCTTTCAGGGAGTGGAATGCGCGGCAGATCTCACACACCGGGACTTCACCTCTCATTATAGCTGCCTCTTGCACTTCGCTGCCCCGCCTGCTCCTGCTCCGCGGCCAGCAAGGCCTCCGGCGTCAGCGCATCGGCACGCCGCAGACTTGGAAAAAATACCGCCCACAGCCCCGTGATGAGCAACGAACCAACACCGCCGATTACCACCGCCCTCACCGCTCCCCACCACTGCGCCGTCAGCCCGCTTTCGAACTCGCCCAGCTCATTCGACGCACCCACGAACAGCGAATTCACCGCGCTCACCCGCCCGCGCATCTCCGGCGGCGTCGCCAGTTGCAGCACCGACGAGCGAATCACCACACTCACCATGTCCGACGCACCGACAATAAACAACGCCGCCAGCGACACCGGCAGGCTCTTCGAAACCCCGAACAACAAGGTTGCCGCCCCGAAAATCGCCACGCACACCAGCATCCGCTTCCCCGCCCGCCTCTGAATGGGTCGCACCATGAGCCAAAGCGAAACAACAAGCGCTCCCAGCGCCGGAGCTGCCCGCAGCATCCCCAGTCCCCGCGGTCCGGCGTGCAAAATATCCTGCGCGAAGATCGGCATCAGCGCCACCGCCCCACCCAGCAGCACCGCAAACAAGTCCAGCGAAATCGAGCCCAGCAGCACCTGCGTCTTCGCCACATAGTGAAATCCCGCGAGGATCACCTCGCGCGAAATCTCCCGGTGCTCCATCCTTCCCGGTCGCACATGCAGCGATCCCACCATCGCCAGAAACCACACGACCGCGGCCAGCGTGCACAGATACACCAGCGCTGCTCCATGCAATCGCCCCCGCAGTGGCAGTGTGAACAGCACTCCGCCCAGTGCCGGCCCCACAATATTCGAGAACTGAAATATTGCCGAACCCCATGTGATCGCGTTTACGAAATGTTCCTGCGGCACCAGATGCGGCACCAGCGCCGAACTCGCCGGCCCGCTGAACGCGCGCCCCGTCCCGATCACAAAGAGCAAAGTGAAGATCGGCCACACGCGGCTGACGTGCGTCCACGCCAGCCAGAACAACAGAGAACTCGCCACCGCCTGCAGCGCGTAGCACACCAGGATCACCTGCCGCCGGTCGAACCGATCCGCCACATGCCCGGCCGGAAGCATGAACACCAGCCCCGGCAAAAACAGGATCAGCCCTGTGTACCCAAGATCAATCGCCCGATGCGTGATCTGGTAAACCTGCCACGCAACCGCCAGCGCCTGCGCCTCCGCGCCGATAATCACCACGACGCGCGCCAGCTGATAACGAAGAAAGTCGCGGGACAAAAATGCGGCTGCGGGTTGGGCCATGCCTCATTTCTTTATACCGGCCCATCTACCGCGTGCCACCTCGCCGTCCACCTCCGTCTTCTCTACGGTCGCGAAGTCTGCCTACCGGCTATTCCCTCGACAACCGCCTTCACCAGATTCCGCGGAGCATCCACGTTCACGCCCTTCTGCACCGCAATGAAGTACGCCAGCATCTGCAGCGGCACCACCTCCAGCATCGGCAGCAGAAATTCATCCGCCGCCGGCACCGCGACCGCATATCGCGCCAACTCCGCCACCTCCTCGTCGCCCTCCACATGCACCGCCACGATCTCCGCCCCCTGCGCATGCATGTCCCGCATCAGCTGCACCGTCTTCTCATACCGCAGCGTCGAGTCCGGGTCGTTCCGGTCCCGGGTCGCCAGCATCACCAGCGGAGCCTCCGGGCTCACCAGCGCATTCGGCCCATGCTTCAGCTCGCCCGCCGGCATGCCCTTCCGCCTGCACATACGCTGACTCCTTCAGCTTCAGCGCTCCCTCGCGAGCAATCGCATAATGAATCGCCCGCCCCAGGTATAGAAACGTCCGCGCCTCGCGCAACCTCTCTGCGATCCCCGCAACCTGCTTCTCCCACACTTCCAGCTTCACTTCAAGAAGATGCGGCAACCGCTCCAGCTGCTCGCAATGCGCGCTCACCGTTTGTGCCGTTATGCGACCGCCAATCCGCGCCAGAAACAGCGACAGCAAGTACAGCACCGTCAGCTGCGTCGTGAAGCTCTTCGTCGCCGGAACTGCTACCTCCCGTCCGGCCATCGTCGGCAGCGACGCATCCGCCTCGCGCGCCATCGTCGATTCAGGATCGTTCACGATCGCCACTGTCCTCAGCCCGCGCGCCTTCGCCTCGCGCAGCGACGCCAGCGTGTCCGCCGTCTCACCCGACTGCGAAATCACCACGACACCCGGATCGTGCAGCGTGTGCGTCGAGCGGTACATGTACTCGCTCGAGTACTCCACATCCACCGCCAGCCCGGCGTAGTCCTCCAGCATGATCTCGCCCGCCAGTCCAGCGTGCCGGCTCGATCCGCTCGCCGCAATCACCACCCGCTGCCGTCCGCGCAACGCCTCGGCCACCGGCCCAAAGATGTTCGTGTCCAGGGTTCCGCCCGGAGCGTACCGCGCCATCGTCGCCGCCAGCGCCTCTGGCTGCTCATAAATCTCCCGCAACATGGCGTGAGGAAAAGTGCGTATCGCCTGCATATCTGCTTCGATCTTAGTCGAACGCGCGCGCACGCCGAAGCCGGGCACCAGCCTCTTGGTTAGAGCACTTTGTTGTCAGAATTCCACTTCAGACCCCGCAACGCCAGCATTCACGCGGCATTGCACCAGTGCCACCCTGATCCCCGCCCGAAGCACTTTTCCAAAGGAAGAGTTTTGCTCGCTGTTCCGCCTGCTATTGGCTACTGGCTTCGCTTCCAGCGAAAAACGGGCTTCCGCGCGGCCGTCGTCTCATCCAGCCGCGAAACCCGCGTCGAGTGCGGAGCATCCAGCACTAGCTGCGGATTCTCCTCCACCTCGCGCGCAATCTGCCGCATCGCATCGACGAACAAATCCAGTTCCTCGCGCGACTCGCTCTCCGTCGGCTCGATCATCAGAGCTCCCGGCACGATCAGCGGAAAAGAAACCGTATAAGGATGGAACCCGTAATCGATCAGCCGCTTCGCAATGTCGCCCGTCCGCACGCCGTTCCGCAACTGCCGCCGATCGCTGAACACCACCTCGTGCATCGACGGCGTCTTGTACGGCAGCTCATACACGTCCTCGAGCTTCTTCCGGATGTAGTTCGCGTTCAGCACCGCATCTTCAGTCGTCTGTCGCAACCCATCCGGCCCGTTCGCCAGGATGTACGCCAGCGCCCGCACAAACATGCCGAAATTCCCGTAGAACGCCCGCACCCGCCCAACACTCTGCGGCCGGTCATAATTCAGCCGCAGCTGTCCGTCCTTGCCCTCTTCCACCACCGGCACCGGCAAAAACGGCTCCAGAATCTTCTTGCACGCCACCGGTCCCGACCCCGGCCCACCGCCCCCATGCGGAGTCGAGAACGTCTTGTGCAGATTCAGGTGCATCACGTCGACGCCGAAATCCCCAGGCCGCGTCTTCCCGCACAGCGCGTTCATATTCGCGCCATCCATATACAGCAGCGCGCCCTTCGCATGCAGGATCTCCGCAATCCGGTGAATCTCGTTCTCGAACACGCCGATCGTGGAAGGATTCGTCAGCATCAGCGCCGCAGTCTCTTCATTCACCGCCTGCGCGAGCGCCTCCACGTCGATCCCGCCGTTCGGGTTCGACTTGAAATTGACCACCTCGTACCCGCAAATCGCCGCCGTCGCCGGATTGGTCCCGTGCGCCGAATCCGGAATAATCACAGTCTTCCGCGGATTGCCCTTTGCTGTGTGATACGCCCGCGCCAGCAGAATCCCCGTGAACTCCCCATGCGCCCCTGCCGCCGGCTGCAGCGTGATCGCCTCCATCCCCGTAATCTCCAGCAGGCACTTCTGCAGCAGCCGCAGAATCCCCAGCGACCCCTGCGACAACGCCTCCGGCTGATACGGATGCGCCTCCGCAATCCCCTCCAGCCGCGACACAAATTCGTTCACCCGCGGGTTGTACTTCATCGTGCAGCTGCCCAGCGGATACATCCCCAGATCGATCGCGTAATTCCACGTCGAAAGCCGTGTGAAGTGCCGGATGATCTCAATCTCGCTCAGCTCCGGCAACTCCGCGTTGCGCGCACGCTGAGCTTCACCCAGAAGACTGAGGATCAACCTCCGGCACGTCCAGCTCCGCCAGCCGATACGCCTTCTTTCCCGGCGCCGACTTCTCAAAGCTCAGCCCCTCGTTCTGCGTCAGGTGCGCTGTGACCTTGCGAGTCGTCCCTACGAATTTTTCTTCTGTCGTCGCCATCTCTGATCCGATCACCGCACCGCCGCAGCCGCAGGAGTCTGCGCCAACACGCCAGCCGCAGTATCAATTTGTTCCCGCGACGTCAGCTCCGTAGCGCACCACAAACGTCGCATTCCCCAGCTCGGGATACCACCTTCCCAGCGCCACGCCGCCGATGATCTTCTGCTCCAGCAGCCGCGCGTTCAGCGCATCCGGCGCCTCCTCCGTCTGCAGAACAAATTCATTGAAACGCGGCGACCCCCCAAACAGCAGCGTCCCCTGCGCCCCCAGCGTCTTCGCCGCATAATCCGCCTTCGCCAGATTATGCAGCGCCAGCTCCTTAATCCCCTCTTTGCCGTAAACCGTCATGAACACCGTCGCCATCAGCGCAACCAGCGCCTGATTCGTACAGATGTTCGAAGTCGCCTTCTCGCGCCGGATATGCTGCTCGCGCGTCGACAGCGTCAGCACAAATCCGCGTCGTCCCTGCTTATCGGTCGTCTGCCCCACCAGCCGCCCCGGCATTTGCCGCACATATTTCTCCTTCGCCGCAATCACGCCGCAGAACGGCCCGCCATAACTCGGCGCTACGCCAAACGACTGCGCCTCCATGATCACGATGTCCGCCTCAACCGGCGGCCGCACGATCCCCAGCGAAACCGCCTCGGCAATCGCAACCACCAGCAGCGCGCCTTTCTTGTGCGCAATCTCCGCAATCGCGGCCACATCCTCAATCACGCCGAAGAAATTCGGCGACTGCACCAGCACGCACGCTGTCTCCTCCGTCACCGCCGCATCCAGCGCAGCCAGATCGATCCGCCCATCCTCCGCCGTATCCAACCTCAACAGCAGCCATGCCCGAACTCACCTCGCGATGCTGCGCGTAGGTGTGCATCACCTCGCGATACTCCGGATGCACCGTCCGCGCCACCACCACACCATCGCGCCCGGTCACGCGCATCGCCATCATCGCGGCCTCCGGACACGCCGTCGACCCGTCGTACATCGACGCATTCGCGATATCCATCCCGGTCAGCTCGCAGATCATCGTCTGAAACTCGAAGATCGCCTGCAGCGTCCCCTGCGTAATCTCCGCCTGATACGGCGTGTACGAAGTAAGAAACTCGCCCCTCTGCACAATCGTGTCGATGATCACCGGCCGATAGTGCCGATAAACGCCCGCGCCCAGAAAGCTCGCGTAGCCGTTCGCGTTCTTCGCGGCCGCAGCCTTAAAGTGATCCACGATCTCCGACTCGCCCATCTGCCGCGGAATCTCCAGATCGCGCGTCAAGCCGGTACTCCTCGGGAATAATCGCAAACAAATCGTCAATCGACGACGCGCCGATTTCACGCAGCATCGCCGCGCGCTCAGCATCCGATTTAGGCAAATAGCGCATAGGAATCTTCAGAGTATCAAGAGTATTCGACTGTCCGCGGAGGTCTTTGCTGAACGCTGAACGCTGAGCGCTGACAGCTGACCGCTGATTTTCAGTGTCCCGTCTCTTCCTTCGCGTACGTCTCGTAATCCGCCGCCGACAGGAGCCCGCCAACTTCCCCCGGATCGCTCAGCTCGATCTTCATGATCCAAGCCGCGTGCGCATCCGCATTGATCTTCTCCGGAGCCGTCGTCAGCTCCTCGTTGATCGCCGTCACCGTCCCCGTCGCCGGCGAATACAGATCCGAGACCGCCTTTACGCTCTCGACGCTGCCGAATACCTTCCCCTTCTCAACCTTATCGCCCACCTTCGGCAACTCAACAAAAACAATGTCACCCAGCGAGTCCTGCGCATGGTCCGTGATCCCCACCGTCCCGGTTTTTCCGTGACGTCAATCCACTCGTGCTCGCGCGTGTATCGATAGTTTGTCGGATATGCCATTCAGTTCGCAGACTCCTTCTTTATTGTACGGGCCAATCTATCGGCACCCGTTCAGCAATCGTTGCCGCCGTTCTACGCCTTCTTCGGCTTCCTGTAGAACGGAATCGGCACCACCTCCGCCTTCACCGGATTGTTGCGAATCTCCACCGCAACCTCTGTCCCCAACTCCGCCAGACTCCGCGGCACGTACGCCAGCGCAATATTCTTCTTCAGGAACGGCGCCGGTGATCCGCTCGTCACGTCCCAATCTCTTTGCCACTCAAATCCATCACGCGATATCCATCCCGTGCGATCCCCCGCTCCACCACCTCAAGCCCGACCAGCTTCTTCTCCGGACCACCCGCGTCCAGCACCTTCTGCAACGCAGCAGACCCCAAAAACTCGCCCTTCTCCATCTTGCAGAACCGATCCAGCCCCGCCTCCCACACGTTGATCGACTCCGAAATCTCGTGACCATACAGCGAAAGCGCCGCCTCCAGCCGCAGCGTGTTCCGCGCGCCCAGCCCGCACGGCAAAATCCCAAACTCCGTGCCCGCCGCGATCACCTCGTTCCACACGCGCTCGCTCGTCGCCACGTCCGACGGAATGTAAATCTCAAACCCATCCTCGCCCGTATACCCCGTCCGCGCGATCAGCGTATTCGGCAGCCCGCACACCGTGCCCCACGTGAACCAGTAAAACTTCACCTTGCTCAGGTCCGCGTTCGTCAGCTTCTGCAGCGTCTCCTGTGCCTTCGGTCCCTGGATCGCCAGCTGCGTGTAGTAGTCGCTGTAGTCGCTCACGTGGCAGTCGAACCCGCGCGCCTGCGCCCGCACCCACTCGTAATCCTTCTCCCGCGTCCCCGCATTGATGACGAAGAGATAATCGTTGTCGCTGAATTTGTGGACGATCACGTCGTCCACAAACGTCCCCTCCGGATACAGCATCGCTGAATACTGCGCCTGCCCTGCCTGCAACCGCGACGCGTCGTTCATCGAAATATGCTGCACCGCCGCCAGCGAACCAGGGCCCCGAAACTGGATGTCGCCCATGTGGCTCACATCGAACAGCCCCACGCCCGTCCGCACCGCCATGTGCTCGGCAATCAGCCCCGAGTACTCGACCGGCATATCCCAACCGCCAAAGTCGACCATCTTTGCGCCCAAACGGCGATGCAAACCATTCAGCGGAGTTTTACGAAGTGTGGCGGTTGCGGACACAAGCCCTCGGGAAAACAAATTGAACGAGCACGAACCTTTAACGTTACAACCCGCCCCAACACGGGTCAATTGTGGGAATCCCTTCCCACTGCAACTCACTCGTCTCAGTGATGAAACCCAGCTCACCGCCCGCCTCCACCTCGCGTCCAATCACGGAATCGCAAAGAACACGCATTATGAAGCGTTTGTAATTTCAACTCGCGCTGCGGAGACGTAACCTGAAAGCAATCCGCCATTCGTCAGCGCGCTCTTGCGCAGACCCACGCCGCCGACCCTCACGGCGCTATTTCTCACGGAGTACCCATGCGGTTGCTGGTCGTTGAAGACGACAACACTATTCGTGATTTTCTAACCCGCGCTCTCGCTGAATCCGGTTTCGGTGTCGACGCCTGCTCTCAGGGCAGCGAAGCCGAGCGGCTCGCCCTCGAAGGCGTCCACGACGCTCTCGTCGTCGATCTCAATCTTCCCGACGGCGATGGCCTCGATCTGATCCAGCGCCTCCGCTCTCAGGGCGTCTCGTCGCCGGTTCTCATCCTCTCCGCCCGCCGCTCCGTCGATGAGCGCGTGCTCGGCCTCGAACGCGGCGGCGACGACTACATGACCAAACCCTTCGCCGTCGCCGAGCTACAGGCTCGTCTCCGCGCCCTTCTCCGTCGCAGCACTCCCGGTCAGTCGGAAACCACCCGCCTGCGCGTCGCCGACCTCGAAATCGATCTCATTCGCCGCGAAGCCCGCCGCGCCGGCGTCGAGCTCCAGCTCACCCAGCAGGAGTTCGCTCTGCTCGAATACCTCTGCCGCAATGCCGGCCGCGTCGTCACCCGCGCCATGGTCCTCGATCATGTCTGGAAAATGCGCATCGACACCTCCACCAACATCGTCGATGTCCACATCCACCGCCTGCGCAACAAGGTCGACCGCGATTCGGAGCGTCCGCTCATTCGCACCATCCGCGGCGTAGGATACTTACTCCGCGAATAGCTCATGCTCTCCCGACTTGGACGCTCCTTCTATCGCACCGCCGCCTGGCGCCTCGCCCTGCGCACCACGCTCGTCTTCGCCGCCGGCAGCGCCGCGGTCTTTCTCGCCATGTACTTCATCGTGGCCCGCACCGTGCGCGAACGCAGCGACTCCTGGCTCACCGGCGAAAGCGAAACCCTCCGCCAGGTCGCCCTCAGCACGCCACGCGATGCCCTCTACGACCGCATTGTCGAAGAAGTCGCCGAACTCGCCACCCAGGAGTTTTCCTGGGACAACGGCCAGCAGACCGGCGGCAATACCGTCTTCTTCGCCCAGATCGGCAATGCCTCCAATCCTCCGCTCTGGGTCGGCCCCCGGAACAGCGCCGCCTTCCTCTCACTCCTGCGTGCCCTGAACGTCCCGCAACACCAGGCCGTCAGCCTGCGCGTCTCCGGCTTTCCCGAACCGTTTCGCGTCGTCGCCGTTGACGTCGCCCCAGGCGCTGGCCGCATCTACCTCGGCCTCCTCGATCGCGGCGCGGAACATCTCCTCCGCCAGCTCCTGCTTCGCTTCTTCCTTGGCTGGCTCTTCATGGTTGCCTTTGGCTTCCTGCTTACCCTCTTCGGACTCCGCCGCATGCTCCAGCGCGTCGACGACATCACCGGTGCCGCCGCCAGCATCCGCACCGACGACCTCGGCACCCGCGTCCCCATCGGCACCCAGCACGACGAAATCGCCCGCCTTGCCCGCACCTTCAACAGCATGCTCGACCGCATCTCCGCCTCGGTGAATCAGCTCCGCACCCTCACCGACTCCGTTGCTCACGACCTCAAGAGTCCCATCACCTCCGTGCGCGGCAGTCTCGAAATCGCCTTGTCCCTCGAGGACCGCGAACAGTCTCAGGACCTCATCGCCAGCGCTATCGAAAACCTCGACCGCCTCTCCGAGGTCGTGACCACCTCCCTCGACCTCGCCGAAGCTGACGGCGGCGCCCTGCGCCTTCGCCGCGAATCCCTCGATCTCAGCGACCTCGTCCACCGCGTTGCCGAACTTTACGCCCCCGCCTTCGCCGATGCCCACCAGCATCTGGCGGTCGATGCTCCCCGTCCCGTCCGCATCGCCGCCGATCTCTCCCTCTGCACACGCCTCCTCTCCAATCTCATGGAAAACGAGCTCCGCTACGCCGGTCCCAACGCGCACGTCACCATTGCCGTCTCATCCCGCGAGTCCACCGCCTCCATCGCCGTCGAAGATAACGGCCCCGGCTTCCCCGCCGATCTTCTCCCGCGCGTCCTGCAGCGCTTCGTCAAAGGCCGCGACTCTCAGGGTCACGGACTCGGCCTCGCCTTCGTCAGCGCTGTCGCTCACGCGCATGCCGGACACGCCCTTGCGTGCAATCGCGTCAGCGGCGGCGCCCAAATCGTCGTCGAATTCCCCACCGCCGGCGCCGGCTCCCTCACCCGCGAAGATCGCCTTCCCGACAATCTTCTGACATCGCCTTGACACGGCGTCCAAAAACGCCTCCCATCATGAAGAACAGCGGCTTCGCCGCCTTCACCGCCGCCGCATCGCAGTTGGAATCCGCAGGGCCGCGCGTCCATCCCAATCCAGAGAGCTGCATGCATATCCTTGCCACCGCCACTGCCTTCCCCGAACACTACGTCACGCAACGCGAATTCCTCGACGCCCTTCTTCCCTACTGGGGCACCGATCCCAAAGTCGCCTCCATCATCGAGCGCCTCCATCTCCGCACCGGCGTCGACGGCCGCTACTTTTCGCGCCCTCTGACCGACTACCTCGCCCTCGATACCTTCGGCAAAACCAACGACGCCTGGATCGACACCGCCCTCGACCTCGGCCAGCGCGCCATCGACTGCGCCCTCAAACAGGCCGGCCTTCACGCCGACCAGCTCGCCGCCATCTTCTTCGTCTCCGTCACCGGCATCTCCAGTCCGTCCATCGATGCGCGCCTTGTCAATCGCATGTCCCTCTCGCCGCACATCCGCCGCACCCCCATCTTCGGACTCGGCTGCGTCGCCGGAGCCGCAGGCCTCTCCCGCGCCGCCGACTACGTCCGCGCCTACCCCGACCAGGTCGCCGTCCTGCTTTCCGTTGAGCTCTGCTCTCTCACCTGGCAGCGCGACGACAAATCCGTCGCCAACCTCATCTCCGTCGGCCTCTTCGGCGACGGCGCCGCCGCCGTCTTGGTCGCAGGAGACAAAGCGGCAGTCGGCCAGCCTCCTCTCCGCGGTCCCCGCATCCTCGCCTCCGACCGCGTTTTCTACCCCAACACGGAAGACGTCATGGGTTGGTCCGTCTCTGAAAAAGGCTTCAACATTGTCCTCTCCCCCGACGTCCCCAAAGTCGTCGTTGAAAACCTCGGGCGCAACGTTGACGACTTCCTCGCCGCGCACAACCTCACCCGCAACGACATCGGCTCCTGGATCATGCATACCGGCGGCCCCAAAGTCCTCGAAGCCACCCAGCAAGCCCTCGGCCTCTCCCGCGATGACCTCGAGGTCTCCTGGGAGGTCCTCCGCCGCGTGGGCAATCTCTCCTCTGCCTCCGTCCTCGTCGTACTCGACGAGATCGTGAAGCATCGCCGCCCCTCCCCGGGCACCAGAAGCATCCTTGCTGCCATGGGCCCCGGCTTCAACGCCGAAATGCTCCTCCTCGAATGGTGACGACGGGGGTTGCAGGTACGCCCTCTGTGATGAATGGCTTTCCGAACGCGGAACACCGAACGCCGAATGCCAAACTGAAGCTGAACGCTGAGAACTGACACCTGTGCACTGGAAACATGCGTAACCACCACGGTGACGTATTCATCGCCGGAGCCGGACCCGCCGGTCTCGCCGCCGCCATCGCCCTCCGTCTCCGCGGCGCCGACGTCCTCCTCGCCGACGCCCGTCATCCCCCCATCGACAAGCCCTGCGGCGAAGGTCTCATGCCCGAAGCACGCCGCGCCCTCGCCGCCCTTGGCGTCTTTCCCGAACCCGAAGGTCTCCCCTTCGCCGGAATCGCCTTCGCCGACGCCAATGCCCGCGTCTCCGCCAATTTCCCCAACCTCTCCGGCCTCGGTTTGCGCCGCACCAACCTCCATCAGCTCCTCTGCGACCGCGCCGCCGAACTCGGCGTCCGCTTCGCCTTCAACACCCCGGTTGTCCTCCGAGCCAACCAGCCCCCCACACTCGCCGGCCACTCCGGCGCGGTTCGCGCCCGCTGGATCATTGGCGCCGACGGCGCCTCCTCCCGCATCCGCGCCTGGGCCGGTCTCGACCCCGCCCATCCCGGCACCCGGCGCTTCGGCTTCCGCACCCACTTCCGCCTCGCGCCCGGAGTACCTCCACCCACCCACGTCGAAGTCCACTGGGGACCCCACGGCCAGGCCTACATCACCCCAACCAGCCTCCATAATGGCCGCGCCGAACTTTGCATCTCTGCCATGACGCGCCATCCGCACGCGCGCCTCACCCACATCCTCGACACCCTCCCCTCCCTCAGCAACCTCCTCCGGGGCGCCGAGTCCCTCACCGCCGAACGCGGCTGCCTTACCCTCACCCGCCGCCTTCCCCGCGTCACTCGTTCCAGCGTCGCCCTCGGCCACATTGCCCTCATCGGCGACGCCTCCGGCTCCGTCGACGCCATCACCGGAGAAGGCCTCGCCCTCGCCTTCCGCCAGGCGCTCCTCCTCGCCGACTCCATCGCCGCTGGCAGCCTCGACCTCTACGAATCCAGCCACCATGCCCTGCTCGCTCTGCCCCAGCGCATGGCCCGCGTCCTGCTCCTTCTCGACCGGCACCCCCGCCTCCGCACCCGCACCTTCCGCGCCTTCGCCGCCCACCCCGCCCTCTTCCAATCCCTCCTCGCCGTTCACATCGGAGAGCAAACCCTGGGCAGATTTCTTCTGCACCATGGCCCCTCGCTCGCCTCCGGAATTCTCCGCCCCAGCGCCCAATCGTCCTTGTGATATCGATTGCCCAGCCTCGCCGCTCATCGTCGAGTGGTCTCGACCGCGCCACCGCGGGCGCTATACTAACCCCTGCCCCTTCCCAATCGCCGGGATGGCGGAACTGGCAGACGCAGCGGACTCAAAATCCGCCGACCGCAAGGTCGTGGGGGTTCGACCCCCCCTCCCGGCACCATTCTAAGCTTCATGTAATCAAACGTTTGCAGATTTCCATGGCATAGCGCGTGCGTGGCGTGCGATAGTGCGCCCATGCTTACGCTCTTCCGCCGCCATTTGAAGGGCTGCAAATTCGCAAAGAAGGGCCGCAAACATCGTCATTGCGGCTGCCCACTATCCGTCGAAGGAAAGCTTCACGGCCGGATGGTGCGTCGGTCACTCGATCTGCGGAATTGGGAAGCGGCGCAAAAGCTGGTGCGCGACTGGGAGATCTCCGGCGAAAGTGTGATGGTAAAGGATGCGGTTGATCGCTTCTTGGCGGACCGCAAATCCATGAAGCTGAGCGAAGCGATGATGCGGAAATACAGCGCGCTCGCGAAAGAGCTCAAGTCTGAATTCGGCGATCTCTCTGTGAACGCGGTGTCAGTGGACGACATCCGGAAGCTCCGCGAAGGATGGAAGCTGGCGCCGATCACGAGCCAGAAGCGCCTTGAAATGTTCCGAAAGTTCTTCCAGTTTTGTGTCGATTCAGAGTGGATTCACCGGAATCCGGCCAAGCTCGTGAGAGTGATCGCACCGAAATACGACCCGACGCTTCCCTTCACTGCAGAGGAGATGGAAAAGATTTTGTGGGCCGCAGAGTCGATTCGGGAAGCGCATCCGAAGATCCCGGAGGGAACCGAGAAAAAGCTTTATGCGCTCGTTCTTCTCATGCGCTATTCGGGACTACGAATCTCTGACGCGTGCATGTTTCAACGGAGTCAATTGAAACGGGCAAAGCTCTTCTTGCGACAGGAAAAGACGAAGCATCACGTCTGGGTTCCGCTTCCGGCGATGGTGATCGATGCGCTTGAAGCGTTCGATGAAGACGAGGAATATCCGTTTTACAACCGAGTAGGGAAGCCGAAATCCTGCATCACGGAATGGCAGCAGCGTCTCAAACTCGTCTACGACATGGCCGGCGTGAAGGACGGGCATTCTCACCGACTGCGGGATACGTTCTCCGTCGATCTTCTGTCGAAAGGCGTTCCTCTTCACACGGTGTCCGTCCTACTCGGGCACAAAAGCACACGTACTACCGAGCGTCACTATGCTCCGTGGGTCCAACAATTGCAGGTTGAATTGGAAGAGGCAGTGAAGAGGACATGGCGAGAGACTGTTTGAGTTTTGTCGCCCTGTGGCCCCACGTGTCGGTTTTCCGATGGCATGATCGACAAAGGATTCTTGTTTGCATCCGAGACAGCGATGCGTGTACCACATTGGTGTTTCTTTTCCGGTTTATGGCTTTTGAGGGCGTGCGAGGGGTTAAGAGCAGGGTGATCCCTCTTTTTTTAGCGGCGAAATCGGTTTTTCATTCGCACTCTGAAAGCTGGATGAGAGGGAGTGTCGTTGGCCTTGCTGCGCGAGCACGATATTTTGGTCCGTGCCACCCTCGTCCACAATCCAGCTTTCAAAGAACGAATTCATCCGGCCGCTTCACTCCCCACTCTCCTCAACGGTATGGGTCCGTACATTGGGTTCGTCTCGGTTCGCTCTCTGAAAGCTGGACAGGTAGGTTGGCGCGTTTACCTTAAGGTTCACGAATACGCGCGGATGACCCTTGCATTACTCGCTCCCACCACGGGAGCTATCCGTATCAGACGTATAACGGACTACCTGCTTGAAGTGTGGTTAGCACTCCTCCAGCTCTCAAAGAACGAATTTGCTACGCCGGGGAGGACGTAGGAGCACGCTTGGTCTCTGGCATCGTCGGGGTGCTTCGGGGTTACCAAGTGCAACATTCAAACTGCGACCACGGGGGGCTGTTTGCTTCGCTCACCCAACCCGCAGGATGTTTTAAAAAGAAAACCCTTTGACCGGGCCGTGAGGATTTTACGCCTCGCAGCACCGTCAAAAGGTTCTGGTGCTGGGACCGGTCGCTCCCTTTCGGGAACATCCTCATTGAAGCAAACCTGCAGGATCGCGCAAGGGGACCTGGGGATAAGTAGCTTTTAGCGTGTGGAGAGTACTTTGGAAAGTGCTTCTTTTTCTCTTTGCGGTCAACTGCACGCTGGGAAATCTGTATTGCGCGCGGATCGGGGGTAGGGAGACTCTTCTGATAGTTCAGTTCGCGTTCTGCTGCGTCAAGATTACTGCCAAGATCAACGATCATAATCCCCAATCTTATCAGTGGATTCTTGCGATGTTTTGGGGTCGAAATATTCGTGAACCAGACTCGTTACGGGTTTTTGAGGAGTTGGTGTCCATTACAAAAGAAAACCGCCGCCCCATTTCAAGGAGTCAGCGACACAAAGATTTCTTTGTTTTCACCTGCATAGTTCTACTTACGGCGTATTCGGCGGTTCTCCGATAATGCGGATGGGGAGCGCGCCCTCATTCTTGAAGAGTTTTGTGACACCTTCGCGGAGAATGGTTTCCTGCTCGGCCCATGTTCCATGGGCAACGGGTGTGTACCATTGCTTTTTGACTTCGAGCCGCGCGAGTCTGTATCCGACCGCTTTACTGATTTCATAAATCAAGTCGAAGAACTTATCATTTCTGCGCTCATAGAATTGCCTCCGCTGTGTCTCGTCTTCGGGCTCAGTGGTATTGAGTATGTCGAGGTATTCCTTCCACGCTTCTACAACCTCGCGTTCTGAGAAGTCGAGCCCAACCATGTTCAGCGCTTCGACGTGTTTAAAGTTGAGACGTCCGGGAAAGGTTCGGGTGGCCCAGAGAACTCGAAAAAGCTCTTTCCTTCTTCGCTGAGATTCGCGACGATCATCGAGTCTGCGTTGAATGATCAACGCCGCAATGGGGCCGATTATGATTGCCGCAATCGTGAGACCATCTGCAATCGTCATACGTAATTACCGTCTTGCCATATGGAGCAAAGCATCTTTCATTCTATGTGAAGTTCACTTCGGCTGATCCTCGCCGTCCGGCTTGTACCACGGCTCCTTCCGTTGCGGGAACATGACTTCGTTCGCGCGCATGAGCCGCGAAAGCACGCGGCCGGCGACGTGCGCCGCGAAGTCGATCTCCTGATCCAGTTCCCTCCCACTCAATTTTGAATCTGCGGAAGCCTCCCACTTCGCCGTGCGGATCGCGACGATAAGACATGTCGCGATGAGGAGCGACGGCCCGAGCTTGGGCCAATCGGGACGATCCGTGTAGCCGCCGACATCGAGGCCCATTGCGGCAGTATAGCGAAGAAAAGGCGAATTTAGGTACGGAAACGTTTTAGTCGAGAATCTGATTTGGAGAGACGCCATTTCACGCCACACGTTTCGTACAGGACCCACTCCACGTGACTGGTAGACGATAATTGCTGACGCAAACATGACTGATTATTCGCAGTTCTTCCGCACCGATCAACGTGACGGCTTCCACGTCATGATCCAATCAACCTGCTCAGGATGCGGGGAGACGCGAATCGTCTCACACAACGACGGATCTGTTGATGAATGGGAACGAGACCACAGGTGCAACGTGGATGAGCGTAGTATTCATCTGGTACCGGCCTCCTAATGCAAAGAACCCTACGGGAACATATCGACTACCTCGAACAGAAAATAGAGACCCTCAAGAGCCAACTTAATCAGACCGGCACGTCACTCCACGACCTGAATGAGACTGGGATCGACATCGGGATCGCAGAAAGATCCCTCGTTCACTTCCGCAAAGCCTACGAACTGGAAATGAAGCTTTCTCGCGCTGTTGAACGGGGCAGGTCCGAACAAGCCCCACCGTCTGACACAAGCGCCGATCGTTAAAGCAACCCAGTGAGCTGCGCGCACGACCACTGATCGAGCTGCCCGTTCTCGACCGCCCACAATCCGACAGCGATCGCGGTCGTCGCGTTCATGGGATCCCCCTCGATCCCGGAGCTCGCCTCGAACTCCGCCCACGTGGACGATTGGATTTGCAAAACGCCGTAGGAATAGCGGTCGTTGCTGTCGAGGTGCTTCACGGAGACCCCTTGGCTCTCGCAGGTGATAAGGTGGGCTATGACGTCGGGGGCTTCGTCGGTCGGCACGTCTTCCCTCGCGCTAAAGGCAGGATTTTGCCAATACGGCCTGATTCCGTACCGGTTCAGGAGTTCATGAGCTTCGATAAGGATGGATGCGGCCGTGGGAATAGCATTCCCGCCCGAATTTGGGGCTATAGCGGGTTTTTGCGGCTGGACGCTATACGCGGCGGCGGGACTGAAAAACGGGGCAAGAACAAGGCAAAAAAGAAGGGAAATGCATATACGTTTCATGAGTCTGCATGCGGACTGTCATTGTGCATGCCGCCCGATTGGGCATCCGGCGCATTGAAGCCCGGAGGGATTGGTTTCGCGACCCTCTAAGGATGAAAATTCTGTGATGAAAAAGCAAACAGGTTGTCCACAGCAAGAAAACCGCCCCTATTAAGAGGCGGCAAGGAACTGGGACCTGAGAAGACTGAGTTTCTTCGCAAGGCAGTCCTGAGAGTTGCGGTTGTGGAAACAAAACTCATGCGGTTGCCCGTCCTGATCCTCCAAATGAATGGAGGTGAACTCGTCGGACAGGCATACGCGGTTGCAGAAATCACAAACAACGTTCCGGCCGACGATCATGGGACTCCTTTCAGACAAACATCATGAGCGCTGCGACGAAGAGGATGAGAAGGGTGAGTCGCATCCGTCCTCCTTTCGGATCGCGATGAACATGAAGTCTGGATCGAGATAGGTTTCCGAGATGAGGTGGGCGATTTCCTCGGCGGTGCGGTTCGCGAACAGAACGTGCCACGCGGCATGTTTCCTCTCCGGAATCCGCACAACGTTGCGCGGCTCGCTCTTCCCTCCTATCGAACGGGGTTTGCGGTGATGGGTGGTCAGGCGGCCGTGCATGCCTCCCTCCGGTTGATCGGACGTTGGCAGTTCGGGCACATGAGCCTTCCGGTTGCGAGGCCGTACTGCCTCGCTTTCCGGTAGGCATTCGTCCTGCTGATGCCTAAGAGCCGGGCCGTTGCGACGATATTGCCGGTGCGCTCCATCGCCTTCGTGAAGGCGATCCGTTCGAGCGAAGACAGGTTGAAAGTGTCGGGATCGGGCGTGGCTCTCGTGAGTGCGAGATGGCACGCGGACGATCCCATCGCGTAGGCGCGTTCGGCGAGCCGGAGCGCGTCCAAGGTTCCTCCCCGCACGGCGCGGGAAAGGGATTTGAGTGCATGAAGATCGGTGTCTGGGATCATGGCGCACCTCAGTTAAAGAACTCGCCCAAAGAGGCGGTCGCTTTGAACTGTGGAATGGGATCGAGCGCTTTGAAGGCAGTCGTGAAACTGTTTTGCAAGCTCCACTTCGTCCTCGGCTCGAACTCGGGAATGGTGGGGTTGAAGTAATCGTGGTAGACGACGCGCGCAAGGTGCTGCGGCGCGTCGAGCTGCTGCTCGAAGAACGCCCGGCAGATGATCGCGCGCGCGAAGTCGTCGCCGATCTGTGTTTCACGCCAGCGGTCGATATTCTCGGCCATCGGCTTGAAATTGCGCTGCATCTGTTCGAGTCCTATTGCCAACGAATCGAGCAGGTTGAAATTCTTCGTGTGCTTGTGCATCACGGGCTCAAACTCGCCCTTGAACGCCATATTCATGCACACGAATACGCGTACTCCGACCGTGAGCGCGAAACGGAACCGCTTGGCATTCGAGTTGCGGATCCCGAGCGCGAACCGTCCGCCTTCGAAGCCCTGATCGAGCTCCATGAGGCCGAACATGTCCGCTCCGTCTCTTGAAATGCAGTATTCTTCCCCGACAACGGCGATATGCCGGAAGCCAAGGGACTGGACGAGCGCAGATACGATCTCGTGATGGGGGATGGTCTGATGGGTTATGGTGCGTGGCGGCGTGGGAACGAGCGCGAGCTGCGCGCGGTCGAGCTTCCCCTCATAGGAAATGAGAGTGCTTTCCATTCGATTCTCCTTTTGAATTTTTGAAAGGGCTGGAAAAGGGCGTCTGTGCAGGTTTGCAGGGGGAATCCGAAAAAAACAGACTCCCTTTTTCAAACGCCCACAGCTACCAAGAAACGATGGGTGACGGGCCGGCTCCCCTGACGTGCGTCAGCTTCCCCTGATAGCTATGGGGGTTCGAGTGCCCTGTGCTGCTTCCGGTTCCTCGGCGGGTCGAAACGTCGGGGGGCTTGCGCCCACAGAAGCAGGAGAGGACATTCAAGTCCTCATCTATTGCTGTTGCGTGGGCGGCTGGGCGGATTGTGTCGCGGCTGTGGCGCTCAGGGAGCTGGCACGAGATTATGGATCGTAACAATCGCCTTCCGGAGAATGCCGTATGCGGTCACGAGCGACGTTATCGCCGTCGCGACGCTGTAAACAACCGTGTACGCATTGGCTCCGACCACGTCGAGGGTGAACGTCGGGTGGATACCAATGAGCGGCAAGAGCCCGAAGAGCGTCTGCACAACCGTGAGCGAGAAGAATCCTTTGACGGTCAGGGCGACCGACGCTGGATCAGGCGGAGCTCACGACGATCCAATTCCAGAACTTCGAGGAATTAGCGAAGATAGTTTTAATCATTCGAATTGATGGTGCGTTTCGACCTTTAGAGATACTTTTCGAGGATGGTGGCGAGTTCTTGGAGGAACGTTTCTTTCTGTTCCACCGGCAAAGAACTCGCCGCGATGGCCTTCACCACTTCGCTCGCTTCTTCGATCGTCTGCGGCGTGGGAACTGCGGGAGCATTGTTGATGTCCTCTGCGTAGTTCCCATTGAAGAATTGGCTCGGATCAACGCATCCGAGGAAGCCGTTGTTCGGGTCGATGGCGTGCCAATTCGCATCCGCCGGCATGACGCCGAGATGGAGATGCGGTCCGGTCGATTCACTGTCGGAAGCGACAGGGCTGTACCCGCTGTCGTCGGTGTAACCGAGGAGCTGGCCCGCTTTCACGATAACGAGGCTTCCGTCAGTCGGGATCTGGAACGGATATTGAGCCGCGGACGTGACACCTTCTGGGGGATTCGCGGACGGCGTCGGCATATGCCAGAGGATGATGTTGTAGTTCACGCCCGCGCCTGAGGAAGTGTCTGTGAACCTGATCCAAATTCCGTCGCCCCCGAGCGAATCGTGAGCATAGAACGCGCCACCTGTTACCGGCGCGTAGATCGGCGTACCCGTGGGACACTCGAAGTCGTTGCCGGGATGACCGGCCTGACCGAGCGGTTTGTATTGCGCGGGATTCGCACCAAAAAGATTGCTTTGATTAATCTGATTCTTGACCGGGAAGGATAGGAACTTGCTCATTGCTTTAAGTGTGCTGTCTTCTTGGAAGATGTCCAGAGTGAGTTATGCACTATTCGGTTTCGACCCTGAACGTATTCGACACGAGCGGATAGGAAACGGTCGTAAGAGCGTTCATCTTGTACGAGAGAAGGCCGGTGAAGTGGTACGTGTCCGCGCCTACATCGGACGGGACTTGTCCGAGGTCCATGTTGTAGGAATGACATCCCTCGGGAAGATCGGCGTGCTGCGCCGGATAGAAGCGGACGTACGTATCGACAAGCTGCCAGTCGATCACACCTGACAAGCGGCTCGACTTGCAATAGGTGATCGTCGCCTGCACTTCGTCGCCCGGACGATAGACCGATTGGGTCGTCGTCACGTTCCCGCCGTCCTTCAGGGACATGGGAACCCCGAAATAGATTCCATCCGCAAGCATGTACATCCCGATCACGACCGCGGCGGCGATGATCGAGAGGCACAAGAGAAGCGTGACGTGGTAGGCGCTTCGCATCATGGGAGTGAAGGTGTGGGAAGGCCGACTTTGGTAAAGATGAAAAAGAGAGCGGCAAGAGCGAGGAGCACTACTGCGCCAAATACGACAGTCTCAACGATCTTCCGGGCATAGCGGGCATCGGATACCGCGCGTTCATCCCTCGCCGATCTCTGGATCGCGATCTCAGTCTTCAGGTTATTGATCTGCTGGTCCTTGTCGATAATTTCTTCGGGCATAGCTATGCGAATTCAGTGTTGGCACCGACGTAATAGAGACCGTTGCCTCCCGGCGCGGAGCTGTTCGTGAGTCGCCAGCCACCGTGATCGTTCCCGAATTGGCCGTGAGAATGTTGTAGAAAATCTGTACCGCGCCGCCTCCTCCGCCCCCTCCGTAGACACCGGCGGTTCCGGCTGTCGGCGCGCCGCCGTTCGCGTTGATGGTTGCGGTGAAGTTGAGGGCTCCCGCGCATTCGATATAGAGCGCGCCGCCTCCCGCGCCGCCCGCACCTCCCGTGCCGCCGCTGCCGCCTTGGTTGCCGCTCCCTCCGCCGCCCGGATAGACATAGTACTTTTGCAGTTGCTGGAGATTCGAGTTCACTCCCGATACGGTGCCCGCCGAAGCGTTTGCGCTCGTCGTCGCCCCCGTTGCGGCCGTCATCGAAAGCGCGTTGATCCATGGGCCAAATACGGAACCATTCCCCGCATTGCCGGCGGAAGTGCTGTGGCTTGAGAGGCCCCACGTTCCGTTGCCCGCCAGTCCGGCGCCTCCAGAGGGGTTCCCGTTCGTCGCGCCGGTGGATCCGCCGCCTGATCCGGCCGTGCCGCCGGAAGCGCCCATCCCCTTGAGCACGAATGCGGAAGTCGCCGACGTGGTGATCGTGACGTTCCC
This sequence comes from uncultured Acidobacteriaceae bacterium, assembly GCA_963702285.1. GTDB lineage: Bacteria > Acidobacteriota > Terriglobia > Terriglobales > Acidobacteriaceae > Palsa-343. Next base: position 14,321 of record CAVPCB010000082.1, on the reverse strand, counting down.
CTGCGACTTCATGATGATTATCGTCCCGCCCGCCGCCACATTGGAGAAGGTGATATACCCCGTTCCTGTGATGCTGACGGATGTGTAATTGAGGATGGCAACGGACGCGCTTCCGAGGTCAATGTTGGTCGCGCCGCTTGTGGCAGTGAGCGCCCCGTTTGCGCCGGTGCCGCCGAACCTCGTCGCGGCGACTAAGGAACCGTTGTTATAGATGTTCTCGCCATAAATGTTGAGCCATTGCTCTCCCGACGAGCCGAGAGAGCGCGTGTTCGTAGCGTCGGGAAGAATGTCGTCGGGGACGGCGCTGAAAGGAATTCCGTATTGGAGCGTTGGCCGCACATCGTTCGATATGTAGCCCTCACTGGCCTGTTGGTTTTCGTTGTCATAGAGAGCGGTCTCGCCGACGATATTATAAAGTTCGCACACAGGAACCTTATTCGAGGGATATGACGGAGCAACAGGAGACGACGCTTCAGTGCCGGTTGTCCATGCGAGTGTGCCCGAACTATCGAGAGTAAGCACGTCAATCCGTGGATGTGAGGATGGGGCAGTTACGGTAGGCGTTGAACGTCCAGTGAAGAAATAGCGCGTTCCGTTTATGTAGTATGTCCCGTCCTCCACGTAGAGCTGCATCGTCTGCGCAGTCCATGAGCCGCTCGTGACGGTTGTGCTCGCGGTAAAGCTCGTAAGGCCTCCCGCAATGCCGTTGACATTCTTATTCAGCGAAAACGGCACGATATTTGTGGACGAGCCGGGCCATGCGTAGCCGGAGTACTGGAGGAGAGTTTGGTTTCCCGCGGTGGCAGCGACCTGTGTGGAGGTCGTCAGATCAGGACGCCGCAAGAAGTTCACGAGATTCTGCGCGGTCGCAGTGGCGTTCGCGCCAATGAGAATATTGTTCGGCGTCGAACCGATCGACGAAACGAACGTGATGACGATGGCGGTGCCGTTGATCGTGAGGGTGAGGGTCTGGCTGTTCGAAGGATTCGTCGGGAGCGCTATCGTTCCGAGCTGCTGATGCGGTAAGAGAAAACTGCCGCCGCGCGCGTCGTCGCGCCTGTCGTTATGGTGCGAAGCCAAGATATTCTGATCGGTTCCGATGGGACGGGATTTCATGGATCAGGAATTGGCGAATTCAATATCGATCTCAAGCGTCGTATCCGAGCCGGCGCTCTTTGAATATCCGGAAGAGAAAAGCGCGTGATTGAACATATTGCCGGAGCCGATGGTCGAGTCGCCCCCGATGAACGAACCGCATTCGTAGTAGGTCTCGTTTGCAAGAACGGAATCAGGAAAGAAGAACTGGAGCTGGGCGGTGTTGAGACCGAAGTCAGCCGCATAGGAAACGGCTGCCCGGTTCGTCGGTATAGTGAGGCCGGTATCGCCCGCGGCAGGCGTCGTCGCTCCTGTACCGATCTCTCCCCACCCGATTCCGAGCGGGAAATTGAGCATCCCCGTGTATGCGCTGATGAGGTACTGCACAAGGATGTCGATCCCGCAATTCGGCGAATCGACGATGAGATTCTCTTGTCGGACTTCCTCTTTGCCGCCTTCAAGGAGTCGTCGGGCAAGATCGAGCTTCCCCAAAGACTTGAGCGTCTCATAACAATGAAGCGTCCCTGCGGGGTAAGAGCGGATGGCGATGCTGCCTTTGATCTTCAGGCGGTCGGGCGATTGCATGAGACAGTGGGGGATTTATCTCAATTATGGTCACGAATAGACCGCAAAGCCATAGCGGGCTTGTGGAGAACTCGGGCCGTAGACATACGGCCTTGTAGCTCCGGTGCGGCGACGGTCTCGCGAGCGCAAGTTCTCCGCGGCATAGACGAGTTTTCGTTGACCGTCGAATCGTCCACCGGTGTCTGGCTCGCCTCCTGCTGAAGGATGGTCGTCATGAGGTCAATGAAAGTCACGTTGTCGGATCCGATGCACTCCACCTGATATTGGAGCTTGCCGTGATTTCCGTTCGTCTCCGGGTGCGTAGCCTACTGCCTCGATGCGCTTGATGACGAGGAGCTTGCTGATCCCGAACGCCGGGAGGTTGATCGTAATCGCTTTGCCGACGCGGCAGCCGGGGATGAGCGTATTGAATTTCACGTCATACACGGGGTGGCCGAACTGGAGGACGGCAGCCGTCGCACGCTGCTGCGCTTCCTGAACGGAGAGGATTTTTGCGTCCGTTATGACGGTCTGGTATTCCCCGTAGGCCGCGATGCTTCCGCTGTCGGACGCGTGGGCGACGATGGGGACTTTCGCGCCGCCATAGACCTTCACCGTTGGCCCGAGCCCGGCGCGCCCTCGGTGAATTGGATCCACTTTTGCTGGTCATTGTAGAGCACCTGCACTGTCGAAGGATCAGTCGAGTTCGCGGTGCCCACGGTTTGTGCAACGCCGTCGAGGGTAACGATGATCGGATTTTCGTACGGGTTCGAATCAGTCGGGGCAAAGTAGGAATACGACACCGAAAAGAACTGCCGGACGCCGTCCGTCGGAAAAGTATCGATCGTGTTCGCCGCGGTGAAGGTCTTGATATACATCCCTCCGATCACATAGACGGAGTTCTGCATGTTCTGGAGATTGAGGTCGATGTCGAGTGAGTTCCACTGGATGTCGGAGCCGCTTGAACCGCCGGACTGATTGACCACGATCGGAGCTGAACCTCCCTCGCCTACCGCATCCTCGACGTCGCCCAAGAAGAAGTGGATGTCCTTGTTCGCGTCGATGTACCAGTCCCATCCGATCGAGGTTCGCGAGCGACTGCAATGCTTTCGTCGGCTGCTGATAGTTGAATTTGACGGTGGGGATGAGGAAGTTGCCGCGCTGGACGTGGTTCGTCGTGAACCCCTTGCCCGCGCAGAAGTGTCGTCACGATGTCGATGACGATGTCGGCGGGATCCATCTGCCGCATAATTCTTCTTCACGAGAGTTCCGTTGAAGAGGTAGCCCCAGTCCGAAACGGTGATTTGGTTCGTGATCATAAGGCCCTCGATCGTGGCTTCAACCTCGGTGACCGTGCCGCCGAAGATGAGGCCGCTCGGATCGTAGAGCTTCACGATGTCCCCGATCACGGGGACGGTAACACCCGGGAGATTCGCCGCGTTCTGCCGGACGTTGAACTTGAGGGAGGCGTTCTCCTTCGTGAGCACCTGCACGCAATCGATGGTCTTCCAGTCAACGGAGTTCGAGATGTCTACTCCGTTGTTGGTGATGTAAATGGGATTCGCCATGCTATGAGGCGTAATTGCGGGTCCGAAGCTGCGCGACGATCAGCTTTGCAAGAGCGTTCCCGATCTGGGTGGCGGCATTCTGGTCGAGATAGTAGCCGCCTTGGATGAATATCTGGATGGGCTGTCCGCCGACGCCCGCACCTGCGCCCGAGAGCGGTATGACCGCCTCCGGCCCCGCTTCGCCGATGAGTGCGAGTGTCGGCTGCGTGACAAACCCGCCCTCGGCAAGCATCGGGATGTCCGGGATGCTGAACCGGAGGTTGATGGAAGGGGTCGCGAGCTTCGTACCGGGAATCGAGATCGAAGGTATGGAAATATGGATGGCGTCGAGCGCATTGATGAAACCGTTGATCGCGGTGATTACATAATCGACGCCGGTCTTTACGGTGTTCTGGATCGTTGTCCAAATGTCGCCGAGGAAGGTACTCATGTCGTTCCACGCGGATTTCCAGATGGCGGAAATGTCGTTTAAGGATGTAGTGAAAAGGTTCTTTTCGAAACTCCAATAAGCGCTGAAGAAACTGCTGATGCCGTTCCAGATGGTCTCGGTGTCCTTTGAGATGAGGCCCCAGTTCGCGACAATGGCCGCGGTGAGCGCCGCGATAACAAGGATGGCCAAGCCGATGGGACCGCTCAGGGCCGCAATCACGACGCCGATGGCCTCGACGACGGGCGTCACAGTGATGATCGCTACGCCGATGATGCCGATAGCAAGCGCAAGCCCTACCACGGCTGCAGTGCCGATCACAATGCGCATCGGTGAGCTTCGGGTGCGCCTGCCCACTTGGTGACATTTTCGATGACCGGCTGCAGGTCCTTCGCCAGAATATCGAGGAGCGGCAAGAGGTCCTGCCCGATGGCCGTTGCGAGCGCGGTGAACTGGTTGCCCAGTTGGGTGAGCGCAGCGCCCGGAGCGCCTGTCGCGGCCGTCGCGACGCCGCCGATCGAGTCCTGCAGCGTCTTCAAAATGAGCGCGTCCGCGCCCGCGGTGTTGCCTACCTTCGCCATGTTCTCGATCATGGTGACGGTCGCGGCGGGGAAATCGATGTTGCCCTGCCGGATAAGCTGATTCAGGCCGGCAACAGGGTCCGTGAGCGCGTTCGTGAGCATCCGCGTCGCGTTAGGAAGATTCGTCCCCATCTTCGTCGCGAGGTCGGCGGCCATCATCGTGAGGCTTTGGTAGGAGCCTTGCAGGTCCTTATGGCTCATGATGAGCGCCTCGGATGAAAGCGCGTCCTGCTGGGAAAACAGCGTCAAGGACTGGACCTGTTCTGCGTATGCCTGAATCTGGGAGAGGGGGATGGCAGAGGCCGTGTCCTTGAGGATCTGGGCGATCTGGACGGACGTCTGGTTCCATTGCTGCGGCCGCGGTGAGGGCGCTCGCTGATCGCGTTCTTGATGCTGAGGAAGGCGATCCCGGCGACCGCGGCGAGCCCTCCGTACGCACCAGCCGAGGCAGTGCTCGCGGCTTCGCCCGATGCCGCTATCTCGGCATTCGCTTCCTCGACCACCGCTGCCGCTTCCTGCGACGAGATCCCCTCCGAAGCCATGAGCTCGATGATCTCGTCGGAGCTTTGCTGCACCATATCGGCCGCCAGCGCAAAGGACTGCTCTTGGGTGAGCAGTGCATTTTCGATTTCGCCTGTCGTTTCGTTTACTTGAAGCCCGAATTCCGCGAAACTGTCCGACGCTGCGTTTGTCGCATCGGAGACTTCATCGCCCATTGCGGCGACGGCGTCTCCAACCTCGGCGATCGTTCCTGATGCTTCATCGACCGCCGATATGAGAATTTGAAGCTCGGACTCCTCCATGTGGGATTAGGAGGTCAGATATTTTTCTGCGGCATCGCTCACGTGTTTCCGCTGCTTTGCGCGATGAACGGCACCCGCGACGATCAAGGCGACAAGCGCGAGAGGACCGCCCACAAAGACAAGGAGAATGATGAATGTTTCCATAAATCGGGTATTGATAGTTCGACCTTTCGACCCGCTCACTATGCCCCGGAATGTTCCGGTTGGCAAGATCACTGCTTGATCTTGCGGTTTGCCTCTTCCGCCTCGTTCTGAAGCATGGAGAGGAGCATCACGACGAACCATTGGGGTTGCGTGCGATACTCCTGCCACGTCCATCCCATCTCGCGGCAGATGAGAGCCGATTTCATCTCCGGCGGGAGAACCTCCCGTCCCTTGGCGAAGAAGGAGTGCCAGAGATGGTCTACTGACTCTTCGCCTCCGTAAAATCCGCGTTCGTGAGTTTTGCAACTTCTTTGCTGATCGCGATGTAATCGGCGAGAGGCAGCTCTCGGATGGCGGCGGCAACGTTTTCGCTTGAACCGTTTACGGAGATAACCGCGATCAGGACGAGGCGCTTCGCGAGTTCCGCCTTCGGAATGTCGTCCTTCGCCTCGGTCGCGTCGAGGAAGTCTCCGGCTGAAATGTACTCCTTGAGCTCAACGGCGGCCCCCGACGGCAGGGTGATTGATTTTGTTTTGCGTTCTGACATTGTGGTGAGGGTTTTTGATTTTCGACCTTAGGCGTATGACCCGCTCACGGTGTTCGTGAGAAGGATCGAGATCATCGCGCTGTCCGCGAGCTTGTAGGTGCCGCGGAACTTGACCGTCTGGTATACGAGATCCTTGATCTTGATCGGCCGGGAATACTCGGTGAAGTAGACTTGATTGAGCGTGATCTTCGACTTCCGGATTTGACGCCGCTGCCGATCGTGACGTCGGTGTTCTTGAGGTCGATGAGCATCGCCTGAGCGACGTTCGGCGTGGCGAGCGCGACGTGTCTTGAAGTCCGACTTGTTCTGGCAGATCGCCTCAAGCTGCCCCTCGACACCTTGAACTCCTTGTTGAGGTAAGTCCGACCGGGGCAACGCTGCCGAGCACTTCTTCGTCCTCGATGTTGCTGTCGATCGAGAGCTTGATCGATCTTGAGTGCGATCGCGGTCGCGCCCGAGAGTCCGGAGACGGCCGTCGCATACTTGAACGTCATGTACTGCGGCAGGAAGCGGTTTTCCGCGAGGATCGACGGGCTGAATTCGATCTGCGAAGCGCCCTTTGAGCGCTTTCGCCGAACAGCGAGAGCTCCGACGAACTTCTTGAGTTCCACGTCGATGATCGAGCTTATGGATGACGCCCATTCGCGTGGGAGTAATCGATGCCCGAGAGCGGGTCGTGGATGAAGAGCGTAAGCGACTGGTGCTGGGCCGATTCGCCGACGGTGAACGTGTGGTCGTAGACGACGCTTTCGCCGCTGTGGGTCGCGTCCGCCTTCGCCGCCGAGCAGCGAGAGGAAGATCAAGCGCCAGTGCTCTGGTCCGACGATCGGGACCTTGAAGCGTGCCTTCCGCCCAGTTCTTCACCCGGAACTGCCGCGACCGCATCTTCGATGACGCCGAATGCTTCGATCCTGCGATGACGTTGTCGAACTTTCTCATCGAAGGATCGCGTCGCTGAACGGAAGCCAATAGGATGCCGGAAGTCTGCGCGGTGCCGCGCGTGACTTCCTTCGCGATGCCGATGGCGAATCAGTCGCCCGATTCCTTTTGCTGACATGGTTATTCGTTATTGGGTTCTGATTCTGTCGACCTTTTCCGGGTTCACCGGCTTCCGCTTTGCAAGATAGATCGCGTGCGCGTCCTCAAGGGTCGCGGCGCGGACGGTGATGGCCTGATAGCCGTTGCTTCGGGATAGAAATATTCGTTCTCGAGAACGGACGCGGCGCGGGAATAGTCGTCGGCTGCACGTCCTTGTTTGGACGTCTCTGAACCGTCTATTTGTTTGTTGGTTTTGTTCGGAATATCCACGGATGTGGTGATTAGATTTATTGCACGCCGGCGGGACGAGTGCTTTGCCTTAATCGTGATGTACGAAACTGTGACATATGTCAAGGTCGTTGCTACTCACAGGTCCGGGCGGGTCGAGGATGGCGCGGATTGACGCCTCCGTACGGCCATTCCCTGCAAGGTCACATCGTTGTCGAAGCATCTGAAGGACGCTGTCGATGAGGCATTCAAGATAGGTCGGATCGTATCTTCGGAATGTTGTCCGGGGTCGTCACGACCATGACGTACCACGTGTACTCGCGGAGGTTCGTCGCCATGTCCTCGTATTCCGACTGCGCTGACCGTCGGCGGCGATCACGAGCGCCGCCGGGAACCCCGGCCCACGTGCGGTCGAGCGGATTGAGCTTCGTGAAATCGTCCGCGACATACGGATTCGAGCGACGCCGCTCGAAACGAGCGACTGGAGGTCGTTCACGATCGCGTTCTTGATGATTCTGGGCGAAGGTGTGATTAGCCATTGGCTTCTGAGGCGATTGCCTCGGTTATTTGATCGAGCGCCTGACCGAAAAGCGTCTCGATGTCCGGCTGGGCGGCGGCGACGATGCGTTCCATGAAAGGATTCGCCTTCGTGCCCGGATGATGGACGACGGGGCCGAATACCTGGCCGGTCTGCACGTTCGCGAGAACGCGCTCGTTGACCGCCTTGATGTCGTGCGGCGCCGTGCCGAACTCGACGTAACGGCGCATAGCTCGCGCGCGGGATACCATCGCGCCTGAAGATTGCCGATTTCGAAGGCCCAGTTCTGCACGAGGTAGCCGGTCCTGACGGGAACGGTGGCGGCGGTCGTGAACTTCGCGAGGATCGCCTGCGCTGCGACGACCGCGTTCTGGATGATCGGCGTGCGAGATCGCCGGATATCTGCGCGAGCGCGGCCTGGAGCGCCGGGAGATTGGGGATTGTGACTTGAAATGTTGCTCCGTTCATGGGTTTAGAAAATGAGTGCCGACGCGGCGGTAATTTGTGATGACGTTGACGATCGAGCGCGTCGAGCTGGTCTGCGCAATGAAGTTGTTGCGCCTTGGATCGCCTCGCTCGCCTTTCCGTCGAGCTGGCGGCCGCTTGTAGATGCGGACGACGATGTTTTCGCAGAGTGTTCGTGAGGTCGGCGGGAAGCTGATGGGTCGAACCGTTGCCGGCGTTCTGCCAGTCCACGGGGAATCCGGCGACGTAGGTCGCGCGGATCATGTTGTTGTAAAGTCCGGGAATCGAACCGTAGACGCGGATGATGCCCGAACGCCCCTGCTGGTCGAGCTCGTATTGGTCCTGAATGAACGTCGGTCCAGTTCGGATTGCTTGGCGTCCCTGAGCGCCACTGGAAGGAGATGAGGCCGGAGATTTCGAACACCGCGCCCGTCTGGGTGACGCTCGCGGGCTGGCTCATCGTGAGCGCGCCGTTGCTGCCGACGGATGCGACGGTCGTCCCCTGCGGAAAGAGTCCCTGATGTGCGTAAAGCGGCATTCCGGCGACGATGCCGGTGTACGGTGCAACAGTGACGTTCGCCGATCCCTGCGTGAGATTGCCGGTGACGATGAGATAGGTGACGGGCGCGTTCCGGAGGACGAGGCGCTCCTGCTTCCTGCCCTTCGCGGTATAGACCTCGTTCGTGTATGTCTTCTGCACGAAGTGGCCGTCGTTCGGGTACGATTCGAGGCCGGTCTTTCCGCACTCGCGCTCGATGTAGTCCGTAGCCGCGTTGATCATGCGCGTAAAAACCGGATCAGAATCGTCGTATCGTGATTTGCTAAGCCGGTCCTTGACGCGCTGCAAGGTTGTCAGCGCATAGGGATACAACTTTTCTCTGGCATTGAATGTCGAGGGATTTCCCTCGTGTCGTGGCCCTTACCTCACCGGAAGGGCCACGGGAACGAAGGCTCGAATACTTAGGTATTCGAAACGTTCGAATCGACCGGCTTCTGGCTCGGCGTTGCCCATCACGATCTCGGCGAACCCGAGGATCGCAGGCGACGTGCCGCCGGTGAATGCCGGCGTGATGACCGCCCGAAGGTACTGCTTCCGATTAAGGTTGAGGCCTTCGATGCGAGCCACGTTCTCCGCCGCGGCGCTGTGGCAATTGAGCGTGAACCCGATCACCGTGCCGGTATTGTCCAGTGCGTTCGTCCACGTGCTGTTGTCGGACGACTCCTGAAGCGTTACGGCGAGCGTGGCGGCCGATCGGCGAACCCGATGCCGCCGCCCATAGGCGTGGATCGCGGCGTTGTCGTAGCCCGACGTGTTGACGGACGTGCCGTCCACTGCGGCACGAGCCGCTGAAGCTCTGCGGGGCAAGCGATCACGCCGCCGACGAGCTGTCGTCCCGTCATAAACGTTAAAGCGCATTGAATTGGATTGGTTGGCCCCTGCCTTCCTTCGACTTTAATCGGAAGGGACGAAACGCGTGCGCGCTCCGACGGGCGGTTTATTTCCCGCTCCCCTCCGGCACGCGCTGAGGAATGATGCGCGAGCCGGAGAGGAGTATAGCAGACTACGACGCTGCTGTGTAGATGACCGTGAATGCCTTGGGGAGCACGACCACGAATGCGTGGCGGTGCTTGTAGACGATGCCGCGCTGGTCTGAGAGCGCGATCTCCTTGCCGCCGAACGAGCCTGATTCGAACTGCGCGACGCGCATATCGCCCTTGTCGCCGAACGCGCGTGCCTTCATGTTGCCGAAGATCACGAACGGCGGTGTCGGCCTGAGAGCCAACGGTCGTCGCCGGGAGCCAGCGGTTCGTGATAGACCGGATAAGCCGACCATCTCGCCCGCGGGCCTGATCGGACCGCCAGCCGGCATTCATCCTTCAGCGTTGCTGCCTGCGCCCGAAAGGAACAGGAACGGAATGCCGGAGGTCGAAGCCAATTCGGCGCGGATCGCAGCCCAGACGGTGCGGTGGAAGTACCACGCAGCGCCGTCCAAGATGGATTCCTCCAAGGTCGCGATGACGTTCGCTGCATCGGTGACCGGATTGAACTTCGCATACGTCGTGTTGCCCGAAGACAACGTGTACGTATTGACGTTCGCGGTGTTCATGATGCCGACGAACGGGCCGGAGTACGCGGTACCTGCGACGGTGCCGCCGCCCACGAAGCCCTGCTGGTCGATCATGTTCGCGAGCGCCTCGCCTGCCATGGCCATAAGCCAGTCGGCGAGCTGCACCGAGGCATCGGCCAAGAGGTCGTTGCCGACGGTGAAGGCGAGCTGCCACTTGCGGGCGATGAGGACCGCCTGACCGAACGTGAGTCCGGTGACGGTGCCCGGAAGATCGACGCCGACATAGGAGCCGGTGAGGAAGGATCCGGTGTAGTTGGGGATGCCCAATTCATCGGTCTTCATCGGCCACTTCTGCGCCTGCTTCATGATCGTACCGACTGAAGCGGCGATACGAAGGATCGCTGCCGCAACTTCCGGTTCGACCAAATAGCCGCCGCGGTTGTCCTGCTCCTCGATCAGCGCTTCGTTGGCTTTCACCTTCAAAGCACCTTCGCGGTTGCCGCGGAAAACCGCCTGCACCTGCTTGCGCGAACGCCATCTTCTGGTCGGTCGTGAGGCCCGTGATGTCGAAGCCCTTTACGGAGCGTTCGGCCATCGCGGCCTCGACAACCTGACGGGCATTCTTGATGGAGATTTCATCCATCGCCGGGGCGAGCTTCTTCTCGAAGAAGTCGTTGAACCCCTTGGAGACGGTCTCTGAGACCACCTCCTGATTTCTTTTGTGTCCACTTGATTGGATGTGGGAATAGGTCTATTTGCCGAAGCGACGCACTTCCCTGATCTTTTCATTGATCTGGCGGAGGCACCCTTCAGTGGCAGTTTTGACCTGCCTCACGAGCCGCTGCGTGAAGAGGTAAGTCTCCAATTCGAGCGCTTGCTCCTGAGGTGCTCGACCTTGAGTTTCAGGGCCTTCTTGCCCGGACTCTTCGTCCGGCTTCGGAAGGTTCCTCCCCTCCGTCGCCCGAGACGCCATGAGCCTTCAAGGCCGCGGTTATCATCGTCAGAATGTTTGCCGTGCTCCGTGTGGTGATCTTCTACATGCCTTGATCACCTTCTCGATCGCGTCGCGATTCTTCGCGGAAATGGCTCGTCCTGCTTTCGCGACGATGTCCACGAACTCCGCCTTCTTGATCGTTATTGCGTCGGCAGCACCGAACAGTGGAGCTTCCAGCTTGTCGGCATAGCCAATAAATGACTTCTCTTCGCCCTCACCTTCGCGGAACTCGGCCTCGCACATCGCCTTGTGGGCCTTCTCGTGGCGGTCGAGCTCCTCTCCAACTGCTTTCGTGAATTCCTCGATGGCCTTTGTCTTTCCGTCGTCGTCGGCCGATTCATGAGCGGACTTGAACTCCTCGATCGATTTGTCGATCGCCTTTACATGGTTCAAATGCTCCGCCTTCATCTCAGCCTTGAACTCGTCGATGGATTTCTTCGGTGCCTGATCCTCAAGCGCATAGCCCTCGTCGATGGCCTTCATCGTGTTTTCGAGATGGTCGCCCTGCTCCTGATCTACGGACTTCGTGAACTCGTCGATGGACTTGAACTCGTCGATAGCCTTCGCAAAGGCCATTCCATGCCGTTCGTGTTCTGCTTTAAATTTCTTTTCGAGTTCGGTGTTCATTGATTCGGATTTTGATTTCGAGGGAACGCATACGAGCCTGCCGGGATTCTTGGGATCGTCTGCGAGAGTTCCGGGCGTCCCGTCTTCCAGTTCGCAGGGGTCGCCGACTTCTTCCGCCTTCGCGGACTTCTTTTCCCACGGCGGGGTCTCGCCGAATTCTTTGTAATGCGAGGCGATGTGGGCTTTCACGGCGGCAAGGTCGCCGGAGGGAATATCAACTCCCCCTCTGCCGCCTTGTAAGGCGGCCGCCGCTGCTTTACGCCTTTCCATACCGCCTTAAGGTCGGACGCACGGTGATGGGGGAGCTTGTACGAGGACTTCACGTCCGGATCTTCGGAATCGAACCATGCGCAGATGGCCTTCAGCTTGTCCATATCGTCGCCGCACGCTTTCACTTCCGCCGGTCCGTCCCACGCCGTCTCCGGATCGGCCATACCGTGGTCCTTATAGGGAACCGCGCCCTTCGTCTCATAGAAAAACCCTTTTGTCACGAGTTCGCGGGTGGACATGCCGAGTGCGCGCACCTGCCGCAGGGAGAGCGCATAGCGGCCGGCGGGGACGGGGCAGAAGGTACTCCAAGGAGTTCGCGGGTGCCGTCGTCGTTCTGGATATATCCGGGGAGACCGCGCGGAGGACCTTCGCCTGGTACAGGGCGCACGCCATGTCCGCTTCGGGGTTGATTCCTTCCGGCGCGAACTTGCCGGTGGCGACCGCCTTTTGCCCTGATCTCGATGTCCGTGACGACGCCGATCGGGAAGCCCGGAGTAGTTGTGCGCCCAGAGGACGACGGGATTCATGTGTAGTACTTGAGATCCCACTTGGACTGGTCGAGCTCGTCGCCCTGACGGTCCTCGTCCGAGTGCTCATGACGACTTCAAAGTGTTCGGTCGTCGCCGGAATCCTTCGCCTTCTTCACGAAATCCGCGATCGATTCCGAAGCGAGCGCCGCTTTGAGCGCGTCGGCTACATCGGTCGAGAATTGCTTGAGGGCGTCATTCATTGCCTCCGGGTATTGATTTCATTGTAGAAATGTCAATCTCGTTTGGATATGTGTACAACTCTGTGCCGCTCGCGCTCGCGCCTCGCACGGCACGATGCGCAAACGGGATTCTTCACGCCTCTGCGCCGAAGGATGACCACCGGGCAGGTACTGCACTTCACCCGCTCGTAGTTCGTGGATCGTGTGCCGGTAGCGGGCATCTCAGTTGTTCGATTTGGGAAGTTTCGGTTCGACGATGATCGTGATCCCTGACCACGTAAGCACCTCACTCGATGACCATGTGGCAGCCACCTGCGCAAGGAACGTTCCCGGATTTGGGAAATTGCCTGAAGCGACGGTGTAATGGCACGTGCCCTCCGGCCCGTTATCGACGGTCATAGAACCCGTGAAGAGCGCGGCTCCCGTGGGATCTTGGCTATCCTGCACGGTGATCGCGAGAGATGCGTCGGTAATATCCACCGCGTCTCCGTTTCCGTCCAGAAGCGTGAAGGGAAGCTCGTAGCCGTAGTCGTCCTGCCCGACGATCTGGGGTTGGAGGATCATAGTTCGAGTGTTCGTTGAGTTTGTTCGAGGATTGGAGAGCGTGAGATTGCGGAAGCGGAGCATGAGGGCCATGACCGCGCGGTAGCCGTTTTGGACCGTCCGCATCACAAACCTCACGACAGGAGCGAGCGTGCCGTGCCGTTCCGATCCGTAAGCGCTCGTGCCGTAGCCGGAAAATCCGTACATCTGTTTCAGAGGAAATTCATCAATTTGTGAGAAGCATATAAAGCCCGTTGTTTCCATTGCTCAATATCGTGCCGAGTGTGGCGGGCAGGGTCGTCGATGCCGTGTTCGTTGCCCTTCCGTGAAGGAGTGGGGAATCTCCCCAATAGTCGCTATTGATCCATCCTGCTCCCTTGATAGTGGTGGTGTTCATGCTGTACGCCGCCCAATACGTGCCCGGCTGCAGCGTAACCGAAGGGACGGAACCCGTCGCATAGCCCGTGGCGGTGGACGTAATATTTCCGCTATCGATGTACTTCGTATTCCCGTCTTCGCTGTAGATTCCCAACTTTGTGGCGGCGGTGGAAGTTCCGGCAGTCGTGATTGTGAGACCGATGGTGTTCACGGTCATGGCGGCAGGGAGATAAAACTTCGCGACGTAGACGGTGTTTGCCGTAGGCGTATCATTTGTCGAACCTCCGGGCGGATAAAAGTTTCCGAGCGGCGCGAGGAATTGCTTTATCGGGGGAGCAGCCGTCACATGTCCATTCGCATCGGTGGCGAGAATCGATGACGTGGCGCTCGGCACATAGACTTTCGTTGTGCCCGTCCCGATGACGATCGCACCTCCGGTGCCAGAGTTTCCTATCGTAGTCGTGCCGTTCGTGTCTGCCTCAAGAACTGTGCCTCCATCCTGCGAATCAACGATATAGAGATTGTTTGTGCCATCGGGGCTGAGCTGCTCACACCACCATGCTGTCACCCCCGTGCCGATGCATTGCGTGTCATAGTTGCTCGTCGAGCCACGGAAGCTGTTGATCGCGCCGTTCCCCGAGTTATAGAAGTTCCCTTGGCCGTTCGCCACCGTAAGTCCGCCCGTCGTGATGGTCGTCGAGGGAAGATAGGTGTTGCTGTTGAAGAAAACGCT
>CAVPCB010000081.1:0-10364 GCA_963702285.1 uncultured Acidobacteriaceae bacterium | reverse complement strand
ACAGTCGGCTGCCGATCTTTCGGGAAGGCGGAGAGGAATTTTTTGCCCCACAAAGCCCATATTTCAGGAGACGTGACGATGAACGATTGGCCGTCAAGGCGGAGGCGTTTCGCGCGGGCGATTGCCGGAAAAAGATTGCGGCCGATGACAACCGGATAATCCGCAGAGGTGGTTTTGACCTGGACGGTGGGCATGGGCAGCGACTTTGGTTCTCAGCGTTCAGCGTACAGGAGAACCAGCCGTTTCGGACGAGCGCTCAATCATCGATGATCCGTGGCATATACTGCCGGGTTCTGGGAAGGGCGGGAAAAAATGATCACGAGCGAGCGCGTGAGGGCCGTTGGGCGACGTGCGATGCGAGTTGTGGCGGCCTGGTTTTTTGTTTCCGCGGCGACAGGGTTCGCGCAGATGCCAGGGCAGAAGCTGCCGGGGCTGGCGGCGATCACAGTCGAGCAGACCGGGCATGGTTTGCGGGCGCATGTGGGCCAGGAAGTGGTGGATGTGACGGTGTGCGGGGATTCGGTCGCTCCACGTGGTGGCATGGCCCGGAGAGGCCGGCGCAGGAACACCCGAAGCCGTGGATGCTGGAGGCGAAAGAGGCGTGTCCGGGAGCGGCGTTCACCTTTGCGCAGAACAGCGAGGCAGCGACCATCACGACGGCGCAACTGAAGGTTGGGTTTTCGCTGGGCCGCGGGAACCTGACCTTTGAGAATGCGGCCGGACTCAATTCTGCGCGAAGGCAACGCGATTCCGAGGACTTATGAGCCCGCGGAGACAAATGGCGAGAAGACGTGGCGGATCACGGACCGCTTCTCGCTCGATGCGATGGAGGCGGTGTACGGCCTGGGGCAGCATCAGAGCGGGCTCTTCAACTATCGCGGCGCAACGGTGGAACTGGCGCAGAACAATACCGACGTGGCGATCCCACTGCTGCTTTCCACGAAGGGGTACGGCCTGATGTGGAACACGGCGGCGTACAGCACGATGGACAATCGATTTCCGCTGGACCTGAAGTTCACGTCGATCGCGGGGGATTCGATTGACTACTACTTTCTGTACGGGCCGGAGATGGACCGGATCCTGCACGAATACCGGTCGATGACCGGGCACACACCGCTGTTGCCGAAGTGGTCGTACGGGCTGTTCCAGTCGAAGGACCGCTACGTGTCGCTGGATCAGATCGAGCAGATTGCGGGGCGGTATCGCGCGGAGCACATTCCGCTCGATGCGATGGTGCAGGACTGGTTCTGGTGGAAGGCGGAGGGCGATCCGGTCTTCAACGCGAACTACCATGACGTGCCCGGCGATTTGCGGAAGCTGCACGACGAGCACGTCCACGCGATGATCTCGGTGTGGGGGCTGTTCGACCCGAAATCGGCGAACTACGCGACGATGACGGAGCATCACTGGGACGTGCCGGAGGCTCACGTCTACGATGCGACGAATCCGGCGGCACGGGATTTTTACTGGAAGAGTCTTGCCGGGCCGCTGTTCGGGATGGGGTGGGATGCCTTCTGGCTGGACAGTGCGGAGCCGGAAGAATACTGGCCGCATTTCGGCGACGCGATCCTGCGCAACAAGACCCTGGCGATCGGCAACGGAGCGGAGTACACGAATGTGTTTCCGCTGATGCACACCACGGGCGTGCAGGAGCACTGGAAGGCGGCGAGCGACCAGAAGCGGGTGTTCCTGCTGACGCGGTCGGCGTTTTTGGGCCAGCAGCGCGTGGGCGCAGCGGTGTGGTCGGGCGACGTGTACAGCACATGGTGGGGGCTAAAGCATCAGGTGGCGGCGGGCCTGAACTTTGCGCTCTCGGGCTATCCATATTGGACGACCGACATTGGCGGATACTGGCCGGCGTACAACGGCAAGACGCAGATTGGGGATTACGAGGAGCTGTACGCGCGGTGGTGGGAGTTCGGCGTATTCTGTCCGATCTTTCGCACGCACGGACATCGGCCGCAGAACGAGATCTGGAGTTATCCGCAGGTCGAGCCAATTCTGATTGAGTACGACAAGCTGCGCTATCGGCTGATGCCGTACATCTACTCGTTGGCCTGGAAGGTCACGAGCGACGACTCCACGATCCAGCGCCCGCTGGTGATGGACTGGCGGACGGATGCGCGGACCTGGAACATCGGAGACCAGTTCATGTTTGGGCCGGCGCTGATGGTGGCGCCGGTGCTGGAGCAGGGGGCGACGAGCCGGCGCATTTATCTGCCCGAGGCCGCCGACTGGTACGACTTCTGGACCGGAGAGTCAGTTCGGGGCGGGCGCAATGTTGACGCGGCTGCGCCCCTGGATCGCATACCGCTGTACGTGAGGGCTGGATCGATTGTGCCTATGGGTCCGGAGATTGAGTACGCCAACGAGAATCCGAATGGGCCGATCGAGCTGAGAATCTATCGCGGCGCGGATGGGGCGTTCGACTTGTACGAGGACTCGGGAGACAGCTACGCGTATGAGAAGGGTCAGCACGCTGTAATTCCGCTGCACTGGAACGACGCGACGGGCGAACTGACGATTGGGGCGCGGGAGGATCTTTCGCTGGAATGGCTGGAACGCGGGAGTTCCGGGTGGTGCTGGTGGGGAAGGATCACGGTGTCGGTGAGGCGGTGTCCGCGCGGGAGGATCGGCAGGTGACGTATGACGGGAGCGAAATGCGGGTGAAGTTAGGGCAGTGAGACGGGGGGTGGCCAATCAAACAGCGGGCGGGTCGCGCTGAGGCATTTCGTGGTCCATCGAAGGGCGGAAGAGAATTTGCGTCTTCAGGAGGATGCGAGACGAGACTCGGATCGGTAAAAATGGCCGCCGACGCAAGCCAACTTATTTCGGAGAGAGACCATGGCTGACGCAGTGATCACGAATCAGAAGACGATTATCGCGAATCAGAAGGCGATTCTTGCCAACCAGAAAGCGATCGTCGCCAATCAGGGCGCGATTAAGAAGAATCAGAAGGCACTGGATTCGATTCTGGCGAATCAGAAAGAGATCCTGAAGAACCAGAAGGAGATTCTGGGCGCAGTCAAGAAGTAGGCCGGTCCGCTTCCATACGGCGCTGTTGGTTATCGCCGGGCAGGTGCAGGTGGCCGGTGACTTCGATGTCGGCGACACGAAGACGCGAGACGGTGAGGGTTTCGATCTCGAGCGATTTGAGTGTTGCCTTGTCGATGGCCACGCGCTGAATGGCGAGACGGCGGATAGCGAGCGCGCCGATGGCGCAGGCACCCACGGCGAGGGCGCCAGGAGCACCCATGGCCGCGGCGACGCTGAATCCCAGAGAACGTGAAGGGCTGATCGGGCTCATGATTCCTCCTCTGCCGGCGCTTTCTTTTCGCAACGCGCGAAGAGAAGGTGGCATGGCGCGTACAGGCTACAGGACGGAGAACGCGATTGCGGTGACCTCGCAACCTTCTCAAGCCCTGAGGCCGGGTGCGCGTTGGTGGCGATTCGACGCCCATGACGATTCAGTCTGAGCCAGTGAAGCGCTGACCCGTCCGCGCTTCGGCTTCCTGACCAGGGGTTACCCTGGTGATCTCCCAATTACTTTCGCGTCGAGACACTCTCGATGGGACGGAAATAACATATTTCCATTGAGTCCTTTTTCAGACAAAGTGAGCCGCGTATGAGTTCTCCAGCTCGGACCGATTCGCAGCTTACCTATATCCCTGGTCTCGATGGCGTGCGGGGCATCGCGATTGTCCTGGTCATCCTTTATCATCTCCGCGCCAGTCTGGCGCACACGCCTGTCGCAAGGCTGGCGAGCTGCGGCTGGGCGGGGGTGGACCTGTTCTTTGTACTCTCCGGGTTTCTCATTACGCGCATTCTGCATGCCCAGCGCGAGGAAGCCGACTATTTCCGCCGCTTCTACAAACGCCGCGCCCTGCGCATCTGGCCGCTGTACTTCGCGCTGGTGGCCGCCGGCATGGCATACGAGGGTTGGCAGGGCACATTCCACTCTGACCCGTGGTGGAGCTATCTGACGCTAACTCAGAATCTGGTCGTCGCGGGCTTCGGCATCGCGATGCTGCGCATGACGTGGAGCCTGGCCATCGAAGAGCAGTTCTATCTCGCCTGGCCGATTCTGATCCGGTTTGCCTCCCGGCGGTGGGCGATGCTTACGGGTCTGGCCATCCTGCTGGCAGAGCCGGCGATCCGTTACGCCGGCATGCGTCATTATTCGCTTCTCGCGATCTATAAGAGCACCCCGACCCATCTTGACGGCATCATGCTGGGTAGCCTGCTGGCGCTCTGGATGGCCTCGCCCGCATTCAAACGACGTAGCGGAATCGTCCTGCTCGCCATGGCCCTCGTTGCCGGCTTAGCCGGAACGGTGCTCTGCATTCATGCCACCGATGCGGAGAGTCAGAGTTCCATCTACGTCTACTCCTGGATCGCGCTCTTCTGCACCGGATTTGTTGGCTTGTGCGTGCTCGACGTTCTGCCGGGCCGTTCCATACTCAGCCTGCGGCCGCTGCGCTATCTCGGGACGATCAGTTATGGTCTCTATCTTCTGCACCTGCAAACGTTCAGCATCGTGGGCAGGATGGGACCGCATCTTCACATCCGCGGCCTGACGCTGGTCGTGGTGCAGATCGCGGCCGCGGTCGCGATCGCCTCAGCCTCCTGGCATTTCTTCGAGTCGCGCATCCTGCGGCGCCGACGCCGCGCGCACGTTCTGGTTCGGCTCGAACCCGTCACGACGTAGAGGATTCCGTACCCCTGCCTCTTCCAACAATAGAATTTCGCGCCAGGTCGTCCCCGGCAGTTTCCAAAGTAATGATGCGAGCGCGTTTTCCCATGCGGTTCGGAGGAATGGCTGCTTAGGATGAAACTGTGCGGCGATCCCTGCAACCGTTACGGATAGCGTTGCTCTGGTTTGGCGGAATTGGCTGTGCCGGATGCGGTGTTCAGTACGGAGTCTCTCCGACGGAGAACAAGGTGGTTTTCCTCGGGGATTCCATCACGCAGTACTGGTCGTCCTATACCGATTTTGAGGCAGAAGGTTGGATCGATAAGGGAATCTCCGGGCAGACAACGGTCCAGATAGCGGCGCGGTTTCAGACGGATGTGATCGCGCTGCACCCCCAGGCAGTACACATTTTGGCGGGAACCAACGACCTGACATCGCAATGGGTTCCGCAGCAAACCTGGGATGCCTACACGCGGATGCTCACAGCAGCGCATGAGGCGGGGATCCATGTGTTGATGGGCACGATTCCGCCCTGGGGTCTGGGAACAAAGGTGCCGGCTGCGACCGCGGAGGTAGTGCAGCGGAATATGCGCGTCCAGAGGGTCAACGCCTGGATACGATCGCGAACCGATGTCACGGTGGTCGACTACGATGCCCTGCTGGCAGGGAACAACGGGTTCTATCAGCCCGCTCTGACACTGGATGGCATCCACCCCGGCGAGCAAGGGTACGCTGAAATGACACCATCGGCGGCAATCGCGATTCTGGGTTGGCGAGGAGCGGAAGATTCGGCGGCAGCATGCGCGAACCCGGCGGTTGTGTTGAGGCTGCCCGGGCTTTGACCCGGCGAGCGAGCGGCTCGCCGGGAAAGCTGTCCTCTACTTGATGCCGATGACCATGGAATCCGGGCCTACCAGGTGTTCGACGCGGGTCTCGCGGAAGCCGGCAGCACGCATCCAGCTCTGGCAGTCCGCGCCGGTGTAGTCGAAGCCGCCGGGGGTTTCGACGAGCATGTTGAGGCTCATCATGAGGCCGAAGGCGTTCTTGCTGCGGTCGTCGTCGATGATGGCTTCGTAAACGATATAGGCGCCGCCCTCGGGCAGGGCTTCCCACGCTTTGCGGATCAGCATGCGTTTGGTTTCGAGGTCCCAGTCGTGCAGGATGTGCCCCATCACGATGACGTCGGCTGTGGGGAGCGGAGAGTCGAAGAAGCTGCCTGGCGCGAAACGCAGGCGCTGGGAGAGGCCCAGGCCTTCGACGTACTCCTCGAAGATCGGCCCGACTTCAGGCAGGTCGAATCCGAGGCCGTTGAGATGGGGATGAGCGAGAGCGATCTGGGAGGCGGTGTCGCCCTGCGCGGTGCCGACGTCGCAGAAGGTTTTGTATTTCGACCAGGGAATTTGGCGGCAATGGCCATGGCAGCTCCGCGGCTGATGCCGGACATGGCGGCCAGGAATTGCTTCAGGCGGGCCGGGTCGGCGTAGAGGGCTTCAAACATCGGAGTGTCACCGGTGCGGGCTTCATTCTGCGGCATGCCGGTGCGGAGAGCCTCGGTGAGGTGTCCCCAGAAGGGATACAGGCGGTGGTTGGCCATCTCGAGGATGCCGCCCATGTAGGAAGGCTTCTTGCGATCGAGGAAGAGGTCGGTGGCGGGCGTGTTGGCGTATTTCCGTTCTGCCGCTGGAGGAAACCAAGGGCGACGAGAGTGTCGAGGAAGTCCTGGGCGGCGCGGGCGTGCAGGCCGAGGCGGCCGCGCAGGGTTTCGAGGGGCTCCGGCCCGTGGGCCAGTTCGCTGAAGACGCCCATCTCAATGGCGCTGAGAAGGACTTTCGAGGGCCAGAAGCCAAGGCCGATCTGGAGGATGTGTTCCGGTGTGGGGTGCTCGCTCATATAAAAACTCTCCTGGGTCAATCGTTCGAAATTGCACAGAGCACACCCGTCGGCACATACCCGCGCCGATGATCCGCGGGGAAAGGGATCAAAAAACGCTGGAGATGGGGCCTGTCAGTGGGAGCGCGCGAGTGGTTGACAGGCCGGGGGTTATGGGTGCGGTGCCATTATGCCGGATCGAACCTGCGACTGGCGAATGGGTTGCAGCCAGGGGCGGAGATAACGCCAGGAGGGGGATGCGCATCCAAGCTGGCTGACTTAAAAAGAGGAAGCAGGAGACCGCGTTGCGCATCAAGTGTTTGCCGATTATTCTCTGTTGTTCCTCGCTGTCGTTTCTGAGCCTGGGCCTGAGCGGCTGCGGAACGTCGAGCGGAAGCGGATCCGGAGGTGGGGGTAACGGCGGAGGCGGAGGCGGTGGAGGGACGGCGGGCCTGTCGTCGATCAACCACATCGTCTTTCTTGCGCAGGAGAACCGGTCGTTCGACCACTACTTTGGAGCGTTGCGCCAGTACTGGTCGCAGAACGGCTATCCCGATCAGTCGTATGACGGACTACCGCAGTTCAATCCGGCATCGGGGACCACACCTCTGCAGGGGCCGGCTCCGACGAATCCGGGATGCGATCCGAGCCAGCCCGCACCCGCCGACTGCGTGATCGACACGAACAATCCGCAGACCTCGTTTCATCTGATCACCCAGTGCGCGGAGAATCCCAGCCCGTCGTGGAACGAGGGACACGTGGACTGGGACTACAGCGACCCGACAGGACAGAGCGCGGCCAAACTGAACGGGTTTGTCTATACGGCTGGGCACGATGCGCGAACCATGACGCCGCCCTTCACCGATACCGCCGGCCTGCGCGCGATGGGGTACTACACCGGCGACGACCTGAACTACTACTACTACATGGCGTCGAAGTTCGGGACGTCGGATCGCTGGTTCAATCCGGCCATGACGCGGACGCATCCGAACCGCGAGTATCTGATCGCGGCGACGTCGGCGGGCTATGCGTATCCAGAGGGAACCGACGCGCAGGATATGGCGAAGATCACAGCGAAAACGATCTTCGAGGAGCTGCAGAGCGCGGGTATCAGCTGGAAGATTTATGTCGACCCGACCAACAGCGGGTGCACCGGGCCGCCCTACCAGGCTTCGTGTCGGATCCAGCTGAGTTACGTGCAGAACTTTGCCTTTGCGAACACGATTGTCACGCAGTATCCCAACAACATCGCGCCGATCTCGCAGTACTTTACCGATCTGCAGAACGGCACGCTGCCGCAGGTGGCGCAGATCGAGCCTCCGTCCGATGCGGGCCTGGATGAGCATCCGACAAATAACGATGCTGCCCTGAGCAATATTCAGAGCGGCTCAGCGTGGGTCGAGACGCTGATCAACGGGCTGATGCAGAGTTCCTCGTGGAAGGATTCGGCGTTCATTCTGACCTTCGACGAAGGCGGCGGCTTCTACGATCACGTGTCGCCGCAGCCGGCAGTGAGCCCGGACGGGATCAAGCCGGTGGATCTGCTGCCGGGCGATATTTGCAACGGGACGACAGGGCCGACGTGCGACTTCACATACACGGGCTATCGTGTGCCGCTGATCGTGGTTTCTCCGTATGCGAAGAAGAATTACGTGTCGCACACGGTGACCGATTACACGGCGATCCTGAAGATGATCGAAACGCGGTTCAGCGTACCGGCGCTGACCAAGCGCGATGCAGCGTCGATCGACATGACGGAGTTCTTCGACTTCAATTCGCCGCCATGGACGACGCCGCCGACTCCGCCGGCGCAGACGACGAACGGGGCCTGCTACGCGGACCATTTGCCCTAAAAGCGCAGGGAGTAGGGAATAGGGAAGGGCGGAGTTCTGGCGAACTCCGCCCTTCTTTTCCATGACGGCGCGTTCAGAAAGCAGCGGGCCTGCGGAAAATTTTTGATCCTGAAATTCACGAACGCGACGCCAAGGGTCATAGTCAGCGTTGTTAGCCTCCTGAGTCATGGAGGCTTTAATGCGCAAATTGTTACCCGCAGTTTTTTCCGCTGCCGCTCTGCTGCTGTCGATGAGCGCGACCGCTCAGGACCGGGACAGAGACTGGGATCGAAGCCAGATCCGCCACGTTTTGCTGATCAGCATCGACGGCATGCACGCGGTGGATTTTCTGAACTGCTCGCACGGGATTGCGGGCGTGAATAGTGGCGCGCCTTATTGTCCCAATCTGGCGGCGCTGGGGACAACGGGCGTGAACTATAAGAACGCCACACTTCGAAGCCATCCGATTCATTTCCCGGCCTGATGACCCTGGTGACCGGAGCGTCGCCGCGGACGCTGGGAGTCTACTATGACGTCTCTTACGACCGGTCGTTGGACGGGCCGATGACGACAACAGGCAACGGGAGTCCGCGGGTACGTGCACGGCGGGTGCGGCGCCGACCGGCTCGACGACCGAATACGAAGAGGGGCTCGACCTCGATCAGACGCAGCTGAACGGTGGCGCACCGGGGCCAGCCTGATCGATGGCGGCATTGCGTCGCTGGATCCGAAGAAGATGGACCGCGATCCGGCGAAGGGTTGCGCGCCGGTGTATCCGTGGCAGTTTGTGCGGACGAACACCATTTTCGGCGTGATTCACGACGCGGGTGGCTATACGGCGTGGTCGGACAAACATCCCGTCCTACTCGTCGGTCGCCGGTCAGGGCATGGGACGCTGGACGATTATTATTCGCCGGAGATCAATTCCATCGTGGTGCGCGTCTGCCGGATGTGACGACGCCGAAGGCGTTCGCTGCTCGACGGTGCCGGATCCCGGTTCCGACCTGACGGCCTGGACGAACAGCTTCCAGAACATCCAGTGCTACGACCAGCTCAAGGTCAACGCCATCCTGCATGAGATTGACGGGATGGATCACCTGGGGATGAAGAAGACGCGGACGCCGACGGTGTTCGGGATGAATTTCCAGGCCGTGAGCGTAGGGCAGAAACTGATCGAGGGAGTCGACCAAGGGCGGCTATCTGGATGCGGCGGGAACGCCGGGGCCGTCGCTGCTGAGCGAAATCGAGTTCGTTGACGACGCGATCGGAGAGTTGGTGGACGAGCTGAAGGATCACGGCAATTACGAGTCGACGCTGATCATCATTACGGCGAAGCACGGGCAGTCGCCGATCGATCCGAATGCGTATTTTCCGATTCCGGGCAAGACGATGAATGGGAAGGCTCCGTCGGATCTGCTGGCGAGCCTGCTTCCCGCGAACCAGATCAACGGGCGTGGGGCCGACCGAAGACGATGTCTCCTTGCTGTGGCTGACGGATCCGACGACTCTGTCTGCCGCGGTCGCGACGCTGGAGGCCAACCGGAATACGGCGGGTATCGGGCAAATCTACTACGGACCGAGCGTGGCGCTGAACTACGACGTGCCGGGACTGCCGCCGAACGGCGATCCGCGGACACCGGACATTATCGTGACCCCGAATATGGGCGTGACCTACACGGGCAGCAACAAGAAGCTGGAAGAGCATGGCGGATTTTCGCATGACGACACGAACGTGATGCTGTTGATGTCGAATCCGGCTTCCGTCCGCAGACGGTGTACGCCGAGGTGGGGACGCTGCAGGTGGCGCCGACGATTCTGAAGGCGCTGGGCTCGATCCTTGGGCGCTGGATGGCGTGAAGTGGGAGGGTACGGGTGTGCTGCCGGATGTGAATCTGAACTTCGGGTGGTAACCGGAACCTGGGTTCAGAAACGAGCGAGGGCCGCGCGGCTCTCGCTCGTTTTTTGCGTCA
>CAVPCB010000080.1:0-42323 GCA_963702285.1 uncultured Acidobacteriaceae bacterium | reverse complement strand
CGGTGGCGGCTGCGATAAACATCGGCGGCGCGTCGGCCGGGACGGGAGCATCCTGCAACATTCCGCCGGCGTAGATGGGGGCCACAAAGGCGGGGCGGCCTTCGGGCGCGTAGCGGGTGGCGACTTCCGCGGTGACCGCACCGCCGGCGGAGAATCCCATGATGCCGACACGATCGGGCGAGATTCCCCATTCGGACGCGTGCTGCCGCACATAGGTGACCGCAGCTAATCCATCGGCGACGGAGAGAGGCTCGGTCTGCTTCAGGAGCACCTCGAACTTTGCCCGATCGGCAATCAGCGTGGTGAATTCCTGGGTGGCGTCGTCACCGGTGTGGGCGAGGCGATATTTGAGGACGAACGCGGTAACGCCACGGGCGGCGAGATATTTGGCGACGTCGGTGCCTTCGCTTGCGATGGACAGGGCCATGAAACCGCCGCCGGGGCAAATGACGACCGCGGTGCCGTTCTTCAGCTCCGGATCGGGCTTGAAGAGAATGAGGCTGGGCCGGGTCACGTTGGTGACCACCTCGGTGTTCCAGACTTTCGAGATGTAGTCTTTCTCGGGATAAGTCTCCGGTTGTGAACCGGGCGCGATGCCTGGATAGAGGGGAATGACCTGCTGCGCGACGGCGAAGGGCGCCAGCGACAACGCGATGCAGAGGATGCGGACGGCGAACATTTTCATGGCCGCCAAAGTCTAGCAGAGTGATGAGGAGGGGAGAGTGGAGCTGAGAATGCGATTCCCAAAATGGTTGCGGGACGGTACTTTCGGTTGACCAGGGGGATCGAGTTGTATGGATATTGGGGTGGGAGGGGAGCTAGCTTCTTGCTGTGGGGTGAGCCTGGCCTTCGCTGTATTTTGGGGTGTGTCGTTTTTTCCGCAAGGTGGTGCATCCCGGCCTGCCAGGGCCGCGTCGGTCATCTCCCGAATCGTCCTTCTCCCAAAATGGAACACGGCAGTACTTTGGGGTGGGCCGCTGACGATTTGCGTTGATGTTGGGCCGGAGGTGGAGCAAGCTTCTTGCTGTGGGGTGAACCTGGCCTTCGCTACGTTTGGGGGCGTGGGGTTTTTTGCAGGCGGAAGTCGCGGGGGCGGAATTCTGCGGGGGCTGAATTCGCGGCGCTTACCTTCGCGCGCGCTTGAATTCGCGCGCGCTGAATTCGCGAACGCTGACCTTCGCAGGCGCTGAATTCGCCAACGCTGACCTTCGCGGGCGCTGACTTCGCAGCGCTGACCTTCGCGAACGCCGACCTTCGCGGGCGCTGACTTCGCGAACGCCGACCTTCGCGGGCGCTGACTTCGCGAACGCTGACCTTCGCAGGCGCTGACTTCGCAGCGCTGAATTCGCGAACGCTGACCTTCGCAGGCGCTGACTTCGCGCGGGGCTAGATTCGCAGCGCTGAGGTCTGCGGGCGCTGACTTCGCGAGCGCTGATCTTCGCAGGCGCTGACTTCGCCAACGCTGACTTTCGCAGGCGCTGACTTCGCAGCGCTGAATTCGCGAACGCTGACCCTTCGCAGGGGCTGACTTCGCAGCGCTGACTTCGCGAACGCTGACCCTTCGCAGGCGCTGACTTCGCAGCGCGCTAACTTCGCAGGCGCTGACTTCGCAGCGCTGAATTCGCGAACGCTGACCTTCGCGGGCGCTGAAGTTCGCCAACGCCGACCTTCGCGGGCGCTGAATTCGCGCGCTGCTGACCTTCGCAGGCGCTGAATTCGCGGCGCTGACTTCGCGAACGCCGACCTTCGCAGGCGCTGACTTCGCAGCGCTGAATTCGCGGCGCTAACTTCGCAGCGCTGACTTCGCAGCGCTGAATTCGCGAACGCCGACCTTCGCAGGCGCTGACTTCGCGAATGCTGACCTTCGCAGGCGCTGACTTCGCCAACGCCGACCTTCGCAGGCGCTGAATTCGCGCGCTGCTGACTTCGCAGGCGCTGAAATTCGCCAACGCTGACTTCGCAGGCGCTGAATTCGCGCGCTGCTGACTTCGCAGGCGCTGAAATTCGCCAACGCTGACTTCGCAGGCGCTCAATTCGCAGGCGCTGAATTCGCGGCGCTGCCTTCGCCGCTGACTTCGACGAACGCCGACCTTCGCAGGCGTTGAATTCGCGAACGCTGACCTTCGCAGGCGCTGACTTCGCGGCGCTGAATTCGCGAACGCCGACCTTCGCAGGCGCTGAATTCGCGAACGGCGACCTTCGCAGGCGCTGAATTCGCGAACGCTGGACCTTCGCGGGGGCTGAATTCGCGAACGCTGGACCTTCGCGGGGGCTGAATTCGCGAACGCCGACCTTCGCAGGCGCTGACTTCGCGGCGCTGCCTTTCGCGCTTGACTTCGCAGGCGCTGACTTCGGCAGCGCTGAAGTCGTGCCGGACACGGTTCGGGTCCAACCCAATGTTGGTCGGCGGTCGAGGGCTGTTCGAAGGGCGAGGGCTCGCGGGTAAGACGCGGCCGGTTCATCTTGCGCGGCTCCGCAGTGCAAGAACGACATCATGCGAGTCGGGCCTATCATCCCGGTTGAACAGCGAAGCGTGAACGAAGGGGTCGACTGTTGGCAACAACGACTCCGGCGACGAACAGGAGTGTTCCTGCGAGCGTGAGAATCAATTCTTCGCCTGACGCTGTCAGCAGGAATGGCGCACAGAATGGAGAGTAAAGGGCGTGAAAGGCCCGCTCGGAATCGACGCGTCCGGACATCGCATCTTCGACGATGATCATGACCGGGATATACGCTGCGTATCCGGCGGTGATTCCGAGAGCGGCGCGAAGTGGCCGTGGAAGCACGATTCCTCAATCCTTGCTGCGAATCCAGAGTCTATTGCGACGACGGTGTCGTTTTTTGTGAGCCGTTGGTGGCTGTGGTCAGCGCGCGGATGATGTCGATTTCGCGCTGGCGGCAGGGCTTGCCGTCGGGGTAGAAGATGTCGTGGTGCCAGACGGCGGGCTGGTTCAGGACCAGAGCGTCTTCCTCGCGCTACACAATTCGAAAGGGTTCCGTCTCGATATCCCTGGCAAGTTGCAGGAATTGCACCCAGAGCTTCGTGGGGTCAGTTCGAATTCGTTCCGGGATTTCGCTGATGTCCGGCGATTTCGCCCCGATGAACATCTGCTGTTGACGCTCTTCAGGCGTGAGAGCCTCGAACTCAGCGGCAATCTCGAGGTGCTGTAGTTGTGCTTGCGTCATTTTGGTTAATTCCAATAAGTTGAGAAGCCTCTGCTTCGAATGGTCAAGGTTTTCTAACTGGGCGACGTGACCAGCTGTGAATTGCTTCTCAATACCGCGAACGCTTCGTATCTTGCCGATCAGGTCGAGTACGACTGTCAAGGCTTGAGCTGTGCTCCTGACATATTGGTTACATTCGTTCGCGCTGACGGTAACAGCGACATCATCCCATAGGTCGATTGTCTCGTTTCTGGAGCGCACTAAGCGGTAGTAGAATTCGAGCTCGGCGATCAGCTCCGAATACAGGAGTTCCGCGATGAAACGCTTTTCGTATTCGTCCCGCAGCTTATTTAGCCGTATGGCAGGACGCGCGAAGCGGAGCTTGAGAAACCGCGACCCACCAAGCGTTTCCCAATGCCCTCTCAGTAGCCATACGGGAAGAATGGTATCGACCTCAAGGGCCAAGGAGAATGAATGGTCGCAAAGCTCAAGAACGAGCATGCTGTACAGTTTCAGCACGAGCTCAGCTTGTCTATTTTTTTCAGCCTGCTTCGTGAAAAAGTAAGTGACCCAGCCCGTCAATAAAGCGCCGACGATTGCGCCAACAATTGCTCCCGCGACGGCGGCTACCAGCTCTTCGTAGCTTTTCTTCACCGGACCGGTGGTATCTAAATAGAAGTGTGCCAGGCAGAGGCTAAGTGCTGCGAATCCGGTAGTGGGAAACACGGTTAGTCCTCGTGTTCTTACGAATAGGACCTATCTTATCTGAACCGAGAGCTGAGGCTCATTGCACGTTTCTCTGTGGGCTGTTGGCCTGGGTGGTCAGCGTCTTGATGATGTCGATTTCGCGCTGGCGGTAGGGCTTGCCGTCGGGGTAGAAGATGTCGTGGTGCCAAACGGCGGGCTGGTTGAGGACATAGGGGTGAATCCAGGAATCCCAGGGAAGATAGGTCTGCGATTTGCCTTTGACGAAGCCCCAGTTGATGGCGGCGACGTGATACTTCTGCGCGATGGGGAGGATGGTGTCGAAGAGGCTGCCGATGCCGCGCGCCATGTACTCGGTGCAGAGGATGGGGCGGTGGTACTGCTCGAGGAGGAGGATGTGCTGCTCGAAGTCCTCGGGGAAGCCGTAGTCGTGGAAGGAGAGGACGTCGGACTGCTCGACCTGGGTGCGCTGGATGGGCGTGAGGGTTTTGAGAGAGGTCCAGTCGCCCTGCCAGAGGCCGCTGGTGAGGGGCTGCGACGGGTGTTGGGAGCGCGCCCAGTCGAAGACTTTGGGGAGGAGGCGCGCGACGAGATCGATCTTGTCGCTGGGCTCCTCAACGGAGTAGGCCGGAATGTTGGGATTGTCGGGCTCATTCCAGAGGTCCCACGCGAGGACGCGGGGATCGGAGGCGAAGGCGCCGATGACGCCCTTGACGTAGACTTCGAGGCGCGGATACTGCGCTGGGTCGGCGAGCGCGGCGCCGCCGGGGCTCTGCACCCATCCGGAGTTGTGCACGCCGGGGATGGGCGGATGTTGCGGGCCGAGTTTGGGGTTGGGATCCCAGACCGAATCGAAGAGGACGAGGATGGGCCGGATGTGGTGTTTGGCGCAGAGGGCGAGGAAGGTGTCGATGCGCTTGCGAAAGCCTTCGGGGTCCTGTTGCCAGAGCAGGTCGTGGAGGAAGACGCGCATGGTGTTCATGCCGATGGCTTCGGCCCAGCCCAGTTCGAGGTCGATGCGCTGGGGGTCGAAGGTGTCGGCCTGCCACATCTCGAGCTGATTGATGGCGTCGTCGGGGAGATAGTCGCTGCCGACAAGCCAGGGTTGCTGGGCGTACCAGGCGTTGGCCTGCTGTTCGGTCCAGCGCTGGTACGATTCGGCGGAGAGAGAAGAAGCGAAACAGAGGAGGAGAGCGGCAGCGACAGGTCGAGCCATGGAGCGAAGGAGGGCCGGTTTCATGGCGGCCATGGTACAGGAAAAGGAGCCGCGAAAGGCGAGGCGAAGACGGGCGAAAGGCGAGCGAGGCGAGGGGTGGGCGTAAACGCTTACCGGCAATTTTCTTTCTAAGTCTGGGCGGATCGAATATAAGAGGTCAGATACCGCTATGAACATCAAAGAAGTGGCGCGCCGGGCGAAGGTATCGACGGCAACCGTGTCGCGGACGATCAACGGTTCGGATAAGGTGACGCCGGAGACGAAGGAGCGCGTGCAGCGTGCCATTGAGGAGCTGGGGTTCTATCCAAACACGTGGGCGCGGGCGCTGGGATCGGGACGCAGCAACCTGTACGGGCTGATCATTTCCGACATCACGAATCCGTTTTTTCCGGAGCTGGTGAAGAGCTTCGAAGATATTGCGGTGCAGAACGGGCAGGAAGTGCTGGTGGCGAACACGAACTACGATCCGGTGCGCATGGAGGTATGCGTACGGCGGATGCTGCAGCGCAAAGTGGACGGCGTGGCGATCATGACGTCGGAGATGGATGCGCGGCTGATCTCGGAATTTCAAAGCCGGGATATTCCGCTGGTGTTTCTCGACACGGGCAAGGCGGAGAAGCTGACGAGCAACATCGTGGTGGACTACGCGGCCGGAGTGGACGCGGCGGTGGAGCATATTGTCGGACTGGGACACACGGAGATTGCGTTCATCTCGGGGCCGCTGATGCTGCGCTCGGCTCGGGTGCGGAGGGAGGCGTTTATCGGATGCCTCGAGCGGCGGGGGATCGGCGCGGACTGGATCGAAGAGGGAAATCATCAGGTGGATGGCGGGCACGATGCGATGATGCGGCTGCTGGGCCGAACAACGCACCCTACGGCGGTGCTGGCCTCGAACGACATGACGGCGATCGGGGCGCTGGGAGCGATCCACGAGCGCGGGTTGCGGGTGCCGGAGGACATTTCAATCGTGGGGTTCGACGATATCCAGATCAGCGCATTTACGCAGCCGGCGCTGACGACGGTGCGGTTGTCGCGCGAGGAAATTGCGCGGGTGGCTTTTCGCGCGCTGTACAGCATCCGCCAGGACGGCGGCAAGGGTGCGGAGTATGGGGTGCGGCCGGCGCTGGTGGCGCGGAAGTCGACGGGACGCGCGCCGGAGCGAGCGGGGACAGTGCGCGAGAAGGCTGGAATGGTCAGGGCCTGAGGCGAGTCTGAAATTGAAGTTCGGTAGGGCTTGGGGCTTTCTGCCAGGCTGCGGGGCTTGCTGATGGGATCAAGCGGGAAGCCTTCTACTGCACTTCGCCGCTCGGGCGAAGGCGCTTGAGTTCCAGTGCGCAGGCCATCGCATTGAGGACAGAAAAACGAAGATTGTCGAGGCCGGCCCAGATCCAGAAGCGAGTACTTTCCGGTCGCGGGTATTGAGGGGGCGGGCGCGCACCAGGATGTTGGCCTGGCCGGCGACGGTGAGGTTGGTGGGCGGATCGGACTCGGCGGTCATGATCTCGACATGCTCCCCGGCGAGCGAGGCTTCCATCTGATCGAGGGACGTGGGCGTGGCGAGCTCGACGGCGAGCGAGATGCCGTAGCCGTGAAAGACGGGGGTGTGCAGGAGCTGCACGCCGAGATCGGGCAGACGGCCGGCGGAGAGCAGAGTGAAGTGGCGGCGGATGCGCGATTCGCTGGCGGCGAGCGAGAATTTGGCGGAGTCGCCAAAGGACGGCGTGGTGTTGAAGGCGACCTGGGTGTCGTACACCTGGCGGGGCAATTCCTGGAAGCTGAGCAGCTTGACGGTCTGCTGGTGGAGCTCGTCCATGGCGGCGCGGCCGTACTCCGAGGCGGGCTCGAGGACGGTGGCGGAGGCGATGCGGATGGGCGTGGACTGCGCGATGCGGCCGAGCAGGATCGCGAGGGCGACGGCGACCGGGTGGGCCGGGACGATGGCGGGAGTTTCGAGGCCGGGCATTTCAGCGCCGGGTTGAGCGGGCGCGGGCGGCAGGATCTCGTCGACCCAGGGAGCGCGGACCAGGACGCCGGGCTTGCCTTCGAGGGCGAAGGAAAGATCGACGATGCTGGCGCCGGCGCGGTGAGCGTTTTCCCAGTGCCGGAGGGTCAGATCCTCGTCGCCGGCGAAGAAGGCGAAGTCGACGTGCCTGAAGGAATCAGGGTCGATGCGCTGGATAAAGGTGACTTCGTCGCCGACGGCTTCGAGGCTGCCGAGCTGGGCCTCGTCGTCCATGAGCAGGAATTCTGCGCCGGCGAAGGGCGAGTCGGCGAGGGAGTCATTGAGTTCTTTGCCGCGCAGCGAGCCGGCACCGACGATGGCAATTTTCTGTTGATCGGTCATCCAACCGGACCTTGTGAAGAAGGCATAGGGTTTCGGGAAGGCGGATGATGACGCCGCCAGGAGTAAGCGAGGCGCGCAATCACGCCGGAAAACAGGTAGACGAAGGCGAGCAGAAGAAGGACCACACGGGAGAAGAAGACCAGCAAATAGATGCTGACGCCAAGGAAGACGATCCAGCGAAAGGGCTGGCGGCCGGTGAGGTTGATCTCTTTGCCGCTCCAGAAGCGCCATCTGCTGACCATGAGGAAGCCGATGAAGCCGACGAGAAGGCCCCAGACGGCGGCCAGCCACCAGGTAAAGATGGGGAGGCCGATGAATCCGTGAACGACCGCGGCGACGATGCCGGCGGCGGCGGGGATGGGCATTCCGACGAAATATTTGCGGCCGGGGCGGCCGGGGTTCTTGGGAGTGGGGTTGACGCTGATATTGAAGCGGGCCAGACGGCTGGCTCCGCAGAGGAGAAAGAGAAAGCAGACGAAGGCGCCGAACTGGACGAGCTTGAGGCGCAGCTCGTGGGGTGTTGCGGAGGGCAGGGCGCGGAAGCCCCAGGCGAAGGCGAGGATGCTGGGGGCGACGCCGAAGGTGATGACGTCGGCGAGGGAATCGAGCTCGCGGCCGAAGTCGCTTTCGGTGTTGGTGAGGCGGGCAATGCGGCCGTCGAGGGCGTCGAAGGGGATGGCGAGGCCGATGGCGAGGGCGGCGTAATCGAAATGATGCGGCTGGGTGGCCGAGCCTTCGAGACTTTGGGTGATGGCGAAGAAACCGGCGGCGATGTTCACGGCGGTGAACATGGAGGGCAGCAGGAACATGCCGCGGGAACGGCGGCGGGGCGGCTGGGCGTGAAATTTCGAAGCTCCGCTGGGGCGGAGGAAGGCCTGCGGTTCGCCGTTCATACCAGGAGCTCCGCGCCGATGGAGGCGAGCATGGGGTCGGGGTCGGGGTGGGCGATGCGGGCGAGGATGCTGGCTCCGCCGCGGACGCGATCGCCGAGCGCGACGAGAGGCTCGGCGTTGCCGGGGAGGAGAACGTCGGTGCGCGAGCCGAACTTGATGAGTCCGACACGCTCGCCGCGCTCGAGGTAGTCGCCAGGCTTCTTGTTGAAGACGATACGGCGGGCAAGGAGGCCGGCGATCTGGATGAAGGAGACCTGGTAGCCCTCGATGCAGTCGACGACGGCAAGGTTCTGCTCGTTGCGCTGGGCGCAGGCGGGGTTCATGGCATTCATGTATTCGCCTTTTTTGTAGCGAACCTCGCGCAGGATGCCTTCGACGGGAGAGCGGTTGACGTGGACATCGAACACACTGAGGAAGATGCTGATGCGGAGGCGCACGCCGGACGGCGTGTCGATGCGGGCAACTTCGGTCACCTTGCCGTCGGCGGGGGAGACGACGAGGCCGCGCTCAGTGGGTACGGTGCGCCTGGGATCGCGGAAGAACCACAGGAAGAACGCGGCCAGGAGCAGAGGAAGAGCCGCCCATTCCCAGTGGCGCGTTGTGAGCCAGAGAAGGGCAGCTACCGCGGCGAGAGCCAGTCCGTAGAAGTATCCGTCACGCACCATGAGAAGGATTCAGACCACCGATTGCCGACAACAGGGACTGCGGACGTTGAGGGCGACAAAGGGTTAGGCGCTTTGCGGTCGAGTCCGGCAGAAGATCCAGCGAGATGAAAAGAACGAGAAGGTCGGCCGCACAGCGCAAGGGAAGCACTCGTCCGAAAGTCCTTTTCATTCTATGGCGGAAGGGGAGAAACAAAAAGGGTTTGAGAAGGGCACCGGATAAGAAAGTCGTTAGCGAGGGGGCGCAGACACTCACCGGTTGGGCGCCGATGCTGCGTCGTGAGAGAGAGATGGAGATGCGGGAAAGCGAGCCGCGGTTCAGGCGGCGCTATAAGCGCGCGCCTGACTGCGGACGATCGTCAGCTGATCTTTGATATGGAGTTTAAGTTTTTTCAGGCGAACTTCCTCGATTTGCTCGTCTTCGGAAAGCCAGGTTTTTTGGAGCAGCTGTTCGAGCTTCTCCGAATAGTGACGATGCTCTTCTTCCAGTTGACGTATTGCTTCACTATCCGGCTGACCGTTCGCTTCCAGATCCATAGGGACTCCTCCGGTTCGGGATCTTCCCGGCGGAGCCGCGGCTATCGTGGTTCGCCGGGCGAGTTGGCTCACATCTAGTGAGACGTACCACGCTAGCACCGTGGCAGCCTGACCTTCAACCACTTTCATGGTGGAAAAACGCCGGAAGGCCTATCGCCGGTAACCGGGATGC
Organism: uncultured Acidobacteriaceae bacterium; assembly: GCA_963702285.1. Classification (GTDB taxonomy): domain Bacteria; phylum Acidobacteriota; class Terriglobia; order Terriglobales; family Acidobacteriaceae; genus Palsa-343. The sequence goes on along the minus strand of CAVPCB010000080.1, from coordinate 32,629 downwards.
CCAAAAGCAGGGCATCTTCTTCAGGATGAGTGTAGTAGCGGGGGCGGCGGCCCTCGGGGCGGAAGCCAAAACGCCGGTAGAGGGCGATGGCGGCGTCGTTGGAGGCCCGAACTTCAAGGGAGAAGTGGCGGGATCCGTTTTGGGCTGCCCAGGAGAGGAGTTGGCGCAGGAGAGCGGCTCCGATGCCGTGGCGGCGGTGGCTGGGGTGGACGGCCATGGAGTCGAGTTGGGCTGGATTCTGGGCGCCGTCGAGGAGAATCGTGGCGCAGGCGAAGGCGAGAACCGCCGGGTCGCCGGGTGGTGGGGTCGACAGCGGCGAGAGCGGTGCGGAGAAGGGCGGGGTTCGCCGGGTCGGGCGCGAGGTAAGGAACGTAGGCGGAACGCGGCCAGTGCGGGGCTTCGGGGGATGCGGCAGCGATGGCGAGGACCGGATCGAGGTCGGCGGGCTGCATAGCTCGGATCGCGAAGGTCATGAGCGCGGCGCAGGCTTTGGGCGGGGAGGCGCGTTGGGAGCGGAGAAGATTTCAGCGTCGGAGCGGCGGATGTAGTTGCCGTCGAGGAGGAGGGGGTCGTCGAAGGTGCGGGCGCGGAGGCGGGGGAGCGCGAAGCGGAGGGCATCGGCGGCGGTGGGCGGGGGGACGAGGGCGGCGGTCGGCGCGACGAGGAGGATGGCTGGTTCGATGATGGCGAGTTGCGGACCGAGGGCGTCGGCGGGCGCGCGGAACTGGTCGCGGGTGAGCAGAGATTCTGCGCAGGCGGGAGCGGAGAAATCGCCGAAGTAGAACTCGCCACGGCTTGCGTCGAGGGCGGCGGCGCGAGTGCTGGCTTTGTGGGCGAGGACGGCGAGGCGCGAGACAGCGAGGATGGGGATCGAGGTGGGCTCGGCCAGACCTTTCGCGGTGGAGAGGCCGATGCGGATTCCGGTAAACGAGCCGGGGCCATTTGTAACAACGATGGTGTCTATTTCGGCCAGGGTCATGTTCTGGGAGGCGAGGATTTCGCGAATGGTGAGTACGAGGCGGGCGGAGTATGTCTTGCCGGGGAGTTCGGTTTGGGCGAGGAGGAGGAGGTTATCGGCCTCGAGGCGGGCGAGGGCCACGGTGCCGGTTGCGCCGCAGGTATCGATGGAGAGAAGCATGGAAAAGCGTTCAGCGTTCAGCGTACAGCGTACAGAAAACCTGCGTTGAGGATGGGTGGGGGATTTAGCAGGGGGATGGTTGCGCTACACGTTAGAGATCGAGCTCCTTCGGCTGGCTGGCGCTGCGCGTCAGCCCTGGCTCAGGATGACCATTCCAATCGCCGCTGTTACACATCGGCGATTGGGTCCTGGCAAATTTCCAGAAGCACGCCGCCGGCGCTGGAGGGATGGACGAAGAAGTAGAGATGGCCGCTGGCGCCGATCTGAAGGTCTTCGGAGATGAGGCGGGCGCCCTGGGCCTTGAGGGTTTCGAGGGCTGCCGAGATGTCCTCGACGTGGAGGGCGATGTGGTGCAGGCCTTCGCCGCGTTTGGCGAGGAAGCGGCCGACGGGCGAGTCGGGCGTGGTGGGCTCGAGGAGCTCGATGCGGGCGTCGCCGGCGGGGATGAGCGCGGTGCGGACGTGCTCGTGCTCGATGGTTTCTTCATGGACGACATGGAGGCCGAGGGACTCGTAGAGCTTGCGGGCCTGGTCGATGCTTTGGACCGCGATGCCGATGTGGTCGAGTTCGGGCATAAGGACAGGGTATAGCGGGTAGCGTTTAGCGTGTAACAAGCTGGGAGCTGGGAGCCGGGAGCCGGGGGGCAGGGGCGGTCAGCTTTCAGATGGCGAGAAGACCTTCTCCGTCAGTTGGGCGACGAGCTGCCACGGGTCCTGATGGCCGGAGGCGATGCGGGCGGCGTGGAACTGGAGCACCTTTGCGTCGAAGCCGTTCTGGCGGGCGCGGCGCATGAGCTCGGTGCGGAGCATGGCGTCGAGACGGCGCTGCCAGTGTTGCGTGCGGCGAGTGGCGAGGCGGCGTTCTTGTTACAGCCATTGATGCAGATCGTCGATTGCCGAGACCAGAGCGGGCAGGCCGTCGCCGGTGGTGGCGATGGTGCGGACGACGGGTGGCGTGCGATCCGGATGATGCGTGACCAGGGACTGCAGGCCGTGAATTTCCTGCTCGACGCGGTCGGCGCCGTCGCGGTCGGATTTGTTGATGACGAAGATGTCGGCGATTTCCATCACGCCGGCTTTGAGGCTTTGCACGTCGTCGCCCATGCCGGGAACGAGCACGACGACGGTGATGTCGGCGAGGCGGGCGATCTCGATTTCGTCCTGACCGACGCCGACGGTTTCGATGAGCAGCACGTCTTTGCCGCTGGCTTCAAGGACCAGCGCGACGTCGGCGGTGGCGAGGGCGAGTCCGCCGAGCGAGCCGCGCGTGGCCATGGAGCGCGCATAGAAGCCGGCATCGGTATGGCGATCCTGAAAACGGATGCGATCGCCAAGAATGGCGCCGCCGGTGAAGGGGCTGGTGGGATCGACGGCGATCACGCCGACGGTTTTGCCGGCTTCGCGAAACGCGCGGGCAAGGCGATCGACCAGCGTGCTCTTGCCCGCTCCAGGAGCGCCGGTGACGCCGATGCGGAGGCCGCGGCCGGTATGCGGGAAGCATGCGGAGAGGAGTGCGGGCGCTTCCGGGGCATCGTTTTCAACCAGCGAGATGGCGCGGGCGAGGGCACGGGTGTCGCCTGCGCGGAGCCGGTCGACCAGGTCGCTGATCGTACCTGTGTCTCTTGCTGTTGCGGCTGAAGGTGTCGCGTTAGGTGAATCGGATTCCATTGGGGCGGAGATCTTGGGCTCGCCCCATCATTGCATTCCGCGTTGCAAGTCGCCAGTAGCGTGATTCAGACCGAGGGTGTCGGCTGTCTTGCGGATGAGGTCCTCGACGTCTTCGAGTTTGTCGGTGATCAGTGCTGAGGCGCTGGGAGAGGGACTGGATTTCGGTTTCGGCGCGGCGGTTCACGTCGAAGTCGAGCTCGCTGCGGACGCGGTCCTTCAGGTCCTGGCGGTTCTGACTCATCATGATGACCGGCGCCTGGATGGCGGCGAGCATGGAGAGGAAGAGGTTGAGGAGAATGAAGGGATACGGGTCCCACGCGCGGCCTTTAAGCACGATGTTGGTGACGGAATAAGCAATCAGAACGATGGCGAAAAGGATGATGAACGACCAGGAGCCTCCGAAGCGAGCGACGGCGTCGGCGAGGCGTTCGCCGAAGGTTTCCTGCTCCTCGATGACCTCGTTGGGATTGCGGGTGGTGCGGCTGCGGACCAGTTGCTGCGAGGTATGAAACTGGCGCGCCTGCATGGTGAGCATGTCCAGGCCGGCCATGGGGCGGCGGGTGAGCAGAGCGGCGATGTCGTCGCGGCCGATTTCGAGGCAGGTGGATTCTTCGACGGCGACGGCGGAGGTCTGGTGCGGGGTTTCGCGCATCATGGAAGCGAAGCCGAAGAAATCGCCGTGGGTGGGCTCGTCGACGGTGACTTCCTGCTGGTCCTCGTCGGTGGCGAAAACGCGGACGCTGCCGTTCATGACGATGTAAGCGTGGCCGGCGGGATCGCCGGATTTGAAGATGCGCTGGCGCGGGGCGAAGTGGCGGACCTCGACCTGAGCGGCGAGAACGGCGGCCTCGTCGTCGTCGAGCAGTTCAAAGAGGGGAACGTGGCGGAGTTCTTCGGCGTCGCAGGGCATCGGTAGGGCCTCACGGGTGGGGTGGTGGTTGTGGAAGCGAGGGTAGCAGAGGTGAGGGGTGGAAATGGAGGTGATGCGCAAAGATTGCGCCAGGCGATTCGGTGCAGGGGGGCGCGGGGGGACGGCATTCAGGCAGGTCACAGAAATCCAACCGAACAATCACGTTGCCGCAATAATGCGGGGCTAAGCTCCTGGAGTCTGCAAATCAAGATTGTCCGAGGAGTTTCCCCATGCCCACCAATCGCCGCTCATTTCTGAAGCTTGCCGCTTCAGGCGCATTATCCGCGTCATTCCCCGCCAGCATTGCTCGCGCGCTTGAAATTCCGGCCAACGATCGCACGCGCAGCCTTGAGGATGTGGAGCACATCGTCATCCTCATGCAGGAAAACCGTTCCTTCGATCACTACTTTGGGACACTCCGGGGGGTTCGCGGTTTCGGCGACCCGCGTGCCGTGGTGTTGCCGAACGGAGATTCGGTCTGGAAGCAGCCCGACGGTGCCGGCGGTTATGTTCTGCCTTTTCATCCCGATGTCTCGAATGCGGGACTGGCGTTTGTGGAAGACCTGGCCCATGACTGGGACACGACGCACGATGCGTTCAACAAGGGCGCGCATGACCAGTGGGTGGTGCAAAAGGGCAGCACGGCCATGACGTATCTGAACCGCCAGGACATTCCGTTTCACTATGCTCTGGCCGATGCGTTCACCATCTGCGACGACTACCATTGTTCGCTGCTGGGGCCGACTGATCCCAACCGGTATCACATGTGGACGGGATGGGTGGGCAACGACGGGAGCGGCGGCGGCCCGGTGATCGACAACGCCGAAGCCGGCTACGGCTGGAGCACATATCCGGAGCGGCTGACTGCGGGCGGAATCTCATGGAAGGTCTATCAGGATATCGGTGACGGGCTCGACGGTCCGGATTACTGGGGCTGGACCGGCAATCCTTACATCGGCAACTACGGCGACGATTCGCTGCTGTACTTCCACCAGTACCAGAACGCGGCTCCGGGCAGCGCGTTGTATAAGGGTGCGCTCACGGGCACGAATATCAAGGTATCGGGCAATCTGGTGGATCGGTTCCGCGCAGACGTGGCGGCGAATAAGCTTCCGCAGGTTTCGTGGATCGTGGCGCCGGAGGCCTACTGCGAGCACCCCAACTGGCCGGCGAATTGGGGAGCCTGGTACGTTGCGCAGTTTCTGGATGCGCTGACGGCGAATCCAGGGGTGTGGAGCAAGACGGTGTTTCTTCTCACGTGGGACGAGAACGATGGGTTCTTCGATCACGTGGTGCCACCCACGCCGCCGCAATCGCGGGCGCAGGGGATTTCGACGGTTCCGACGACCAATGAAATCTTTCCTGGAAATGCGACGTACGAGGCTGGACCTTACGGGCTGGGCGTGCGCGTGCCAATGCTGGTTATTTCTCCGTGGAGCAAAGGGGGGTATGTCAGCTCGGAGGTTTTTGATCACACATCGATCATTCGCTTCATCGAGGCGCGCTACGCGAATCACAATCCGATTTTGATGGAGAGCAACATCACGCCGTGGCGGCGCGCCGTCGCGGGCGATCTGACATCGGCGTTCAACTTCAGGAATCCCAACTCCCGCATTGTGACGCTGCCCAGCACCGACTCGTACGCTCCACCGAGCGCGGCCATCGCCGCGGGCACGCGGTACCCGGATTATGTGCCGCCGGTGCCGGTGAACCAGTCGATGCCGACGCAGGAGAAGGGCACGCGTCCGGCGCGGCCTGTGCCCTACGATCTGCATGTCCACGGCGAGGCGGATTTTGCGAACGGAACGTTCAGGATTCGATTTGCGAATCGGGGCAAGACCGCAGTGCTGCAGGTTCGCTCGGGCAACAGCAGCCTGGGTCCCTGGACCTACACGATTGGATCGGGCGCAGAGGTATCGGATTCCTTCCCGCTCACTGCGAACAGCCTGACGGGCTACGACCTGTCGGTGCACGGGCCGAATGGTTTTCTGCGTTCGTTCAAGGGGAGCATCGCGGGGACGGACAAGGCCAACCTGGACCTTCGCAGCCAGTTTCGACGATGACGGGGACTCGATTACGCTGCGGGCTCGCAACCGCGGTTCGGAGAAGGTGACCGTCCAGCTGACCGACGCTTATTCGGGAAAAGTATGGAGTTACGATCTCGAAGCCGGGCAGGAGGCGCTGGAGCAGATCGCACTCGCGGATAGCTATGGCTGGTACGACTTCATCGCTGAGGTCGAACAGGATCCGAGCTTCCGGTATCAGATCGCCGGCCATGCGGAAAGCGAGCGCGAAAGCAGGACGGATCCAGCGATCGGGACGACAGCGTAAAGCCAGACCGAGCGGGAACGGAGAAGCAGGAAGGTTCCTTCTCCCTTCTCTCGCTTATTCGGCGCGCAGCGCTTCGACGGCGTTGACGCGGGCGGCGCGAGCAGCGGGGATGGCGGAGGCGATGGCGGCGGCCGCGAGGATGATGGCGGCCGAGCCAAGGAGGCTGAGCATTCCCGGCGTGTGGATCTGACCGACCCACACCGAGGCGCCGCGCGCTCCGGCAATGCTGACGACGAGGCCGGCGACGACTCCGATGGCGGCTATAACGAGGCCTTCGCGGAGAACGTCGGTGAGGATGTGGCGGGGTTCGGCGCCGAGGGCCATGCGGATGCCGAATTCGCGGGTGCGTCCGCTGACATTGAAAGCGAGCACGCCGGCGACACCGACCACGGAAATGAGAAGCGCGACGGCGGCGAATCCACCGAAGACAACGGCGTTGAGCTTATCGGGAGTAAGGACTTCGGCGCGGATGTCCTCGAGCGTGGCGGCGCGCTCGACGGGCTGATCGGCGGCGATGCCCTGAACGGTTTTCACGATCGCGGGCACGAGCGGATAGGGATCGGCCTGCGTGCGGACGAAGAGGCGGCCGCCCCAGCCTTCCTGATCGACGGGCTGAAAGATGGTCATGGAGGGATTGGGGATGATGTTCTCGTCGTCGAAGTCGGGAACGACGCCGACGATGCGACGCGTGTCGTAGCTGATGCCGATGAACTTCATCACGCCGTCGGTCCAGCGCATGGTGCGGCCGATGGCTTCCTGGCCGGGGAAGAGCTTGTCGGCCACGCTTTTACTGATGATGACGACCTTGTCGGATCCGTTCTTGTCGGTATCGCGGAAATCGCGGCCTTCGACAAAGGGGACACCGAGGGTGGAGAAGAATCCGGGAGAGACGGAGCGGAAGTTGGCGCGCAGATCTTCGTCGCCGTTTTTGCGCGTGGCGCCCTCGACGGCGAAGGCGAAGGTGAGGCTGAGGCCCTGGGAGTCACGCCAGGGAACGCTGAAGCCGGTGGAGACGCTCTTGACGCCGGGCAGCGCGGAGACGCGGCGGACGACTTCGTGGTTGAAGTCCTGTTGCTGTTGCGGGGTGCGGCCGTAAGTGACCGGCGGGAGATTGATGGCGAGGACGTGCGACGTATCGAAGGGCGGGCGCGTCGATTCCAGATCGTAGAGAGTACGCAGGAGGAGGCCGGCGCCGGCCAGGAGCAGGAAGGATGCGGTGATCTGGGTGACGGCGAAAATGCGGAGGCGGCGGCTGGAGCCGGTGGCGCTGCGGGTTCCGCCGACAGTGAGGCCACAGGCGGGCGAGGATTTGGTCGAAGGCAGGCGCGGGATGTAGGCAAGGAAGACGGAGGCAACGAGGGCGAGGCCGATGCCGAACCAGACGAGGGTGGAGTCGAGGTGGAGGTCGTCGGCGCGGACGGAGAAGCGCGCGGCATATTTGCCGAGGATGTACACCATGGGTGCGGCAATGAGGAGCGCGGCGGCGACGCCGGATCCGCAGAGGACGAGGCTTTCGGCGAGCAGCGAGCGGCGAAGAGCGGCGGTGTTGGCGCCGAGCGCGGAGCGGACGGCGAGCTCGGATTCGCGGCGGAGGGTGCGGGCGAGCACGAGGTTGGCCACGTTGGAGGAAGCGATAACAAAAAGCAAAGCGGATGCGGCGAAGAGGACCCAGAGGATGGTGTTGGCGCGGGCGTTGATCTGGTCGTGCATGCGGCGGACGGAGATGGTGTAGGCGTCGTCGCGCTTGTAAATCTCGGGATGCGCCTGAAGCATGGCGGCGTAGTCGGTGCGGAGTTCGGCACGGGCCTGGTCGAGAGTAGCGCCGGGAGCGAGCCGGCCAAAGAGCTCGGTCATGCGATGTTCGCGGCCGGTGACCATGGTGGCGGAGAGATGATGCGGGCTGGTGACGACGTTGGCGATGATCTCGGTGGAGACGGGGTAAGGCACGGCGGGTTCGAGGACGCCGACGATGGTGGCGGTGCGCGATCCGGCGAAGCTGTCGAGGCGCAGGGTCTTGCCGATCACCGTTGGGTCGGAGTGGAGGGACTGGGTCCAGAACTTATAGGTGAGGACGACGGCGCCGGAGGCGTTGGGGCCATCGTCGGCGGGGCCGAGCAGATCGGCCGAGGATGGGGCGCAGGCCCATGACTTCGAAATAGTGGCCATCGACGACGCCGGCGGGAATGGCGCGCGGCTGGCCGAGGCCCTGCATGGTGAAGTCGATTTCGGAAAACGTGCCGAGCTCGGAGATGGATTTGAGGTGCTTGCCCAGGTCGTCGATTTCGGGAATGGAGAAGGTGGTGTTCATGGCATGCAGGCCGGGTGCGCTTTGGCGAATGTAGAGGAGGCGGGCTTCGTCGCGATTGGCGAGGGGCGCAGCAGCACGGCGCGGACGACGGAGAAGATGGCCGCGTTGGCACCGATGCCGAGGGCGAGCGTGAGGGCCACGGTGATCCAGAGGGAGGGGACGCGGGAGAGGGAGCGAACAGCGATTCTGAGATCACGAAGGAAAGACATGGCGTTTCTCCATCTGAAGTGACTGCGGGGCCTGGGGAGTTGCGGGTGTTTCCTGGGGTCGGACTGCGATGCGCTGAATGGAAACCATTCAGTTACGAAACAACCTAACCAACCCGGCTGCGATCTGTCAAGAAACTGGTGACGAATGAGCCGCTGGCGCTCCCGGGCCGGCGAAATAATGGGGCTTGACGGGCCTGAGATATGTTGATATCAACATATCAGGACGTATGTCAAGAGCCGAGCTGGTTCCTTTTGCTACGACCGAGCGAGTGCGGAACTGTTGCCTGTGTCTGCACGTGCAGAAGGCGGCGCGCGCACTGGCGCGGCGGTTCGACGAGGCGCTGCGCGCGGTGGGACTGACGAACCAGCAATTTTCGCTGATGATGTCGCTGAACCGGCCGGAGCCGCCTGGTATGGGACCTTGGCAGAACTGCTGGCGATCGACCGGACCACGTTGACGGCCGCGGTGAAGCCACTGGAACGGCGCGGGCTGGTGAAAGTGGAGATGGATCCCGAGGATCGGCGCGGGCGGCGTTTGCGTTTGACGGCGCAAGGGCAGAAGCTGCTGGCGGAGGCTGCTCCGGTATGGGAGCGGACGCACGCGGAGGTCGAGGCGCTGCTGGGGGAGGGGGAGCCGGAGCGGCTGCGGAGGAATTTGCGAGCCCTCGGGTAGGCGTCGGCGACCGGTATTCAGCATACATGGCGGGACAAAAGGTCGTTGACGGCTTCGCTCTGTTTTGAGCGAAGCCGTCCTTGCGTGGGGCAGGGCATACTGAATGACCGGGGTCGAAGCGGTACAGGATCCACCGTTGGTCACGAGGACATTATTGGCGGAATCGGTAAGGGTAGCGGCGATCTGCAGAGTGAGCGTTCCGCTGCCAGGGTTAATGGTTCCTGTGGCGTTGCGAGATTGCCCGGCGGCGAGCGGAACCGGATTGAGCGCGACGCTGTAGGCGCCGAGCCGCACCGTGGTGGTGCTTCCGCTGTGCTTGACCGAGAATGACGAGCCATTGCCGGACTGGGCATTCCACACGTTGAACCAGCTGGAGTCACCGTCGTCGAAGGCGACTTCGACATCTGGTGCAGACGTGAGCGAGGGAATGGTTCCGGAAATGGGAGTGACGGAGAGAGTGAGCTGCGCGTTGCCGCTGGACGTGGTTGCGTTGGTGAGCGGGTATTCGCAGGCGCCGCCGAACTGGATGTTGCGTTGCGCGACCTGGTTGAAGTCGGGCGCGTCGGAGGTGTTGGGTACGGCGGACTCGCTGTCGCCCTCGATGGCGGCGAGGATGCAGCGGTGGCCGTCGCCGATGCCCGTAGTCGGAGCCGTGAACGGAATGGGACCGATGAGCGCCTGGCCGCCCGCAGGTACGGTGACGCCGGTGGCGCCGCCATTATTGCCGACATACTGCGAGCCGGTGACGGAATCCCACTGAACGGAGATGGCCGCGGGGTCGGCGAGATAGACCAGGGATTTGACGTTGGTGACGTCGGCGCAACCGAGGTCGTTGTGGACGCGTACCCAGATATCGAAGTTGCCGCCGGGGGTGATGGTGCTTTCCGTGGAGACGGCGTTGAGGTCGACCGGTGTGCCGTGCGGAACCAGGAAAATATCGGGACTCTCCCAGAACACCTGGTCGCCGATGGTCGAGGGCGTCCCGCCAAAGTCAGAGGCGCTGTCTTTGACATAGCCGTGGCTGGGCCCAAGGCATGTGCCGGAGGTGGTCGCGGTGAGATTGCTGACGGCAAGATCGCTGTTCAGAAAAGCGAGCGACGGCTGGCCGACGGCAGTGAGGTTGTTGGTCTCCACTGTGCCGAGGGGACCAATGGAAACGGAGGCATTGGGCTGGAAGGTGGGAGGCGGGCAGGTCGGACTGTCCGGCTGCGTATCGCCGGCGCAGGTGGAGGCGAGAACCTGGGTGATGGCCTCAGCATTGGTGAACTGCGCCTGCGAGCAAGCTCCCTCTCCGAGAATGCCTCCGCTCACCACAGACCATCCGGCAGCGAGGCCGTAGGTATCGTTCGTGGTCAGGCCGTAAATATTAGAGTCGCCGCTCTGCACCCAGCTGAGCGATGCCACCATGGAGAGGGTGCCGTTGGCGTTGGTGGTTGCGGCGATGTTGCCGGAGTCGAACGCCTGGAGGCCGCCAGAGCGCTGCTTCGGGTTAGGCACGACGCATTGATGGTCGTAGCCCTGGCTCGTGGCGTCGATGTTCCAGATGCAGATTGAATTGAGGCTGCCGTCGGACTGAATGACGAACTGGGTCTGTGCCGTGTCTCCTTTATTAGGGCCGCTGCCAATGGTCCACTGATTGGTGTTGCTCTGAATGCTCCACTGGTTAGCAACCGGATTGCCAGTGGACTGACAGGACGGCTCGATGCCGGCAGTGGAAGCCAGGAACGCATTGTTTTCTGAGTCCACGGCCGGCAGCGTCACTTCGACCTGGCCGAAGACCAGCGGCTGTGTGGCGGACGACGTCATCGTGAGCTGCGCATCGGGGCGCGGGAAATGCGAATCGATGAACTCCTTCGTGGCGCAGGCAATGTTCTGCCATCCATTGCGTGTGTATTTGTAACAGCCGACTTTGGCCGGAGGCGGTGGAGGCAGCGCGGCGGGGGGAATGGCAGGAGATTTCGGCGATGGGCCCGGGCACACGGAGTTTTCGTCGAAATGAACGGCGGAGTCTTCTTCGAGGCGGACGGAAGCGCCGACGATGGAGCCGAAGACTCGAGCATGAACCTCGACGTCAGAGCGGGGCGCGTACAGCAGACCGTGGAAAGTGCCCTGCGGGCCAAAGCGAACCTCGGGCGCGCGCATGACGATGAACTGCAGGTCGGCCGGTTTGCCGTGGGGATTCTCAATGCCGTCGAGGATGACGTGACCGGTGACGAAGATGCTGACTAATCCCGCGGGAAAGACCTTGATCTCGCCGGGGTATTCGACTTCGACATCGGTCGCGATGTAGTTGCCGGGCCGCAGGGTGATGCTTTCGTGGCGATGCACGAGGAGCTGTCCTGGAACCTTGGCTCCAAGAGGCAACGGACGCGTATTGACCGGAATGGGGACAGCGGGGAGATGCGCGGGCGAATTGGGCGTGGTGGTGCCGCGGACCACGCCGCCCAGCAGATCGATGGAAAGCGCGGCGCGAACGTCACCGTGATTGCCGGCGTTGGCTGCGCCGTAGTCGCCGAGAGAAGAGTGGTAGGAGTCGACGAGGGCATTGTGCAAGACAGCGACCTTACCGGTGTTGGCGATGACGGCGGCGGCGCGAGCCTCGCATGGAACCGCGGGGATGGGGCTGTGCGGCTGAAGGGTAGAGCGCCGATCGCTGCCAGGCTGCTGTTGAGCGGCGGCGGAGGGCTGATTCTGGGCTGATGCGGAGACCAGCAGAAGCAGTGCTGCTGCCGAGAACACGGGCTGCGCAAGACGACTCGATCGGTGATTGGACACGACGACCCTCCATGGCGATTTGCCTGGACTTCCGGACGACGCCGCATGTTGCATTGCGGAATGATCGGATAGTGAAGGGGGGGCCGGGATCGTTTCAGGGAACGAAGAGGAAATTGGATGGTCGCGCTGGTCGAGGGGGGCGGTTCAGCTGCCGTACAGATTCGTTGCGAGAAATGGATTGCGGAATTTGCCGTCGGGGTCATAATGCGCGGCGAGGGTCTTGAAGTCTGCGAGGCGCGGGTAGAGCGCGTCAAGCTTTGCCGGCGGGACGGTGAAGAGCTTGGCCCAGTGCGGGCGAGCTTCGAAGGGCGCGAGGCGTGCTTCGATCTGCGGGAGGATCGCGCGGACCTGGGGCCATTCGGGTTTCCAGGTGAAATGAATGGCGAGCGAACGGCGCTGGTGCGCCATGCTCATCCATAAATTGTCGGACGCGATGGTGCGGAGCTCGGTGACAAAGAGGTGCGGCGTGATCTGGTCGCGGAGGGTTTCGACGGCGCGGATGGCCTGGTAGGCGTGGTCGAAGGGGACAAAATATTCGGTCTGGAGTTCCTGGCCGCTGGAGGGCGTGAAGTTCATCTTGAAGTGAGGCAGGCGCTCATACCAGGGTCCTGGGACGCCCATCTGTTCGGTGCAGGCTTCGGCGGAGTGGCCGAGGATGGGGTGCATATTTTCGGTGGCGCGATGGGCTCCGAAGAAGTCGGAGGTGAGGGTCGCCGGTTGGTCCGTACGATCCGTGCGGCGTTTGATCCAGACCTGGGTGGCGCGGCCCTGCTGCCAATCCGTGAAGAGCGAGACGGAGTAGCCGGAGGCGAAGACGTCTTCGCAGTGGTGTTCGAGGACAGCAAAGGGCAAATCGAGGTAGACGGTTTGCGCGACCTGGTAGGTGGGCTGCACGTCGAGGGTGACGCGGGTGAGGATGCCGAGGGCTCCGAGATGGACGGCGGAGCCTGAAAATGTTTCTGGATCGGCGGAACGGGAGAGGTGGACGAGGTCTCCGTTGGCGGCGACGAATTCGATGGCTGAGGCAGCGGTCGCGAGGTTGCCATTGTGGAGGCCGGAGCCGTGCGTGGCGGTGGCGATGGCTCCGGCGACCGAGATGTGGGGGAGCGAGGCGAGATTGTGCAGGGCGAAGCCGCGGTTGTCGATCACGGGCGCGAGGTCGCCGTAACGAATGCCGGCGCCGACGGTGACCTTGTGGGCTGCGGCGTCGAGGTCGATGGAGTTGAATGCGTGGAGGGAGACCTGGTTCTCGGGGCTATCGGCAATGGCGTTGAAGGAATGGCGCGAGCCAAGGGCGCGGAGGTGGCGATGGGAGCGGACCGCGGCGCGGAGCTCGTCGACGGTGTTGGGTTCGAGGAGGTTGGGCGCGGAGTAGGTGAGGTTGCCGGACCAATTGGTGCGCGGCGCGCTCTCGTGTGCCGGGGGCGCAGTCTGTGCGGGGAGCATCCGCGACAGGATACAGCCGGTGAGGGCGGTGGCCGATGTTTTGAGGAAGTCGCGCTTGTCCATGGCAAGACAGGGTACAGGGAACAGGGTACAGGGTGCAGGGCACAGGTCACAGGGTGCAGGGCACAGGGTGCAGGGCACAGGGTACAGGGCGCAGGGTACAGGGCGCAGGGCGCAGGGCGCAGGGTACAGGGTACAGGGCACAGGGCATAGGTGGCGGCTCGGCTCGACCGAGAAGGCTAAAACTCAAGGCCGAAGCGCGCGCGAAATTCGCGCTGGCCGAGGCGCGTGAGGGAGAGGGCGCGGCTGTCGTACTCGCGGGCGAGCCATTTGCGGGAGAGAGCGAGGCCAAGCAGCGCTGCACCCAGCGCACCGCCCAGGTGAGGACGGCGCTCGCTCCAGTCCAGACACGCATAGGCGAAGCGGCGGCGGAGCGCGCCGGCATGGTCAAGGTCAAGGCCGAGCGTGGTGAAGGCTCGGGTTCCGGCGGCGGTGAGGCATACGCATCGGTGCGAGCATGGGCGCGGCGGAGAGGTTCGATCCAGCGCAGGCCGAGGAAGTGGTCGTGCAGGCTGACGGCGATGGTGCCGGCCATGTGGTCGTAGCAGGTGCGCGCCGTGCGCATGCGCTGGGGCGTGTGGGAAACAAACTGCGGACGCGGGCCGCCGGCGAGCACGCTGAGGCGTTCGAGGGCGCGGGCCACGCTGGGACCGGCGAGGGAGTAATAGCGATGGCGGCCCTGCACGAAGACTTTGACCAGCTTCTCGGAACCGAGGCGGGCGAGGTGCACGCTCGCGGTCGAGGGAGAGACGGCGGCGACGATGGAGAGCTCGGTTGCGGTCCGGGCGTGGCCGTCCATCAGGGAGAAGAGCATGCGGGTGCGGGCGGGCTCGCCGATCGCCGCCGCAATGGAGGAGACGGCGCTGTCGAGGGCAGAGGCAGGGGCGGGAAGGCGTACATCCATCGTTTTACCGTAGACGAAGTGTGGATGTGCGGCAAGGACGATGCTGGGTGCATGAGGACGCCCAGGATCACGCGGCGCGATGTTCTCGCGGGAATGGCCGCGGCTGGTGTTTGTGTGGCCGCGCGCGGAAATCCGGTTATGGAGCGGGCGGAGAAGAAGACGGAAAATTGGCAAAGGAAAGGAGCGCGGATGAGGGTGACGTGTTTCATCCGGTATCAGATCGATCCGTTTCAGAAAGAGGCATTCCGGAAGTATGCGGAGAACTGGGGGCGGATTATTCCTCGATGCGGCGGATTTCTGGTGGGGTATTTTCTGCCCCACGAAGGAACCAACGACATCGCCTGGGGACTGATCGCGTTCGAGAGCCTGGCGGCGTATGAGGCGTACCGGGCACGATTGAGAGAGGACGCCGAGGCCAGGGCGAATTTCGCGATGGCGGAAGAAAAGCGGCTCATCCTGCGCGAGGAGAGAACCTTCCTTGAGACCGTGGATGAAACCTTCTCGATTCCGCCGTCGTCGGGGGAGAGGAGTCAACGACCATGAAGACGCAGAAAGAGAAGGGCGAGGCGTTTCGCGCGCTGCACCGGCTTGAGGGTGCGTTCATCATCCCGAATCCATGGGATGCGGGGACCGCGCGGATGCTGGCGCGGATGGGGTTTGAAGCGCTGGCGACCACCAGTGCGGGGAATGCCTTCGCCCACGGGCAGAAGGATGGAACCATGGGGCGCGAGGCGACACTGGAGAATGCCGCAGCGATTGTGGCTGCGGCGGATGTACCGGTGAACGGCGATCTGGAGAACGGGTTTGGCGACAGCCCCGCGATGGCGGCGGAGACGATTCGCATGGCGGCCGAGGCGGGACTGGTGGGCGGGTCGATCGAAGATGCGACGGGGCGGGCGGATGCGCCCATTTACAGGATCGAGCACGCGGTGGAGCGCGTACAGGCGGCAGCGGAGGCGGCGCACGCGCTGCCGTTTCCGTTCATGCTGACCGCACGCGCGGAAAATTATCTGCATGGGAGAGAGGATCTGAAAGATACGATTTACCGGCTGCGGGTGTATCAGGAGGCGGGAGCCGATGTACTGTATGCGCCGGGGTTGAAGACGAAGGAAGAGATCGAAGCCGTGATCAGCTCGGTGGACCGGCCGGTGAATGTTCTGATGGGAATGGGAAACCTGGAGCTGAACCTGGAACAGCTGTCGAAGATGGGCGTGCGGCGCGTCAGCGTCGGAGGCGCGCTCTGCCGGCTGGCGCTGGGAGCCTTCCTGGGTGCGGCAGTGGAGATGAAGGAGCGCGGGACGTTCGGGTTCGCGAAGCGCGCGACGAAGACGCAGAAGATTCTCGAGGCTCTGGGGCTTTCGGTCTGAGCGCAGACGGCTCGGGCTCAGACACAACCGGCCGTGATGAGCTCAGGGCCGGCCGGTTTATTCCAGTTCAAGATGCGGTCTAGTGTGGCCGTCCGCCTCCGCCAGCAGGAGCAGCGCCACCGCCTCCGGCATTGCCAGACGGAGGTGCACTCGGATGGCCGCCGCCGCCGCTGAATCCACCGCCACCGGCGCCACCGCTGAACCCACCACCGCCAGAGCCACGCCCAGCGCCGCCACCGGCGCCGCCAGAGTTGAAGGAACCACGGCCTGCGCCACCTCCGGAGAATCCACCGCCGCCCGCCGGCGGATATCCGTTGTAGCGAGGAGCATTGAAGGTTGGGGGTGCGCCGAAGGTGCGCGTCGTGGTTCCGGGCGGGGTGAAGTTGCCGCGCGGACCGGCCATGAGCCCGGACGTGGGCCGGCCAGACGGGTTTGCCATTTCGGGGTGCATCCGGACCACTGCGCTGGTGAAGCTTTCACCCAGAGGACCGCGCTGGATTGGATGGATGCCGGGCTCGAGGGCATGAATGGTCTTGCCCTGGAAGTCGAGGGTGCGAGGCGAACTGCCTTGCGGATGGCGGAAGGGCTCAGCGTGCTGCGGGCCGCGGTTGACCGGGATCAGCGTTGGCACGCGTGGACCCACCGGGCGTGGCCTCGGTCCATTGATGGGAGCGCCGCGCGGGCGAGGAGGCGGGACGTATCCGGGCGGAGTATTCCAGACGTTTGAATACGGATACCAGCCGTTGCCGTAGAAGCCGTAGCCGCAGTTGCCGGGAAACCACATCCAGCCGAAGCCGTCCATGAAGTTCCATGCGCCGCAGTGATACGGCCACCAGCCCCAGGGATAGCCGGAGATCCAGGTGTAGCCGACACCCTGGTAGTAGCCCCATGCGCCGACGCCGAAGGGATCCCAGTTAGAGCCGACACCCGATGGCGCCCAGGCCTGCCCATAGCCCGGCAGGTTGTACCAGTTGCCGTAGTAGTCGAGGTCGTTCCAGGCGGGATTGTCGGGGTTGCCGGAGCTGGCGCGAGCCATGGACTGATTGGTTTCGAGGCGAGCCAGGGACTCGTCGCGGTCGGAGTTCCACTGATCCCAGGTGTCGGCGGTGACGTTTTGCGCGATGGTGAACTCGCCCGGCTGCTGCAGATCGGTCTGGAAGGTCTGGCTGGGATGGACATCCATGGAGAGGCCCATGCCATCGTCGATATGAACCGCGCCGTGCATGACGGCGACGGTGGAGGGCGCGGTGTCGAGGCCAACGCGGAAGACGGCGCTCTGGACTGGCGTGGCGGTGTTAGGCCCGAAGTGGACGCTGTACTCGCCGCCGCGGCCGTTCAGCTCGTAGTAGCTGAGGCCGGTGAGGGCGTTGACCTGCGTAACGGTGCTGCCGTCGGCGTTGCGGCGCAGCTGCGTGAGGCGGATGGAGCTGTCGGGAGTGACGCGCGCGACGCTGCCGTCCTCAAATTCGATTTCGAAGCGGCCGTTGTCTCCGGTGACCAGGCGCATGCCTTCGACGGCCGGCATGTTGGGCTCGGCCTGATCGAAAGCGACCTCGCTGCCCTCGTAGACGCGGACCTGGCCTTCGACGTCACTGAGGCGCACGGCGCGGACCTGACTTTGGCCGGGAGTTTCGGCAGGCGCCGCGGGTTGGTCGGGCGGAGGCGGAGGCGGAGTGGCGTCCTGAGCGCGAGCGTTCATCGCCACGAAGGCGGCGAGCAGGAGAGAAAAGGCAGAGGTGAAGAGGATCAGGCGAGGCGAGAAGTTACGCGGACGAACAGGCAAACTGCGAAGGAACGGAGAGCGGCGCCTCATGACGGCACCTCCTTTTGAGCGTCAACCCTGAACACGGGTGAGGCGGGAGGCGGACTGTGCCGCAAGCCGGCACGCCGGAATCCCTGCCACCCTGGGCCTGAAGGGAAGACGCCGATGGCCCACAACCTTCTGCACTCTGTTAAACGAGCGAGGAGGGTACTAAGTTTCGCCCTCATTGTCGCATGGGAAAGGAAGGGTAGGGAACGGGATTTGGGCAATGGGAGCTGATAACCCCGGATGGTTGGTTCCCGGATGGGAAACGCGGGAATTAGTTGGTTTTTGGGGGATTG
Organism: uncultured Acidobacteriaceae bacterium; assembly: GCA_963702285.1. GTDB lineage: Bacteria > Acidobacteriota > Terriglobia > Terriglobales > Acidobacteriaceae > Palsa-343. Next base: position 14,738 of record CAVPCB010000080.1, on the reverse strand, counting down.
TCGGAATGCGCGAGGAGGGCCAGGGCGCGTTTGCGGGCGCGGTCCATCACCTGTTGATTGTCGGCAATTGCGTGGAGCTGGTCAGCGATATTGGGCAGGTCGGAGGCGCGATGGTCTTTGAAAGCATCCTGAAGGCTGGCGAGCTCGGCGTCGAGTCCGAGGCGGTCGTGACGGACTTCAAGGTCGAGGCGGCGGCCCTCTTCGAGGGTGAAGGCGACGGCTTCGAGCTGGTCGGCGAGCCGCGCGAGGACAGGATCCTCGGCCCAGACGAACGTGCAGGAGCCTTTGCCATCGGGTCCCGCATAGGAGAGCGTCTTGTTGCCGGTAAAGGCGAGGTTGGTCCGGGAGGTGGCGCAGCTTGTGGCGAAAAGGCTGTGGGCGCGGGCGTAGCGGAAGAGATCGGCGCGGAGGGCGTCGTCGAGAAGGATGGGGCGATCGAGGGCAGTGGGGAACACGTCGTCGCTGGGGTCGGAGACAGGTCCGGGCTTCGATTCGAAACGGCCGGCGCCGGTTTCGTCGATGGTGATGGAGTACTGCGAGGGCTGGAGCTGGGGATGCTCGAAGGTGAAGACAATGTGCGCGGAGCCGAGTGTGGGAGTGGCCTGGGCGAGCGCAGGGGCTGGGGCGGCGATCGGCAGCAGAAGCAGGAGTGGGACCGAAAGAATCCGCATGGCTAGACTGCGTGAGCCTCCTGGAGGGCCAACGTCTGGGCGTGATGGATGTGGCAGATGGCGATGGCGAGGGCGTCGGCGGCATCGGCGGGCTGGGGCGGGGCTGGCAATGCGAGCAGGCGCGCGACCATGAACTGCACCTGATTCTTCGCGGCCAGGCCGTAGCCGGTGACGGTGGATTTGATGGTCAGCGGCGCGTATTCGGCAACCGGCAGTCCCGCGATGGCGGCAGCGAGCAGGGCGACGCCGCGGACATGGCCGAGCCGGATGGCGGAGCGGGCGTTGACGGAGTAGAAGACTTCTTCGACAGCGACGACGTCGGGGTGGAATTGTTCGAAGAGGGAGATCAGCTCGGCGTAAATGAGCGCGAGTCGTTCGGGGAGCGCGGCTTTCTTTGGCGGACAAATGCCGCCGGAGGAGATGGAGACCAGGCGCGGGGCCTGACTTGGAAGCAAGCCGCGGTCGTCACACTCGACGACACCGTAGCCGGTGGTTTCGGTTCCGCAGTCGATACCGCAGACGCGCATGGGGGCCTCAGGAGGAACCAGTGTCGCTCGTTGGGAAGAACTACGGGTCAGTTTAGCGCAGGCGGTGGGTGGTTGATGAGATTATGCAGTGACCTTCGAGACGCCTTCCAGCGGCGAGCTGGCGGTGGCGTAGAGCTTGCGGAGCATGCGGCCGGCGAGGTGCGCCTGGCGTCCGGCGAGAACGGCGTGCTGCATCGCTTCGGCCATGAGGATGGGATTGGCCGCGGCGGCGATGGCGGTGTTCATGAGCACAGCGTCGGCGCCCATCTCCATGGCGAGCGCGGCATCGGAGGCGGTGCCGACTCCGGCATCGACAATGAGCGGAACGGTAGTGATCTTTTCGCGCAGGATCTGGAGGGTCGCGCGGTTCTGAATGCCGAGTCCGGAGCCGATGGGCGCGGCGAGCGGCATGACAGCCGCGGCGCCGGCGTCGATCAGACGATGCGCGAAGACGATGTCGTCCGACGTGTAGGGCAGGACGGTGAAGCCTTCCTTCACCAGGATGCGGGTCGCTTCGAGAGTGGCCTGGACGTCGGGGTAGAGCGTGGCCTGGTCGCCGATGACTTCGATCTTGACCCAGTCCGAGATGCCGACTTCGCGGGCGAGGCGCGCGGCGCGGATGGCTTCGTCGGCGGTATAGCAGCCGGCGGTGTTGGGGAGCAGGAAGTAGCGGCGCGGGTCGATGAAGTCGAGCAGGGATTCCTGGGAGCGGTCGAGATTGACGCGGCGCACGGCGACAGTGACCATCTCGGCGCCGGAGGCTTCGATGGCGGCCTGGGTCTCGGGTCCGTTGCGATACTTGCCGGTGCCGACGATGAGGCGCGACTGAAAGGCTTTGCCTGCGATGACGAGGGGTTCCATGGGGACATTGTAGAACCGCGGGCGAGGCGGGATTGTGGTGGGAGTCACCAGAGGGTGCGGACGGCGCGGGAGCGGCGGATGTTCCGGTCGGCCGTGATGAGGGGCAAGCCCTCAACGATAGCGGTGGCAGCGATGATGCGATCGAAAGGATCGCTGGGGAAGCTGGAGGGAAGCTGGGCGGCTGTCACGGCGATGGCTGGAGTGAGCGGGTATACGGTGATCCGGGATTGCAGATTGTGAATGAATACGTCGAGCGGCTCGATTGGGAGGATACGTCTTCGAACGACCAGCCAGGCGATCTCGTATAGCGATGGTGCGCAGAGCGCCAAACTATCGAAGACGTCTGTCCTCGATAGCGCTGCGCGCGCCGCGAGGACAATCGCTCCGGACTCAGCGCCAGCCAAATGGCAACGTGGGTATCGAGCAGGATCATCGCGTCAGATCATCCCGAATCGCGTTCCCAGCGAGCGACGTCTTCGTCGCTCATTGTCGGCTCCGTGATGTCTCCGACGATGTTTTGCCTTGCCCTTCAAAAATCCGAAGATACTGCCTGGTTTTTCGGGTTTGAGCGGAACAATTTTCACGAACGGCTTCCCGCGTTTCGTTACCGACGACTTCTCCGTGCCCGTTGTGGACATCGTCCATCACGGAGAGGCATTTCGCCTTGAAGATGCCCGCGCCGATGGTTTTCAGTCGAGTCCTCCGGTAAGACCATGGTCATTTTTCCATGGTCACTTCGACCACCTGCTCAAAATGTGAAAGGCCCGCAGCCAGATTAGGCGTGCGGGCCTCGATCACCGGTTGACTGTGGAGATTGACCTGAGGCGCCCCCGCTTTCGGAGTCGGCCTCGGCGCTTGGTTACGCCAGGACTTAATCTACTCGAGCCAGGAGCGGCTCTAAGCCTCAGTCACCTCACGTAGGGTCCTGCGGGTACTACTACCATCAGAATTTGTCATTAGCTGGATCATCCTCCTTTCCCGTGTACGGATACGTTAACCCGGAGGCGGGAGGGGAAGCAAGAGGGAGGCCTCTTTTGTGCCACGTCGGACATTGTCCGACAATGTCGGACAATGTCCGACACGTGTCGGACGCGGGGATTCCTCACCAGCAGTGCCAGGAACCTTCATGCTCGACGAGAGTGACGTCGACGCCGAAGAGGGCGCGGAGTTTGCCCGGAGTCAGGAGTTCCTTTTTGGGAGCCGTCGGCGAAGATCCGGCCCTCTTTCATCATGATCACGCGGTCGATTTCAGGAAGGATGTCGGCCAGATGATGCGTGACCATCAGGATGCCCACTCCCTGCTGCGCGACCTGGCGAAGGGCCTCACGCAACTCGCGCTGAGCGGCGAGATCGAGGGCATTCGAGGGCTCGTCGAGCAGGAGCATTTCCGGCTGGTGGACGAGGGCACGGGCGATCATGATGCGGCGTTGCTCGCCGGCAGACATTTCCCCGACGAGTTTCGTTTCGAGGTGCGTGGCCTGCATCAGCTGGAGCGCCTGGTGGGCGCGGTCGCGCATGTCGGACGTGACGTGCAGGTTGGGCCAGAGGGTGGAAGCGGAGAAGAATCCGGCAACGACGGCATCGAGACCGCGAGTGACGGGCGTGCGTTCGCCGGGGAGTTCGGCGGAGACGACGCCCAGATGAGCGCGGAGCTGGGAGACATCCCAGCGCTCGCGGCCGAGCAGGCGCAGTTCGGTGGTGGGCGTGACGATGGGATAGCACTGGCAGGTGATGGTCCTGATGAGGGTGGATTTGCCGCAGCCGTTGGGGCCGAGGATGGCGACGTGTTCGCCGTTGGCGATGCGCAGGGAGATTGCGTGCAGCACGACATTGTCGCCGCGGGCGACCGAAACGTCGTGCATGACGAGGAAGTCGTTCTGGCTTGCAGTCGAGTCTGCTGGGTCCTGGCATCGTCCAGGAAAATTATTTCAGAGTGGCTTCGGGACGGGATTGATACAGTAGAAGGCGGTTTGCCCATGAGCGAGACACACCTGATTTCTGACGATGAATTGCCGCGCGGGTTTCGTTTCGCCGCGGTGAAGGCGGGCATCAAGCCCAGCGGGAAGGCGGACTTTGCCGTAGCGGTGGCGGACCGGATTGCGAGCGCGGCTGCGATGTTCACAGCGAATCGCGTGCAGGCGGCGCCGATCACGGTGGGACGCCGGCATCTGGAACGCAGCGACGGGCTGCTGCGCGTGGTTGCGGTGAATGCCGGCAACGCAAACTGTGCCACGGGCTCTGCCGGACTGAAGGCAGCCGAGCACGTGTGCGCTGCGGCCGCAAAGATATTTGGCTGCGATGGGTATGAAGTCTTTCCTTCCTCGACGGGAATTATCGGCGTGCCGTTGCCGGCGGAAAAGCTGGTGGCGGCGCTGCCGGAGGTGAAGGGCGCGCTGGCTGCGGATGGGGCGGCGTTCCAGCAATTCGCCGAGGCGATTTTGACGACCGACACGCGAGCGAAGGTGGCGCACGCGCAAATCGATGTCAGCGGCAAGACGGTGCGGATCGCGGGCGTTTGCAAGGGCGCCGGGATGATCCATCCGCGACTGGTGCCGGCCAGCGCGCCGGGAGGCTCGCCGCTGCATGCCACCCTGCTCGTCTATCTGTTCACCGATGCGGCCGTGCATCCGACGGCGCTCGACCGGTATGTGCGGGCCGCGGTGGACGCGAGCTTCAACCGCATCTCGATTGACGGCGACACCTCGACGAATGACACGGTGCTGTTGCTGGCTTCCGGCGCGTCGGGAGCTGATGTGTGGGCGGAAGATGCGGATTTTGCGCGCGCCCTGACGGAGGTGTGCACATCGCTGGCCAAGCAGATCGTGGCTGATGGTGAGGGCGTGGGGCACGTGGTCGAGTTGCAGATTGAGGGCGCGCCGAGCGATGCGGATGCTCTGACGGTAGCGAAGTCGATCGCGCACTCCATGCTGGTGAAGACAGCGTGGGCGGGATCGGATCCGAACTGGGGACGGCTGATGGCGGCTGTCGGGTATTCGGGCGTGGCCGTCGATGCGGAGAAGATCGCGATTTGGTTTGGCGAGCTGCCGATCTGCGTCAACGGTGGGCGCGCGCCGGAGTACGACGAACAGGCGGCGCACCAGTATCTGGAGCAGCGAGAATATTCGATTCGCATCACGCTGGGCCTGGGTGAGGGGCGGTGCCGATTCTGGACCAGCGATCTGACGGCGGAGTATGTACGGATTAATGCGGAGTACTCGACGTAGGACCAGAGCTCAGAGCGCAGGGCACAGTAGCACAGGCTGGCTGGTGATGGAAGTCACATCAGCTGTATGATCCGTCGGAGAGTGCATCGGGGTAAGTGCAGAATGGTGAAGGGCGCATCGTTTCTGCCCTTGCGCGGGCTGCAAGCGGGAAATGCACAGGGTTATTCACAAAACTGTTGAAATCCGAGGGCGGCGTGAGAATGCGCGTGCGCCGCGGTGACTGCGGGTACAAAGCGCGCGCTGCGCTACAATTTTTCTATAGGTGCGAGCGTGCTTCGAGACGCTTGCTGCACCGTGGCCGCGATCCCCCGAGCAGCGGCCGCAGAGGATATCTCAGAACAGATGGCCATAGAGACGGGAACCAGGGTCACGTCTGCCACGGCGCATGGCAAGCACGGACATTCGCTCATCAGCGACGCGAAGTTTCGGCAGTTGTACGAGCTGGCGCTGAAGATGCAGCGGGCGGGCGAGCGCGAGGAGCGGATGCGCGGGCGCGAGGCAGCGATGGCTGCTGTGGCGGCCGATTTGCAGGGCAGCGACGCGGTGGTCGCGGAGTTTGCAGGATCGGTGGACGATATCGCGCGAGGCCACGTTACGGTGCGCATGGAGCGACGGAGTTTTGAGGAGCGGGTGATTGAAGCGCTCAGCGATGCCGTGGGCGACCGGATGCGGAAGACGGGGCGGATTACGGCGATCTTTTTCGACGGGACGGAGAAGAGCAAGGTCATGCAGGAGGCGCGCGCGCTGGCGATTGCGGCGAAGTTGCCGGTGCTGCTGGTGGAGCATCTCTCAACGAAGGGACGACGAGACAGGTCGAAGAAGAAGGGGAAGAAGACCGCGGCGCTCGAGTATCCGTCCATTCCGGTGGAGGCGCAGGATGTGATCGCGATGTACCGGGCAGCGCACGAATCGATTGCGCGGGCGCGGGAGGGGAGCGGTCCCACACACATTGTGAGCGTGCGGTGGCAACTGGCGGCTGATGAAAGCCGGCGCGCCAGGAAATCCCGCGAACGCCGTGGAGCATCTGGAAGAGTGGCTGATGGCGCGCGGATTACCGGCGCAGGAATGGCGGCGCGAGATCGTCGCGGAGTTTGAGGCGGACCCGATCGGTGCTGTGCGGCAGAGCGAAGAATCGGCATTCGGCGCTCGGAATAAATCCGACGGCGAGACGGAAGACGAAGAGCGAGAAACGCGCGCGATCGCGTGAGCGCGGAGGAGTCATCAGGAGTTTATGGCTACGAAGGTAAGCAATCCGGTGGAGAGCGATTTTGCGCAACAGCTTCGAGAGTGGATCGAGGCATTCGATGACGTGGTGGTGGCCGAGGGTCCGGAGCAGGGCGGGGAGCTGCTGACGGCGCTGAAGCAGCGGGCGCGCGAGGCGGGTATTTCGCAGGCGAGCGAACTGACCACGCCGTATGTGAACACGATTCCGAAGCACGAAGAGGTCCCGTATCCCGGCGATCGCAAGCAGGAGCGGCGCATCGAGGCGCTGATCCGCTGGAACGCGATGGCCATGGTGCACGGGCAGAACAAGAAGGACCACGGCATCGGCGGGCACATTGCGACGTATTCGTCGCTGGCCACGCTGCTGGAGGTCGGGTTCAACCACTTCTTTCATGCGAAGTACGGCAATCAGCCGGGCGACTTTGTTTACTTCCAGGGACACGCGAGCCCTGGCATCTATGCGCGGGCGTTTCTGCTGGGCCGGCTGGACGAGCAGCGCATTTTGAATTTCCGGCACGAGCTGCGCGACACGCCGGGGTTGTCGTCGTATCCGCATCCGTGGCTGATGCCGGATTTCTGGAGCTTCCCGACGGTGTCGATGGGCATCGGCCCGCTGAACGCGGTGTATCAGGCGCGATTCATGAAGTACCTGGAGAACCGCGGGTTGATCGAGAAGACTCCGCGCAAGGTGTGGGCGTTTGTGGGCGACGGCGAGACCGACGAGGTGGACACGCTGGGGGCGCTTTCGCTGGGGCGGCGGGAGAAACTCGACAATCTGATCTTCGTGGTGAACTGCAACCTGCAGCGGCTGGATGGGCCGGTGCGCGGGAACGGGCGCATCATCGACGAGCTGGAAGCGGTGTTTCTGGGCGCCGGGTGGAACGTGATCAAGGTGATCTGGGGTTCGGACTGGGACGAGCTGTTCGAGCGCGATCACACCGGATTGCTGCTGAAGCGGATGGAAGAGTGCGTGGATGGGGAGTATCAGGCGTTCAAAGCCAAGGGCGGCGCGTATATCCGCAAGGAGTTCTTCGGGAAGTATCCGGAGCTGCTGAAGCTGGTCGAGCACATGACCGACGACGAGATCTTCCATCTGCATCGTGGCGGCCATGACGCGAAGAAGATCTTACAACGCGTATAAGCGCGCGGTGGAGCACAAGGGCGGGCCGACGGTGATCCTGGCCAAGACGGTGAAGGGATACGGCCTCGGCAGCACGCAGGCGCGCAACGCTTCGCACCAGGAGAAGAAAGTCGCCGACGACGCGCTGGTGGATTTCATCCGCCGTTACGATCTGCCGATTCCGGAGGCGGACGCGCGCGCGGGCAAATTGTATGTTCCACCGCGGGATGCGCCGGAGATGGCGTACATGCATGCACGGCGGCAGGGGCTGGGCGGGTTCATGCCGAAGCGCGACGTGCCGAAGATCGACTTCACGGCGCCGAAGCTGGAGACGTTTGCCGAGTGGACGGCCGGATCGAAGGGACGCGCCGTATCGACCACGATGGGGTTTGTGAGCATGCTGCGCGCGTTCATGAAGGATCCGAAAATCGGCAAGCTGATTGTGCCGATTGTGCCGGATGAAGGCAGAACCTTCGGCCTCGAGTCGGCGATCAAGCAGGTGGGCATTTACGCCAGCGAAGGGCAGAAGTACAAGCCGCACGACGTGGACATGCTGCTTTCGTATCGCGAGGAGAAGGACGGGCAGATTCTGGAAGAAGGGATAACGGAAGCGGGATCGATGGCGTCGTTCACCGCGGCGGGCACGGGCTATTCGAATTACCTGGTGCCGACGATTCCGTTCTACATGTACTACTCGATGTTCGGATTCCAGCGCGTGGGCGACATGATGTGGGCGTTTGCCGATGCGCGCGGCAAAGGGTTCCTGATGGCGGGCACCGCGGGGCGCACGACCATGACCGGCGAGGGCCTGCAGCATCAGGACGGGCACAGTCATCTGCTGATGAGCGTGATTCCGACATGCCTCAGCTACGATCCGGCGTATGTGTACGAGCTGGCGGTGATCCTGCAGAGCGGCATGAAGCGGATGTATGAGAAGGGCGAGGACGTCTTCTACTACATCACGATGTACAACGAGGATTACGCGATGCCGGAGATGCCGAAGGGTGCGGAGGAAGGCATCGTACGCGGCATTTACCGGTTGAAGGCTGGGGCGAGCGGCAAGGCGGTGGCGCAGCTGTTCGGGAGCGGTCCGATTCTGAACGAGGTGCTGCGCGCGCAGCAGATTCTGGCGGAGAAGTACGGCGTCGAGACGGATGTGTGGAGCGTGACCAGCTACAACGAGCTGCGTCGCGAGGCGCTGGGCGTGGAGCGCTGGAACCGGCTGCACCCGGCCGAAGCAGAGAAGACGCCGTACATCGTGTCGGCTCTGAGCAAGGCAAAGGGGCCGATCGTTGCGGCGACGGATTACATGAAGGCGCTGCCGGATCAGCTGGCGCCATGGCTGACGACGCGTCTGGTGTCGCTGGGGACGGACGGATTCGGTCGCAGCGACAACCGCGAGCATCTGCGGCGGCACTTTGAGGTCAACGCGGAGTCGGTGGTGGCGGCGACGCTGTCGAAGCTGGCGCGCGACGGAAAGTTCGACGCGAAGAAGGCGCAGAAGGCGATGGCGGAGCTGGGCGTCGATACCGAGCGCGGCGATCCGGCTCATATGTGACGCGTGAGTGAAGGACGGTTCGCCTGCGTCCTGCAGCTCCTCTCCCTTGACAGCGCAGATTCGATCCCGGAGTCTGAATACAGAGGCGCTCGCAGGAGTCGACAGCAGTGCCTGGAACGGCAGAATCTCACCGAGGTCCGCTTGAGATCGTCTTTTTTCCTACCCGCAGTTCTGTTGAGCAGCGCAATCTTTCTCCCGGCAAAAGCCCAGGTCACGACGCAGCAGCCCTTTCCGCCGGGATATCAGCCGCCGGCCGAGACCATCACGACCAGCGCGGAAGGATCGACGTATGTGCCGATGGACAGCTGGATCTATCCGGCGCTGGACCGGCTGCATTCGCTGGGATACCTGGATTCGGCGTTTCTCGGAATCCGGCCGTGGACGCGCCTGAGCATCGCGCACATGCTGGAGCAGAGTGCGGACCGGATCGACACCGACACCGGCAACGATGAAGCAAAGAGCATCTACCTGGCGGTACTCGAGGAAGTACAGCCGGACATCGACAACGCGACGGAGCTGAACCATCCGAGCGGACAGTTAGAGAGCGTTTACACCAATCTTCGCGGAATCAGCGGGACGCCGCTGCGTGACAGCTTTCATTTAGGGCAGACCGTCGTTAACGATTACGGGCGGCCCTACCAGGGCGGATTTAATAACTACACAGGATTCAGCGTGCGCGCGGAGGCGGGACGTTTCTCGCTCTACTATCGTGGCGAGTATCAATACGCGCCGAGCGCCGCGGGTTACTCGCCGGCGCTGGCGACATATCTTTCCGAAAATGTCGATGGCATCCCGATCGCGAGCAATCCGGTGCAGGCCACCATTCCGCAGGGACCCATTGCGACGGCGAACAACGCGCGCATTCTCGAGGCGAATCTCTCGTATCACCTGCTGGGGCATGAGGTATCGTTCGGCAAGAGCGATCACTGGCTGGGTCCGGATCAGGGCGCGGCCATGCTGTGGAGCAGCAACGCCGAGGACATTTATGACTTCCAGATCGATCGCGTGGAGCCTCTGCGGATTCCGGGGCTGTCACGAATTACCGGGCCATTCCGGTATGACTTCTTTGTCGGGAGCCTGAAGGGCCACACCGATCCCAACGATCCGTGGGTACACGTCGAGAAGGTCAGCTTCAAGCCGTATCGCGATCTGGAGTTTGGATTCAGCCGCATGGTGGTGTGGGGCGGCAAGGGGCACGAGCCCATCACGCTGCACACCTTCCTGAAGAGCTTTTTCAGTTTCCAGAACGTTTCCGACACGGAGAAGCTCTCGCGCAGCGATCCGGGAGCGCGCTTCGGCAACTTCGACTTCGACTGGCGGCTGCCGCATCTGCAGAAATGGATCACGCTGTATTCGGATTCCTTCGTGCATGACGACGTGAGTCCGATCAGCGCGCCGCGGCGGTCGGGATTGCACCCTGGCATCTATCTGGCGCAGTTCCCCTACCTGCACCAGCTGGACCTGCGCCTGGAGGGCGCGACCACGGAGCCGGCGAGCCACGCGAGTGTAAACCGCTCGCCCATCGACCTGGGACAATTCCTCTACTTCGAAGTCAGTACAGAAGCAGGGGCCGACGAACAAAGGATTCCTGCCGGACTGGGTCGGGCGCCAGGGCAAAGGCGGACAAGCGTGGCTAACGTGGCATTTGTCCGGGAAGGAAGACGTTCAGTTCATGTACCGCAACGCGAAGGCCTCGGCACAATTCATTCCTGGCGGGACGACGCAGAACGACTTTGCCGGGTCGATGGTGAAGCGAATCGGGCACGACCTTGAGGTGAAGGGTGTGGTGCAGTACGAGAGCTGGAAGGCGCCGATCTATAAGGCCGGCGCGCAGAGCGATACAACCGCCGCGGCGCAGATCACCTGGTATCCGAAAGCGAAGGACTAAAACAGGGCACAGAGCGCAGGGCTCAGGGGCCAGCTCAGAAATCAGTCAGCTGCGCAGGCGCGCGAGCAGGTCCTGGGGATGGACGGGCTTGGCGAGAATCTCGAACTCGTGGCCCTGGACGCGCACGCGGTCCAGCAGATCGGCGGTGGCCGCCTGGCCGGAGAAGAGAAGAATCTTACAACCGGGAAGCATGGCGCGAATCTGGATAGCGGCGTCGATGCCGTTCAGGTCGGTCATGATGACGTCGCTGATGAGCATGTCGGGCTTCAGAATCTGGGCCATCTCGACGGCCTTCTCGCCGCTGTAAACGGCGGTCGCGTCGAAGCCTGCCTGGTTGAGAATGATCGCAAGGGTGTCGGCAATCACGCGCTCGTCGTCTGCGACAAGCACCCTGGGTTTCGTCTGCTGTTCGGACATTCGTCTCTTACCGCTTCCTTGTTGTGCGAAGAATGGACTATGGGAACTGCAGAATCGCCGAGCAGACTCCTGGGGTAGTCGAGCCGGGATAACCTGCAGCTATGATGATACGCTTTCCTCGGGAGATGCCTTTGCGGCGGCGCCTCCGCCCGCTTCATTGCAGACCGAAAGATCTTAACGGAATCCTGTCGTTCGACCCCACTATGCTGAACGAGAATCCCGGAATTCGCGGGAGTGACGGACCCGACTTTTATGACCGATCCGATCATCCAGGCACGGCAGGTCGAGAAGTACTATGCGCAGTCGCGGGACGCGCGCATTCAGGTGATCTCGGCCACCGATCTGGCCATCTATCCGGGCGAGATTGTCGCGCTGCTGGGCCCATCGGGGTCGGGTAAATCGACGCTGCTGCGCATGCTCTCGGGATTGTCGCAGCCGTCGGCCGGCACCGTGCTGTGGCACGGCAAAGACCTCGCAACGGCCGAGGTCAACGTATCGATCGTGTTCCAGAGTTTCGCGCTGTTCCCCTGGCTCACGGTTCTGGAGAACGTTGAAGCGCCGCTGAAGGCGCGCGGGATGGAGGCGCATCAGCGGCATCGGCGCAGCCTGAAAATCCTCGACACGGTGGGTCTGGACGGGTTTGAGGCTGCGTATCCAAAGGAGCTGTCGGGCGGCATGCGGCAGCGCGTTGGGTTTGCGCGGGCGCTGGTCGTGGAGCCGGAAGTGCTGTTCATGGACGAGCCGTTTTCCGCGCTCGATGTGCTCACCGCGGAGAACCTGCGCAGCGAACTGCTGGAGTTGTGGCAGAAGAAGACGATTCCGACGAAGTCGATTTTCCTGGTCACGCACAACATTGAAGAGGCGGTGCTGCTGGCGGACCGGATCATCGTGCTGGGCCGCAATCCTGGGCACGTGCGCACGGACTTCAAGGTGCAGCTGGCGCAGCCGCGCGACCGCAAGACGCAGGCCTTCACGGCGCTGGTGGACTACATCTATAAGGTTCTGACGCGGCCGGATGTGGCGCCGACCGAGGTGCCGGTGCTGGCCGATGGACGGCGGGTGCGCGACCAGCGGCAGATGCGCTACGAGATGCTGCCGCATGCGCGGCCCGGCGGGATTGCCGGGTTGCTGGAGATCATCATCGATCTGAATGGGCGGACGGACATCTATCGCCTGGCCGATGAGCTGGCGTTTGAGATCGACGACCTGTTTCCCATCGTGGAAGCGGCGCAGCTGCTGGGCTTCCTGAAGGTGGAGGAGGGCGATGCGGCCATCACGCCGGAGGGGCGGGAGTACGCCGAGTCGGAGATTCTGAAGCAGAAGGAGCTGTTCCGCAAGGCCGCTCTGGACCATGTACTGCTGTTGCGCCAGATCAGCCGTGCGTTGGCCAACAAGAGCGACCACTCTGTCTCGGAGGAATTCTTCCTCGACATGATGGACGAGCAGTTCAGCGAAGACGAATGCACGCGGCAGCTGGAGACGGCCATCAACTGGGGCCGGTACGCGGAGCTGTTCGACTGGGACGATGCGCGGCGGCGGTTCACGCTGCACGTGCATGAAGGCGAGGAGCCGGCGGAGGTAACAACGGAAGGCGGCGTCGAGCCCGAAGAGCAGGAGAAGGCCGGGTGAGCGTCCGCGCATGAGGCCGCGCCTGACCCTGTCGCGCGCGTTTGTGATGGAACGGACCTGGCCGTTCTTCATCGACGTGAGTGTAGCCGCGGCGTTGCTGGCCGGCTTCTACGCGATTCTGTGGGTTGCGAAGTTCTGGTTCAGCTCGGCGATTCCTGAGGTGGAGATCCACCGCTCGCCGATCGCACCTGCCGCTGTACGCGTTCTATTCGCTGGTGCGGATTTTTGTCGCGTACGGGCTGAGTTTGCTGTTTGCTGTGGGCTACGGCTATACGGCGGCGTACAACAAGCGGCTGGAATCGCTGATGATCGCGACCCTGGACATCCTGCAGTCGATCCCGGTGCTGAGTTTTCTGCCCGGTGTGATGCTGGCCATGATGTCGCTGTTCCCCTCGCGCCAGCTGGGCATTGAGTTCGGCGCGATCCTGCTGATCTTCACCGGCGAAGTGTGGAACATGGCGTTCAGCTTCTACACCTCGCTCAAGAGCATTCCGCGCGAGCTGATGGAGGCCACCGAGATCAACCGCTTCTCGCGCTGGCAGCGGCTGTTCCAGCTGGAGCTGCCGTTTGGCGCGATCGGGCTGGTGTGGAACTCGATCGTCTCGGTGGCCAACGGCTGGTTCTTCCTGATGGTGTGCGAGATGTTCCCGGTGGGCGCCAGGAATTTCCGGCTGCCGGGGCTGGGATCGTATCTGCAGACGGCGGCGTCGCACGGAGACTGGGCGGCGATGACGTGGGGACTGATTGCGATGGTGCTGATCATCGTGATCACCGACCAGTTGTTGTGGCGGCCGCTGATCGCGTGGTCGGACAAGTTCAAGTTCGAGACGGTAGAAAGCGGCGACCGGGTGACGTCGCCGGTGCTGGATGCGCTGCGCAACTCGAGCGTGCTGGGGATCATCAACCGGACCACCTTCAGGCCGATGGCGGAGCGGTTCTATCTGAAGCAGGCGGCGCGGCGGATGCAGCAGAAGGCAAAGCCGGCGTCGAGTGAGACGAAGCGGGGCTTCATCGCGATCTACGCGGTGGTTGGGATCGCGCTGCTCGTGGCGATCGGCTATGCCGCGTTCCATGCGGTGCTGCTGCTGAGGGCGATCCATGGTCATGAGTTCCTGCTGTTGCTGGGCGGCGCGGGGCTGACGCTGGTGCGGGTGAACGCGGCGCTGCTGATCGGATCGCTGTGGACGATTCCGGTGGGCGTGGCGATCGGGTTCAATCCACGGCTGTCGCACATTGCGCAGCCGCTGGCGCAGATCGCCGCATCGTTCCCGGCGACCGCGCTGTTTCCGCTGATCCTGGTGGCGCTGTCGCAGATCGGGATTGGGCTTGGCGTCGGGTCGGTCGCGCTCATGCTGCTGGCGGCGCAGTGGTACATCCTGTTCAACGTGATCGCGGGTGCGCAGGCCATTCCGTCGGAGCTGCGCGAGGTGGCGCGGCTGTTCCACTTCAGGGATCGGCAGCGGTGGACGACGGTGATCCTGCCCGGCATCTTTCCGTTCCTGATCACAGGGCTGATTACGGCATCGGGCGGTGCGTGGAACGCGTCGATCGTGGCCGAGTACTTCCAGCTGAAGGGCGGCACGCTGGCGACTCTCGGGTTGGGCTCGCAGATCAGCCAG
>CAVPCB010000079.1:0-16840 GCA_963702285.1 uncultured Acidobacteriaceae bacterium | reverse complement strand
CTGGCGCTGCTGGGTTGCGGGAGTCACTACCAGACCCCCGTCGTGCCGGCTGCGCCCCTGAACGCCACCGACGTCAACCTGATCTTTGTCGTCAGCGACGACCTGGCTTATTCAGGTTCTCAGGATCTCAATCCCACGACCGCCAATCTCACCAGTCAGGGCCTGCAGCGCACGCTGCTCCTGGGCTCGTACCTCAAACAGCAGGTACTCGGCGGCCAAAACGCAACCGCCATCTACGCCCTCGAGCCCATGACGCATCTGCAAACGGCCAACAACTATCCCGACATGGTCGCGCTCGAAACCATCCAGCAATTCGCCATGCTGAACCAGATCACCATCCCCTTTCCCGGCACCCCCAGCGTTACCGCGAACAGTTATCCGATCTTTGCCTCCTACGCGGCCGGCCCCTTGCCGAACCATGTCGCGCAGCCGGTCTATCCCTGCCCTGGTTGCCAGGGCCTGGTCTTCAACGACCTCAACAGCAACAACGCCTCGCTGGCCACCGGCATCGTTGCCGCCAACATTCCCGGATACTATGTTTTCTCCGCCCCCTGGGAGACCATCAGCGCACTGATGACGACTCTGAACCAGCTCAAGGGTTATGGCCTGGCCCTGCCGTCCACTTATGCCGGGCCCAACACCATCTATGCCATTGCGATGAATTCCGGGAGCGCTCGGCTGGTGACCTATAACAGCGATCTGCACCCGCAAACCACTTATCCCTCGCCCATTTCCCTCAGCAGCGTCAGCGGCGCCTGCACCGCCACCCGCTTTGCAGTTGACGTTACGGTGGGCAACGATGGCGCGACCCTTCCTCTCAACGCCAACACCAACGAGACCGTCTACATGATCCGCCACGCCGAGGCCCATCCATCGGCCAGCTGGGACGACGGCAACTACATTGCCGCCGGACAGTGGCGCGCGCTGCTGCTCCCCGAAGCGCTGCGCAATAAGATCCATCCAACCCAGGTCTATGCCATCGATCCCGCCATCGGAATCCCCGCCGAGCCACAGCAAAGCGCGATTACGTCTTCCTATGTCCGGCCCGCACTCACGGCTGAACCCTACACCATCGCGAACCATCTACCCCTCAACCTCGCGGCCTCTGTGCCGGTTTTCGCGCAGAACGCTCCCCACCTGGCCACCGACGCCAGCGGCTTCTTCTTCACCAACGGAACCTTCTCCAACCAGACCCTGCTGGTCGCCTGGGAACACGACCACATTCCGCCCACCGTTCAGGCGCTGCTCGTCAGCTACAACAGCACGCAGACCGTCCCCAACTGGGACGACACCGACTACGACACCATCTGGACCATCCGCATCGACGCCCAGGGCAACCTCAGCATCGATAACGCCAGCTGCGAAGGAATCGACTCCAAACTGCTGCCCAAAGCCGCTCCTCAATTCTGAATAGAAAGAACTCAGACCAGTCGCAGACGTACGATCGCCCCTCTCCTACGTGTTAAAAGGGGAGACAGGCCAGCACCCATCGCGGCTGCTTCAAAATTCTCTCAGCGACAAGCGAGAAACCATGGTCTCCATTGATCTCGAATATCAGGGCGATCTCCATTGCCAGGCCGTTCACGGCCCATCCCGCACCGCGCTCACCACCGATGCGCCCAAAGATAATCACGGCCGCGGCGAAACCTTCTCCCCCACCGACCTCGTCGCTACCGCCCTTGGCAGCTGCATGCTCACCACCATGGGCATCCTCGCCCGCACCCTCAGCGTCGACATGGCCGGAGCCACCGCCACCGTCGAAAAAGAAATGACCAGCACCCCGCCTCGCATGGTTCACCAGCTTACCGTCAAAATCCACACCCCCCACGCCGTCAGCCAGGAAGACCAACCAAACTCGAACGAGCCGCCCTCACCTGTCCCGTCGCAAAAACCCTCAACCCGAGCGTTCAGATTCCCACCGAATTCACCTGGGGATAACACGATCTCCGCTGTTGCAGATGTGGGAAGCCACGAGCCGCGGACCGCCGCCCCCCCAGGTTGTACCCCCTTCGCGGTGTTGACTCTTCCCCATTCGTGTACTGTCGCTGCTCCCCGCCGCGCGCGAACATGAACTCACTGCCGCGTAGTTCCTCCCCCACCTTTTTGCGGCGTCGTGGCTCCCACCGCGTTCCTGGGCCACGTTCCAACGCGTGTACCCGATGACCGCCGAACCTCCCATTTCCGACCCGGCGTTCTCCTTCGCCTTCCAGCCCATCGTCGACGCGGTGGCCCACAAAATCATCGCGTACGAAGCCCTCATCCGCGGCCCCTGGGATGAGCCCGCCTGGCAGGTCCTCAACCAGGTCTCTCCCCTCGCCGCCACCTCTTCGATCCGACCGCGCACGCCGCCGCCATCGCGCTCGCCGCTCGCCTCGGCATCGAGCACCCGCTCCATCTCAATTTCCTCCCTCAGACCCTCGACGCGTCGCCCAAAGCCGTCCTCGCCACCATCGAAGCCGCACGCCAGGCCGGCTTGCCCCCCGACCGCATCGTCGTTGAAATCCCCGAGAGCGAAGTCGTCGTCGAACGCAATCGCTTCGCCTCCCTCCTCAAGGACGTCCGCGCCCTCGGCGTCCGCCTCGCCATCGACGACTTCGGCGCCACCTACGCCAGCCTCACCCTCCTCGACGACCTCGACCCCGACCAGATCAAGCTCGACATGCGCCTCATCCGCGGCGTCGATCGCCCCGGCACCCGCCAGGCTATCCTCCGCGCCATCCGCCGCGCCTGCTACGACCTCGACATCGACGTCATCGCCGAAGGCGTCGAGACGCTCGCCGAATTCCAGTTCCTCGCCGGCCAGCGCGTTCGCCTCTTCCAGGGATACCTCTTCGGCCGCCCCACCTTCGAAGCGCTCCCCCCCGCAAACTTTCCCGAGCCAGCATCCGCCTCCGCATCCATCCCGCCCGCCCGCGCCACCGCCTCCCGCCCTGCACCTGCCGCTCGCTCAAAGAAGCGAGCCTGATCCTCCCGGCTCTCACTAAACTCCAAACTCTAATCCCCAAACTCTCGTCGCCCCGCCTTGTACACTCAACTTGAAATGCCAAAAGCCGAAGACCCCGAGCGCCTCGTATCCGCCACCGCTCCAGCGAAGAATCCTCCTTCGAGCTCAAGCTCCGCCCCCGCCGCCTCCAGGAATTCATCGGCCAGACCAAAGCCAAAGAGCAGCTTGCTATCGCCCTTGAAGCCGCCAAGTCCCGCGGCGAAGCCCTCGACCACGTCCTCCTCTTCGGCCCGCCAGGACTGGGCAAAACCACGCTCGCCACCATCATCGCCAACGAACTCGATGTCCCCTACCAGCAAACCTCCGGCCCCGCGCTCCAGATCCAGGGCGACCTCACCGCCATCCTCACCAACCTGCGCGACCGTCAGGTCCTCTTCCTTGACGAGATCCACCGCCTCCAGCCCGTGCTCGAAGAAAAGCTCTACACCGCGCTCGAGGACTACAAGCTCGACATCATCATCGGCCAGGGCCCCGCCGCGCGCACCCACGTCATGGAGATCAAGCCCTTCACGTTTGTGGCCGCTACGACGCGGCCGGGACTTCTCTCGTCGCCGCTGCGGTCCAGTTTCGGCATCCTCCTCCGCCTCGAGTTCTATACCGACGAGGACCTCCGCTACATCGTCACCCGCTCCGCCGAAGTCATGAGCATCGAAATCGATCAGGACGGAGCCGCCGAGATCGCCATGCGCAGCCGCGGAACCCCACGCATCGCTAACCGCCTGTTAAGACGAGTGAGGGACTTCGCGCAAGTCAGAGCCGCCGGCCGCATCGACCGCCAGACCGCCTGCGACGCATTAAAGATGTTAGAAGTAGACGCCCACGGCTTCGACGAGTTAGACCGCCGCCTCATGCTCACCATCATCGAGAAATACGATGGAGGCCCCGTAGGCTTAGGAACCTTAGCCGCAACCCTAGCCGAAGAAGAAGACGCGTTAGAAGAAGTCTACGAACCCTTCCTAATCCAAATAGGCTTCTTAGACCGCACCCCAAGAGGCCGCGTAGCAACAAGGCTAGCCTACGAACACTTCGGACTACCGCTGCCCCGCAAACAACCTGGCTTGTTCTAGCACCTCCCGAAAACAGCCGCGATTTCCGCAACAGTTGGGCTAGAACGGCGCTACCATTGTCGTAAATCCGATGTCCGTCACAATCTTCGATATCACCCCGGCTGAAAGAGACAAACTTCTCGCAGGAGAGGAAGGCCACTTTTCCGACTTCAAATCAATCGCGATTGCCCCAGCAAAGCTCACGCGCACGATCGCGGCGCTTTCGAACGCGGAAGGAGGCGAAGTGTACGTCGGCATTGCTCAAGACGCAGCCCGAAACAACAGCTGGGCAGGCTTCGACACTGTTGAAAAAGCAAACGGCCACATTCAAGCCTTTGAAACGCTGTTCCCACTCGGAGACGGCTACGGCTATTCGTTTCTGAGGTCAAAAGGGGACGACGGGCTAGTCTTGAAGATCGACGTCTCGAAAAATCGAGATGTGAAGAGGGCCTCCGACGGTCGTGTCTATGTCAGACGTGGCGCGCAGAATATTCCGTACGAGGCCGATGAGGCGTTGGAACGGCTTCGCCGCAACAAAGGACTCACATCGTTCGAAACTGAAGCGATCAATATCGAAGAATCGATCATCACCAATTCAACCGTCATTCTTGAATTCCTGCTCGAAATCGTTCCAACAGCTGAGCCGGAACCTTGGCTCAGAAACAGCAGACGACCCGGATGGCAAACCCACCGTGGCCGGTGCAGTTCTTTTCGCGGAAGAGCCGCAGGCGGCATTGCCAAAACGTTCAGGCCTGAAAATATTCGCTATGCAACGAATGCCGAAGAGGGAACGCGCGACACGCTCGTGTTTGATCCGAGATCCATAGAGGGTCACGCATACAAACAGATCCATGATGCGGTGCAACAGACTGCCGAAATCATCGAAGCCGTCCGAATCAACACGCCGGAAGGACTGCAGTCCGCAAAATATCCGATCACAGCCCTCCACGAGATCATCACCAACGCGGTCCTCCACCGCGACTACAGCATCGCCGATGATATTCACATACGTATCTTTGATAACCGCGTCGAAGTGACTAGCCCTGGCACCCTGCCTGCCCATATCACGCCGGCCAACATCCTAGACGAAAGATTTGCGCGGAACCCAACCATAGTCCGATTGATCAACAAATTTCCGAACCCTCCCAACAAGGACGTAGGCGAGGGACTTAATACGGCATTCTCCGCAATGCGCGCAATGAAGTTGAAGCCCCCTGTGATCGAGCAAAAGGGCGGCAACGTGATGGTTGTACTAAAGCATGAACCCCTTGCGAGCCCGGAGGAAATAATCCTCGAGTACCTACAAGACCACGACCGAATAACTAATCGGATTGCTCGCGAGCTCAGCTTCATCGGCTCTGAGAACAAGATGAAGGGGATCCTCCAGCGGCTCGTAAAAAACGGACATATTGAACTCGTTCCCGGAACTACTCGGTACTCTGCCGCCTACCGTCTGAGCACAACTAAGGCCAAGCGCTAATGGGGCTTACCCCGGCCAGCGGCTACGCCATTCGCTTCTTAGGCCGTCCCCCCAGCCACCCGTTCTTCTTCGCCGCCGACCGCTTGGCCACACCCCTCGACCGTCCCCCGCTGCCCGCAGCCAAGCCGCCATCCACTTCCGCAACCCCGGAAACCCCCGATCAGTGCTCCCAGCATAGGCTGAGCCACTAGCTGTGTATCAGGGCACGACTTCAGTCGTGCCGAAAAAAGCCGCGCCGAAAGGCGCTCCTTGTGCCGCAGGCCGTCCCTGGGTCTCCCGTCGCGCCACAGGCGCGATGGGGCCAAACCTGTCGCGTTCGCCAGAACGCCTCATCTTTTAGCTACCGGCTACAGGCTACCGGCTACAGGCTTTCTTCACGCGCGCATCCTTGCTGCCGCAGGCCGTCCCTGGGGTCTCCCGTCGCGCCACAGGCGCGATGGGGCAGAAACTCGTCGCGTTCCCCAGAACGCTTCCGCCCCGCCCGACTTCCAGCTTCCCGTCAAGCCTCGTCCGACTCCTCCGTCCGCCCATGACTCAAAAACTCCGGCAGGCACTCGATGTTCAGCATCAGTTGCGGCCCTCCGCCGTTGCCGCCATGCGCTTCCGCCGAGCCCGCCGACGTCACCCGAACCGCAGTCCCGGGGTCCAGCCGCCCGATCAGCAAATCCAGCTCCGAATTCACCGCCTTCTCGACCGCTTCGATCGTGACGCGCTCCGCCGTCATCCCCGCCGCATCGCGCTTCGCCGCGTAAAACTGTCCCGCCAGATTCGCCCGCACCGGACCCGGCATCCCCATCGCGCTAACTGACCACGACATACACCCTCCTCCGTCCAACAGACAGTCTCTATAGGAGTGCCCAGGAATCCCTGTCTGTGACCACAATCACAACGGGACGCCACCGGCCCAGTGCTTCGCTCGCTTCTCGGGACTCGCCCTTCCGCAACCGCGGCGGCCGCACCCACAGCAGTACCTCCGTACCGTCCGACCCTCCGAATTCCCTTGCGGTCTAACCCACAAAATCCCTACCCTAAGAACAGGGAATGCTCTGTCCGCCCACTCGCGCACAGAGCTTTTGTTTTGCAGGGCAGATTGCAGCGGAGAGACGATCCTCGCTCCACCCCGAAACCTGCTCTGCTCCGGCCCAGGCCGGACCCCCTGGCTCTTTGAGAATCTCGCCGTCGCCCCGTTAACCAACGTGTTAACACGGAGGGGTTCACCACGGAACCCTAACCATGGAATCAACAACTTCCCGAGGGGTCGACCCCCTTATTCTGCTTTTTGCGAAGGAGCCGAAACCGGCAGCACTCACTAGAAACTGAGCAGGGTCCCAGGTCTCCACGCCGGCCACAAACCGGGAACCAGCAAACGCCTTCCCCTGTTAACCAATCTGCCAATACAGAGGGGTCCCCCAAGGAACCCCAACCATAGAATCAACGACTTCCCGAGGGGTCGACCCCCCCTCCAGCCTCTTTCCCCGCCCGCCGCTTTAACCCTTGTCCCCCACAACCGCCCCAGGCTACACTGCCCCATCTTCGCCACCCTGGCCCCCTCCAGAATCCCAAGGCGGGAGTGATCCCATGCTGGGCATTGACGCTGCGGCCGCGCGCCGCGCCTGGTCGACCATCCTCATTCTGCTCCTGGTCGCCGGCCTCTTCCTCATCCGCAACACTCTCCTGGTCTTCGTCATCGCCATCCTGTTCGCCTACTTGCTCTGTCCGCTGGTCGAGTTCAACCAGCGGCGACTCTTCCACCGGTCGCGCACCCTGGCCGCGCTCTTCCCCTTCGTGGTCTTTCTCATCACCGTCACTGCCGCCGGCATTATCGTCCATCCTCAGTTCGTACGTGAACGCGACCAGCTCTTCGCCCAGGTCACCAGCCCGCAGTTCAAGCAGCACCTCGAAGCCTGGAACCTCGGCGGCATTCCCGTGGGCCGCCTGCTCGCCAATAACTACAGCTCCATCCTCACCATGCTGCCTAAAAACAGCGTGACCACCGAACTGCACACCACCGTCCGCGATGCCGGCGATCTCGTCCTGATCCCCATTCTCGCCTTCTTCTTCCTGCGCGACGGCCGCCGCATTCGCGACACCCTCATCGCACTGCTCTACGGCGGAGAACGCAACACGCCGCTGTTCCGCAAGGGCAAAGCGGTCTGCATCTCCCTGCTCGCGGACGCGCACGCCCTCATCCTCGATTACATGCGCGCGCTCATGCTGCAGTGCGCGAGCACCTTCGTCGCCTACAGCATCGCCCTCACTCTGCTCGACGTCCCGTACGCCATTCTGCTGGCGCTCTTCGCGTTTCCTCTGGAGTTCGTGCCCCTCGTCGGTCCGCTCATCTCGGCCACCATCATCCTGGCCGTCTGCGAATTCAGGCATGGCCATGAACCCTGCCAGTGTTCCCCACCTTCATGTCATCGCGGTGGTCGCATTTCTGGCCGCCTACCGAATCTTCCAGGACTACATCCTCTCGCCCGCGCTCATGAAACGCGGCGTCAAGCTGCACCCGCTGCTGATCATCTTTGGCGTCTATGCCGGCGGCGAGATCGGCGGTGTCGGCGGCATCTTCCTCAGCGTGCCGATCCTCGCCCTGGCCCGCCTGCTCTTCTACGAGTGGCGCAAACCCGTGCCCGCGCTCGCCACCGAGGACCTGGAGCTGACCATTGATCCATCGGCCGAACTCGACGCGGTCGTCTAGTGCCCCTTCGCTACTCCCTACTCCCCTCCTACTCCCTACTCCCTGTCCTTCAGCGGCTTCCTCGCGAAGTAGTACAGCGACCCCGCCAGCAGCGCGAACATCGCCACCGACACCCAGTCGTGCGACATGAATGTGTGCGGAAACTGTACCGGGTTATTGCGGTTCGACACGGACTCCCACAGCTTCATCCCCACGCCCATCAGCCCCACGATGCCGCCCGCCGCAATCAGCCCGCTGGCATAGAGCGACCCCGGACTGATCTCGCTCTCGCCGGTCTCTCCGCCCGCCTTCGCCACCGCACGATCCACCATCCAGCGAACCACCCCGCCGAGAAAGATCGCGAGCGTCGTCCCAATCGATAGATACGATCCACCGCGAACGTAAGCGACCGCACCCCCATCAGCTCGATCGCGATCACCAGGAACACGCCCAGCAGCACCAGCCCCCACGGCAGCTGCTGCCGCAGGATCCCGTTGATCACCGTCGCCATCAGCCGCGCCTGCGGAGCCGCCGCCCTCTCGCTTCCGATCCCCGAAATCCACTGCACCGCAATCGTCTTCGTCGCGGGATCGTACAGATACTTCCCGTCCGCCAGCTCGTGCGATCCCAGCGCGTTCAGCAGCACGTATTGCTGCCCTCAGCGTCTGCGTCGTCTTGTCCTCTTCGGTCACGCGAAATTCCTTCCGCGTGAATGTTCCCTGGTTCTGCACTCCGTCATGCACCGCCGTGATGTCCCAGGTCTTGAGATGGGCCGGAACTCTTCATAACCCCGGTTCATCATGTCAGCGTGACGCCGATCGCAAACGTCGATACACACACGCCGATCATCAGCGCCAGCTGCTGCTTCCACGGCGTCGCCCAATCAGAAATCCCGTCTTCAGATCCTGCGACGTGTCGCCCGCGTTCGCCGACGCGATGCACACCACGCCGCCCATCGTAATCGCCAGCGCGCCAAACGCCGGAGCCGTCCATCCCTTCACCAGGAAGATCGCCGCCGTCGCCATCAGCGTCGCGATGGTCATGCCGCTCATCGGATTCGCCGAGCTCCCGATCAGCCCCACAATGCGCGACGAGACCGTTACAAATAGAAACCCGAACACCACGATCAGCAGCGACGCCGCCAGATTCGCCAGCATCCCCGTCTGCGCTCCCGGCACCGGCTTGAACGTCAGGAAGAACAACATCAGCACCACCAGCAGACGCTGCCGCCGACACCACCGCCATCGGCATATCGCGATCCGTTCGCTGCTGGCCGCCGCCGCTGCCGCCGTGCCCTTGCGCAGATTGCCCATCCCCGCCTTCAGCGCGCTCACGATCGTCGGCAGCGTCCTGAGCAGCGTGATCAACCCGGCCGCCGCCACTGCCCCTGCGCCCATCGGCCGCACATACGCCGACCACAGATCGCTCGGCGTCATCTGGCCATCGGCTTGACCCCGGATACAGCGGCCCCGTCAGATGCGAGCCGAAGAACTTGATCGCCGGCATCAGCACCAGCCACGAGAAGACGCCACCGGCAAACATCATCCCCGCCACGCGCATCCCGATGATGTATCCCACCCCCAGATACTCCGGCATCGCATCCGCGCGCATCGCCGCCCCCTTCAGATTGCTGCTTCCCCAGTTCGGTCGTAGTTCGGCGTGGTCCGGCCACGCGCCGAGCAGATTCGCTGTTCTGGAAACAGCGCATAGAGCCCGCCCAGCCCCAGCCCCAGAAACACGCGGCTCGCAAACGATCCGCCCCGCTCACCCGCCAGCAGCACATCCGCGCACGCCGTGCCCTCGGGATACGTCAGGTTTCCGTGCTCTTCCACAATCAACTGCCGCCGCAGCGGGATCATGAACAGCACCCCAGCCATCCGCCCAGCAGCGCCAGCGCGAAGATCCGGAAGTTTTCCAGGTCGAATCCCAGGAAGATCAGCGCCGGCAGCGTGAAGATCACGCCCGAAGCGATCGACTGCCCTGCATTGCCCGTCGTCTGGACGATGTTGTTCTCAAGAATCGACGCCCGCCCAAGCGCCCGCAGCATCGAGATCGACAGCACCGAAATCGGAATGGACGCCGCAACCGTAAGCCCCGCCTCGACCCGACATACACCGTCACCGCGCCGAAGATGACCCCGAAGATGCAGCCCAGCAGCAGCGCGCGAAAAGTCAGTTCCGGCCGCGTCTCATTGGCGGGAACATAGGGTTGAAACCCGGTACAATTCGATGGCTTGATGTCTGGTCGTCGCCACGCGTCACCCCGAACCCGGTTTTGGAGAAGCCTGAGTGTACCAGTCGGCAGCAAGGTTCATCAGCGACCGGATTTGTACTCCACCGCCTCGGAGCAAGTACCCTGTGCCCTGGCTGCCCTGCGCCCTGCGCCCTGTGCCCTGTGCCCTGTACCCTGACGTGCTGTACCCTGTTTTCTACCTGTGCGCAGACTCCTGGCCTACGCCGCCATTTACATCCTCTGGGTGGATCGTCCTCGTTATCCGCGAGGTCGTCAGCGTCGTCCTCCTTTCTGCCGCAGGATTCCGATGTAGATTGCCGGCCTCATCCTCATTCTCTTCAGCCGCTTCACCGGCTCCTTCGAAATCATCGCTCGCCAACTCCCTCGACGCTGCGCTGCTCGGGTCGATCATGTTCGCCGGCCTTAACGCAGGCCTGTTCCGGTCTGAAACGCGCATCTCCCCTCCGGCGTTGCCCCCTGTTCTCCGCACTCATCCCTATCCGGACCGACGCTGGCGAGGTTTTCTTCCTTCGCACCCAGCGCGCCATGCTGCTCTCTCGGCCGGCATCGCCGCGGCTTCTCGGGAGTCGCCCTGCTCGGCCGCGCCACCGCGGCCTCCAGGGTCATGCCCACGGCTACGCCCTCCGCGATCCTGGTGACCGTCGCAGGCACTCTCTGCTGGGGGATTGGGCCGATACCCCCGCGCCGCCTGAGCCTGCCCAGTCCGCAAACCGAACGCCGGACGGCAGATTACACCGGCGGATCTTTACTATCGTTGCCGCGTTCGCCACCCATGAAACGGACCGCTGCCGAACATTTCGGTGATCCTGAACCCGCGCGCCCCGATGGGGATGGCTGACCTGATGACGCGGCTTCCATCGTCGCCTACACGAGCTGACGTCGGGCTCATCGCGCATGCGTCACCGACCGACGTGTCCAGTGAACAATGGCTATGTGAATCAGGTGGCATTTGGATTTTGCTCGGCACAACCCGTGGCCCTCAGCACCTCACCCGCCGCCTCATCGTCGGAGCCGCGCAGGTCATCTTCGTGTTGTTGCAACGTCATGGCCAGTCGAACGTCCTACTCCGTGAAGGACGACGACCGATACGACCGCAACGCAAACGATCTCGACAGCCGGGTTGAGATAGCACGCCGCGTTTCGCCTACCGGCTACAGCCTACCGGCTCCCGCCTAAGCGTAGATGCCCCGCTGCTTGGTGGTATAGGCCACCCGGTCCACCGCCAGCATGTAGGCCGCAATCCGGTTGTTCACCGCATGCGTGTGCGCATACGAGATCACGTCCGCGAAGCTCTCCGCCATGATGCGGTCGAGACGGTCGTTCACCTCCGCCTCGGTCCAGAAGTAGCCCATCCGGTCCTGCACCCACTCGAAGTAGCTGGCTGTTACGCCGCCCGCGTTGGCCAGGATGTCCGGCACCACAAACACCTTCTTCTGCGCCAGGATCTCGTCCGCCACAATCGTCGTCGGCCCGTTCGCGCCCTCGCACAGAATGCGGCACTGCAGCGCCTCCGCGTTGCGGCTGCTGATGACGTTTTCTGTCGCCGCCGGGATCAGGATCTCGCACCCGGCGCGTCAGCACCTCAGCCGCATCCGCAGCCCCTCTGCCCCCCGCGAAGCCGTTCACCGTTCCGGCCTGCGCGCCGATGCCCCGCAGCAGCGCATTGATGTCGATGCCCTCCGGATTCCACAGGCCGCCGTCAATTTCGGCGACCGCAACCACCAGGTAGCCTTTCTCAAACAGCAGCTTGGCCGCATTCGAGCCCACATTGCCAAACCCCTGCACAATCACACGGGCAGCCCTCGAGCAGGCAGCCCCAGGTACTCGATCGCCTTATCGCACATCACGGAGATGCCGCGCCCCGTCGCCTCCCGCCGTCCGCGCGAGCCGCCGATGTTCACCGGCTTGCCCGTCACCACAGCTGGTCACCGTCTGCCGCTGGTGCATGGAAAACGTGTCCATCATCCAGGCCATCGTCTGCTCGTTGGTCCCTACGTCCGGCGCGGGCACGTCCTTCTCGGACCGATAAACTCGATCAGCTCGGCCGTATAGCGGCGCGTCATCCGCTCCAGCTCGCCTTGGCTCATCGCCCGCGGGTCGCAGATCACGCCCCCTTTCGGCGCCCCCAAACGGAATGTTCACCACCGCGCACTTCCACGTCATCCAGCTCGCCAGCGCCCGCACCTCGTCGAGCGACACATCCGGCGCATAGCGAATCCCGCCCTTCGCCGGCCCGCGCGCTATCGAGCGCCGCACCCGGTATCCGGTAAACACCTCAATCCGTGCCGTCATCCATGCTCACCGGAAAATGCACAATCAGCTCCCGGGCCGGCCTCGCTTAGCACCTTCCACAAACCGCGTTCCAGGTTCAGCTTCTTGGCCGCATAATCGAACCGCGCCTCCTGGGCCAGCCACGGGTTCAGCTCCTGTTCCAGCGTTACCGTCGCCATTGGGGAATCTCCACCAGATCCTGACCAGCCCGGACAAATATCGTCAATTCCGGTTCATTCCGGATTGAACCCGTATCCGGGCCAAACGGTCCGAGTATAGGCTTCCGCACCACGGACCCGCAACCCTCACCAGCCCCACCCACGTTACCCTTGTGGGCCATGGGCGACGACAATCTGATGAACAAGCCAGACCGATGCTGAGCGGCTTCTCCCGGACCACTCAGGCGAGCGCTCTGCACAGGCACACACGCCTGCCCGGAGGCCGACTCGCCTTGGAACACGCGGCCCGGAGGCTCAGTCTCTGAGTTCCGAACCGCTCTTGACGCCCGTCTCAGTCCACC
The DNA here is from genome assembly GCA_963702285.1 of uncultured Acidobacteriaceae bacterium. Taxonomy (GTDB): domain Bacteria; phylum Acidobacteriota; class Terriglobia; order Terriglobales; family Acidobacteriaceae; genus Palsa-343. The sequence goes on along the minus strand of CAVPCB010000079.1, from coordinate 3,589 downwards.
TCAGACCCGGCTCAGGCCCGGGCCGCCTGCCGCACCGGGCTCGCAGCCGCTTCCACAGCCGGCTCCTCCCGATACAGCGCCGCCCCCGCAACCGTGCCCGCAACCAGTTCAACCAGCGCGCCGAGCGTCGTGTAGAGCGTGAGATGGTTGTTGAATATCCCAGGAGCCCACATGATCGTTGCATTCGGAATCAGCGACGTGGCCAGCCAAAGAGCGACGCCCGCGTAAACCGCCGTGCCGATGCCGGCGCCAAAGCGCGGCCGGATCGCCGTATACAGCCACACAGCCAACAGGCCCAGTGCGAATCCGAACACGTTGAACCACATGATCTGCGTGGTTCCGAATTCCGGACGCCCCAGCCGGACCAGGTCCTGTTCCACCTTGCGGCCAGCATCACGCCATCCACCAGGTATGCCAGGATATTCACCACGATCCCGGCCACAAGACCGCCCATGACCCAACGGCCGATGTTGATCTTACCCATACATCCTCCTTGGGGGATGACGCAGTGTACGCGCACACCAGGCCACCTTCAACGGAAATCTGCACCCAATCCAGGGCAGTGAGGCGTTGCAACCGGGCCTAATTGCCGCATAACCTCCATCCCGATCTCCGCCAGCGCACGATCTCCTTCCCTTTCAGCACGATATCCGCACCGACCCTACCCCCGAAATCTCACCGCCTGAACCGGAACGCCGATGTCGGTATTCTGGTGCCCATATCCCATGGACGCTACAGACCACGCGCACCGAAACTTCGCCGTTATCCTTGCCCGAACTGAAGAAACGCTGGAACGCATGGCGCGCCCCAGCCCAACCGTTTGTCGTCCTGGCGCGAAGCGCGTCCGCCTGAACGGTTAGTTCCCGCACATCGTCTTCGCCTTCTCCAGCTGCTCAGGCGTGTACTTCTTCGGAATCTTCACGAACTTCAGATGGTTCTGCATCCCGATATCGGCCAGCGCGTCCAGATCTTCCTTCGTCTCGCTGTACTTCTTTTTGGGCAGGCTCGCCTTGATCGCGTCCAGGATCTCCAGCTGCTTGCCGTTGTGTTGGTGAACCCGCCCCCACCGGGCGCCATCTCCGAGGTCGTTTCTTCCGACTCTTTAAAGATCACGCACCCGTCGTTGCCCGATTGCATTCCCCAGGTCACGGGCTCCTGGTCGGCCGGCTTGTCCTTCGCAAAGCTAGCCGCTCCCCACGACGCCACCACCAGCGCCATCACCACACTCGCTTGCACCATTCGCTTCAAGATTCGCATCCTCCTCAGCTCCCTCCATTCCCCGCGGCTGTACCCACAATTCGTGTCACCCTACCAGGAGCGCAAGCTGCAAGCCCGAGCGACTCCCAGCTCCAAGCTACAGGCTCCCGGCTCCAAGCTCCAGGCTCCCGGCTCTCAGCTTCCGGCTCGGCTCCCAGCTTCCGGTACCCTGTTCATGGCGCCCCAATGACCAAACGCTCCGCCGGCATCCTGCTCTACCGACGCACTCCCCTTCCGGTCCTGAAGTCTTCCTCATCCACCCCGGCGGCCCCTTCTGGGCCAAAAAGGACAAGTGGTCGATCCCCAAGGGTGAATACCACGACGGAGAACCACCGCTGGAAGCCGCGCGCCGCGAGTTTCCGGAGGAGACCGGCTCCCGGATCGCGCTCGATCTTCCGGCCGAAAAATTTGCCCCCCTCGGCGTCATCCGTCAGCCTGCCGGCAAAGAGGTGACCGCCTGGGCCGTCGAAGGCGATTTCAACCCGGCCACCCTGGTCTCGAACACCTGCTTCGTCGAGTGGCCCCCTCGCTCCGGCCGTCAGATTGAGATCCCCGAAGCCGATCGCGGCGCCTGGTTCGATCTGGCAACCGCCCGCGAGAAGATCTTCAGCGGCCAGGAATCGTTCCTCGACCGCCTGGCCGACTTTGCCCGCTAACGGACGTCATCCTGACCGCAGCGCCGCCCATGCCCCTGCCTGAGAAAGAGGGTCCTCACCGGCGCGGAGTGGAAAGCCTGGCCTGAGCAAGGCGTCCCGCGGACGCCGCGTCGAATGGCGACCCCGTAGCGACACGAGCCGCGCGCACGACCACACTCGCAGCGCGGAGGGACTCAGTGGCGCAGCCACCGATAAAAATCTCCAGCCTTTCACTCGGCGCGGTCGAATGCCACGCGCCAGTGATCATGCCGGCCCTGGCTCTCCAAAGGTAAGGAATGCCGAACAGGCACAAGGGCAGTGGGCCCGCAACGGTCAGAAAGACAGTCGCGGCGGACGGGGTTTATACTGTCATCAGGTGGCCTGTTCTTCCAGTCAAATCGGATGCGCGGCGGACGACCATAGGCTGCTTTCCGGGACGGGACGATTCGAATGGCTGAGCCGAAGAAGATCGCTTTCGATGCCGCCGACTTCCTGGCGAAAGCCGGTCTGGGGCGACGAATCGTTGAATTGAGAGCCGGCGAGGTTTTCTTTTCACAGGGACACGCCGCCGACGCCATTTTCTATGTCCAGAACGGCCGCGCCAAACTCACCGTCGTTTCAGAGAGCGGAAAGGAGGCCACCGTCTCGCTTCTCACGGCTGGCGACTTCGTGGGAGAGGAATCACTTGCGGCAGTAGCAGGATTGCGCCTGGCCACCGCTACTGCCATTACGCGCTGCACCGCATTGAAGATTGAGCGGGACGAGATGATCCGCGTCATGCACGAGGAGCATGAGTTCTCCGGATCTCTTCTTGAATTTTCTGCTCGCGCGCAGCATGCGCACTCAGGCCGATCTGGTCGATCAGCTCTTCAACTCCAGCGAAAAGCGTCTGGCCAGGATCCTTCTGCTCATGGCCGAATTCGGCCAGCCCGGTCGCTCCTTATGCGCTGATTCCGAAAATCTCACAGGAAACCCTCGCTGAAATGGTCGGCACCACCCGCTCCCGCGTCAGCTTGTTTATGAATCGCTTTCGCGAGCATCGGCTTTATCGAATACAACGGCGGCATCCGTGTCACAAGTCGCTGCTGAACGTCATCCTCCACGACCATTTGCCCGGGCAGAACGCGGAGAAGCCCCGATCGAGGACCCTCCACCGAGTCGATCCGGGCCGGGCAGACGTGGCTCCGAGCTGACAACGGCCGATCAGGCCATAGCCGGACCGCTTCCGGTGAGCGGTCCCAGCTTCGTTGCAACCAGCACCTCCAGCAGCGTTGCGGTCTGACGAAGGTTTCCCGAAATCGTGATGAGCGCCTCCGAGACGACAGGGTACTCATCCGCCAGGGCGTTGAGACTATCGCTAACATGATGGAGTTTCTGAGCTTCGTTCAGAATCGCAGACGAAGGCGTTGCATGCCGATTTCCTGAGAGCTCTAAGAAGAGGAGAACTTCAGGTAGGCTGACTTAGTTCAGGAAGCCTGAAAGACGGTTCAGGACAACGTCGGAACCCGACTTCCCCCACAATTAACGTCCATACGATCATACAGGGCCGCCGCGCCCTGATATTGCCGGCATCCGTGGCCGGGGTGCAGTCAACCCCGAACCACAGGCCGGATGTGCAGCTCCTTCAGCTGCTCCTCGCGCACCGTCGACGGCGCGTCCACCATCAGGTCGATCGCTTTCGCCGTCTTCGGGAAGGC
>CAVPCB010000078.1:0-76941 GCA_963702285.1 uncultured Acidobacteriaceae bacterium | reverse complement strand
TGCGGACGCCGTGATCGGGTGTGAATTTGCGCGCGACTAAGGTGTCCTTGTCGAGAAGAGAGGCCGTTGCCGGAAGCCGCAGCTGGCGATGCGAAAGCGGACAGAATACCCTCCCACCCAGGCGTTCACGCGCCATCCGGTTGGGGAGGAAGCGTCGGGTTCAGCCGCGCGCACCAGACCGGCTTCGAGCGCGAGACGCAACTCCAGGAAGGCTTCCATGGCGCCGCGATTGCCGATCGCCGCGCCACCTTCCGCAACGTAGGGTCGGATTCTTGCTTTGAGGGCTTCGCTCTGGTCCACCATATTCAGTCTGATTCAGAATACCCGGACTGGCGGACGGCGGGATCAGCGGCGGCTGCCGCCGCCCCAGAACAGGTCATCCAGAGCGCGCGCGGTCAGATGCGAACTGGTGGTGCCGTCGGACTGCCGCTCGATGATTTCCGTACAGGTGCGCGCTCCCTGCGCATCCACATCGTAGAGGTAGGAGATGGTGCCGTCTTCCGAGGTTACGCGAAGATGCGTATTGTCCATCCAGGCTTCCTTCGCCATGAAAACCTCCGCCGCCGGAGCGGTACGAATATTCCATGCGCGGGGCATTGTGTAAATCAAGTGGATAACAGGGTTTTCCGCTCGGTTATCTTTCAGCGAGCGCGACCGGACCGCAATTCTGCGCGCGCCCGGTGCAATCGGCCCGAAAGATATGCTGTTCGCAGGTCAATCTCAGTGGCTTCACGTTCTCCATCCCGAACCATTTCCGGCGAGCTGGCGCTGATCGCAGCCATCCGCCGCCAGACGAGCCGTGGCCTGGCAGCATCGCGAGCGGTTCGATTGGCATTGGCGACGATTGCGCGATCCTGCGGCCCAGGCCCGGCTACGAGATCTGCGTGACGACCGACTTCACCCTGGAGGGCCGGCACTTCCGGGCGCGTGGCATCCACCCGAGTCGGTGGGACACCGATGCCTGGCGCGCGGGCTGAGCGATCTGGCGGCGATGGGGGCCGAGCCGCTGGCGGTTTTTCTATCACTTGCAGTTCCGGCGCGATTGCCGGCGCGGTGGGTGGAGCGATTCCTGCGTGGATTTCTCTCGCTGGCGAAACGGCATCATGTGACTCTGGCCGGCGGAGACACCGCCGAGTCGCCCGCGATTCCAGGCAGTCGTGCCGGGCTGATCGCCGCGGATATTGTGGCCGTGGGGCAGACGCCACGAGGAAAAGCGCTGCTGCGTTCCGGTGCGAGACCGGGCGATCGAATTTACGTTACGGGCACGCTGGGCGGAGCGGCGGCGGAGCTGGCCGCGCTCGAGAAGAGTCCACGGCGATTTGCCGGATTGACCGAGGTCCGAGCCGGGACATCCGCATCTTTATCCTGAGCCGCGAATCGCGGTGGGTCGGCGGCTCGAGGGCCTAGCGAGCGCGGCCATCGATATCAGCGACGGATTTCGACGGACCTCACCCACCTGTGCGAGGCCTCGGCGTCGCGGCGTGGATCGATCAGGCCGCGCTGCCGTTCGATCCCCTGTCACAGCAGGGAGCAAACGCGATCGCGTCAGGCGCTCGATGGCGGCGAGGACTACGAGCTGCTGTTCACGGCGGCGCCCGGAGCCCGCGTACCGCAGAGAATAGCCGGTGTCCCGGTAAGCGGGATTGGCGAGATCCGGAAAGGATCGGCAGGCGCATCGGATCACGATGCAAACCGAAGATGGGAAGACGGTTGCGGTCCAGCCAGGCGGCTTTGAGCACTTTCGCTAAAACGGCGAGGGCGGGACATAAAAAGGTACTCCGCTGCGTGGCAACGCAGTTGCCGCCCCAGTTGCATCCCAGTAAACGGTTACCCATCGGGCTCCTGCGGACGCCCGGCCGGTGATCGCCCGATCGGATCCCGCGACACCCTGGACTCCCGGACCGCACCGGCTCTGTCCAACGCAGCTTCTTCGGCTCAGGAGGACCCCCTATGAAGGGGATCGGCGCACCACGCGGCATTCTCATCGTCGACGACGATCCGCCATCACGGAATCGCTGGCGATCATCTTCGAGAAGCACGGGTACGAGGTCCAGTGTGCGCTCTCGGCGGAAGAGGCGATCGAAACCATCGCGCGGTGGGAGCCCGACCTCGCGATTCTCGATGTGATGCTCCCGCGGATGAACGGCATCGATCTGGCGCTGGTCCTGAAGGCGAATCGTCCCGCCTGCCATCTGGTGCTGTTTTCCGGCCACGCGGGAACGCCGGCACTGATGGAAGAAGCCGCGAAACGCGGCACCATGTTCGAGATTCTTGCCAAGCCCGTGCACCCTCTGTTCATGCTGGACTTTGTTTCGAGCCTGTTTGCGGACGCGCCCAAGCGGGCTGTGGGGATGTAGAGCGCTCCGGCAACAGCGGCGGATGTCTGACCGGCCGCCGCGCGAATCTGACCGAAAATTTGAAGGCCCCGGCCTTCCTCATCGGAAAACCAGGGCCATGTGCAACAAGCAGACCTGTAAGCCGGATTCTGTCGAGGACGGCCATTCCTCTGGGCGACGCATTACTGCGGCGCTCGTGTATAGCGACCTACCCGGAACTTTCATCCTTTGCAGGATGCCCCTTCGGGGCTGCCGCGCCGGGCCGGCGCGTGTTCACATTGCTGTGGACTCGTTCCCTATTTGGTCTTGCTCCGTGTGGGGTTTACCGTGCCTCCGCCGTTACCGCCGGAGCGGTGCGCTCTTACCGCACCTTTTCACCCTTACCCCATTCTCGGGAATGACCTCTCGCGAGGCCTCTCTCAGAGAACCAGGGCGGTTTGTTTTCTGTGGCACTGGCCGTCCCTGAGCTTTGAGGCTCAGAGCCCGGATGTTATCCGGCACACTGCCCTGAGGAGTCCGGACTTTCCTCCGCCGCATCGCTTGCGCTCTGCAACAGCGGCCGTCCAGTCTGCCTGCACCTCTATCTTAGCGTAGGTTCCGTGGGGACCGGAATCAGACTGGACTGCACTTCCGGGGCAGACGAAGCCGAACCCGGCACCGGTTCAAGCGCGACCTGGCAAAGTTCCTCGGAGTAGCCGCTGCGCAGGAAGGCGTGCCCGCAGAAGCGATGGGTCTCGCGATAGCCGTGCGCCTCAGCGTAGGGAATGATGCGGAAGTCATCGTTGAGCGGAACGCTGTTGAGTGTGGCGAGGTTCGGCTTCAACCAGTCTTCGCTGATGTCCGCGTTGTACTCGCTCCAGTCCCACCCGCCGAAGATGATGACATCCGGGTGCGTCGCGATCGTGAATGGCGCGCGCGCGTCCAGGCGCGGCGCCTGGCTCCAGATCCAGTACGTCGCCGGCTGATTGAAATACAGCGGGCCGTGGAACCAGCCGGTGACCCCGACCGAGTGATAGCCGAAGCCGGCAATGCGCTTGCCTGCTTCGTTCGTCTTCAGCCAGTGCGCCATCGCTTCGTCGCCGGAGTAGGGCTTGTGGATGTCGTCCCACACAGCGTGAGCGGTCCACTGCATCTGATTCAACCCAACAAGGGCGAGCGCCGCGACGGTCAGACCATAGATCCATTTCTCATACCAGCGCGACGATGTCTCGTCCGGCCACGTGAGCCACAGCGAGGAGATCAGCGCTTCCCAGACCATGCCGGCGTGACGCGGAGCCAGGTACATCCAGGTAAAAACCAGAATCATCAGCGCCCACGGCATCAAACCGATCCAACCAATCTGGCCGCGCGCACGCCCGAAGACCAGCGCCTGCAGGATCGCCAGAGCGCAGGCGGCCAGCGCGAGAACGCGGAAATTGGAAATTGGGAAAGTAAGGAGACCGAGGGTGCGGGCGATCTTGTGCCAGCGTGCTTCGCCTGGAGTTTTCTGAAAGACGCGCCGCGCGTGCATGGGCAGCTCGCCTGGCAGAGGCCGCGTACCTTGCAGCTTTTCCTGCTGCAATTCGGCTTTGGCCGTCTGGCTGCCGAGCGCAGCCCAGATCTTCTGCACCGACATCTGGATGTTCCTGCCCGCGGGGAAATCTACATCGCTGGGCGGAAAGACCGTGACGAAAACGAACATCCAGAAGCAGCAGAGAATCGTGGCGGGAACGGTTTTTAGCACCGGCTTGCCGGCCCGCGCCCGCCGGCGCAGCAGCGCGAGCGCCACGATCGCGAACCCGATGGATGCGACGAATCCATGAACGGAAAGATTCGCCATGAGGCCGAGCAGCACAGCGAGCCAGATGAGTTGACCTTGCCGCGGCGGAAGCTCCTCGCGGCTCATGCTGCGCAGAATGGCGGCGGCGGGAAACGCGAGGATCGCGAACAGCACGTAGCTGCGCGCGACAACGGCGTCCTGGTAAGCGAGCCAAAATCCGAAGGGCAGAAGAACTTTCAGGATCAGCGGAAACGGCGACCACCGCAGCAGCACATACACGCCGGCCAGCGCCACCAGCCCGGAGATCCAGCGCATGCCAATGTAGCCGGCATGCATGCGGGCGAGTGCCCAAAGAAACGAATGCCAGAGCCCAGGCGAGCCTTCATAGCGAATGGAGTGCAGCAGCAGGTGCCAGAAACCCTGGTCGCGGGCAAGCAGCCACGCTTGCGCCTCGTCCGCCCACGGCTCATGGAAAGCGATCGCGACGGCAACGACAGCCGCGTATCCAACAAGGACCGCCAGCTGCACCCATTGCTGCCGTCGTGCGGAGCGCGATTGCCGACCCTCTTCCCGCACATACTCTTCGTCGACGAGAAACGGGCGCGCGCGCTCCGGCTCAACCGCGGGCTCCGGCCACTACGACCGGGTTCGTGCGAAGGACAGCATTGCCTGGACCGAATCGGTTCATGACACCCACTTCAAAAGGCGGATTACGCCCATCGGCGTGGCCCGGGAATGTGCCGAAACATTCTCTCTTTGGTGAATTTCCTCACGGCGCGTTTCGTAATAGCGATACGCCTGCACCAGCATTTCTTCGTTCGTCAGCGTGGGCTGCCAGCCGAGACGTTCCTGAATCTTCGCCGTGTCGAACATGAAGTCTTCGGCGATCATCCTGTAGTGGTAGGGGCCCAGCGGCGAGACGCGCAGCCGGTGCCCGAGCTTCATGGCCGCCACAGCCGGCCGCAGCGGCAATGACCTCACCCTGGAGGAGCTGCCGGCCTCGTCGATGACAGCCTGATACACCTCGCGCAGCGGTTTCACGTTGGCCGATCCAACATGAAAAATGTCCGATTCTCCTGGACGCAGCGCCGCCATGCACGCCCGCACCAGGTCCTCGGCGTAGATGAACTGGTAGCGATTGCGGCCATGACCGACCACCCACACCGTTTTGCCGTCGTGGATGAACTCGAACAGAATGGCCAGCAGGCCCAGCCGTCCGCGGTCGATGATGGTCGGACAGCGCAGGACCACCACATCCATGTGGCGGGAGTAGTGCGCGAGGATTTCCTCGGCGGCAAGTTTGGAGCGGCCGTAGATTTCAGCTGGCGCCGGTGGCTCGCTTTCGGAGATCGGATGGCCCAGGTTGCTCGCCCACAGGCAGTTGGTGGATGTGAAAATCAGTTTGGGCACGGCGTAATCGCGGCATGCTTCCGCAAGCATGCGCGTGGCCCCGACGTTCGATGCCCAAAGGTCGTGCTCGTCGATGGAGAATCCGTGCGCGAGCACTGCGGCGCAGTGAAAGACGGCGTCGAACCGGGCCCGCTTAAAGACGTCGTTCATCAACCAGGGATCGCGCAGATCGCCCGTGATTTTCGCGAGCCTCGGGTGCCAGCTCGGATCGGGCACGCGATCGATGCTCGTCACTTCAAAATGCTGTTGCAGCAGGTGGCGCTTCAGGATTCCACCGAAGAAACCCGCGCCCCCAGTCACCAGTACATGGGGCATCAGAGACGTTCATCCTCAACAAAGAAAAATTCGGACTTGCCTCGTGATGTGGCCCCGCCGGTTGATCCGACCCCGGACCCAATCCCTATCAGGAGTGAGTCGCAGACACCGCGGCACAGGGAACACCTGACACGTCAGATGAAGCGCGGACGAGCAGCGGATGCCTGAGGTGAGGGGCCCGCGCAGAAGGAAGGCCGATGAAGATGCAGGCGATTCGGTTGGCTGGATGGCGTGGAAAATTACGATTTTTTCGCGCGGGCGTATTCGCCGCTCTTGCCGCCTGATTTGCGCTCGAGCCTCAAATCGCGAATCACGATGCCCTTATCCAGCGCCTTGCACATGTCGTAGATCGTCAGTGCAGCGACTGCGGCAGCGGTCATCGCTTCCATCTCGACGCCTGTGCCGGCGGTGGTCGCGGCAGTAGCGCGGATCGCAATGCCGTCGGCGACGACTTCTATGTGAACGTCAATGAAGCTGAGTGGCAGAGGATGACACATCGGAATTAGTTCGGCGGTACGCTTCGCCGCCTGAATGCCCGCGATGCGCGCAACTTCCAGCGGATTGCCTTTCGGATTCTGCGGCAGCGCAGCGAGCGTTTCGGCATTGAGTGCGACGAAGGCAGAAGCTTCGGCTTCGCGCCGAGTCGCGGTCTTTCCGCTGACATCGACCATGCGCGCTTCGCCGGCGTCGTCGAAATGCGAGAGCTTGCTCATGCTGTCAAAAAGCATACAGGGGAGGACTAGCGGTCCGGGCGGACGCGCGTCGCGCTCTCGGGTGCTACGGCTTGCTGGTTACTCGTCATTTTCTCTTAGCTAGCTATCGTTCTTCCACGGGCAATGGCGGCAGCCCGATCCGCAGCAATACCCGCGACGGAGATGGTAGGCCTCCGTGAAGACGACGTAGGGGCCTTCGCGGTAGAAGTCCTCGCCTTCGACGAGGGGCCTGTTTTCGGAAGCAGTCTGCGCCGGCGCGGAGTCGGACCTCGGATCAGGCAAGCGCGCCACCCTCCAGCGGTACGCCGAACGCGAATATCTGCGGAGACGGCATCTCGATGACTGCGGCCTCGGCTTCCGTGGGTGACAGCGGCAGCGTGACGGTGTTGCCGGCAATAGACGCCGGACGCTCGCCGGGAATCACGATGTCGACAAGATTCATCGGATCGGCGGCGGCGATCGTAAGCGGCGGCATGTCGGCGAGAGTGCGCGTCCGGTTCGCCCTCAGAGCGTCCGCAGCCGCAGGCAAAGCAAATTGTTCGCCGCCGAATCCGGAAACGAAGCGGCCGCCACGCACAATACCGCGGGCTTCGAGGCGCCGGAACATGCCAGCGAGTTCGCGCCAGGGTGGGATGGTGGTTTCGCGCGCGAGCCCATCGCGCACCACGACGCCGTAGCGGCGCAGAACCGTACGGCAGGCGGATTCGATCTGCTGATCGCGTCGAGCAGCGGCCTGCGCCGCTGCCTCGGCATCGCGGTGCTTCAGCTCGCCGATGGGAACCGGCTCCTCGGGATCGGCGAGCAGGGCCCATCGGCCAGAAGCGTTTCGGCCGCTGGCCTTCGTGCTCCCAGGCGCCGTGAACGCCTTCTTACGGCGCGGATCGATGAGCATGCGCAGGCTGTCGAAGCCATCGGCATTCACGACGCCGGCGGCTACCAGTTCCCACAGGGCGCGATGGACCTCCTCACCGGCGACGCCGAGCATGCGGATCAGATCGCCGGCAAATATCGCTCCGCGCTCACTCAGGACCGAGCGCACGTGATTGGCGACGTCGCTGAGGCAGGCGTTCAGGTTCGCCTCGGGAATTTGTCGCTGTGACAGGCACAAATCCATCCACAACGCCTCTTCGCGAATGAAAAACGTCACCGGCGCCATGCTGGTAGGCACCACGCGGCGCGGACCGCCACTTGTCGCGTCCGCAAAAGCGGGGTGTGGCGAGATGCGGCCCCATCCCACCGCCCCGGTGAGGCACAGCGCGTCGAGCCAGCGGGGATCGTAGCCGGCGACGCGTTGCGGAAGAATCGAGCGCTCCCATTCGGCCGCGGGCGCTTCAAATCCTTCAAGGCCGCGCAGCGCTTCAAGCAGTCCCTGCTCACCGCCAAGTTGGCGCTGCTCGCCGAGGTGCTGCCAGTCGAGAAGGAAGCGCATGTAAACGGCGGGCGTGACCGGCTCGATCTGTTTGCGCAGTGTCGCCAGCGTGCGCCGATGGATGCGCTGCAGAATGCGGCGCTCGCACCATTCAATCTCAGTGTCAGGCACAGATTCTTGCCCGTGCCCGCCTTCAAAGACGCCGCGCAGCACGGTTCCGGTGGATTCGAGGTGCACCATCTGCTGAAATACAGCAGCGGAATCGACGCCGAGTTGCCGGGCAATGCCGGCGGAGGTGATGGGCCCGATAATTTGTAACCATCCCTGTAACGTTTTCCGCAAAATGTCACTGTTATCAGGGACTTCTCCCGGGATTTTCAACATTTCCACAGAGAAATCCACATCCGGCCACAGGTTCCTAAGCCATTGAGCCCGTTCAGCCGCGACAACATACGCCATCTGCTGGCGTTTGGCTGTCAAAACGCGGTCTGACTGCTCCAGCCGACTGACGAACAGGCCCCAGTCCCGCGCCCCCGGATGACGCAGTGTCTCAATCGGAACGACCACGAGCGAGCAAAGCAGGTCGTGCAATTCGTGCTCATCGCGAATATCGGGCCAGATCTCCTGGCGGATTTCGTCGACCGCGTCCTGCGAAAGGCGTCCGGCTTCGCCCAGCTCCGCATCGGGAAGAACACCACGGAGTTGCACGGCACGCGCGCGCCGCTCCTCGAGGCCGGCATCGTCGAGGAAGGCATACGGCTTCGCGTTAATCAGCTCGTGGGCAAAGGCGGAAGGTGTGGTCGTGTCCACCGCGACGCAACGGATCCGTCCATCATGCATCGCGTCAATGACCCCTTTGAGGCCATCGAGGTCCATTGCCTCTTGCAGGACGTCGCGCATCACTTCCTTCACCAGGGGATGATCCGGAATCTGAATATCGCCTTCGATGTTCTCGAAGCACGCGGCGGCCTGGGGAAAAACACTGGCGAGAAGATCGTCGCTGCGGATGCGCTGGATTTGCGGCGCGACTTTGCATCCTTTTTGGAACCGTAACAGTTGCAAACTCCGCGAGGCATCCCAGCGCCAGCGTGTTTTGAAAATAGGCGAGGCAATCGAGGCCTGCTCGAGCAGCTCACCGACCGTCTGTGAGGTTAGAAAGTGGAAGACGTCGCTGAGCGGGAAGCTGTGCTGTTCCGCGAGGCAGATGTTGATCCCGTTGTCGGTCGCCGCGGCCTGCAGCTCGAAATTAAAGCCGCGGCAGAAGCGCTTGCGCAGCGCCAGGCCCCAGGCCTTATTGATCCGGCCTCCGAACGGCGCATGCAGGATCAGTTGCATGCCCCCGCCCTCGTCGAAAAATCGTTCTGCAACAATGGTTGTTACAGATGGAACGACGCCCAGCACGGCGCGCCCCTGGGCGATGTAAGAGATCAGCTGTTCGGCGCCGGAATCGTCGACGCCGCACTCGCTCTTCAGAAACGCAGCGGCTTCCGCGACCTCCGGATTGGCCTGGCTGACGTAACCGGGCAACACGTTGCGGGTGCGGCGGTCGATTTCCTCGCGCAGTTCGGCCACGAATTCAGAAAGCTCTCGCGTGCGCTGCGGCGCTTCGCCAAACCAGAAGGGCAGCGTGGGCGGCGCACCATGCGCATCTTCCACCAGGACGCGACCGGCACTCTCGATAGTCTGGATGCGCCAGCTGCTGTTGCCCAGCTGCACGACGTCGCCGGGTGAAGAGTCGACAGCGAAGTGTTCGTCGAGGGTGGCAATTTGTACGCCTTCCGGTTGCAAAATCACAGGGAAGAGCGCCGCGTCAGGGATGGCGCCGCCGTTGGTGATGGCGGTGGTGCGCGCTCCGCGCCGGGCCTGCACGCGTCCCTGCACGCGATCACGCAGCACGTAGGCGCCGTAGCGGCCGCGGCTGGACTCGATGCCCTCGGTCAGCAGGTGCAGCGCCTGGTCGAACTCCTCCCAGGCCAGATCGCGATACGGCTGCGCGCGCCGAAAAACTTCGAACAGCGTTTTTTCTTCCCATGTTTCCGAAGCGCAGGCGGCGACCAGCTGCTGCATCAGGATGTCGAAGGGTTTCGGCGGAATCTCGAGCCGATCAAGAGCGCCGGAACGCATGGCGCGGATCATCGCGGCCTGCTCCATGAGGTCATCGCGCGTAAGCGCAAAAAACGGCCTTTGGGGATGGCGCCGCGCCAGTGGCCGGCTCGCCCTACGCGCTGCATGCCGACCGAGATGGCACGCGGGGACTGAATCTGGCACACCAAATCCACAGTCCCGATGTCGATACCGAGCTCGAGCGACGCAGTCGCGACGAGGACGCGAATCTGGCCGTGCTTGAGGCGGTGTTCCGCATTCAGGCGCAGTTTGCGGGAGAGGCTGCCGTGGTGGCAGGCGACGTTTTCGATGCCGAGGCGCTCGCCGAGCTGGAAGGCGAGCCTCTCAGCCATCGACCGCGTGTTGACAAAAACGAGCGTGGAACGATGTTCGAGGGCAAGAGCCGCGATGCGAGTGTAGACGCTCTCCCAGATGGACATGGTCGCAACGGAGCCCAGTTCGTCGGTGGGAACCTCGATGGCGATATCGAGCGAACGACGCTGCCCTGCCTGGACGATCTCGATTTCATCGCCGCGCGCACCCCCAAGAAACTGCGCGATCAGTTCGATCGGGTTCTGCGTCGCGGAAAGACCAATACGTAACGGTGACGGATACGAAAGCAGGCTCGCACCGGCCATCAGAGTGTTTTCGCCGGTCACCAGAGCGTCCAGCCGTTCCAGACTCAGCGCCAGGTGCGATCCGCGCTTGTCATCGGCGATGGCGTGAATCTCGTCGACGATGACGGTGTGCACGCGACGCAGGTGCTCGCGGCTCTTCTGCGCGGTCAGCAGGATGTAGAGCGACTCGGGCGTAGTGACCAGGATGTGCGGCGGCGTCTTCAGCATGGAACGGCGTTCAGCTGCCGGCGTGTCACCCGTGCGGACCGCGGCGCGAACCGGCGGACAGAGATAGCCGCGTTCGAGCGCAAGCTGTTGAATTTCCCTCAGAGGCGTTTCGAGGTTCTTCTGGACGTCGTTCGAGAGCGCCTTCAGCGGCGAGACGTAGACCACCTCTGTTTCGCAACCGAGACGGCCTTCCAGCGCTTTGCGGATGAGGCCGTCAATGCAAATAAGGAACGCCGCGAGAGTTTTGCCGGAGCCGGTGGGTGCGGAGATGAGCACGGGCCTGCCGTCGCGGATGACCGGCCAGCCCAGTTCCTGCGGCTCGGTGGGCGTCCCGAAGCGGCGCACGAACCACTCCTGCACAAGCGGGTGTGCCCATAGCAAGGAGCGGGGAACAGGGAGGTCCAGGGGGATCTCCGGGACTGGGGTCACCGGGGAGAGCATCTGCCTATTCTACTCGGGTTTTCGTTTCTTCTTCGCCCCTGTGCGGGCGGGCTCGCGGGATTCAGGCAGAGCGCTCCGCAACCGCTTGATCGGGTGCAGCAGGGCGGGGCATCCTGAGCATGTATTCTCCTGGTACGGGCACGGAGCAGCCATGAATTCGATAGCCGACGAGTGCATCGCACTCATCGCGAAACAGAAAAGCATTCCACCGGATCAGATTCGCCTCGACAGCACCTTTGACGAGCTCGCACTGGACTCGCTGGACCGAGTGAGCCTTGCCTTCGACATCGAGGAAAAATACGAGATCGAGATTCCGGAGGACAAACTGGGCCAAATCAAAACGGTGAACGACATGGTAACGGGAATTGAAGACGCCCTTCGCCAGAAGGGCGCCGCTTCCCAAGCCAGCGCATGACGCGGGTTGTGATCACCGGGGCCGGCTGCATCACGCCCATCGGCCAGGATGTGGCGAGCTTTGCCGAAAGCCTTTTCGCCGGCCGCAGCGGAATCCGGGAGATGCCGGATCGCCCCGCGGACCTGCGCTTTTCTCGCGCCGGAATCGTGGAAAATTTTCCCCAGCAGGAATGGCTGAACGCGAACCAGCGCCAGATTGGCGAGCGATCGTCGGCGTTTGCAATTGCTTCGGCACGCCAGGCGGTTGAGCAATCGGGCATCGTCAGCGCTTACTCCGGCAACGAGATCGCGGTGGTCTTCGGATGTTCCACCGCCGGACGCACGACCGAAGAGACCGAATACGAGAAGCTCTATGCGCGCGGAGCACGCGTGCATCCGCTGACCGTGCCGCGCGCGATGGCCAACGCGGGCACCAGCCTCGTGAGCATGGAGCACGGCATCACGGGGCCGTGCTTCACCCTCACCACGGCGTGCGCTTCGGGTGCGCACGCGATTGGGCTGGCCTTCCAGATGGTGCGGTCGGGCGCGGTCAAGGCCGCACTCACCGGTGCTCATGAGGCGCCGCTCACGCTCACCTTTCTAAAAGGATGGGACGGGCTCCATGTGGTTTCACCGACCGCCTGCCGGCCATTTGCCGAGGATCGCGATGGGATGACGCTGGCCGAGGGCGCGACCGTGCTGGCGATTGAGGCTCTGGATTCGGCGCAGGCGCGCGGCGCGGAGATCTTCGGCGAGATTGTCGGATTCGGAATGTCGTCCGATGCGCACCACATCACCCAGCCGATTCCGGCGGGGCCGGCGGCGGCGATGCGCAAGGCGATCGAGGATGCCGGGGCAAGTCCGGACGAAGTCAGCTACATTAACGCGCACGGTACCGGGACGGAGGCGAACGATCGCGTCGAAGCGGAGGCAATCTACCGCGTCTTTGGCGAACGAGCCCGGACGATCGCGATCAGTTCGACCAAGGGACTGCACGGGCACGCGATCGGCGCGTCCGGGGCGCTCGAATTGCTGGCGACGGTTCTGGGGCTGCGGCAAGGATTGCTGCCGGCAAGCGCGGGACTGGGGCAGGACGGCTCGAAAGTGGATCCGTCGCTTCATTTGGATCACGTACTGTTACAAAATGAGGCGACGACGCCGACGCTGGCGCTTTCCAACTCCTTTGCGTTCGGGGGCCTGAATGCAGTACTGGCGCTGCGGCCCTACAGGAGCTGAAGCGCGATCCCGTATACTGGGCGCCACTTCTTCCTGAGGAAATCTAAATGCGCGCTCTAGCGATTCCGGCCTTCGTCCTCCTTACTGTGGCTGCCGCTGCCCAGGACGTTCCCTCCTTCGTCAATTCCGAACTGCCTGCGCTGGTCGACACCTATAAGGACATCCATTCCCATCCTGAGCTGTCGCATTTCGAGGCGCGTACCTCACACCTGCTCGCCGACGCACTGCGCGAGGCCGGCTACACGGTGACGGAGCGCGTGGGAAAGTATCCCGACGGCTCGCAGGCGTACGGCGTGGTGGCGATTCTGAAGAATGGCCCAGGCCCAACGCTGATGGTTCGCGCCGACATGGACGCGCTGCCCATCGTGGAAGAAACGGGCGTGCCGTACGCGAGCCACGTGACTACGAAAAATAAGGATGGGCAGACCGTGGGCGTGATGCACGCCTGCGGACACGACGTGCACACCACGGTGCTGATCGGCACGGCGCGCGCGATGGCGGCGATGAAATCGCAATGGCACGGGACGCTGATGCTCGTCGGCCAGCCTTCAGAAGAAACGATTGACGGCGCCAAAGCGATGCTGGCAGATCATCTCTACGAGCGCTTCGGCAAACCCGACCGCATCATCGGCCTGCACGACACCAACGAGCTGGCCGCAGGCAGCGTAGGCCTGACCAGCGGTGTCATGCAGGCGAGCTCCACTTCGATCGACGTCGTGATTCGCGGGATCGGCGGCCACGGCGCGGCTCCGCAGGCGGGGCGCGATCCCATCACCCTGGCCGCGCTGTACATCACGCAGATTCAGACCATCGTGAGTCGCGAAGAAAGTCCGCTCGACCCAACGGTCGTAACGGTAGGCGATATTCACGGCGGAACGAAGCGCAACATTATTCCCGATGAGGTGAAGCTCGAGCTGACTACGCGCTCGTTCAGCGACAAAAGCCGCGACACCGTGATCCAGGGGTTGAAGCAGATGGCGGCGGGCATCACAGCGTCGGCTGGGCTGCCGCCGGAGAAGGCCGCGACCGTCACCGTCCTCGACTACGAGTCGACGCCGGTTGAATACAACGATCCCGCGATGACAGCGCAAGTGAAAGCGATCCTGGTGAAGACTCTGGGTGCCGACCGGGTCATCGACCTGTCTCGCATCATGGGCAGCGAGGATGTTGGCGTCTTTGCGCTGCCGAAGCACGAGATTCCGCTTGTGTACTTCCGGTTGGGAGCGATGGATCCGGTGAAGCTGGCGGCGGCGCATGCGGCGGGCAAGGAGCTGCCGGGGCCGCACACCAGCCACTTTGAGCCGCTGCCCGAGCCCACGCTGCGCACCGGCGTGACGGCGATGACCAGCGTGGCGATGTCGCTGCTGCAGTAGCGTCCGAAACGCCGCGCTGCATGGATAGGTCGCTCCTTGCTGTGGCGCATCCGCCCCATCCCTGATTTGCATTGCACAATTACTGGTGCAGGACCTATACTTCCCCATCCCCCATGAATAAGGAGGCTGTATGGGCAAAATCAACGTCGGCCGCTGGATTTTGGGCGGGTTGGTAGCTGGGGTCGTTGGCGACATCATCGAGAGTCTGATCCAGGCCCTGTGGCTGGGGCCGCAGTGGAACGCCGCGATGCAGACGCTGGGCAGACCCCCGCTCATCACAATCCAAATTATCGAGTTCAACCTGGCTGGGCTGGTCATCGGGTTGAGCGCAGTGTGGATTTACGCAGCGATCCGCCCGCGGTTTGGCGCCGGACCCAAGACCGCGGTGTATGCCGGACTGGTCACCTGGGTGCTCGCTTCGCTGGTGGCGAACTGCTTCTTCATGGTGATTCCTGGCACCTACCCGCACCACCTGGCGCTGTACGCGACGATCGGCGACTTCCTGGCCTGCATCCTCGGAACGCTTGCGGGAGCCGCTCTGTACAAAGAAGCGTAGCGGCTTCGGGCGCACGCCGGCCGCGCAGGTTCCTGAGCGAATCAGCCTGTGCGGCCGTCCCTCAGTGTGTTCGCGCGCGAAACCATCGCGCGCGTTCTGCGATACTCGTCCGATGCTGAGGAAACTCGTCGCCCTTGCCCTCTTTTTTGCCGCGCCTGTTCCCCATGCAGCGCGGGCGCAGGAGCCGGAGTCCTGGCAGGCCAAAGTCGCGCAGCTCTGCCGCTGCTCGGTCACCGCAACTGGATCCTGATCGTGGACTCGGCCTATCCCCTGCAAAGCTCGCCGGGCATCGAGACCATCGATACGCACGCGCCGCAGACGCTGGTGCTCCGGGTGGTTCGAGCGAGATCGAGAACTCCGAGCATGTGCGGCCGGAGATTTTCATGGACGCGGAGCTGCCGTATGTTTCCGATCAGGATGCGCCGGGGATCTCGCAGTTTCGAGCGAACCTCACCGACCTGCTGCACGCGTATCCGGTGCAGTCGCAGGCGCACGGCAAACTGATCGATATGGTGGACCAGGACAGCCGCACCTTTCAGGTGCTGGTGCTGAAGACGAACTCGGTCCTGCCCTACTCGTCGGTCTTCATCCACCTCAAGGCGAAGTACTGGAGCGACGAGGCGGAGTCGCGCCTGCGGGGAAAGATGGGAGCCGGAACGCAGCCGTGATGCGGGCGGCGCACCGCACCAGAAGCAGGTCCGCGGCGCGTGTTAACTTCCGGTTCGGCGACTTTCCGGCAACAATACCCCATCGGAGCCGGCGCGTTATCTTTCGCGCTAACATGCCGAGCCTTCGAGTGCAGATTGTGTGTTTTGTATGAAGGCGTATGAGCCGGGGATCGTCGAGTGTCAGTTCCGTGACGCGGACGATCAGCTTCATTCCATCATCGGTAAAATGCCCTACTTCACCGCATCGGACCTCTGGTGGGATTCTGAATACCCGCAACCCGGTGAGGTGAGGTGCCAGGTGCTGGGCCCATCTGCGAATGGAGCAGTGAGAATCATGCTTGCGGAAGAAACCACGGATGAAAGGTCGAAATTACGTGGTACCCGAAAAACCGATCTCAACCCTTGAGCGCTGCTTCCCCTTTTTCTGCTTCCGAAGGGGGACCGTAACTTCCGAATTGCCGGCAATCCGGAAGCTTTAAGGAACAAACCTACCGCAGCCCCACCAAACCCCGCACCGATTCGATCAGCTTCTGCGGATCGTATCCCACGCCATCCTTAAATACAGTGTCGACTTTCTCGACGTCGGCAATTTGCGCCGCAGGATTGCCATCGACCACCACAAGGTCAGCGGCCTTCCCCACAGCGATCGTGCCGATGCGGCTGTCTTCGCCGAGCCACTGCGCGCCGTTTTCCGTAGCGATGTGGATGGCCTCCTCCGGCGTGAAGCCGGCTTCGACCAGCAATTCCAAATTGCGCTGATCGCCGAAGCCAGGCAGTACGCCGCCATAGCCGGTGGGATCGCACCCCGCCATCAGCAGCCCACCCTGCTTCACAAAGTCATGCTCGAACTGCATCTCCATTTTGAGCAGCGTCGTCCACGTCGCGTCCGCCGCATGCTCCGCGATGGAGGCGCGCGTCGTCGTGTAACTGCCCCAGGCGTCCGGCATCAGCGAACTGCGAACGCGCATCTCCTCGCTCATCGGAGGACGATTCGGCACGAAGCTCTCGAAGATCGCCAGCGTGGAGGTGACAGCAACGTGGTGAGCGATCAGGTCCTTGATCGTCCCCTGGATCTCCGGTCCCTCCACGTCCATCTTCGCCAGCTCGGCTTGTGCCGGATGCTGACCCGGACACACGCCTTCTTTCTTCTGCGAATAGAACTCGGTGTCGACGGCCAGCCCGTGCTCGAGGTTGTCGATACCGAGCGATGCCGCCTCTTTGAATCCAACGGAGCACAGGTGCCCCGTCACCTTGATGCTGTGCTCGTGCGCGTGATCGATGGCGGCCTTCAGCTCCTCGGGCGTGATGTGCATGTACGCCTTGAACGAGGTCATGCCCTCAGCCGACCAGTAGTCCACGGTGCGAGCGGCATCGTCAGGACCGGTCAGAGTGTGCAGTTGCGGGCCGATCGCCGGCGCGCCTTCAAGATAGGGCCCGGTGAGGAAGAGCTTCGGGCCCTGGAATCTTGCCCTCGTCGATCGCCTGCTTCACAGAAATGTCGGTGTACGGCTCAAGGCTGCCCGCGGTGCGCGCTGCTGTGACGCCTCCGGCAAGATAGAGCCGCGGCGCCGAGTCGGCCATCTCGCCATAGAGAGGCAGCAGGCCGGGGCCGCCGTCGGGGAGCGGATAGAACAGATGCTCGTGCATGCCGACGAGGCCAGGAAAAACCGTCTTGCCGGTCAGGTCGATGTGCTGCGTGTTTGCCGGAAACAGCTGGTTCCCCACTCCCCCCAGCACGTTCGCAATCCTGCCATGCTGGATCACGATGCGCTGATCCTCTTTGGCCGGAGCCCCGGTGCCGTCGATCACCCGCACATGCTCCAGCACGATCGTGTCGCCTTTCACCTTGACGAAAGGAGCCAGAGGATCGTTCCTCAGAGCGATGTTTTGCGCACACGCCATGGCTCCGCACAAAACCACGGCCAACACTGCTCCGCTTCGCATCATGATTTGCCTCGATCGATGGATGGTTTGGTAGACGAATCCCAACTATCCGGGCAGAGGGCGGGTTGCGTCAAGCGACGCGGGCCTGGGCCCTGTTCGGATGTCCGATGGACGCAACGGCTGGATCCAGGACGCATGTGCGCCGGCGGCCCGTTACACTCAAATCTGCCCATGCCAGAACTCCCCGAAGTGGAAACCATCGCCAACGGCGTCAATCGCCGCGTCCGAGGGGACAGCATCGTCTCGGCCTGGTTCAGCCACTATCAGGAGCCGTTCAAAACGCCGCCCGCGGAAATGGCCGCCGCGCTTCCTGGGCTCCGCATCGGCCGCGTGCGCCGTATGGGCAAACACATCGTCATCGACCTGACGGCGAAAGCGAGTCGCGCGACCGCGAAGCAACTGCTCGTGCATCTCGGCATGACGGGACGGCTGCTCGTTTCCGCCCCTGAGGTTCCGGTGGCCTCCCACACCCACGCGATCCTGCAGCTGGCGTCAGGCCGCGAGCTTCGTTTTGTCGACCCCCGCCGTTTTGGCCGGCTCCAACTCCTCGACGGCGCCGCCTTCTCCGGACCCGGAAGCGAACCCCTGACCATCACCCTCGATGACTTTGTGGCCCTGTTCCGCAGCCGCAAGCTGGCCATCAAAGCGGCCCTGCTGAACCAGTCCCTGCTGCATGGCGTCGGCAATATTTATGCCGATGAGAGCCTGTTCCGGGCGAAGATTCGGCCCACCTGCCCCGCGGGACGCCTGACCCGCCAGCGCCTCAGCCGCCTCCACAAAGCTTTGCAGGCTGTCCTGCACGCCGCCATCCGCGCCGGCGGATCGTCGGTCTCCGACTACGTCGACGCTGACGGGGAGGCAGGCTTCTTCCAGATTCAGCACAAAGTCTACGGGCGGGAGGGCTTGCCCTGCCGGGTCTGCCGGACCCCCATCCGGCGGATCGTGCTGGCCGGACGGGGAACGCATTACTGCCCCCACTGCCAAACCTAGAGATCCCGCTCGACCAGGGGAAGCCGGCGGCCCACCCCTCCCGCATTATGGATTTCAGAACCACCGGCTCTGCGTTCTACGGGATTCGGAATGATGGGACCTCTAAATCATTGACTTAATTGGATAACCCAAAAGGCCCCTTGATTGCACATGTAGTTACCGCCAGCGACGCATGGGTCCTTGAAAGAGGGCCGGTGCGAACCAAGATTCCGGCTGACGAGAGCAAGTCCTTCGAGATTCTGCCCCGGCCGGAATGACCAAATGTCCTGATCCATAGGTTCTCAGTTGTGTTCCAGATCAAGGGCAACTTCAGGGAGGCCAGTGACTGGCTGTCACGCGGAAAAGCCATCCAGCGGATGGCTTTTCTGTTTTGGGCCTGCCGCCGCCCCTGTGCATAACCCGATTCCCATTTGCGGATTACGCTGACGTACGGGGCATCAAAGGACTTGTCAGGCTCTGCTGCGAGGGAGTACTATTATTTTTACCTATCGAGCGGCTGATGCCACGCTGTTAAAACCGCGAGGCTCGTCGCGATTCTCGAGAGTCAGGAATCACCCCGGTAGATCATTCTCCGTCGTCGCTTGCGCGGTTACCGGAGAAAACCACCGGGTGCGAGGGTTGAATCGGCATCGGACGGCAACTCCAGTACGTTCCGTTGATCGGCGCGGCAGCCGGTTGCGTTCCCCCGTTTCACTCCTCAGTCAGTAAAGCGGGAGCCTTCGGGGCCCTGGAACCCAGTCCATCGTGTTGCGTCGCTGTATAAACTTTCCGGCCGTGTGCGTTGCGGTAGTAATGCAGGTTTAGGCCGGAACAAAACAACTTTCCACTGTTACTGACTCCCGGCGAGTCAAGGTTGCTGCGCATCGTCCACGAATCGCAGCGGCCGCCCGGACCCGGAAAACCCGAGCGAGAAGCGCAAGCTGGAGTCAGGAACAGACAGTCGCACAGGAAGTGCAGGCATGACAACAGAGCAGAACCAGCCTCAGCCCACGGAAAACCAGGCTCAGGCACCGAATCAGGGTCAATTCAACGATGAGGGAGGCGGCGGACGTCGCCGCCGTCGTCGCCGCAAGCGGAACAAGAACAAGGGTGGCGCGGCTCAGGCCAACGGCCAGGGCCAGAATCAGGCCCAGCCCCAAAGCCAATCGCCGCCGGCGTTCAAACCGAGGCCGCCTAAACCCCAGCCCTCCAGCCAGCAGCGTTTCTTCGCCAACGGCAACGGCCAGGGCGGAGGCGGAGGGCGCCGCCGCAACAAGCCGCGCCGCGAGCGCACGTTTGTCGGCCCCATGGACCACAGCTATCGCGTCGTCAACGGCAATGTGGCGGACGGGCCTCCCTCCACCATCGAGTTCCGCAACGGCAACGTGAACGGCAACGGCTACCACGCCGAGCATCAGGCCACGTGGGAGCCGCCACCGCCGCCCATCCGCGAGGACGCGCCCACCCGCATTCTCTTCTTCATCGAAGACCTGTTCTTCTTCGCCAAGATCAATGAGACCGCGCGCAAGCTCGGCATCAAAGTCGCCTTCGTGAAGAACGAGCCAGAAACCCTCGCTCGACTCGTCGAGGCTCCTGAGGAAGAACGCCCCTCGCTCATCGTCTTCGACCTCAACAACGCCGCGGCCAAACCGCTAACCCTGATTCCCAAAATTAAGTCGAAGTTGAAGAAGGGAACCTCGGTCATCGGATTCCTCTCCCACCTGCAGGGCGACCTGAAGGCCAAGGCCATCGAGGCGGGCTGCGACATGGTCATGCCACGCTCGGCCTTCTCGCAGAACCTGCCGACGCTGCTGCGCCGGCATGGCACAGACGAAGAAGAGCACCAGGAAGAATTCGCGCAGGTCTGAAACATCCGCAACAGAAAGCCCCGGTTTGCCGGGGCTTTTCTATTTGGCCCGAACCAAAAGGGTTGCCTCGTTTTTCTCCTTCGGCGCCGCGTCCCGCGCGGCTGGCCGTTCGCATCCTACAAAGCCGAGGAGAATCAACGAATGACAAAGAGAATCATCTGCCTCGCGGGACTCGCACTGTGCTTTGCCGCCGCCGGGTGCCATAAAAATGCCGTGGATCCTGGCGCCTTCAAGTCCGCGCTCAACAGCTATTACAGCGCCCAGCACGTCTGCGTCTGGTCCGCTCCCGTCAAGTTCCCCGCTCAGGCCGACACCAACAACGAAGACCAGACCAAAGGCTTCGACGCCCTCACCGATGCCGGCATGCTGGTTCGCACGCCTCAGGAGAAGAAGCGCTTTCTGGTCGGGTCGAAGCAGGTCAACGACTACGATCTTTCCGACAAGGGCCGCTCCACCTGGACCGCCGATGCCGCTCAACCCGGGTACGGCAACTTCTGCTTTGGCCATCGTGAGGTCACTTCGATCGACAGCTTCACCCCGCCCGATGCCGACCAGACGCAGTACACCGTCAACTATCACGATGCGGTGACGGACCTGCCGGACTGGGCCGGTTCCGCCGAGATGAAAACGGCCTTCCCGAAAATCGCCGCTCTCACTTCCGGCCAGCAAACGGCCACCGCCACGCTGGTAAAAAGCTCGAGCGGCTGGCAGGTCACCAACGTTACGCCGGCCGGAGGCAGCAATAACGGTCTGGTGCAGTAGCTTTCCCCGCACACCGCAAAAGAAAAACGCCCCGGTCTTAAGACCGGGGCGTTTTCATTAGCAAGGGCTACAGCCTACCGCCTACAGGCTTCGTTCAGATTTCCAGAATCACCGGCATGATCAGCGGCCGCCGGCTGGTGTTTTTCTGGATGTAACGCTTCAGGTCGATGCGGATCTTCTCCTTGATCACCCCGTAGTCGGCCTTCTCTTCCGGACTGGAACTGTCCAGCGTCGCCGTCACCACCTGCCGCGCGCCTTCCATCAGTCCAGGCTCCGCCCCGACAAAGCCGCGCGAAACCAGCTCCGGCTGGCGCTCCACTTTCCCGCTTAACTTATTAATGGTGAGGATCGGCAGCACGAAGCCGTCTTCTGAAAGATGCCGGCGGTCGCGGATCACCAGGTCTTCAACCACGTCGCTCGCCGAGCCGGAGTCAATGCAGACGCGCCCCGCCGTGACTTTGCCGCCTTTCGCAGCGTTGTTGCGGTCCAGCTCCAGGATTTCGCCGTTCTCGATCACCAGCGCCAGATCTACCACGCCCAGCCGCTGCGCGACCTCGGCGTGCTTCTTCAAATGCCGGTAGTCGCCGTGGATCGGGACAAAGAACTTCGGCCTGAGCAGGTTGATCATCAGCCGCTGCTCTTCCTGGCTCGCGTGTCCGCTTACGTGGATCAGCCCGTGCGAGCCGTCGTCAAAGATCACGTCGGCGTCGCGGCGGCAGAGGTGGTCGATCACGCGGAAGATCGACTTCTCATTACCCGGAATCACGCGCGAACTCAGGATGACCGTGTCGCCCGGCAGCGATGCGCGCGTGCTTGTGGTTGTCCACCGCGGCGCGGCTCAGCGCGCTCATCGGCTCGCCCTGCGTGCCGCTGATCAGGATCATGACCTGCTCCGGCGAATAGTCGGAGACCTGTCCCGGGTGGATGATCAGCGACGGACGGCAGGTCGAGATAGCCGAGGTCCTGCGCGATCTCCGTCGACTCCAGCATCGAGCGGCCGACAATCGCCACCTTGCGGCTGTGAAGCCGCGCCAGTTCGCACGGCGATCCGGATGCGGTAGATCGACGATGAGAAGCAGCTGAAGAAAAGCTTCTTCTTCGTTCGCGAGAAAATCTCGTCGAGCCGCGGCTTCACCGACCATTCGCTCGGCGTGTAGCCGGCCCGGTCCACGTTGGTCGAGTCCTGCAGCAGCGCAAGCACGCCGCGCTTGCCGTATTCGGCGAAGCGGTGCAGGTCGAAGGCCTTGCCGTCCGGCGGCGAGAGGTCGATCTTGAAGTCGCCGGTGTGTACGACGATTCCAACCGGAGTCTCGATGGCCAGGGCCACGCAATCCACCATGGAATGGGTGACGCGGATGGGCTCGATGGTGAAGGCGCCGAGCGAAAACTTCTCCCCGGGCACGATCTCGATCAGCTCCGAGTCGTCGAGCAGCGCGTGCTCTTCGAGCTTGCCTTCGACGTAGGCCAGCGTGAACTCGGTGGCGTAAACGGGCACGTTCAGCTCGGAAAGAATCCACGGCAACCCGCCGATGTGATCCTCATGGCCGTGCGTCAGGACGATGGCGCGGACCAGCGGCTTGTTTTCGACCAGGTACGAAATGTCCGGTACGACGATGTCGACGCCCAGCAATTCGGACTCCGGAAACATCAGGCCCGCATCGATAACGACGATGTCGTCTTTGTAGCGGAGGGCGAGGCAGTTCATGCCGAATTCGCCGAGACCGCCTAAAGGAATGATTTGAAGTTTTGCGTCTGCCATTTTTTAAGAGACTCGCGCCATTCGACTCGGTCGCGAAGCGACCTCGCTCAGGCCAGGCTGTCCAGGAGTGCGCGCCTTGCGGCGCAGGTTGGACCGGTGTGGTTGCTCAAAGAAACATTCACAGGATAACAGCGAATCGCCCGCCAGTCCGCCCGAAAACTCGTTAGTCTGCTGTGGGGGACTTAAGTCTCCCGCGGGCCCTCCTTCTTTGCGGGAATGATTTCTGAAAGGCTGGATCTGCCTCTGACCGGGACGCCCACCCACCCTCTTGTCGCCTTCTATCGTGAAGGCGCACCCGACGACGACGGCCGCACCCTCGCCGAAATCCTCGCGTGGGATGACGACCGCCTCGAAGCCATCCACGACTTCATCCAGTGGCTCTTTCCCCTGCCCGAGCCCTCCGGCGCCAACCCCCACGCGCCCATCCTCGACCCCACTACCATCCGCATCTTCCACTCCTCCATCGCCATGCAGGATCGCCTCCGCCAGTCTTTCCAGCGCATGATGCGCTTCTACGGATTCCGCCAGATCTCCACTCCCGCCGGCATCGCCATCGAGCGCACCCCCGACTTCGCCGCGCGCGCGCAGAACTGGCTCTGGCCCATGAACCACAACCACCTCCGCCTCACGCGCATCCTGCGCTCCACCTTGCTGCTCGGCCTCGGCGCCGAATCGAAAGCCCTCTTCCACGCCCTCAACGCGCTCTATCGCGAATACCCCGACCGCATTCCCTCCCGCACCCACGCCTTCTGGTCCAGCGCCGCCGGCTCGTAGCCAATCTCCCCGCGTCCTCTGTGCCCTCATGCTGAACGGCTCTCCGCAAATGCCGTACACTACCCCTTCTCTCCCCGACCTTGCCCATGGAGACCCTCTCATGCTCGCTCGCTACTCTCTCCTCGCGCTCGCCGTTGCCGCCGCGCCGCTGATGCTTCACGCCCAAACCCCCATCCACGGCGAAAACGGAATCAACCTCCCCGCGCCTCCTGTCGCGACCGTGAACACCGTCACCGACGACTACGCCGGCACCAAAATCGACGACCCCTACCGCTGGCTCGAAGACGCCAAAGCGCCCGCCACCCGCGCCTGGATCACCCAGGAGAACGCCTACACGCAGCAGTACCTGTCCCAGCTCACCACGCTGCCGAAAATCTCCAGCGAACTCACCGCCCTCATGCGCGTCGACCAGTACTCCATGCCCACCCTCCGCGCCGGCAAGTACTTCTTCAAAAAACGCCTCGCCGATCAGAACCAGGGCTCCATTTACACGCGCACCGGCTGGCATGGCAAAGACGAGCTCCTCATCGACGCCTCGAAACTCAGCGCCGACCAGAACACCTCCGTCAACATGGTCGACATCTCCGACGACGCCAACCTCGTCGTCTACGAGATCCGCAACGGCGGCGCCGACGAGGGCGCGGTCCACATCCGCAGCGTCAAAAACGGCAGCAACCTCGCCGACGTCCTGCCCACGGCGCGCTACTCCGGCATTAATCTCGCGCCCGATAACTCCGGCCTCTACTACGCCAAATTCACCCATCAGGGCACCAACGTCTGGTTCCACAAATTCGGTAAGTCGGTCAACGACGACCAGAAGCTCTTCGGCGGCGAATACCACGGCCGCCAGCTCGGCGAACTCGATCTCATCAGCTGCGACATTACCGACGACCACCACTACCTCATCGTCTCCATTGCTCACGGCGTCCCCGCCACCAGCCAGGACTACCTCGTCAAGGACCTGCGCAAACCCGATGCCGACTTTGTTCCGCTGGTCTACAACGTCCAGGCCCACGTGCGCGTCCTCGCCGCCGACGACCGCTTCTTCCTCATGACCGACTACGAGGCGCCCAACACGCGCATCGTCGAAGCCACGCCTGGCGCCGAGCCCTCCTCGTGGAAGACCATCGTCCCCGAAGGCAAAGACGTCATCGACGGCTACAGCATCGTCGGCGACAAGCTCTTCGTCTCCCGCCTCCACGACGTCAAAACTGAAACCTCCATCTACTCCCTCGACGGCAAGCAGACCGGCACCCTTACCTATCCCGGCATCGGCACCGGCACCGTCGTCTACGGCCGCCCCACCCAGACCGAAGGCTTCTACACCTTCGACTCCTTCATCCTCCCGCCCACCATCTACCGCTACGACACAAAGACCGGCCGCTCCGAGGTCTTCGCCGCGCCCAAAGTCCCCTTCGACTCCACGCAGTACGAAGTCACCCAGGTTTTCTACAAATCAAAGGATGGGACCCAGGTCCCGATGTTCATCGCCGGCAAAAAGGGCCTGCCTCGCGACGGCTCCGCGCGCCTGCTCATGACCGGCTACGGCGGCTTCGACCTCGCCGAGCTCTCCACGTGGAACCCCGAGTACGCCTGGTGGATGGAGCAGGGCGGCTACTTCGCGCTGCCCAACCTGCGCGGCGGCAACGAGTACGGCGAAGCCTGGCACAAAGCCGCGATGTTCGAAAACAAGCAGAACGTCTTTGACGACTTTGCAGCCGCCGCTGAATATCTCATCGCCAACAAATACACATCGCCCGAACACTTCGCCATCCGCGGCCGCTCCAACGGCGGCCTGCTCATGGGCGCGGCGATGACCCAGCGCCCCGACCTCTTCGGCGCCATCTGGTGCGGCTATCCACTGCTCGACATGCTCCGCTATCAGAAATTCGAGTTCGGCCGCCTCTGGACCACCGAATACGGCAACGCCGAAAACCCGAAGGACTTCGCCTACATCGTGAAGTACTCGCCCTACCAGAACGTGCACAAGGGCACGAAGTATCCGGCCATCATGTTCTTCACCGGCGACAACGACACGCGCGTCGACCCCATGAACGCCCGCAAGATGACCGCGCTCATGCAGGCTTCGAGTGGCGGCGATCGCCCCATCCTGCTGCACTACTCCATCAAAGGCGGACACAGCGCCGGCGTCTCCATGACCCAGCTCGTGGAGGACTACACCGACGAAATGGCGTTCCTGTGGAACGAAACGGGCGGCAAATAGAGCAGTTCGCCGGGTGCCCATTCTCGATCGCGCCCGCGTCCTGGGAATCAGGGTGGAACTCGACGGACCGCGATGCCTTCCATCACGCTCGAAACAGGCCAGGACGGCCGATTGTGGAACGCGGGCCTCTGTTTGCCGCGCGCACACAAGGCACTCGCGCAGCGAGCGCCGGCAGCACCATAGCATTCAGGCCATCGACAAGAGCCCAAAAGAACCGGCCTCAGCTCGCAGGCCTGCGGACTCTGCCGTGAATTTCGGGGCTCACATTACCTCCTACCGCGTTTCGTTCCGTTCGAACGCACCAACCCACTCCTCACCCTCGCTAGCGCACTGGGGCCTCGCGCAGCGAGGCGACGGTAGAAGCCATGGCCTTCAGGCCATGGAATAAAGGCCAAAAGAGAAGCGGCTTCAGCCGCGGCCTTTTCCCGCCCAAAAAACAAAGGCCGACCCCCGAGGGGTCGGCCTTCTTCCTAACGAAGCACCCTACGCGGCAGGCGCGATCAGCAACGCCTCAATCGCCGGCGCAGCCTTGATCACCGGCATCTCCACCCGCACAAACTTCCCTTCCGCTACCTGCGCGAACACATTATTCGTCGTGTCTTCGGTCCGTGTCGAGTCGATGTGCAGCTTCCGCACCGCCCGCATCACCACCGTCGCCAGTAAAAAGCGGTTCTCTATCTTCAGCCCGGCGGAGTACACCAGATTCGATCGCATCGCGTCCCCTCATTTCCCGGTTGTGCTACATGAACTGCCAAAGCCACGGCTCGAGGTCAACAGGGTCTCGCTGCAGGCGGCGTGGGGTTCCGCTCAAAAAAGCAGCGATCGAGGTCAGGCCAGAAGATCCGGAGGGCACATTCTGAGGACCCCCACAGCCTCAAGCATACCCTGCCCGAGCCGTTTCCCCTAATTACTAATGTTCATCGGATCCAGAATGGCAAACCCATCCCCGCTCGGTTCGAAATGAATTCCCAAACTCGTCCAGTTTCACCCCGGGCCGCTCCAACGATGGCCAATCCGTGAAGTCAGAAGCCGTTTTTACACTCCCTTCATCGGTCCCATCTTCGCGGCCCAGTTACAGTTAGGGAGTCTCCGATGCGCAAGGTGCTTCAACTCGCGATTCTGCTGTCTGCCATCGCCAGCACGGCGATCGTCGCGGCCCAGATGCCTTTCTATACCGACAATGCCGACGTCACCGGCCAGGGAACCCTGCATTTCGAGGTCTTCAACGAGCTCGACAGTCTCCAGTCCGCTCAGTACCCCGACCTCCGCCAGAACACCTTGAATTACAAGATCAACTACGGCTTGCCGCGCGGCCTCGAGCTCGACGTCGATGCCCCGTACCTCTTCATCGACCGCGCGCCGGGTTCGCCCACCTCCACCGGGCCCGGCGATACCGACCTGGGCATCAAGTGGAACTTCCGCCAGGCCGCCCGCCCTCTCAGCGCTCCAGCCCTCTCAGCCAGCCTCTACATTGAATTTCCCACTGGGGACGAGCGCCAGGAACTGGGTTCCGGCCTCACCGACTACTGGCTCAACTCCATCGCACAGGAACCGCTCTCCGACAAGACCCGGCTCAATGCCAATTTCGGATTCCTGTTCGCCGGCAATACCAGCACCGGCGTCCTGGGCACTCAGAATACCCGCGGCCATGTTTACACCGGAGGCCTCTCCGTCGTGCACGACCTGAACCCGCGCCTGAGCCTGGGCGCGGAGGCTTACGGTGCGGTCGCGGACAACAAGAGCCTCTCCAGAGACCAGCTCCAGGGGCTTGCCGGAGGCTGGTACCAGATCGGCAGTCGCTTCGCCCTCACCTTCGCGCTCCTCGGCGGCAGCCATATTGCCAGCCCGAAAATCGGCGGACAGGTTGGCTTCGAGGCTGACTTCCCCTTCACCGCCGTCGTACGGCCAACCGCCAGCGCCACTGACCCAATCCGTTTCCCTGCGCTCCAGCAAAAACAACGCCCCAACCCCCGCGGTCCTCCCCTTCGCGGAAGCTGGGGCGCTGTTCATAAGGGTTTTTCGGGCCAGCCTCTAATGCTTGCCGCCCACTCCCGCCAGCTCGCCGTGCTCAATCATCTTCACCGGATCGGCCACATACGTGAACTCCGGCTCCTGGTTCCACGGCCCGCGCTGCGCCACCCCGTTCGTCGACAGGTGGTAGTACACCTTGACCGTCTCGTCCGGCTTGATGTTTCCAAACAGCGGCTCAGTCAGCTTGCCCAGCGACTCCAGCGCCTTCATGAACATCTTCGTGTGCGCCACTTCGCGGGTCAGCAAATAGTGCAGCACTTTCTTGGTGCCCACATCGGTCGCCCGCTCCTGGAGCACTTCATACGTCTCGCGTGCTCCGGCTTCGGCGGGCCACGCCCGCGAATCGCGAAGAGCGGGCTGAGCTCCAGCTCATGCATGCCCTTCTCGATCCCCCGCGTGTGCTCTTCGATCAGCGTGCCCACCACCTCCAGGTGGCCGAACTCCTCCACTGCGATGTCCTGCAGCAGCTCGCGAATCCCCGGCTTCGGGCAGTGGAACGACTGGATCCAATACTGCAAGCCCGCCGTCAGCTCGCCCGTCGCCCCGCCAAACTGCTGCAGCAGGAACTGCGCAAATACCGGGTCCGGCTTGCGCACTCTCGCCTGCCACTCGCAACTCCATCGCTCCCGGCCAGTTGCAGTGCACATCGCGAATCACGCCCGTTACCCATAAATCCGGCCCGTGCGGCGCCTCTGTCGCGTGCTTCGGTTTCTGCGGCAACCCCATCTGCTTCACACCGCTCGCCGGACCGTCTCCCGTGCCAGCAACCGTCACCTGCGCCTCAGCCTCATGGCGCTTAATCTTCTCTGACAATTGCCGCTGCTCGTCCACCTGCTTCAGCATCCGCTCCACCACATCCACTTCCAGCGGATCCCGCGCCAGCGTTTTCGCCGACTCCAGCACCTGCACCGCCGCATCGAATTGCTCCTGCTCCATCAGGATGTGCGCCGTGTTGAGCCGATAGTGCAGGTTCCCCGGATCCAGCGCGATCGCCTGCAGCTCCATCATGTGCGCCTGATCGAGTTTGCTGTGTTGATTCGATAACAGCGTCGCCAGCGCATCGTAGGCCGGTGCAAACCGCGGATTCGCCTGGATCGCCGCCCGCAAATGCCGCTCCGCTTCCTCATCGTCCGTGCCCGCCATTGCGGCCAGCGCCCCGGTGTAGTACTGCGCTACATAGTTCCCGGGATCGAGCGCAGCCGCCTCCGCGTACCACTTCCTCGCCTCCGCGTGATGCCCCGCCGCAAGCTCGATCCGCCCCATTGCTTCATGCGCCCTCGCGCTGTTCGCATCGGCCTTGAGCGCCGCATCCGCCAGCGCGCGCGCATCGTCCGCCCGCCCCATGTAGGCCAGAAAATCTGCGCGGATCGCATCCGCATCCGCCACGCTCAGGGGCGCCGCCGCAAACGAGGCTTCGTTCACCTGCACGCCGGCCGTCGACTTCTGAAAGTATGAGTAGCGCCCTTCCCGGGTGTAGGCCGCCAGCGCCCCTTCGAGCTGCTTCAGGTCGCCAAAGGCCTGGTCGGCCGCAGTCACCGCATCCGTTCCCCGGCTCGTCAGCGCCAGATACTTCCCGATGCGATTGGTGTGATCGTGGAAATCCGCCACTTCCAGGTAATGCGTCAGCGCCCACGACTCCGCGTAGAACATGCCGCCTTTCTGCTCCTCGTGGTAGTACGGCGACGTTGCGTCCACCTTCAACAGCACCGGCAGCGGGATCAGCCGGTTTTGCTGCAGCAGCAGCAGCGCATTCATGCTCGGCTCGCCCAGCAGCACCTCTTTGTCGCGGACTTCCGTATTCTCGAAGAACTCCGCCAGCCCCTCGTTCAGCCACAGCGGCGTCCACTCCGCCGCACTGCCCTCCATCAGGTGCGTGTACTCGTGATAGACGATCGAGTACGGATGCTCTCCCCCTCCATCCAGCCGCACCAGAATGTAGTTCTTGTCGGTCGATCGCGAGAATAGCCCGCCGAGGTTCACCTGGCCCTTCGCCAGATATGCCGCCGGCTCCAGGGCCTCCATGTCTTTCCGATCCTTCACCGCGATCACGACGATTGGATTCGCCGGATCGAGATTCGCCGACGGCGGCAGGCTGCTCTGAAACACCCACCGCATGCGCTCGAACTGGCCCGCCGCGTGCCGCCCGCGCCCCTCGCCCGCATCGGTGATCACGGTGAAATGCGGACTGCGCACTTCGATCCAGCCGGACCCGTTCTCGCGCGCCCAGCCGCTCAGCGATACCAGCAAAACCAGCAGAGAGACTCGCCTCAGCATGATGTGCCTCGGAATCCTAACACTCTTCACGCACCGGCAACAGAGCACCTTTCACCGGCCGCGCGAGCGCTCCCCTCGGTTACGGCCCGGTGGTACAGTGGCGCCATGGCCGCTCAGGAAGGGCTCCACCGCATTCGGCTCGTGGGCAAAGCGATCCTTGTCCTCGGCCTCTTCCTCGACGCTATCGCCCTGGTCGGCTGCCTCACCGCGGCCTTGTTCCACCAGTCGCCCTGGACGAATGGCTTTACCCCGTTCGGCATCGTCCTCTCCATGATCGGCGCCGGTATTCTGCTCGCCGCTTGGATTATCGAAGGCTTTGCCCTCCCGCCGCACCCGCCCCACGAGTGATCGGATATCCTTGATGTGCGCGGCATGTCAGCATGGAGATGAAAAAGAACATCAACGTGGCCTTGGCTGAAAAGCTCTCGGCGCTGCGGACAGCAGCCTACTTCCAGGAGCGCGCCTCCCGCGCAAATCTCCGGAAGGCCATCCGCATTGTGAAGAAGGCTGGTCGCAACAATCCCCCAATGAGGGGCGACGAACTCGATTAGTCCCGCTCCACCGCGTCCGATAAACTAACAAGAGAAAACGCTCCGATGACCCTCCTTAAAGCCGTGCGCGGCACGCGCGATCTTTTGCCGCCTGAAACCGATCTCTGGAACCACGTCGAAGCCGTGACCCGCCGCGTCTTCGCCCGCTACAACTTCGGCGAGATTCGCACCCCCATCTTCGAGGACACCTCTCTCTTTGCTCGTGGGGTAGGTGAAGAAACCGACATCGTCTCGAAAGAGATGTACACGTGGGAGGATCGCGCGCGCGCGCAGTCGGAAAAATCTCAGTCCCTGACGCTGCGTCCGGAGAACACCGCCGGCGTCGTCCGCGCGTACATCGAGCACAAGCTTGGCGAGTCCGGACTCCTGCAGAAGCTCTATTACATTGGCCCGCAGTTTCGGCGGGAGCGCCCGCAGAAGGGGCGCTATCGGCAGTTCTGGCAGATCGGCGCGGAAGTCATCGGCCCGCCCAGCGCCGGTTCGGAGTCGCCACTGCGTGACGCCGAAGTGCTGGAGATGCTGGCGAGCTTGCTCGACGAGCTGGGCATTACGGGCTGGAACCTGGTGCTGAACTCCGTCGGGTCGTCGACCGATCGACCGAAGTACGTCGCTGCCCTTCGCGAAGCGCTCGCACCGGTCAAGGACCAGATGTCCGCTGACAACCAGCGCCGCGCCGAGACCAATCCGTTGCGTGTGCTGGACTCGAAGGACCCCGCCGACGAAGCCATCATCGCCACGCTGCCGAAGATTGCCGACTACCTTGACGACGCATCAAAGGCCCACTTCGCCGCGGTACTTGCTGCGCTCGACGCCTGTGGCGTGCAGTACGAAGTCAATCCGCGCCTCGTGCGCGGCCTCGACTACTACACGCGCACCACCTTCGAGTTCACGCACGGCGGCCTGGGCGCGCAAAACGCGCTGCTCGGCGGCGGCCGCTACGACGGCCTCTCGGAGATGCTCGGCGGACCCAAGGCTCCCGGCATCGGCTTCGCCATGGGGCTCGACCGGCTGATCCTCACGCTGCAGTCCGCGCAGACGGAAACTGCGCCAACACTGGCGGACGCCTTCGTCGCGCCTCTCGGCGATGGCCTCAACGCGCCTGCGCTCACCCTCGCCCGCGATCTTCGCCGCCAGGGGCTCCGCATCGAACTCGGCGACGGCAGCTTCCGTCTCAAGAAGTCCTTCGAGATCGCCAACAAGCTCGCCCGCAACATCATTCTGCTGGGCGAGGACGAGCACGCCTCCGGTATCCTGACAGTGAAGAACTTCGCCACCGGCGAGCAGACCAAGATCCCGCGCGATCAGGTCGCGTACGGGCTGGGCTCAACCTCAGAGAAGCGGTAATGATCAGGCCAGAGCGATTGCTTCATGTCATTATTGATTCGCTTCCTTCACGAAGTGCATGATGAGCCCGACAGAGCTATAGGCCAGATCACTCTCGGTGCTTTTGTTGAAGAATTCGAAATGGTTCTTACAACCTGGAGTCGCGAGCGTTACGAACATCAATGGAGGGAAGGAATTCAGAGACTGATGACTGGCGAACCGAAATCCTGCCTCGTCACCTCTTATTGGAGCGAGAAGGCCGGGTTCGGTGGCGAATGGTGGCTGATGTATCGATTTGAAGATCAGGTAGTCATCGAGAATCAGCTATTACGTCCAGATATATTCGACCAGGACTTTGATCAATTCGATCCCAATAATCCGTACTTTTCAATTCCGGAATGGCGTTCCGCGAACGAAGACGGTCAAGAAGCTTCCAGGTGGTCTGTGCCATTGAATCAGATCACCGCGTGGTCACCACCAAAATAGCAACCCACTGACATAGGGAAAAACCTTGCTCGACTTTCTCGGCACACGCCAACGCACCAACACCTGCGGTGAACTGCGCGCCGCCGACGCCGGCAAGACCGTCACCCTGATGGGCTGGGTCAACCGCCGGCGCGATCACGGCAACCTGATCTTCCTCGACCTCCGCGATCGCTACGGCATCACGCAGATCGTCCTCGACAAGGAGATCTCGCCTGAAGGTCACCCGAAGGCTGAGCACGTCCGCCCCGAGTACGTTGTTGCCGCCATCGGCAAGGTACGGCTGCGCGGAGCCGACGTCATCAACCCCAAAATGGCCACCGGCGAAATCGAAGTCGCCGCCACCGAGCTGCTCGTCCTCAACGACTCGAAGGTCCCACCCTTCTCGCCCGCCGAAGACGCCATCCAGAACGAAGAGGTCCGGCTCAAGTACCGCTACCTCGACCTGCGCCGCCCCGAGATGCAGCACAACATCGAAACCCGTCACAAAGTGGCACTCGCGATCCGCGAGAACCTCGCCGCCCAGGGCTTCTACGAGATCGAAACGCCGTACCTCACCGGCTCCACGCCCGAAGGCGCGCGCGACTACCTCGTCCCCAGCCGCGTCAATCCCGGCACGTTCTACGCGTTGCCTCAGTCGCCGCAGCTCTTCAAGCAGATCCTCATGATCTCCGGCTTCGACAAGTACTTTCAGATCGCGCGCTGCTTCCGCGACGAGGACCTGCGCGCCGATCGCCAGCCTGAGTTCACGCAGATCGATCTGGAGATGTCCTTCCCGCAACAGGACACCGTCTTCAAAGTCGTCGAAGGCTTCCTCAGAGCCGCCTTCGAAATCAGCGGCGACAAGATCAACACGCCCTTCCCGCGCATGACCTACGACGAGGCCATCCGCCGCTACGGCATCGACAAGCCCGACCTGCGCCTGCCGCCCATGACCGATGTTCGCGACGTGTTCAGCGCCGAAGAACTCACCTCGCTCAAGATCGAGCCCGGTCTCCCCATCGTCGCCATCGTCATTCCCGGCAAGCAGGCGATGAGCAACACGCAGAAGAAGGCCTTCGCCCAGGAGATCAACGTCGCCGTCGCACCCGACCTCGCCTACCTCGACGTCGAGCGCCTCGCCTCCGCCCCCCAGTTTGCCGCGCTCGCCCAGCGCATCGACGCCGCTGTGGCAAAGAACTGCGGCCTCGCCCGCGTCGAGCCGGAGAACCGACTCATCGTGCTCTCCCCGCGTATCGGCATCACGCCGCCGGCAAAGGATCGTCTCTGGATCTACAAGAAGGCCGGCCAGCTCCGCCTCGATCTCGCGAAGCGTTTCGAGGACGACCACAAGGCCTTCGAGAGGAAAGGCAACAGTGACGATTACAAATTCCTCTGGGTCACCGACTTTCCCTTCTTCGAGTGGGACGAGCACACCAGGACCTGGACGTTCGCGCACCACCCCTTCACCTCGCCGCACGAGGACGATCTCGTCGCGGGGCGCATGGAGTCCGATCCTGAAGCGGTGCGCGCGCTGGCCTACGACATCGTGCTCAACGGCATGGAGCTGGGCTCGGGCTCGATCCGCATCCATCGTCAGGACATCCAGCAGCAGATCTTCCGGGCGCTGGGCATGTCGGACGAGGAGGCGAAGAAGCGCTTCGGCTTCTTCCTTGAAGCGCTGCAGTACGGTACACCTCCGCATGGAGGGATCGCGCTGGGCCTCGATCGCATCATCATGATGCTGGTCGGAGCCGCCAGCATGCGCGAGGTGATCGCGTTCCCGAAGACGGCCAAGGCCATCGACCTGATGGTTGACGCGCCCTCGACGGTGCGCGACGAGCAGCTGAAGGAGCTGCACATCCGGCCTGTAA
Organism: uncultured Acidobacteriaceae bacterium; assembly: GCA_963702285.1. Lineage (GTDB taxonomy): Bacteria > Acidobacteriota > Terriglobia > Terriglobales > Acidobacteriaceae > Palsa-343. The sequence goes on along the minus strand of CAVPCB010000078.1, from coordinate 42,609 downwards.
TTCGGGGTTGAGCGGGAATCGCGGTGCGGGGGGGATCCTACGCAAGTGACTTGTTTTCAGCGCCCGTATCCGGGCTGTCGCTGTACTTGATACAAGACAAGTCACTTACAACTCGGCCGAGTTGATGTCAAACACGGCCGAGTTTGACGTCAAAACTGGGTGGTGTTGGCGTTTTTGATTGATAAGAAGTCACTTCCTACTCGGCTGAGTTTGATTCAAACTAGGCCGAGTTTGATGGGGAACTCGGCCGAGTTGATATCAAACTGGGTCGAGTTTTGGGGGGATCATCGGCTCAAGCCGCGCGCGTTTTGGTCTTTCAGATTGCGCGACCTGAAGGTCGCGCCTACCTCGGTGGGACTAACGCCCTCCTGCAACCTGAAGGGTTCGACACGCCGACTTTATCGATACTAATTTTCCCACGTGCCTTAGCGGTTGCACGGGTGTTACCGGAGATGATGGACAGGATCGCTTAAGGTCCGGAAGACGTGAAAAAATCGGTTAGGGACCGCAAATGAAATCGATGAACCTGGATGGACCTGCAACGTTCTCTTTCGGCGTACATCCGCACACATTGTGGGCACCCACTTGCCTGGCGCTGGAGGACTAACGAGATGCGGAGAGGTTCTACGAGAAAGCCAGAAGGGGACGAACCCTCGACGCGAGGCAGGAACTACATAACGCCGAGCGGGCTGCAGCGTCTCAAAGATGAGCACCTGTTCCTGCGCACCAAAGACCGCCCGGCCGTGGTGGAGGTGGTGGCGTGGGCTGCCAGCAACGGCGATCGCAGTGAAAACGCCGATTATCAGTACGGCAAGCGGCGGCTGCGGCAGATCGACGGGCGAATTCACTTTCTCACGAAGCGAATCGATGCCGCAGAAGTGGTGGACCCGGAAGCTCCGAGGACGGGGCAGGCGAGAACGAGGGCATACTTCGGGGCGACCGTGCGCTATGCCGATGCGGCTGGAGCGGAGCAGATGGTAAGCATCGTGGGCACCGACGAAGTCGATCTGAGCCGTAATCACATCAGTTGGGTATCACCTCTGGGACGTGCATTGATGAGGTCGGCAGCGGGTGACAGCGTAATTCTCCAGGCGCCAGGCAGGATAGAACACCTGACGGTGCTGGAAGTGCGTTACCAACGCATTTCGGTGGAACCTTTCCGTGAACCACCTGGATCTGAAGAATCGGCAAAGGGGCGATCTCGCCGACGTTCACAAGACGATGGAGAGACGATACGGAAAAATGGGTGAAGGGCGAAGACCGCAATCAAGCGCTATCTGTCCCTGGCAAGCGACGGAGATGAGTTGAATCGTCAAGGAAAGGGGATTCCGTCGCGGCCCGGCTGAGCCAACAGACCTCGAATGCCTAGCGGAGAGATTCGGCCAGCCGGTCGAGGAACGCTTCCTGGCCGCTGAAGATCTTCGCGCGGGCGGTGGCCAGATCGAACCAGGCGCCGCGATCGGCTTCGGGGATCTCAATCTGACGGCCGGAGCGAGGGGGCCACTCGACGAAGCAGGTGTTCGAGACCAGGGTGGCCGGGTTGAAATCGCCTTCGACGGCCCAGGCGGTCACCTCTTTGCCGGCAGGCTGGCGGATGACGCCAAGGGGGGTAAATTTTTCGGCGGGAAGATCGAGCGCGATCCGGGAGCCGGTCTCCTCCTGGAACTCGCGGCGCGCGGCCTCGAGCGGCGGTTCATCGTCGTGGTATTCACCCTTGGGGATCGACCACTTGTCTTTTTTGGCCCAGAAGGGGCCGCCGGGGTGGATGAGGAAGACTTCAGGACCGGAGGGAGTGCGTCGGTAGAGCAGGATGCCGGCGGAGCGTTTGGTCATTGGGGGCGCCATGAACAGGGTACCGGAAGCTGGGAGCCTGGGGCTGGGAGCCTGGGGCTGGGAGCTGGGAGCTGGGAGTCGCTCGGGCTTGCAGCTTGCGCTCCTGGTAGGGTGACAGATTATTGTGGGTACAGCCGCGGGGAATGGAGGGAGCTGAGGAGGATGCGAATCTTGAAGCGTGTGGTGCAGGCGAGTGTGGTGATGGCGCTGGTGGTGGCGTCGTCGGGAGCGGCAAGCTTTGCGAAGGACAAGCCGGCCGACCAGGAGCCCGTGACCTGGGGAATGCAGTCGGGCAACGACGGGTGTGTGATCTTCAAAGAGTCGGACGAGACGACCTCGGAGATGGCGCCCGGTGGCGGCGGGTTCACCACGCACACCGTGAAGCAACTGGAGATTCTGGACGCAATCAAAGCCAGCCTGCCCAAAAAGAAGTACAGCGAGACGAAGGAAGATCTGGACGCGCTGGCCGATATCGGGATGCAGAACCACCTCAAGTTCGTGAAGATCCCGAAGAAGTACACGCCGGAGCAACTGGAGAAGGCGAAGACGATGTGCGGGAACTAGCCGTTCAGGCGGACGCGCTTCGCGCCAGGACGAAAAACGGTTAGGCGGAGGCGCGCCATGCGTTCCAGCGCTTCTTCAGCTCGGGAAGGATAACGGCGAGGTTTCGGCGCGCGCTGTGTGTACCGTCCATGGGATATATGAACCAAACACCCCAGCGTTCCGGTTCAGGTGGTGGAATTTCGGGGGTAGGGTTGGTGCGGATATCGTGCTGAAAGGGAAGGAGATCGTGCGCTGGCGGAGAGGGGGATGGGGCTTATGCCGCAACTGGGCCCGGTTGCAACGTCTCACTGCCCTGGACCTGGTGCAGATTTTCGTTGTAGGTGGCCTGGTGTGCGCGTACACTGCGTCATCCCCCAAGGAGGATGTATGGGTAAGATCAACATCGGCCGTTGGGTCATGGGCGGTCTTGTGGCCGGGATCGTGGTGAATATCCTGGCATACCTGGTGGATGGCGTGATGCTGGCCGCAAGGTGGAACCTGGACCTTGTTCGGCTGGGACGGCCGGAATTTGGAATGACACAAATTGTGTGGTTCAACATGTTCGGATTCGTGCTGGGCCTGCTGGCGGTCTGGATCTATGCGGCAATCCGGCCGCGCTTTGGCGCCGGCATCGGCACGGCGGTTTACGCGGGCATCGCGCTTTGGATCGCCACGTCGCTGATTCCGAATGCAACGATCATGTGGGCTCCTGGGATATTCAACAACCATCTCACGCTCTACACGACGCTCGGCGCGCTGGTTGAACTGGTTGCGGGCACGGTTGCGGGGGCGGCGCTGTATCGGGAGGAGCCGGCTGTGGAAGCGGCTGCGAGCCCGGTGCGGCAGGCGGCCCGGGCCTGAGCCGGGTCTGAGGTGGACTGAGACGGGCGTCAAGAGCGGTTCGGAACTCAGAGACTGAGCCTCCGGGCCGCGTGTTCCAAGGCGAGTCGGCCTCCGGGCAGGCGTGTGTGCCTGTGCAGAGCGCTCGCCTGAGTGGTCCGGGAGAAGCCGCTCAGCATCGGTCTGGCTTGTTCATCAGATTGTCGTCGCCCATGGCCCACAAGGGTAACGTGGGTGGGGCTGGTGAGGGTTGCGGGTCCGTGGTGCGGAAGCCTATACTCGGACCGTTTGGCCCGGATACGGGTTCAATCCGGAATGAACCGGAATTGACGATATTTGTCCGGGCTGGTCAGGATCTGGTGGAGATTCCCCAATGGCGACGGTAACGCTGGAACAGGAAATTAACCCCTGGGAAGCCCAGGCGGCTCGGTTCGATTATGCGGCGCGCAAGCTCAACCTGGATGAAGGTCTGTGGCGGGTGCTCCGCTATCCCTCGCGCGAAGTGATCGTGCATTTTCCGGTGGGCATGGATGACGGGCGCATCGAGGTATTCACGGGGTACCGGGTGCAGCACTCGCAGGCGCGGGGACCGGGCAAGGGCGGGATCCGCTACTCGCCGGATGTGACGCTGGACGAGGTGCGCGCGCTGGCCAGCTGGATGACGTGGAAGTGCGCGGTGGTGAATATTCCGTTCGGCGGGGCGAAGGGCGGGGTGATCTGCGATCCGAAGAAGATGTCGCAGGGTGAGCTGGAGCGGATGACACGGCGCTACACGTCCGAGATTATCGAGTTTATTGGGCCGGAGAAGGACGTGCCGGCGCCGGATGTGAACACCAACGAGCAGACCATGGCGTGGATCATGGACACCTACTCCATGCACATGCGGCAGACGGTAACGGCGGTGGTGACAGGCAAACCGCTGAACATCGGCGGGTCGCGCGGTCGGAGGGAGGCGACCGGGCGCGGCATCATGGTGGTGTGCGAGGAGGCGCTGAAGTATCTGGGCATCCAGCGCGAGGGGTGCCGGGTGATCGTGCAGGGCTTCGGGAACGTGGGCTCGAATGCGGCGCGGCTGATGCAGGAGCGCGGCTACAAGATTATCGGGATCGGCGAATACGACGGCGGGCTGTTCAATCCGAATGGGATTGAGATTGGCGCGCTGGAGGAACACAAGCTGCGCAACGGCACGGTGCTGGGCTTCCGCGGGGCGGAGCCGATACCGACCGCAGAGCTGCTGACGACCGAGTGCGAGATTCTGATTCCGGCGGCGACGGAGAACGTGATCACGAGCCGGAACGCGGAGAAGATCAGGGCGCGCATTGTGTGCGAGGGCGCGAACGGGCCCACGACCGCGGTGGCGGATGAGATTCTTGCCGACAAGAAGGTGTTCATCATCCCGGACATTCTGGCGAATGCGGGCGGCGTGACCGCGTCGTACTTCGAGTGGGTGCAGGATCGGCAGGGCTACTTCTGGAAGGAATCGGAAGTGAACGAGCGCCTGGCGAGCATCCTGGCGGAGGCGTTCGACGACGTGACGCGGTATGCGGAGGCGCATGACGTGAACAACCGGATTGCGGCGTACATGCTGGCGATCGACCGGGTGGCGTTCACGATTAAGCAGCGCGGGATCTATGCGTAGGCGGGAGCCGGTAGGCTGTAGCCGGTAGGCAAAACGCGGCTGCTATCTCAACCCGGCTGTCGAGATCTTTCGTTGTGGTCTGGGGTCGTCGTCCTTAGGAACAGGCATTCGTTTGCCCATGAGCGTTGCGACGACGCCGAAGATGACCAGCGCGGCTCCGGCGATCAGGCGGCGGGTGAGGTGTTCACCGCCCAGGGTCATGCCGAGCAAAATCGCAATCACCGGATTCACATACGCATAGCTGGATACGTGGGTGGGTGAATCATGCGCGATGAGCCAGACGTAGCTGGTGTAGGCGACGATGGAAGCCGCGACGATCAGGTAAGCCATGCCGATCAGGACGCGCGGGTTCAGGACCACCGAAATGTTCGGCAGCAGGTCCCGTTCATGGGTGGCGAACGCGGCAACGATCAGTAAAATTCCGCCGATGTACATCTGCCATCCGGCGTTCAGCTTTTGCGGGCTGGGCAGGCTCAGGCGGCGCGAGAGAATCGTGCCGATCCCCCAGCAGAGAGTGCCGGCAACGGTGACGAGGATCGCGAGGGCGTAGCCGTGGGCGTGACCCTGGAGGCCGCGGTGGCGCAGGCCGAGCAGGGCCACTCCCGCAAAGCCACAGGCGATGCCGGCCGAAGAGAGCAGGGTGGCGCGCTGGGTGCGAAGGAAGAAAACTTCGCCGGCGTAGATCCAGATAGGAATGAGTGCGGAGACCAGGGCGGCAACGCCGGAGGGAATGCGGGTTTCAGCCCAGAACAGGCCTGCGTAGAGGCAGGCGAACATGATGAAGCCGAGCAGCGCAGCGTTGAGAAACTGGCGGGCCGTGACTTCGAAGGAGCCGGTGAAGCGACTCCAGAGAATAAGGATGAGGCCGGCGATGGTGAAGCGGAATCCTGCGGCAAAAAAGGGCGGTACGACGCTGACGACCTCGCGGATGGCGAGGAACGATCCACCCCAGAGGACGTAGATGGCGGCGTAGGCCAGGAGTCTGCGCACAGGTAGAAAACAGGGTACAGCACGTCAGGGTACAGGGCACAGGGCACAGGGCGCAGGGCGCAGGGCACAGGGCACAGGGTACTTGCTCCGAGGCGGTGGAGTACAAATCCGGTCGCTGATGAACCTTGCTGCCGACTGGTACACTCAGGCTTCTCCAAAACCGGGTTAGGGGTGACGCGTGGCGACGACCAACATCAAGCCTTCAGGAGCGCAGGGATTCAAGCCCTATGTGCCGGCGAACGAGACGCGGCCGGAGCTGACGTTCCGCGCGATCGTGCTGGGGTGCATCTTCGGGCTGATCTTCGGCGCGGTCACGGTGTACGTCGGCATCGAGGCGGGGCTCACGGTGGCGGCGTCGATTCCGATCGCGGTGCTCTCGATCAGCGTGTTGCGGGCGCTGGGGCGCGCATCGATCCTCGAGAACAACATTGTTCAAACGACGGGGAACGCGGGGCAATCGATTGCGGCGGGCGTGATCTTCACCCTGCCGGCACTCATCTTCCTGGGATTCGACCTGGAATACTTCCGCATCTTTGTGCTGGCGATGCTGGGTGGATGGCTGGGGCTGCTGTTCATGATCCCGCTGCGGCGGCAGTTGATTGTCGAGGAGCACGGGACCCTGACCTATCCGGAAGGCACGGCGTGCGCGGACGTGCTGCTCGCGGGCGAGCGGGGCGGGTCGTTTGCGAGCCGCGTGTTTCTGGGGCTGGGTTTGGGCAGCCTCTACACGCTCTTCCAGAACAGCGACATCTTCGGCGCGTGGCCAGACACGCCGAACTGGGAGCCCGATCTGGGGAAGCAGCACATCCTGAAGGGCGGCGCGGTGCGGCTGGATGCGGTGCCCGAGTACCTGGGCGTGGGATACATCATCGGCACCAAAGTGGCCGGGACGATGTTTGCCGGTGGCGTCTTCTCGTGGTTGGTGCTGATGCCGGCGATTTACTTCTTCGGATCGCATCTGAGCGGGCCGCTGTATCCGGCGGTGAAGCCGGTGGCGCAGATGTCGCCGGGGGAGATGTGGTCGGCGTATGTGCGGCCGATGGGGGCGGGGGCAGTGGCGGCTTCAGGCCTGATCACACTGCTCAGGACGATTCCGACGATTGTGAGCGCGCTGAAGGCGGGGATGGGCAATCTGCGCAAGGGCGCGGCGGCAGCGGCGGCGGGGAACGAGCGGACGGATCGCGACATGCCGATGTCGGTGGTGATTGGCGGCAGCGTGCTGCTGGTGGTGCTGACGTGGATCTTCCTGACGGTGAAGCCGGTGCCGGGCGCGCAGACGGGGATGCTGGCGAATCTGGCGGCGTCGCTGCTGATCGTGGTATTCGGGTTTCTATTTGTAACCGTCTCATCGCGCATTGTGGGGTTGATCGGCAGCTCGGCGAATCCGATCAGCGGGATGACGATTGCGACCCTGATGGCGACGGCGGCGGTGTTCCTGGTGAAGGGCTGGACGGCCCCGGCGTATGGAGCGCTGGCGATTACGGTGGGGGGCGTGGTGTGCATCGCATCGGCGAACGCGGGCGACACATCGCAGGATCTGAAGACGGGATTCCTGGTGGGTGCGACACCGTGGAAGCAGCAGCTGGCGCTGATGATCGGCGTGTGTGTATCGACGTTCGCGGTTGGGATCACGCTGAGCATGGTGAACCGCGGTTATGAGGAGTTCCGGCCCATCTCGAAGACCTGGGACATTACGGCGGTGCATGACGGAGTGCAGAACCAGGGAACATTCGCGCGCAAGGAATTTCGTGTGACCGAAGAGGACAAGACGACGCAGACGCTGGAGGGCAGCAACTACGTGCTGCTGAATTCGCTGGGTTCGCACGAGCTGGCGGACGGGAAGTATCTGTACGATCCGGCGACGAAGACGATTGCGGTGCAATGGATTTCGGGGATCGGGAGCGAGAAGGCGGCGGCTCCGCAGGCGCGGCTGATGGCAACGGTGATCAACGGGATCCTGCGGCAGCAGCTGCCGTGGGGACTGGTGCTGCTGGGCGTGTTCCTGGTGATCGCGATCGAGCTGATGGGGGTGCGGTCGCTGACGTTCGCGGTGGGATCGTATTTATCGATAGCGACGACGTTCGCGATCTTTCTCGGCGGCGTTGTCCGCTGGATGGTGGATCGTGCGGCGGCGAAGGCGGGCGAAGAGACCGGCGAGAGCGAGATCAGTCCGGGGTCGCTCTACGCCAGCGGGCTGATTGCGGCGGGCGGCATTGTGGGGCTGATGGGCGTGGGGATGAAGCTGTGGGAGTCCGTGTCGAACCGCAATAACCCGGTACAGTTTCCGCACACATTCATGTCGCACGACTGGGTGTCGGTGGCGATGTTCGCGCTGCTCGCGGGGTCGCTGTACTACTTCGCCAGAAAGCCGCTGAAGGACAGAGAGTAGAGAGTAGGGAGTAGGGAGTAGGGAGTAGGGAGTAGCGAAGGGGCACTAGACGACCGCGTCGAGTTCGGCCGATGGATCAATGGTCAGCTCCAGGTCCTCGGTGGCGAGCGCGGGCACCGGTTTGCGCCATTCGTAGAAGAGCAGGCGAGCCAGGGCGAGGATGGGCACGCTGAGGAAGATGCCGCCGACACCGCCGATTTCGCCGCCCGCATACACGCCAAAGATGATCAGCAGCGGGTGCAGCTTGACGCCGCGTTTCATGAGTGCGGGCGAGAGGATGTAGTCCTGAAAGATTCGGTAGGAGGCCAGAAACGCGACCACAGCGATGACATGAAGGTGGGGAACACTGGCAGGGTTCATGGCCAGACTGAATTCGCAGACGGCCAGGATGATGGTGGCCGAGATGAGCGGACCGACGAGGGGCACGAACTCCAGAGGAAACGCGAAGAGCGCCAGCAGAATGGCGTACGGGACGTCGAGCAGAGTGAGGGCGATGCTGTAGGCGACGAAGGTGCTCGCGCACTGCAGCATGAGCGCGCGCATGTAATCGAGGATGAGGGCGTGCGCGTCCGCGAGCAGGGAGATGCAGACCGCTTTGCCCTTGCGGAACAGCGGCGTGTTGCGTTCTCCGCCGTAGAGCAGTGCGATGAGGGTGTCGCGAATGCGGCGGCCGTCGCGCAGGAAGAAGAAGGCGAGAATGGGGATCAGGACGAGATCGCCGGCATCGCGGACGGTGGTGTGCAGTTCGGTGGTCACGCTGTTTTTGGGCAGCATGGTGAGGATGGAGCTGTAGTTATTGGCGAGCAGGCGCCCCACGGGAATGCCGCCCAAGTTCCAGGCTTCGAGGTGCTGCTTGAACTGCGGGCTGGTGACCTGGGCGAAGAGCTGGTCGCGTTCACGTACGAACTGAGGATGGACGATAATGCCGGCGGCCGTGACGGTGATGAGAAAGACCACGAAGGGGAAGAGCGCGGCCAGGGTGCGCGACCGGTGGAAGAGTCGCCGCTGGTTGAACTCGACCAGGGGACAGAGCAAGTAGGCGAACAGGATGGCGATGACGAAGACCAGCAGGGTGTTGCGGATGAGGAAGAGGCCGGCGACCAGGAGCAGAATGAGGATGGTCGACCAGGCGCGGCGCGCGGCCGCAGCGTCAATGCCCAGCATGGGATCACTCCCGCCTTGGGATTCTGGAGGGGGCCAGGGTGGCGAAGATGGGGCAGTGTAGCCTGGGGCGGTTGTGGGGGACAAGGGCAAAGCTGTGGGGGCGGGGGGGGTCCCTACGGAAGGCCGCTGGAGGGGGGTCGAGCCCTCGGGAAGTCGTTGATTCTATAGTTAGCACTCCCTTGGGGAACCCCTCTGTGTTGGCAGATTGGTTAACATGGGAAGGCGTTTGCTGGTTCGCGGTTCGTGGCCGGCGTGGAGACCTGGGACCCTGCTCAGTTTCTAGTGAGTGCTGCCGGTTTCGGCTCCTTCGCAAAAAGCAGAATCAGGGGGTCGACCCCTCGGGAAGTTGTTGATTCCATGGTTAGGGTTCCGTGGTGAACCCCTCCGTGTTAACACGTTGGTTAACGGGTCGAGGGCGAGATTCTCAAAGAGCCAGCGGGTCCGGCCTGGGCCGGAGCAGAGCAGGTTTCGGGGTGGAGCGAGGATCGTCTCTCCGCTGCAATCTGCCCTGCAAAACAAAAGCTCTGTGCGCGAGTGGGCGGACAGAGCATTCCCTATTCTTAGGGTAGGGATTTTGTGAGTTAGACCGCAAGGGAATTCGGAGGGTTGGAGGGTACGGAGGTACTGCTTTAGCTGGGAGCTGGGAGCCGGCGGAGGCGTTCTGGCGAGCGCGACACGTTTCGGCCCCGTTCGCGCGGTTGCGCGACGGGGACCCCAGGGACGGCCTGCCGGCAGCAAGGAAGCGCCTTTCGGCGCGGTTTTTTCGGCACGACTGAAAAGTCCGTGCCCTGACACTGATCCGTGCCCGTAGGAAGAGACAGGGCCGATCCAAGTTTCGCCCTTTTCGCGCCCGTAGTAAGAGACAGGGCTGATCCAGGTTTCGCCCTCGGGGTTCACCTTCGAAACTCGACGCAGATTTGTATGGGTCGGCGTTGCTGGAGGGGTTTTTGGGATCGCGGAAGTGATGGCGGCTCGGCTGGGGGCGACGGGTGGGCGGTCTCGAAGCGCGGCGAAGAGGAAGGCGGCGAAGAATCTGTCGGCGACCGAAGAGCGGGTGGCGTAGCCACTTCAGCGAGAGATTCCCAGCTGTGGTGAGATCGGCTGGAGGAGCTTGCCCCAGTTTTCGCTGAGATCGATCCAGGTGGGGTTCATTCTTTGGATGAGGCCGAGCCTTTTGGCGCGGATCCACCGCTTGATTTGTTTTTCGCGTTCGATGGCGCGGTTGGGGTCGTCATAACTCTCGTACCAGACGAGGCGGCAGCAGTTGTAGTCGGCTGTGAATCCTGCGAAGTATTTGGTTTTGTGCTGGGCGGCACGGGCTTCGATGTTGCCGGTCATGCCGGTATAGAGAACGCGGGTGCGGCTGGCGATGATGTAGACGTAGTAGCTGCGGTCGCGCATGATCGCAGCGTAGAGGTTTTGGGTAGGTTTGCAACTGACTTGGGTAACGTGGATTCTGCTGGGTCTGGCGGAAGAAATGCAGTTCGTTCGGGTGGAAATTCGTGGTTGTTCCAGCCGAGAAATGCAGGTCCATTCGCCCATTCGACTCGCCGAGCGCTGCTCGGCGTTCGCTCAGGGTGACGGCGTCTGGATTGATTGTTGCGCGCAAAAAGCGCGCGCAACGAATTCGGAAGCTTCGCTCAGGATGACAGAGTTTTGGTTTTTGGGGAGAGATGCGGGGATGTGGGCGGCTGTCAACTGTGGCTTGTCCTGATCGCAGCCTGATGACTAGAACAGCCCGGGTTGTTTGCGGGGCAACGGTAAGCCGAAGTGTTCGTAGGCTAGTCTTGTGGCGACTCGGCCTCTGGGTGTGCGGTCTAAGAAGCCGATTTGGATTAAGAAGGGTTCGTAGACTTCTTCTAACGCGTCTTCTTCTTCGGCTAGGGTTGCGGCTAAGGTTCCTAAGCCTACGGGGCCTCCATCGTACTTTTCGATGATGGTGAGCATGAGGCGGCGGTCTAACTCGTCGAAGCCGTGGGCGTCTACTTCTAACATCTTTAATGCGTCGCAGGCGGTTTGGCGGTCGATGCGGCCGGCGGCTCTTACCTGGGCGAAGTCTCTCACTCGTCTTAACAGGCGGTTGGCGATGCGCGGGGTTCCGCGGCTGCGCATGGCGATCTCTGCGGCTCCGTCCTGATCGATTTCGATGCTCATAACTTCGGCGGAGCGGGTGACGATGTAGCGGAGGTCCTCGTCGGTATAGAACTCGAGGCGGAGGAGGATGCCGAAGCGCGAACGGAGTGGCGAGGAGAGCAGGCCGGGGCGCGTGGTGGCGGCGACGAAGGTGAAGGGCTTGATCTCCATGACGTGGGTGCGCGCGGCGGGGCCCTGGCCGATGATGATGTCGAGCTTGTAGTCCTCGAGCGCGGTGTAGAGTTTTTCTTCGAGCACGGGCTGGAGGCGGTGGATCTCGTCGAGGAAGAGGACCTGGCGGTCGCGCAGGTTGGTGAGGATGGCGGTGAGGTCGCCCTGGATCTGGAGCGCGGGGCCGGAGGTCTGCTGGTAGGCGACGTCGAGCTCGTTGGCGATGATGGTGGCGAGGGTGGTTTTGCCCAGTCCTGGGGGGCCGAAGAGGAGGACGTGGTCGAGGGCTTCGCCGCGGGACCTGGCGGCTTCGAGGGCGATAGCAAGCTGCTCTTTGGCTTTGGTCTGGCCGATGAATTCCTGGAGGCGGCGGGGGCGGAGCTTGAGCTCGAAGGAGTCTTCTTCGCTGGAGCGGTTGGCGTTGACGAGGCGCTCGGGGTCTTCGGCTTTTGGCATTTCAAGTTGAGTGTACAAGGCGGGGCGACGAGAGTTTGGGGATTAGAGTTTGGAGTTTAGTGAGAGCCGGGAGGATCAGGCTCGCTTCTTTGAGCGAGCGGCAGGTGCGGGGCGGGAGGCGGTGGCGCGGGCGGGCGGGATGGATGCGGAGGCGGATGCCGGCTCGGGGAAGTTCACGGGCGGAAGGGCTTCGAAGGTGGGGCGCGCGAAGAGGTATCCCTGGAAGAGGCGAATGCGCTGGCCGGCGAGGAACTGGAATTCGGCGAGCGTCTCGACGCCTTCGGCGATGACGTCGATGTCGAGGTCGTAGCAGGCGCGGCGGATGGCGCGGAGGATAGCCTGGCGGGGGCCAGGGCGATCGACGCCGCGGATGAGGCGCATGTCGAGCTTGATCTGGTCTGGGTCGAGGTCGTCGAGGAGGGTGAGGCTGGCGTAGGTGGCGCCGAAGTCGTCGATGGCGAGGCGGACGCCGAGGGCGCGGACGTCCTTGAGGAGCGAGGCGAAGCGATTGCGCTCGACGACGACTTCGGCCTCGGGGATTTCAACGACGATTTGGTCGGGGGGCAAGCCGGCCTGGCGCGCGGCTTCGATGGTGGCGAGGACTGCTTTGGGAGACGCGTCGAGGGTCTGAGGGAGGAAATTGAGATGGAGCGGGTGGTCGATGCCGAGGCGAGCGGCGAGCGCGATGGCGGCGGCGTGCGCGGTCGGATCGAAGAGGTGGCGGCGCAGGGGAGAGACCTGGTTGAGGACCTGCCAGGCGGGCTCGTCCCAGGGGCCGCGGATGAGGGCTTCGTAACCAATGATTTTGTGGGCCACCGCGTCGACGATGGGCTGGAAGGCAAAGGAGAACGCCGGGTCGGGAATTGGAGTTTCGGCGGTCATGGTACGCACGCGTTGGAACGTGGCCCAGGAACGCGGTGGGAGCCACGACGCCGCGAAAAGGTGGGGGAGGAACTACGCGGCAGTAGGTTCATGGTCGCGTGCGGCGGGGAGCGGCGACAGTCCACGAATGGGGAAGAGTAAACACCGCGAAGGGGGTACAACCCGGGGGAGCGGTCAGCGGTCAGCGGTTGGCGGTCGGAAAGCGGAGATCTTATCCCCAGGTGAATTCGGTGGGGATCTGGACGCTCGGGTTGAGGGTTTTTGCGACGGGACAGGTGAGGGCGGCTCGTTCGAGTTTAGTTTGGTTGTCGGCGCTGAAGGCGCGGGGGACGTGGATTTTGACGGTGAGCTGGTGGACCATGCGAGACGGCGTGCTGGTCATTTCTTTATCGACGGTGGCGGTGGCTCCGGCGAGGTCGACGTTGAGGGTGTGGGCGAGGATGCCCATGGTTGTCAACATGCAGCTGCCGAGGGCGGTGGCGACGAGATCGGTGGGGGAGAAGCTTTCGCCGCGGCCGTGATTGTCTTTGGGGGCGTCGGTGGTCAGCACGGTGCCGGAAGGGCCGTGAGCGGCCTGGCAGTGGAGATCGCCCTGATATTCGAAGTCGATAGAGACCATAATTCCTCGATGAATATGTAAGTCGATATAGGTTACTGTCGTCCTTTGTACAACTTAATTGCAGGCGATGACATCATAAAGCATAACTCTCAGTCAATTTTATTCAAGGGACCTCACAATGTCGCTGCAACCTTTACCTACGGTTTTGGTGGTCGACAATGAGCACGGAATTCTTGTAACTCTGGCCGCGATTCTGAAAGGGCATGGGTTCACGGTATTCACGGCCCGCAGCGGTGAAGAGGCGGTCGATGTTGCGTACAATGTGGAGCCGGACTGGGTGGTATCGGACGTGGTGATGGGCACGCTGAGCGGCATCGATGCGGCGATCAGGATTCGTGAACTCTGCCCCGGCACGCAGGTCCTGCTGTTCTCAGGAAATGCGTTGACGAGCGACCTGTTGGCGGAAGCGCGTTCTCATGGACATCACTTCGACATTCTTGCCAAACCATTCGACCCCGCCGAGTTGATTGAGCGGCTGCGCGCTCCATCGCCTCAATACAGCGCCGCGCCGATCGCCGGTTAGAGGTTTCCGAAGACTCCGCGGGCTCAGGCCTTGATCTGAATCAGCAGCATCCTGACCGGAGATTTTGCGGAGATGGCGTGCGTCAACATGGGAGGCATGTAGACAAATGAGCCTGCCTGGGCGTTGACCTTATCCTCTCCCAACTGGACTTCGGCGTTTCCGTCTAAAAAATAGAGGATGGCGGGAGTTGGGGCTGAGTGTGCGGAGAGTTCCTGCCCGGACGAGAAGCCAAACAGGGTGACGTTCACCTTTTCGTCTTTGTGGAGGATCCGGCTGAGGATTCCGTTTTCGGGTGGCGCGAATTCTTTGTGCAGGTCTGCGAGAAATGTATAGTCCATGGATTTCTCCTTCGAGCAGGCGCCGGAATGTACGGAGTCTACCAACTCGCTGGTGGCTTAGAGCCTGGCTTTCGCAAATGCGCGGCCTGAGCCGGACTTCAGGTACGTTTCAAAAGCAGTCGCACGAGCCTCATCTGTAAACGCGATATAGCTCTTGATACGCCATGGGCGGAACTCTGAAGTATGCGTTACAGCGCCGGAATTGTGTTTTGCCAGTCGGGCATCGAGGTCGTCGGTGATCCCCGTATAGAAATGCTCTTCTGGAGCGAGGCTCTGGAGGATGTAGACGTATTTCATGATTTGTCCGCCTTCGCCATCTGCCTGTGTGGTCCGCCTACGCTTTGCTTCGGCGCGACAGCCTTCGCTACGCATGTGCCTGCGCTTTGCTCCGGCGCGGCAGCCTTCGCTTTCCATGATTGGTCCGCCTACGCTTTGCTTCGGCGCGACAGCCTTCGCTTTCCATGATTGGTCCGCCTGCGCTTTGCTCCGGCGCGACAGCCTTCGCTTTCCATGATGGGTCCGCCTACGCTTTGCTCCGGCGCGACAGCCTTCGCTTTCCATGATGGGTCCGCCTACGCTTTGCTTCGGCGCGACAGCCTTCGCTTTCCATGATTGGTCCGCCTGCGCTTTGCTTCGGCGCGACAGCCTTCGCTTTCCATGATTGGTCCGCCTACGCTTTGCTTCGGCGCGACAGCCTTCGCTTTCCATGATTGGTCCGCCTACGCTTTGCTTCGGCGCGACAGCCTTCGCTTTCCATGATTGGTCCGCCTACGCTTTGCTTCGGCGCGACAGCCTTCGCTTTCCATGATTGGTCCGCCTACGCTTTGCTTCGGCGCGACAGCCTTCGCTTCGCGAAGGCTGGTGGAGGCGGCGGGAGTCGAACCCGCGTCCGAAATCGTTGACAGCAGAGAGACTCCATGCTCAGTCCGTTCGGAAGTTTCGCTTTCGGCGCTTAGAGCGGACAAGAAACGCCGGAAACTAGTCCGATGATCTCGCTGCCGGCCCACGGACCGAGGGTCGGCAACCAGCCCTCTGTTCGACGTCCTGCTCTCAGCCCAAGGGCGAAGCCGAGGAGAACGGCAGTCTAACTAATTAGGCTGCGTATGCCAGCTGATTGGTGTTGGCAATTATGGTTTTCCAGGCGATTACGGGTGCCCAGACCCCGGCATGCCTCTATGCCGCAAGCAATCCCGTCGAAACCGTGACGCCCCCATTTTGGACGGCGGTCGAGGAAAGGATCTCCTGACAGCTGTGTCTATTATCTCATCCTTATAGAGGGTGGCGGGGCCGGGGTGAGTGCGGGCTGGGCGACCTCAGCTGTTGCCGCGGACGAACTCGCGGAGCTGGCGGTTGATTTCGGCGGCCTGCTGGACGCCGTTGTCGAGCATGGAGTGCCACTTTTTTGCGTCGTCGTCGAGGGGGATGGTGCCAAGGAGGAAGCTGGTCTGCAGGACGATTTCGAGGGCGTTGCTGAGGTCATGGGAGAGGCGCCGGATTTCTTTGGCCTGCTGCTCGGGAATCGACTTGGGCTGCAAAGGTGAGGTCATGAAGGGGGGCAATCCTGAAGGAAAATGCGTGTCCGAGCGCCATGTGCGCGGGGTTGGACACGGGTGGATGCCTTTGTAACACCAGGAGTTGCTGGCGTCCAGCGTGATCCGTGGCTCTCGCGGCGGGCCGGGGAATACGATAGAATCAGTTCATTGCCTGTTTGGCGCGCCCGCAGCCGGTTAACGTTTGCCGGTTCAGGAGCCTGGAGCCGCGCCGAATTCTATCCGTGCCGAAGTGGCGGAATTGGCAGACGCGCGTGGTTCAGGTCCACGTACTCGCAAGGGTGTGGGGGTTCGAGTCCCTTCTTCGGCACCAATTTAGCAGCAACCTTCCTGCAATCTGAATGTTACCCGCGTTATCGCGGTGAAAGCCGGCTCAGGGAACGAGTGGGTCCCGGTGTTCCGGCGCGATCTTCACAGCGCCGTCGACGACAGGAATTCCCGCATCTGGACGCTCTATGAATCCGTGAATGCCGCGGGATGGGTGGAGAACTGCGTTCATCGATAGCTATCCGCATCCATCGCCCCAACCGGTTTCCGACCGCCGCTTGCTCCTTTCTGTGACCAGGATCACCTACAACCGCTGTAGTACGGCACAAACTGGTGTGGGTTGGGCAGGAAGGAAGTTCGAAGATGGCCTCCGCTGTTGCAACGGACGCTGCAAGCCGGTGTGAGCCGTCGCTGAGCCAGTTGACCGAGGCGGCCTTGCACGGCATCACGCGCGCGCTGGCTTCGGTCGGTCGGGCCTTTATCTGTCTCGACCCATCGTTCCGCATCGTGCACGTTTCGAAGCTGCTGAACGATTTTCTTGGCCCGGGGGTTGCGGCGAAGTTGCCGGGACGCCCGGTGGAAGAGCTGCTGGGCGAAGATTTATTTGGCACACGCGGCCAGCTCCGCCAGGCTTTGCTGGATGGGCAGGTGCGCGAAGGATGGCGGGCAACGCTGCGGTTCGAAGATTTCGGACCGCGGCTGGTTTCGATCACCACGGCCCCTATGGTCACGGATCACTCCGAGATTTGCGATCCGCTGGTGCGTTTCCTGATCCTGCTGCGGCCGGCCGAACAGGAGCAGTCCTGCCCCGACTCGCCGGTCTTCTGTTCCGGTGTGGTGGGGTGTTCGCCGGCGATGCAGCGGATTTTTCGGCTGGTCGAGACTCTGCAACACAGCGAAGCCACGGTGCTGGTCACCGGAGAAAGCGGGGCTGGAAAAGAGGTGGTGGCGCGAGCGGTTCACCAGAGTTCACCGCGCCGCGGCGGACCGTTCGTGGCGGTGAACTGCGCGGCACTGCCCGCCGATCTGCTGGAGTCGGAACTGTTCGGGCATGTGCGTGGGGCATTTACGGGGGCGGTGCGCGAACGGATTGGTCGATTCGAGCTGGCCTCGCAGGGAACGCTGTTCCTCGATGAGATTGGGGAGCTTCCGCCGCAACTGCAGGTGAAGCTGCTGCGGGTGCTGCAGGAAGGGCAGTACGAGCGGGTGGGGGAAAGCGCGACGAGGACGACGCACGCACGCATCATTGCGGCGACCAACGCCGACCTGCGCTGTGCATTACGCCAGGGAAAGATCCGCGAAGATCTGTATTATCGGCTGTGCGTGGTGCCGCTGGAGGTACCGCCGCTGCGGGAGCGCCGCGAAGATATTCCGCCGCTGGTGCATCATTTGCTGAGCCGCATCACGGCCCAGCGTGGCCTGGTGAGGCGCATTTCACCGCAGGCGATGCGCATCCTGCTGGATTATGCGTGGCCGGGCAATGTGCGCGAGCTGGCCAACGTCATCGAATATGGAGTGGCGGTGGCGCGCGGGGAGACGATTCTTCCGGAGGACCTGCCGCAGGAGATCCTGCATCCCCTTGGCGGAGCGGGCGCAGGCGAGGAAGAGACGGGTACGGACCCGCAACTGAGGCAGGTCGAACCCGAGGTGCGGGACGCGGAAGCCCTGCGTTTGCTGGCAGCACTGGAAAAGCATCATTGGAAAAGAGCCGAGGCGGCGCGGGAACTGGGGCTGAGCCGGTCGACGCTCTGGCGCAGGATCAGGGAGCTGAAGCTCCAGTAGGCGACCCGACAGGATGTTTCATCTGCGACGTTTTCGTGCAACATAACGTTTCGTCCTGAGTTCTGCTCCACTCTCAAGCCATTCAAAACGCAACGTCGGCAC
Source organism: uncultured Acidobacteriaceae bacterium (assembly GCA_963702285.1). Classification (GTDB taxonomy): domain Bacteria; phylum Acidobacteriota; class Terriglobia; order Terriglobales; family Acidobacteriaceae; genus Palsa-343. The sequence goes on along the minus strand of CAVPCB010000078.1, from coordinate 24,388 downwards.
TTCGGTCCCTGACGTGCCCTGTCTTCCTCAGGAATCTCTCGCCGGTGCGTCGCGCCGAGTCGGGGGGGTTCGTGAGGAAGGCCATCCATGACAACGCGCATTTTCTGGTCCCGCTCCAATGCAGGCTTCGTGTTCACGATGCTTTTGTTGCTCCTCTGTCCAACCGCTCTGTTGGCAACCGATGGGCATTTTCTCCATGGCGCAGGTCCAGTGAATGAAGCCATGGGCGGAGCGGACACGGGGCTGTGCCTGGATGCGACGGGCTCGATTGCGTGGAACCCTGCCTGCGCGACGAGGTTTTCCGGTTTTCGTTTCGAGTTTCACGGGACCATCTTCACGCCCTGGCGTTCGCTGAGCAGCACGGTGGATGCGAATGCGTTTGGGCCTGGCATGCCTGCCGGCACGCTGAGCGGAACGACGGTTAGCCATACCGATACTTCGCTGATGCCGGGATTTTCTTTTATCTACCATCGCCTGGGCAGTCCCAATGCCTATCACGCGGCGATGCTGGGAGTGAGTGGTTTCGGCGTGGACTATGACCAGAACACGACATTCTCGAATCCGATCCTGACACCGCAGGCGCCGAATGGATTTGGTTTCGGGCGCATCCGGTCGAACTACATGCTGGTGACAGTTCCGATGGGAGTCTCGCGTGAGTTTACCGAGCGGCTCTCGGCGGGGTTCTCGATCATTCCGGCGCTCTCGATGCTGCAGGTGATTCCTGCGCCGTTCTCGCCGCCGGTGATGGCGGGCAGCACAATGCCCTACTACCTCTCAGCGGGAAACAATGCGCCGGCTCCGGGCCTGGGCGCAAGCGCGGGAGTTCACTATGTGGCGGGTCCGGTGAAAATTGGCCTCTCGTGGCGGTCACCAGTGTGGTTTCAGAAATTCTCCTGGAATCGCAAGGATCTGACCGGGGCATCGCACGCGATGAACTTCCACATGGATCTGCCGCAGGTGGTTTCTGTGGGCGCGGGCGTTGCAGCGCGCAGGGGCACGCTGTTGGGCGTCGATCTTCGCTGGTTTGACTACGCGAATACCGCGGGCTTCGACAAGGTCGGATACAAAGCCGACGGCTCGCTCGCCGGTTTTGGATGGCACAACATCTGGGCGGTGGGCGGGGGCGTGCAGCAGAGGGTGGCTGCATCGACCAAGCTGATGGTCGGCTACAACTACTCGGGCAATCCGATTCCGGCTGAGTACACGTTTTTCAATACGCCGGCTCCGGCGATTGTGCAGCATCACGTCTCGGGCGGCATTATCCAGCACATGCATGGGTGGGATGCCGTAGTGACGTACTATCACGCCTTCCAGAATTCAATCACCGGCCCGTGGATCTCCGCGCAGGGAGCGATTCCGGGGACCAGCGTGACGAGCAAGATGTCGGAGAACTCGGTAACGATCGGGTTTGGCAAGAGCTTTTAGCGGGCGTGTCTTCGAGACGCGCGAAGGCAACGAAATTGGAGGAGTCAGATGAGCGAAGCAACGGCAACGATCACGGCAGACAAGGTCATCGACGCGCGGGGTACGGCGTGTCCGGGGCCGCTGCTGGAAGCGAAGAAGGGCATGGGCGCCATCAAGGTGGGCCAGGTCATCGAAATCAAATCGAACGACAAGGGGTCGAGGAAAGACATTCCGGCATGGGCGGGCAAAGTCGGGCATGAATTTCTGGGCTGCACGGAGGCGGAGGGACACGACCGGCTGTTTGTGCGCAGAAAAAAGTAGTACGCGCCGGGAGGCCTGGCGCTCACGCGGGCATGAGGGGTCGTATGGAGAACGGTTCTTATATTCCGAAGATTCTGGTGCTGGCGACGGAGCGCTGTGCGTATCCGGGAGCGGATGCGGTGGGCAAAGCGCACCTGGAATATGGCGCGAATGTCTATATCCTGCGGGTTCCTTCGCCGGCGCTGTTTCCCGAAGACTTTTATCTGCACGCATGGAGCCGCGGGGTGGACGGGATTCTGATCGCGGCGTGCGGGTCGGACTGTCCGTATCGCGGGGCGTACGACCGCCTGGCGCGGCGGATCGACGACATGACGATCCGGATGAAGGACGGGGGCCTGGAGACGGCGCGCATTCGCCTCACAGCCATCTGCACAGTCTGCATCAAGGCGTTTCTGAAAGAGGTCTCGATGCTGAACGAGGAACTGGCGGCACGGGGGCCGGTGAACCGCGTGCTGGCGGCACAGCTGGAAGCGGAATCGCGCACACGGCTGCGGAACGCAGCGCTGCCGGGAGCTGCCTGAGGGCAGAGCCCGCAAAGGAGGGACGGATGATGATTCGCTCGCTGGAATCCGGCCGCGTCGATGTCCTGGTGGTGGGCGGGGGCATCGCCGGATTGCAGGCGGCGCTCGACCTGGCGGATCAGGGACAGAAGGTACTGATCTGCGAACAGCAGTCGAGCATCGGCGGCCACATGATCGCGCTGAGCAAGGTGTTTCCCACGCTGGACTGCGCCAGCTGCATCACGACTCCGAAGATGTCGGCGGCGGCGCATCACCCCAATATTGAGATCCTGACCAGCACGGTGGTGGATGGGATTGAGCCGGCGGACCTGGGGCATCGGGTTCGTGTGACGCGCAAGCCCACCTATGTGAATAACGAAAAGTGCATCGGCTGCCGGCTGTGCGAGTACGCGTGCGATACGGAATGCGTGGATCCGTTTGACGCTTCGCTGGGCGCCACGCGGGCGATTGCGGTTCCGTTCACCAACGCGATTCCACAGAAGGCGGTGCTGAATCCGGAGGTGTGCGGCACCTGTGGAACGTGCGCGCGCGTGTGCCCGACGGGGGCGATTGAATTCGATCAGCAGCCGGAGACGGTGGAGATCGAGGCGGGCGCGGTGGTGCTGGCCTCTGGATTCGCGCTCAACGCGATGACGCTGAAGCCGCAGTACAACGCCGAGCGCAGCAAGAACATCATCTCCGCGCTGACCATGGAGCGGCTGCTGGCGCCGCACGGACCGTACGGCCGGGTGCTGCGGCCATCGGATGGAAAAATTCCAGGCACGATCGCGTTTGTGCAGTGCGCGGGTTCGCGCGACGCCTCGATCGGGGTGCCGTATTGTTCGCGGGTGTGCTGCATGTACGCGATCAAGCAGGCCATGCTGCTGTCCGGAGCGCTGCCCATTGCGGACATCACGATCTACTACATGGATATTCGCGCGTTCGGCAAAGGGTACGAGACGTTTTATCAGAACGCGAAGGCGATGGGCATCAATTTCGTGCGCGGCAAGGTGGCGCGCATCGTCCCGGGCGAAGACGGCGACCTGATGCTGCACGTGGAGCGCACCGAGGACGCGGCGGACTCGGTGGGATCGTGCCGGCACGATCTGGTGGTGCTGGCGCAGGGGATGATTCCGGAGTGGCACGCGGAGACTTGTACGCCGGTGCATCCCGGTCCGGACGGCTTTGTGGCGACAACATCGCTGACCTCCCCGTCGGCGACCTCGGTGCCTGGGATCTTTGTGGCGGGGGCCGCGGCCGGACCCAAGGACATTGTGGACACCATTGCGGAAGCCGGTGCGGCCGCCATGCAGGTGACGCGGTGGCTGCGGCAACAGCAACAAGAGCCCGTGGAGGCGCTGGTATGAGCGATCGCGCAGAAGGGAAACAAGCGGAAATCACGCCGGGCTGCGAGCGCTGCGAGGAGCAGGCGAAGATCGGCGTTTATATCTGCCAATGCGGCGGCAACATCGGCGACGTGGTGGATGTGGAGCGCGTGGCGGAGGCGGCACGGCAGATCCCTGGCGTGGCCACGGCGAAGATTCACACTTTTATGTGTTCGGATCCGGGTCAGCAGATGATCACGGAAGACATCCTGACGCACGGCGTGAATCGGGTGGTGGTGGCTTCCTGCACGCCCTTTCTGCATGAGTCGACGTTCCGGGGCGCGGTGGTGCGGGGTGGGATGAATCCTTACCTCTACGAGCACGCCAATCTGCGCGAGCAGTGCTCATGGGCACACCGGCACGATCCGGCGGGAGCGACGGAGAAGGCCATCCGCATGGTTTCAGCGGCGGTGGGCAAGGCGCGTCGCGATGCACCGCTCGATCAGATCCGGCTGCCGAATCATCGTATTGCTTTGGTGGTGGGTGGCGGCATCGCCGGCATGAAAGCGGCTGCGGAGCTGGCGGGCTGCGGCGTGCATGTGGTGCTGGTGGAGAGCACCGGGCGCGCTGGGCGGAAGGTTGCTGGGGCGGGGCGCTGTGTATCCGACAGAAGCCGACGCGGAAGAAATTGTTGCCGAGCTGCGCAAGGAAGTGGAGAGCAACGCGCACATTGAAGTTCTGCTGAACAGCCGCGTAAAGACGGTCAGCGGGTTTGTGGGCAATTTTCAGGTCACGATCGAAGGGAAGTTTGGCCCTGAGGGGCAATCGGCTATGACGTCGCTGACGGCGGGCGCGCTGATCATCGCCACCGGGTTCCGGCCTTACGTTCCGGCCGAGGGTGAGTTTTTGTACGCGACGGAACCGGGCGTGGTGACGATGCCGGACTTCATTCAGCTGCTTAAGAATGCCGATGCCGGGACGAAAACGCTGCGGGTCGAGGGACGAGCGATTCGCAGCGTGGCGTTTATTCACTGCGTGGGCAGCCGGCAGATCGACGACGTTCATACGCCGGGTCCGGACGGCCGCCTGAACACCTACTGTTCGCGGGTCTGCTGCACAACCGCGCTGCAGCAGGAGATTGCGCTGCGCCGGGGTTTTCCCGAGACAGCGGTCTTCGATCTGTATCAGGACATTCGCACCTACGCTCGGGGTGCCGAAGATTATTACCGGACGGCCAGCGAGGCTGGGGTGGTCTTCTTCCGTTATCGCGGCGAGGAGCCGCCGGTGGTGGAGCGCGCCGACGGAAGCGCCGCTCGACAGACGCCTTTGGCGGTACGCGTGAAGGACACGCTCACGTGGGGCGAGGAATTGCGGTTGCCGGTGGACATGGTGGTGCTGGCCACGGGCATGGTGCCGAATGCGATTCCTGAACTGGTGGACAGCATCAAGCTGCCGACGGGGGAGGACCGGTTCCTTCAGGAAGTGCATCCGAAACTGCGGCCGGTGGAAGTCTCCGTCAACGGCGTGCTGCTGGCGGGCACGGCGCAGGCGCCGATGGACATTCGCGAGACGCTTTCCGCAGCCGGCGCTGCAGCGGTGAAGGCGGCGGCGATGTTCGCGCACGATGCCGTTGAGCTGAATCCCTACGTGGCCGAGGTGAACGCATCGCTGTGTGAAGGCGCGGGACAGTGCCTGACGCAGTGCGAATACGATGGCGCGCTGCAAATGGTGGACGTGGTGGAAGACGGCCGCACGCTGCGCCGGGCGCGGGTGAATCCGGGGCTGTGCGTGGGATGTGGCGCGTGCGTGGCGGTCTGTCCGAGCCGCGCGATTCAGGTGAACGGGTGGCGCCTGGATCAGTACGAGGCGATGATCGACGGCATTGTCGCGGAAGTTCCGGCAGGGGTCGCCTGAGGGCGGGAAGAGGAAAAGAGATGGGTCTGGCACCACTCACATCCGAGCAGAAACAGGCGCTGGCCAAACTGCGGTCGATCGCCGGCGGCGTGCATCCGGAGGAACGGAAGAAGCACCAGGCGATGATCGCGCAGCGCAAGGCGATTCGCGGGGTGCTGGAACGCGAGCCGTCTACGGTGCCGAAGATTGCCGCGGAGCTGACGCTTCCCACGGACGAGGTGTTGTGGCACCTGACCGCGATGCGCAAATACGGCCAGGCGGCGGAGTCGGGCGAAGAGGGCGACTACGTGCTCTACGGGTTGGCGCCGCAGAGCGGAGAGGGCCATTAGGCGAAGGAGCTGCCGATGATTCACGATGTCGATCCGGTTCTGATGCAGAAGATTCGCCGCCACGGCAAGGGCGGCAGGCTCGAGGTCGAGGCCTGCTTTCAGTGCGGCAACTGCACGGCCGTGTGCCCGCTGGCGCAGGACTCCGCAGGCTTTCCGCGCCGAACGATTCGGATGGCGCAGGTGGGCATGGAACGCGAGCTGCTGGCCAGCGAAGATTTGTGGCGCTGCTATGCCTGCGGCGAATGCACGCGTACCTGTCCGCGCGAAGCGGATCCGGCGGAGTTTATGGCGGCGGCGCGCAGCTACGCGATTTCCCGGTACGACTTCACGGGTCTGGCGACGCTGGCGAGCCGCTCGGTGATGGGCAATCTGCTCGTATTCGGGGTGCTGTCGCTGTTCTTTGCACTGCTGCTGCTCAGCCGGGCGAATGTGGCGGGGGCCCATCTGCCGTTCTTTGAATTTGTTTCCGGCGAGTGGATTCACCTGATCGGTATTTTCCTCTTCGTGGTCGTAGGGCTCAGCCTCGTGGGCGGTCTTCTTTCCATGTTTCTGCGCTTCCGAAGCGAACGCCGGCGTGAAGGCGTGTCGTTGCGACTGGGGGCGCTTCCGGGAGCGGTGGCCTCGGCCGTTGTCGAGGCTCTGAGCCACCGGCGCTTCCAGCAGTGCGATGCCGAGGAACCTGGGCCCGCATCCGCACCGTGGTATCTGCGTGCCTGGGTGGTTCACCTGTCGGTGATGGGTGGATTCCTCGCGATGCTTCTGGCGACCACGCTCGATTATCTGCTCAAGCCAATCGGCTCGCCGGTGCCACCCTGGTATCCGATGCGGGTGATGGGCGCGGTGGGCGGTGCGATCTGCCTGTATGGGCTGGCCATCATGCTGTTCCGGGCGGAACCCGACAGCGAGGCGCACTGGCGCAAGCGGACGTTCGCCGACTGGTTTTTTCCGGTTCTGCTGGCAATGACGGTGTTCACAGGGCTGCTGACGGAGATGCTGGTTTATTTGCCGGTGACGGCGGCAGGATACGCCGTTTTTCTGACCCACGTGGTGCTGGCGATGGACCTGATCGCCATGCTGCCCCTCACACGATTCGCACATGTCCTCTATCGTCCTCTTGCTCTGGCACTGTTTGCCTGGCGCCATGCGCCGGAGCGGCGGGCAGCGGCGGCCGAAGCCTAAGTCCAGGAAGGAAAGCCATGACGACAACACCGATTGATCTCGATCTGCACAGCGCATTGACGGAACTGAAGGAACGGGTGGAAGCGCTGGAGAAATCCTCAGGGGAGGGCCGGCTCGCCATCGGGGTGATGAGCGGCAACCTGGACACGACGATTGCGGCCTTCATTATTGCGCTTGGGGCGGTGGCCTATGACATGGAGGTGGATATGTTCTTCACCTTCTGGGCGACCGCAGCGCTGCGGGACCCGAAGAAATCCGCGAAGAAGGGATTTCTGGACAAGATGTTCGGCTGGATGCTGCCGCGCGGCTCGCAGGCTCTGCCGCTCTCGAAGATGCAGATGGCGGGCATCGGTCCGAAGATGATTCGCTCGGTGATGAAACAGCACGGCGTCAAGTCACTGGAAGAACTGATGAAGGACGCGGCTGAGTTCGGCGTGCGCATTCACGTGTGCGAGATGTCGATGGGGGTGATGGGGCTGAAGGAAGAAGAAATGATCGATTACCCCAATATCGATTATGTCGGGGTTGGGTCGTTCATCCAGATGATCAGCGAATCGAAGCAGGTGGTATTTCTGTAGAGATTCCACGGCGATTGAGAAAGGCAATCCGCATTGCGACGGGGCCTTTGCCGACGCAGAGATAGAATCGACTCATCTCCGCATAGGCTGAACCGTGCGTCCTGAACTGAAAGAGGCGATTGCGCTGTTGCGCAGGGGCGATGAGCCCAGCGTGGAACGTGCGCTCGGCCTTTTGCGCCGGACGGTGCTGTCGTTTGGGATCAAAGTGTGCGGCCATCGCGAGGATGGCGAAGACACGGCGCAGGAGGTGCTGCTGAAGGCGTTGCCGCACCTGGCGAAGATCGAGGATCCGGAGGCGCTGTCGGCGTGGCTGTACACGGCAGCGAAGAATCGCTGCTGGCAGGGGCGGAGGACGGCGGCCTGGCAGAAAACCATCGCTCTCAATCAACTGGTGCCGGACGATGCCGAACTGGAATCTCTGCTGCTGGCCGACTCTGCGGCTGGTCCTGAGGAACAGGCGGTGGAACGGCAGGATCACAACCTGCTGCATCAGGCGGTTCTGGCGTTGCCACCCCGTTACAGAATTGTTCTGGTGCTGCACGATATGGAAGAACTGGACAGCGATCTGGTGGCGAGAATCCTGTCGATCCAGCCCGGTACGGTGCGGGTGAGACTGCACCGGGCGAGGCTTCTGGTGCGGCAGGAGATGGCGAAGCTGCTGCGGGGGATTCCAGAGGGCCGGAAGCGGAAGAAGTTGACAAGGAAAAGGCCGGCACCGTGCGGCGAGATTTTCGCAAATCTGTCGGAGTACCTCGATGGCAAGCTGGAGCCGGAAAGCTGTGAACGCATGCGGCGGCACATCGAGGCGTGTCCCGCGTGCGTAGCGTTCATTGACGACCTGAAGCGGGCCATCGATCGCTGCCGTTCGCTGGACGTGTGTCCTGAAGAGGAAGGTCAGGTGGTTCTGCGGCGGCTACTGACCGAAGAATATCTGCGGCTCAAAAATTTCCCGGCAAATCTGTAACGCTTACCCGCTTCCCGTCGTTTAGGGAAGAGAAGGCATCCGTGCCCTTGTCTCACTGTGCGCAGCGGAGCCGTTGAGGTTGAGCCGACGATGAGGAGTTTGCGCTGGAAATGGTGGGCCGTGGCGGGGCTGGTGGCTCTGATGCCCTTTGGCGTTCAAGCCCAGGCGCCGATGCTGACGCTGCGTCAGGCGATTGATCGGGCTTTGGGACAGAATCCGCAAATAGCCGTGGCGGGAGCCGATGTGCAGACTGCGAGCGCGGGTGCTTCGATGGCGCGCACAGCGCTGCTGCCGCGACTCAACTTTACGGAGGACCTTTCGCGTGGCAACGACCCGGTGTACGTGTTTGGAACGAAGCTGCGCCAGCAACGCTTCGCTCAGAGTGACTTTTCGGTGGACTCGCTGAATCGGCCGACGCCGGTGGGCGATTTCGTTACGCGGGCGAGCGGCCAGTGGATGCTCTTCAACTGGTTTGAATCGCAGCAGCAGATCCACGCAGCGAGGCTGGGCGCGGCCAGCGCGACCTCGATGAGCGGCGCGGTGCGTCAGGGCGTGGTGTTTCAGGTAGTGCGAGCCTACCAGGATGTGTTGTATGCGCAGCGGCAAGTCGAGGTGGCGCAGCAGGAGCAACAGACGGCAGAGGCTCTGCTGCACGACGCACAGACGCGGGTGAAGGCCGGTCTGGCAATCGATTCCGATCTGCTGGGGTCGCAGGTTAACCTGTCGGCGCGCCAGCAGGAGACGATCGCAGCGGAGGGCGCGGCGGAGACGGGCTGGGCAGAGCTGGAGGCGGCGATGGGAAGCACCATCGACATTCACCCCGAGTTGAAGCCCATGGAGGCGAAGAGCTATCCGGAGGGCAACCTTGCGGAGGATGTTGCTGCCGCCGTCAGAGAGAGGCCGGATCTGAAGGCGCTGGCCGAGCAGACGGCCGCACAGCAACAGGCGGTGAAGGCCGCGCGGTCCGATTACTTCCCGCAGGTGAGCGCTTACGGCAACTGGGAGATGGATCGGCAGACTTTTGCCGGCGATGGGGGCAACAACTGGGTTGCCGGAGCGCAGCTGAACCTGGACATTCTGCCGCTGGGCAAGCGGGCGCATCTGGAAGAGGCACGGGCAGCGCAGCAGAAGGCGGCGGCACAGGAGAGCGGGCAGGAGCAGCAGATTCGTCTGGCGGTGAGCCGGGCCTTCACCGATCACCGGACTGCCGAACGCATGGTGGCAACGGCGCGGGCTGCGATGGATGAGTCCGCCGAGAGCCTGCGGATCCTGCGCAACCGTTACGATGCCGGGCTCGCCACCATGACCGATCTGCTGCGCGCCGAAGATGCGCAGCGGCAGAGCCAGAACAACTACTGGCGCGCGGCCTATGGAAATACGGTTGCGTACGCGGGGCTGCTCTATGCCACCGGCCAACTCACACCCGATTCAGCGGAGAACCTTCAATGAAACGCGCACTGTCGTTGTCCCTCGTTCTCATCTTCATGCTGTTGCTGGGCTGTTCGCATGGCAGCAATCCCGCTCCCACGCCGCCGCCGACGGTGCAGGCGGCCGTGGTCGAGAGCATCTCGGCGCAGACGCCGCAGCTGATTCAGACCACGGGAACGGTGCATGCGAAGGAGACAGCCATGATCTCCGCGCAGGTTCCCGGGCATATCCGCCAGGTGCTGGTGCAGGCGGGCGAACGGGTGCGCGCAGGGCAGCTGCTGGTGACGCTGGACGATGCGGCGATGCAGTCGGCATTGGAGCAGGCAGCCGCTGGGGAAATCGCCGCCCAGAAGCAGCAGATGGTGGCGCAGACGCAGGCCTCGCTGGCAGCGCAGACGCTGGCGCGCTATCGGATGCTGCAGGAGCAGAAGAGCGTGAGCCCGCAGGAATTCGACGAAGTGGAGAAGCGGTCCGAGGGGGCACAGCTACAAGTCGCCGCTTATGCGGCGCAGAACGAACAGGCGAAAGCGGCGGTGGCCGGCGCGCGCACGCAGCTGGGCTACACGACTCTGCATGCACCGTTTGCCGGTGTGGTGACCGCGAGGATGGCCGACCCAGGAACGCTGGCGGCGCCGGGGATGCCTTTGCTTGAAGTCGATCGTGAGGGTCCACTGCAGGTTTATACGACGGTGGACGAATCGCTGATCGGATCGGTACGCGCAGGAATGAAAGTCGCGGTCAGCGTGGAAGGGATCGACGCTGCGGATCTGAACGGGACGGTGGCCGAGATCGTACCTGCTGCCGATCCGGCCAGTCGCAGCTTCCTGGTGAAGCTCGATCTTCCGGCGGTGAAGAATCTGCGCGCCGGGATGTATGCGGCGGCCGTCATTCCTGGCGGGATAAAGCCGATGATCCTGGCGCCGCAGTCGGCGGTGGCGATGCGCGGGTCGCTGGCCTGCGTGTACGCGCTCGACGCAAACGGCGTGGCCCAGCTGCGCTACGTGACGGTGGGCAACCGGCATGGCGATCGAGTGGAGATACTTTCCGGGTTAGCGGCAGGCGAAAAGCTGGTGAACGATCCGGGCGACCGCGACCTGGCGGGTAAGCGCATCGAGTCCTCGAACGAACCCGGGAACGAGGCGCAGCGATGACGCACGGATCACAGGGCGTCGCCGGCCGCCTGGCGCATGCCTTCATCAACTCGAAGCTGACGCCGCTGGTGGTGGTTGCGTCTCTGGCGCTGGGCTTTTTCGCGGTGCTTGCGATTCCACGCGAGGAGGAGCCGCAGATTCTGGTGCCGATGCTGGACGTGATGACGGCCCTGCCGGGTGCATCGCCTGAGGAAGTGGAGCAGCGCATCACCAACCCGGTCGAGAATCTGATGCACGAGATTTCGGGTGTCGAGTATGTCTACTCCATCTCCAGTCCAGGACAGAGTCTGGTGATCGTGCGCTTTCTTGTGGGGACCTCGGAAGAAGACGCACTGGTGAAGGTCTACAGCAAGCTCTACGAAAATAACGGGCGTATGCCACCGGGAGCGCCGGAGCCGCTGGTTAAAGCTCGCTCGATCGACGACGTACCGATTCTTGCGTTGACATTGTGGGGCGCACACTACGACGCCTATCAGCTGCGACAGATGGCGGACGAGGTGCAGCACACGATCCGCCAGACTCCCGATGTTTCGGAGACGACGGTGATTGGCGGCCAGCCCAGAGAGATGCGGGTGATTCTGGACAGCGCGAAGCTCGCGGGTTTCGGATTCTCGCCGGGTGACGTGGTGGGGCGCCTGCAGGCCGCCAACGCGCGCACCCAGGCCGGGGAATTTGCCGATAGCAACAAGGAGATTCGCGTCGATGCCGGCAATTTCTTCCGCGATACGCGTGACCTGGAAGGCGTGGTGGTGGGGGTTGCGCACGGGCAACCGGTTTATCTCCGCGATGTCGCTGAACGCATCGTCGACGGCCCCGCCGAGCCGAGAGACTACGTACTCTTCGGCATAGCCGCGGGGCATGCCGGTGCAGTTTCCGCGAAGGATTATCCCGCGGTGACCATCACGGTCGCGAAGCGCAAAGGCACCAACGCGACGGATATCGCGAATGCGGTGCTGGCGCGCGTGAACGAGATGAAGGGCGTCACGCTCCCCTCCGATCTCACCCTTACGACCACGCGCAACTATGGCGCGACCGCAAAAGAAAAATCGGACACGCTGCTGAAGCATCTGCTGCTGGCTACGTTGTCGGTGACGTTCCTGATTGCATTGTTCCTCGGATGGCGGGAGTCCGGTGTGGTGCTGCTGGCCATCCCGGTCACGCTGGCGCTAACGCTCGCCGTTTTTTATCTGCTTGGGTACACGATCAACCGCGTCACCCTTTTCGCGCTGATCTTCAGCATTGGCATTCTGGTCGATGACGCCATCGTGGTCGTGGAGAATATGGTCCGGCATTTTCGGATGCCCATCAACACGCGACGTCCGTTGAGCGAGGTAGCTGTGGAGGCCGTGGCGGAGGTCGGCAACCCCACTATCCTCGCCACCTTCGCGGTGATTGCGGCCATTCTGCCGATGGCGTTTGTGCGTGGGCTGATGGGTCCGTACATGCGTCCGATTCCGGTAGGCGCTTCGGTGGCGATGCTTTTTTCGCTGGTCGTGGCCTTCGTTGTTTCGCCGTGGGCGGCGCTGCGTTTGCTGGACCGGAAGCATCTGGCCGGCGCGCAGACGCTTACGCCGGAAGAGGAAGGGTGGCTGACGCGTTTCTACCGCCGCGCCATGCACTGGCTGATGCGCAGCGTGCGCAACCGCTGGATGTTTCTCGGCGTTGTGGCGCTGCTGCTGATGCTGGCCTGCACCCTGGTGCCGATGAAGGCGGTGCTGGTGAAGATGCTGCCGTTCGACAACAAGAGCGAGTTTCAGGTGATCGTGAATATGCCCGACGGCACGCCGCTGGAAGAGACGACTCGTGTCGCGCAGGCGCTGGGCGCGTATCTGAGCAACCAGCCTGAGGTGGAGAACTATCAGATTTATTCCGGCGCTTCGGGCCCCTTCAACTTCAACGGACTCGTCCGCCACTACTACATGCGGCGGCAGGGGAACCAGGCGGACATCCAGGTGAATCTGCTGCCGGCGGATGAGCGCAGCGCGCAGAGCCACGCCATCGCGCGGCGGCTGCGGCCGGCTCTGGACCGCATCGGCGATGCTTACGGCGCGCGGCTTCAGGTGTCCGAAGTGCCGCCGGGGCCGCCGGTTCTGCAGACGCTGGTGGCGGAGATCTACGGTCCCAGCGTTGACGGCCAGATCGGGGTAGCGCGCCAGGTAAAGCAGATTTTTCAGCAGACGCCGGGCGTGGTGGACGCTGACTGGTATATGCAGGACCCGCAGGCGCAGCTCAATTTTCGCGTGGATGAAGCGAAGGCCGCGCTGCACGGCATCCCTGTTGCGGAGGTGGCGCAGACGCTGGCGCTTGCGACCTCAGGCGCGCAGGCTGGGCTGCTGCATGTGGCCGGCGCGCGCGAGGACGTGGCCACGAAGGTGGAATTCGAACGGCCGGAGCGCTCCTCGGAGGAGGGGCTGGAAAGCATCCGGCTGCGCGGCGCGGACGGCAGCATGGTTTCGCTGCGCGAACTGGTCAGCGTGGAACACACTACGCTGGAGCCGGATATCTATCACAAGAATCTGAAGCGGGTCGTCTATGTGATTGGCGATGTGGCGGGCGCGGAGGAGAGCCCGGTATACGCCATCATGAAAATGAACCGCGCGCTCGATCAGCTGCGGCTGCCCGAGGGCTACTCGATGGCGCGCTACAACTCCGTGCAGCCGGAATCGACCGATCGCTACTCCATGAAGTGGGACGGCGAGTGGCAGATCACGATTGAGGTGTTTCGGGACCTGGGGCTGGCGTTCGCGGCGGTGCTCATCCTTATTTATGTGCTGGTGGTCGGATGGTTCAAGTCGTTCACTGTGCCGCTGGCCATCATGATCCCAATTCCGCTGACGCTGGTTGGCATTCTGCCGGCACACGCGATGTTAGGCGCATTTTTTACGGCTACTTCGATGATCGGATTTATCGCAGGAGCCGGCATTATTGTTCGCAACTCGATCATCGTGGTTGACTTTATCGAGTTGCGCCGGCGGCAGGGCATGCCGCTCGCCGAAGCGGTGATCGACGCGGGAGCGATTCGTCTGCGGCCGGTTCTGCTCACGGCGGGCGGGGTCATCATCGGCGCCAGCGTGATCCTCACCGATCCGATTTTCCAGGGGCTTGGCCTCTCGCTGATTGCGGGCGGCGTGGCCTCGACGTTCCTTTCCTGGCCTGCCGTACCGGTGCTGTATTACATGCTGAACGCCGGCAAGGCCCACGCTGCCATACCTGCTCCTCAGGAGCAACAGGAGGTCGCTCTGTGACTGTCGAACGTGCCGTTCGTCTGCTGGCGGGCGTTATGGTTCTGGCTTCGCTCGCGCTGGCTCACTGGGTTTCTCTCAATTGGCTGTGGCTCACTGCCTTTGTCGGACTCAATCTCCTGCAGTCGGCGTTCACGAACTGGTGTCCGGCGATGAGCATCTTTCGCTGGATGGGCCTGCGGTCGGGCGCGCCGGTGGGGCGACCGACATCCTGACGGAAAGCAGCCATGCGACACCAGAAAGTCACGGCGAGAGCGATTGACCGGCTGAAGGACGAGGTCTATCGGCAGATGCTGCGCCTCGAGGCAGGACGCCCGGCGGCGCGGGTTCTCCTTGCTGTAGCCCTGCTCAACGCATGGACGACCCTGGAGAGACAACCGGCCGGTTGCGAGCCTCGTCAATGGCTGCGAAAACTTTCGCCCGTGTGTTTGCGCATGATCCGGACGGAGTGGCCGGCCAGCGTTGACGCCGGTGGGGCCAAAGCGGAACATTCTCAGGATGAGCCGTAGACGGGAGTCCCCGCGCGAGATGGATAATCACGGCATGAGTCCGTGCCCTGAGATCGACACAGATTCCACAAGCCTGTGCCCTTGCTGTGCCGGGGCGGGCCAGGTGCAATTCTCGATATCGGCTGTAGTTCCGGCGGCTTTCTTTCTTGTATCAAAGGCGCCGAGCCGGTATTGAACTCAGTGCAGAAGCAGCGGAGAGGGCGCGCCAGCGCACCGGCGGCCAGATCATAACGTGCAACTTCCGCCATTGGCGTCGAGAGCGGATTCGGTTTTGTCGCATCGATCTGCCATTCAAGTCCCCGCCTCCAGGCCGTATTCCAGAAGCCGAGTTGACTTCGTTGTGGGGCTTTATGATGGTTACGATTTCAGGAGGCTCAGGTGAAGCTGCTTGCCAAATTCAATCTCGTGCTCATCCTCATTTTCGGCGTGGGCATGGGCCTCATCGCAAACAACGCCAACAGTTTTCTGATGAACGACGCGCGGCAGGCCGTGTTACAGCAGGCGGAACTGATGTCGGCCGACGCGACGGCCACGAAGGAGTACACCGACCAGCAGGTGAGTCCGATCCTGGAAAAGACGCCGGAACACAACGATCATTTCCTGTCGCAGACCATTCCCTTTTACGCCGCGAATGCCACCTTTCAGCTGCTGCGCGCAACCCATCCGGACTATTCGTTGCGGGAAGCGGCTCTGAACCCGACGAATCTCGACGATCGCGCCACGGAATGGGAGGCGGACCTGATCAATTTCTTCCGCGACAATCCGACGCAGAGACAGCATGTCGGCCAGCGAAACACGCCGACCGGACCGGTGCTGTACGTTGCCGCTCCGATCATCGCCGAATCCGGATGCCTCAGCTGTCACAGCCAGGCATCGGCTGCGCCGGCGGCCATGATCGATCACTACGGCCGCGACCATGGTTTCGGCTGGACGCGGAACGCAATCGTTGGGGCGCAGATCGTGTCGGTGCCCATGTCGGTCCCGGTCGCCATGGCGAAGCGCGGTTTCCGCGAACTTCTTTTCGGTCTGGGCGCGATTTTTCTCCTCACGATCGTCCTGATCGACCTGGCTCTATGGCTGGTTGTGATCCGTCCATTGCGGCGCGTTTCCAAAAACGCCGATATCATCAGCAAAGGCGAAGTGAATATGCCGCAGCTGGCGGTGAAGGGGCGCGATGAGATTGCCGAGGTGACGGCGTCGTTCAACCGCATGCACACCAGCCTGCTGAAGGCATTTGAAATGCTGAACGGATGAGCGCAGCTAGCGCTTCATCTGCAGGAATGCGGCGCGGTCGGCATCGGAGCGGATCTCCCGGGCGGCTTCCTGATAAATGAATTCCGGGTCGCTGGACTGCGCAGCAATCTTTTTGACCACGAACTTCGCCACCGGACCGATGTACAGCGCCAGCCTGCGCGTGATCTCTTCCAAAGGCAAGTTCTGCAGTCCGCTCGATGACCCGCTCGCAGACACCGGCTTCTGCTGCATGATTGCCTTCGAGGCGTGCGACCCCGAACCGGAGTCCGGGCGGATCGGCGGCATGGGCGCCGCGAAGGCTATCGGCACCTGGCCGGTGGGAACAGCCGCTCCGATCGCCTGCAAAAAAACATCCGCCGACGCGTAACGCTGTTGCGGATCTTTGATCAGCGCACGCATCACGGCTTCCGACAGAGCAGGCGAAACATGCGGCGCCACTTCATGAACCGGCGGAGGGATCTGCTGCATGTGGCCGACCATGATTTCGTAGTCGCTGGCGCCGGTAATGGGCAACCGTCCTGCGAGCAACTCATACAACGTCACGCCGACCGCGTAGAGATCGGAACGCGCTGTGGCTTTGCCTCCGCTGACCTGTTCGGGTGACATGTAGTTCAGCGAGCCCAGCAGATATCCTGCGTGGGTCAGATCGGTGGAGCGGTTGGTGATGGCGATGCCGAAATCGAGCAGCTTGACCAGTCCATCGCGCGTGATCATGATGTTCGACGGCTTGATGTCGCGATGCACCACGCCGAGCGCGTGCGCGTAGACCAGCGCATGGAGCGTTTGCGTGACGTAGTGCAGCGCTTCCGGCAGAGGGATGGGAATTCTGGCGCGCCGGTCGCGCAGCGTCTCGCCATCGATCATCTCCATGACCATGGCCAGCTGGTTCTCGTGATAGAAGGCGGTGTGCAGAGCGGCAATGTTGGGATGATTCAGCGTCGCCAGGGTCTGGACTTCGCGGCGGAATCGCTCCACCATCTCCGGGGTGCCCGACTGGCCGGGGAGCAGAATCTTCATCGCCTCGCGTCGCTGCGAAATGAGGTGCTGCACCTCATAGACGACGCCCAGCCCGCCGGCGCCGAGTTTCGCCACGACCTGGTAGTCGCCGATTCTTTGTCCCGGTTCAAATGCCATGTCGGACGGTCGTTTTCCTCAAAAAGGCGAGGCGCACCTTTGCATGATAGCGCCCGCTCGCCGGCCCCGTCTTTGCAGTTTGAAGCCGGGCGTTCCGGCGTGGCGTTCTCGTCATTCGGCGGCGGCAATTCTGAGCCACTGCACAAACTGATCGAATTCAGGGCGAACCTTCAGCAGCTCCGATTCGATGGTGGTCAGGGTCACGATGCCGATCCAGCGCTCGCATCGGACATAATTCTGCACCTGGAAGACCGCAGCCTGCTGCAGCGACCGATGTTTAACCATCAGCATGGCCGCTTCGGCCGCGTTTGGAAAGGCGACGGGCGCGGGTCCAGCAATCATCGGATCCTGAAAGGTTCGTTGCAGGAGGGTGATCTGGGCGCGAATGTAGAGCTCGAGCTGATTGCCGGCGAGCAGTTCGTCTTCTTTCAAACAGATGTTGCTCGTGACCGGACCGGTTGGCTTATGAATGCCGAAGCCGGGAGTCCACGCCCATCCGGCGGGAGCGGTGGGAATCACCCACCGGCCGATTCGCGGAGCGGAGGCATCAACGGATTGTGGTGGCGTGCTCATGTTTATGGAATGCCTGCCGCGGCACAGAGATGAAACGCCGCCGTGACCAGCGCGGTTTCCAGCGCGTCCAAACTGGCTGCGTGCGCTGGGCCGGCGAACGTCAGCGGAAATCCGTCAAGATCTTTCGCCAGGCCGCGCTTGTCTTCGGCACTGGCGAGAATCGGCCCGGGATCTCCTTTGCCAAAGGCCTCCTCCGCCTGCTGCGCAGCGGCGTTTTGCTGCTGCAGGAGAGGCAGGACTTTGTCCATCCACACGCGAAACGCCGGCGCGGCCGCCAGCTGCGGATCCTGAGCCTGCATCTGTAACCGCCGCTGTTACAGCTGCGACGAAGGCTTTGAAGGCGGCGAGGAAGCGAGTCGCGAGCGCGGGCGGAATGCTGTGGACGGCGGCGGTCATCGGCCTCCCTGGTTCGGCGCGGGAGACGGGGTGATGGTTCCGGGAGGAACGAAGATCTGGTTGCCGCCGCCAGGGGATTGTCCATGACCGGAAGCGGGGCCCATCCAGGCCTTCGTGCCGCTGGGCGGAGTCACGGCAGAAACGGGGTTGCCGCCGTCGTTCCACTCAGGTTTGGAGGCGGATTGCGAACTGCTGGAGGGCGGGTCGGGCGACCAGTAGCTGCCGGCTGGATCGGAGTTGCTATTGCCAGCGCGGAAGAGAGGCGTGTTGGGCGGCACGGTGACTGGCTGCACCGACTGAAAATTGATCGTCTCTTTCGCGGGCAAATCGGGGAAGCCGGCCTGCCTGAGCGTGATGGGGGGCAGGCGGCCGCCGAGGGCGGCGGAGGTTTTGATGGTGCCATCCTGCTGCAGCTCGGACTGGAGGCTGGACGCTAAGGAAGAGGCAGCAGCCATTAAGACGGGGACGACCATGGCCTGGATTCCCTCGATGGCGGCCATAAGGCCGCCGGCGCCGGCCGAACCCACCAATACGGTTTCGCACCCCATCAAGGCGACATCAGGGGGGCCGACGCAGACCAGCATGTCGGTGACACGCGACTGCGGCATGCCGCCGACGATCACGGTGGGAGAACCGAGAATAAAAGGGCCACCGACGTGCGGCACCAGCACGGTGACCATGGGACAGACATGCATGTCTCCGATGCGCGAAGCGGGCATTCCTCCGATGAGCACGGTGGGGAAGCCGACGACGACGACTCCGCCGTGGGCGGTCATGCTGGTGATGGTGCAGGCTGGCATTCCCATGATTCGTCTCTCAGTTTTTGCGTTTGGAAGGTGGCTCGTCGCCGGGGAACTTCGGCTTGAAGGGATCCAATGTATTGGTAGGTCCTGGTCCCATGATTGGCGGAATGACCGGTTCAACCGGAACGGGGGCCCCACCACTGTTGATCATGACAAGGGTTCCCTGAATGGCGATGCCCGCCGGGCCGATGGTGATGAAGCCTCCCGGACCGGAAAGGCACAGGTTCATGCCGGCTTCAATGACCACATTCATCCCGCCTTTCAGGTAAAGATTCATACCCGCCTCGACGCTTTGCGTCTGATCCACCTGCGTGACGTAATTATTTGCTACCTGCAGCAAACAATCCTTCCCGACGACTACGACATGGTTGCCTCCGATCACCTCCTCGGCCGCGCCCCCGATGGATTCAGCGTGTCTTCCATTAATCGTTTCCTCGAGGTCTTTGCCGATCCGCAGGGTCTGACCCTGCTCGATATTGATTTCGCTGATGTTTTCGATCTTTCGGGCTTCGGCCCCATGGACCGTCACAAACTGATGCCTGCCGATCTCCTCAAACTGGTCGTTCCCAACCTTGGTGTGCTGATCGTGTCCAATCAGGGTGTGCCAGTCGCTTTCGACATGGAGGTCGTAGTTGCGCTCGGCGTTCATATAGATCTGCTCGCTGCCTTTCAGATCTTCGAAACGGAGCTCGTTGGCATTGGCGGCGCCGCCGTCGTTTGAGCTGCGGGTGAGGATGCCGGAGAGCGTGTACTGTCCTGCGGGGTCGTACTTCGGCATGTTGACGCCGTTGTAGACCGAGCCCACCACGATGGGCTGATCGGGATCGCCCTCGATGAAGTCGATCAGAACTTCGTCACCGTCGCGCGGCCAGAAGTATGTGCCCCATCCTTTGCCGGCCCATGACTGCGCAACGCGCAGCAGGGTGACGTCAACCTCATGATCTTTCCGCACTCGATCCCACCAGAACCTCACGCAAACGCGGCCGAAACGGTCAGCGAACGAGTCTTCTCCTTCCGGAGTAACGACAATGCCGGTGTGCATTCCGTTCACAGTGGGCCTGGGCGTGAGAAGCGGGGCGCGGTAGGGAATCGAAAACGGTACCGCGGTGAAGGTGTTGCTGTAGGGCTCGGGGGGGAAGCGGTGCGGGCTCGGAACGACGGGAGTTGCTGCACAACGTGCTCAATGCGGGTGACAAGATATTTGGCGTTGACGGAGTCCTGGGGATGCTCTTTCAAAGTGAACGTGAAGCCCGTTGCGAGAACCACAGCATTCGAGGTCCCCTGCGCAATCAAAGTACCGGCATCGCCGGCATCGCGACGGACATTGAGAATCTGGGTTAGCTCATCGTCGGTTTTGGAATCCTCGCTGCGCCGCTTGAAGTAAGCAGCAGCGCTGTCGGCAAAATCGTAGGCTTCGTTCTGGTTTTCGCCCAGGGGCCCCTTAGTGAATGCGCTGGTGAGTGGATTGGGCAGGCGGCTGTTGCGGATAAAGCTGTGATCCCACGCGGTGAATTTGCCGGTAACCATTGTGGATCTTGCCGCAAAAGTGTCGACTACAAAGTCGAAGAAGCCCTCCTTATCGCCGGGCTGGGGCGCGTAGCGAAACGTGCTCTGGGTTGCGCAGTCATGGAGTTTGGACGAGTCGTTCTGAAGGATAAGCTCGTGGGACTCGTCGGTGTGTTTGAAGTAGTAGAAGATGCCTTGCTGCTCCATCAGGCGGGAAATGAACTGTAAGTCGGTTTCGCGGTATTGGGTGCAGTAGTCCAAAGCGGGGAACTTCGGCTCGAAATCAATGGTCGGGGGAATACTGTAGGGGAAAAGAACGTCGATGATAACGTCGATCACGCTGTCGCCCTGAAAAACGCGCGTGTTCTTGTTGAGCGTGAGAGCCCACAGACTGGGCACGATGACGGCCTTGTAGTTATCGAATTCTTCATCTCCGCCGCACAACTCGAAACTGGCGACGATGCCATTGATAAAGCGCTCTGTGCCGGCGCTGTCGGTGTGAATACCGATGCTGGCCGACTTGGCAATGATTTCTTTGGGGTCGATCTTTGTGCCGGCCGGAGACAGCAGATCGACGGTGTAGCGGAAGAGCTGGGAGATGCCTTCCACGCCGGAAAGCCGCTCCGGAAGGAGGACTTTGCCCTTGAGCGGGCTGATGAAACGAAGCAGCCGGTGGTCCTGGCTGAATGAGCTCATAAGTTCCGATCTCTCCCTGGCGGCGGGGACAGGCAGCCGACTCGGCCACGCGCCATGCACGCACAAAACATGTAACTACCACTGATACGTAAAATTGCCTTCCGGCCCGACGCCGACACGAACCTGCTCCGCCGGGGCTTCCTGCGCCATGCGCGCCAGCACTTCGCGCGAGATTTGCGGGAGCATGGTGTTGGAGAGGATATTGTCCACGTTGCGGGCGCCGCTTTCCACTTCGGTGCAGCGCTTCGCGACTTCGTCCAGAACGCTGTCGTCAACGGTCAGCGCAATCCTGTGATTCTCCTGGATGCGGCGCTGGATCTTGCCGATTTTGAGTTTGATGATCTGGCGGAGCGCCTCATCGCGAACCGGGAAGTAAGGGACGATCATGAGGCGGCCGAGGAAGGCGGGCTTGAAAATCTTGTTCAGCTCCGGCTTGATGGCCAGGGCCAGTCCTTCGCTGTCCGGCATGGTTTCTTTGTCGGCGGTCAGCTTCGTCAGAGTATCGGTGGCGGCGTTGCTGGTGAGAATGATGATGGTGTTCCTGAAATCGATGGAGCGGCCCTCACCGTCCTCCATGTTGCCTTTGTCGAAAACCTGGAAGAAGAGCTCAAGAACGTCGGGATGGGCTTTCTCGACTTCATCGAGCAGCACGACGGAGTAGGGGCGACGGCGTACGGCTTCGGTGAGGACACCGCCTTCGCCGTAGCCCACGTATCCTGGGGGCGAGCCTTTCAGAGTGGAGACGGTGTGCGCCTCCTGAAACTCCGACATGTTGATCGTGATCACGTTCCGTTCGCCGCCGTAGAGCAGATCCGACAGCGCCAGCGCCGTTTCCGTTTTGCCCACGCCGCTTGGGCCGACGAGCATGAAGACGCCCACCGGCTTTCCCGGATCATCCATACGCGCCCGCGAAGTAATGATGCGCTGGGCAATGGCTCCCAGGGCGTGATCCTGCCCGATCACGCGGGTGCGCAGGTGCTTGTCCAGATCCAGAACCGAGGCTATTTCGTCCTTCACCATTTTGCCGACCGGAATTCCGGTCCAGGCAGAAATTACCTCGCCCACAATCTGTTCGTCCACGCAAACATGCAGCAGCGGATTTTCTCCCTGCACCCGCTGCAGCTGTTCTTCAAGCGCCTCCAGCGCTTTGAGCGATGGCTTGACGCCGGCCTTGCCGTCGCCTTCCGCAGGAACGGATTCGGCGCCTGTCTCCAGTGCACCGCGCATGGCGCGGATTTGCCGCACCAGCTCGACTTCCTGCTGCCACTGCGCATTCAGTTTTGTAACCGTTGCGTCGCTCGCAGCCAGTTGCTCCTCGATGGCCGCGAGCCGCTCAGCGTGGTCTTCACCCACCGTGGTTTCGCGCTGGAGAATTTGCTTCTGGACCTTCAGGTCATCGATCCGCCGCGTTGCGTCCTCAATCGCGGGTGGAGTCGTATTCTGGCCGAGAGCCAGTCGCGCGCATGCCGTATCGAGCACGCTCACTGCTTTGTCCGGCAGCTGGCGCCCCGCCAGATAACGATGAGAAAGTCGCACGGTTGCCGTGACCGCCTCGTCGAGAATGCGCAGCTGATGGTGCTTCTCCAAAGCCGCGACCATGCCACGCAGCATCCCATCGCACTGGGTTTCCGTAGGCTCTTCGACTTTTACAACCTGGAACCGTGGGCCGCTCAGGGTCCATGACCAGCCGGGCGTCCACGCCGTAGCCCATCAGCTCCATATCCCGGTTGCGCCCGGCGATATCCGCCCCGCGCGGGCCGACGAAGGCCACCTCGGCCCCGTCCACGGCCAGCCAGGCGGCGATGTTCGCACCCGAGCCGCCACCGCAGGTGGCGACCGCCGCAG
Source organism: uncultured Acidobacteriaceae bacterium (assembly GCA_963702285.1). Lineage (GTDB taxonomy): Bacteria > Acidobacteriota > Terriglobia > Terriglobales > Acidobacteriaceae > Palsa-343. Next base: position 1,337 of record CAVPCB010000078.1, on the reverse strand, counting down.
GGGTGTCACTGCCTTTGGCAAGGGGAAGCGCTGCACGGGCGACCGTGTCGGTCATCAGGTCACCAACGACGGCGCAATGCGTGTCATGTCGTCACCACCTCGATCACGGAGCTGGGCCGCTGACGCGCCCCGCAGCGGCCCTATGCGCAGGGCTAGCGGAATGTATTGCTAACCAGTCTACCTGCACACCCACTTCTTCTCCTCCTCCTCCTCCTCCTCCTTCCTCCTCTCTCCTCCTCCTCCTCCTCCTCCTCCTCCTCCTCCTCCTCTCTCCTCCTCCTCCTCCTCCTCCTCCTCCTCCTCTCTCTCTCCTCTCTCCTCTCTCTCTCCTCTCTCCTCTCTCCTCTCTCCTCCTCTCTCCTCCTCTCTCCTCTCTCCTCCTCCTCCTCCTCCTCCTCTCCTCTCCTCCTCCTCCTCCTCCTCTCTCTCTCCTCCTCTCTCTCCTCCTCTCTCCTCCTCCTCTCTCCTCTCTCTCTCCTCCTCCTCTCTCTCTCCTCCTCTCTCCTCCTCCTCTCTCCTCTCCTCCTCCTCCCTCTCTCTCTCCTCTCTCCTCCTCCTCCTCCTCCCTCTCTCTCTCTCTCCTCCTCTCTCCTCTCTCTCTCTCCTCTCTCTCTCTCTCCCTCCTCCTCCCTCCCTCTCTCCCTCTCCTCCTCCTCCCTCCTCCCTCCTCCTCCTCCTCCTCCTCCTCTCTCTCTCCCTCCTCCTCTCTCTCTCCTCCTCCTCCTCCTCTCTCCTCCTCTCTCCTCCTCTCCTCCTCCTCCTCCTCCTCCTCCCTCCCTCCTCCTCCTCCTCTCCTCCTCCTCCTCCTCTCTCCTCCTCCTCCTTCCTCTTCTCCTCCTCCTCCTCCTCCTCCTCCTCCTCCTCCTCCTCCTCCTCCTCCTCCTCCTCCTCCTCCTCCTCCTCCTCCTCCTCTCTCCTCCTCCTCCTCCTCCTCCTCTCCTCCTCCTCCTCCTCCTCCTCCTCCTCCTCTCTTCCTCCTCCTCCTCCTCCTCCTCCTCCTCCTCCTCCTCCTCCTCCTCTCCTCCTCTCCTCCTCCTCCTCCTCCTCCTCCTCCTCCTCCTCCTCCTCCTCTCCTCCTCCCTCCTCCTCCTCCTCCTCCTCCTCCTCCTCCTCCTCCTCCTCCTCCTCCTCCTCCTCCTCTCCCTCCTCCTCCTCCTCCTCCTCCTCCTCTCTTTCTCCTCCCTCCTTCTCCTTCCTCCTCCTCCTCCTCCTCCTCCTCCTCTCTTCTTCCTCCTCCTCCTCCTCCTCTCCTCCTTCTTCCTCCTCCTCCTCCTCCTCCTCCTCCTCCTCCTCCTCTCCTCCTCCTCTCCTAACCACTCATACATCATCACTGTGTG